>CABXCS010000068.1 GCA_902510755.1 uncultured Woeseiaceae bacterium | reverse complement strand
TTCTGGTACCCAAGGGAGATTAAAAAATCTAATATAGCGACTCTTTTTTTGTTGTTCTTTGTCAGTTCGGAGGGCTTCAAAAAATGCTAATGAATGTGGAATGGATAAAGCTGTCCAAGATAAAATTCTTTTAGAATTTGACATTACCGCTGCCCAGCCAATTGCTGCCCCCCAATCATGGCCAACAAGATGGAAGCGCTCTATATTCAGTTCATCAGCGATACCAAAGACATCTGCAACCAGTTTAGCGGTAGTGTATTTCTTGATATTTATTGGTCTTGCATGAGGACTATATCCCCGCTGATCATAAGCAATAATCTAGCTGAAGTAAGACCCATTATCCCACTTCCAATAACAGCGGCTTTACCAATAGAAAGTCCTGCAGTTTGATGCATAGCTAAAGCAGAAGAGCCCCAAGACAAGGAAATACCCCCACCGCCATGACCATAGTTATGAATAATAGTTTTCTTGTCATACTGTTCGCGCTTTACCACAAAACCTGAGGGTCGATAGGGTCTTAAACCAACAATTACGCGAACAATTTTTTCTCGAGCAATGCGTGGGGCAAAAAATGCTGTCCTGGAATGTGGGCGATCATAGTTTTTATTAAAAATTGAGGAAAAATCTGAGCATGCACCTATGGAAGAGGCTGCACCTGCAGCACCAAGTGTTTTAATTAATTGACGACGAGAAGTCTTTTTTTTAGGTGTTTTCGCATTAGCATCCATAATGAAGGTAACTCTAGATTATTTGTTTATAAATCAATTTATATTGATTAAACTGCCTTATCAACTAAATAATAAGCTTAATTATGTTCACCTATATAGATCCAAAAGTTCGTAGTCGATTAATAGGACGCGGAAAACTAGTTACCATTAATTATGATGGCAGCAACATTGATTCTAACTCAAAATTTGTGGATGAGAATCATGCAATAAGCATCCTTGGACCAATTCCGTTACCCTTATCGATTTTAGGCGTGGGATACAATGTCGATTGGTATGCTTGCGTCCGCCATACTGAATTAAATAAAGTGGAGGAATTAGCTAATGAGCTGAGAGATAGTGATGGAAAAAATTCATTTGCTATTCTGGCTTCATCTATGGCGGTTAATAGTGTTCTGATTATTGGGGATAGATTATTGCAGGATGCTGGTTGGGATGTAACTATTTATACTCGTGATATCTCTAGACACTCAGTATCCAACGTAGGTGCTGGACAATGGGCACCTACCAGTGTTTTTGATGAAGGAATTGCATCAAAAGCTTTTGAAGAACAATACAAATATGCTGCTCGTATAGCACATCATGCATATCAAAATTTAAGTGGAGCCCAATATGGAATACGATTTCTTGAGAATTATTATTTAAGCAATGAACAAACAAAGGAGAATTATTATTTAAGAGAACTTCCTGAATTATTTTCATCTGTTGCTGATCTTGAGCCACATGAGCATCCATTTCCAGTACCTTTCGTCAAAAGAACTGTCACCATGATGATTGAACCTGCTATCTTTTTGAGGCGTGTTCGTGATGATTTTCTGCTTTCTGGTGGTCACTTCAAAATCCAAAACTTTAATAATTTAGATGAAATTTTATCACTCAAAGAGAATACCATTCTCAATTGCACTGGGCTGGGTTCCAAAGCTCTTTTCAAAGATGATGAATTAACTCCAGTAAAAGGTCAGCTAGTTTTTATTCCTCCAGATCCAGCAATAGACTATCTAACTGTAGGTGGTGGTTCAGATGTAACATATATGTTTCCCAGAAAAGGTGAAATTTTATTGGGTGGCTCAGGTCAGATAGATGACTGGACGCGCCATCCAGAACCTGAAGTAACCGAGAGAATTATTGAAGATAATAAAAATATCTTTGATAATTTGCATATCTAGATATTTTTAATATGCTCCAATATCTCATAAATCACAAATTCAGTTCTTCGCTCAAGCAGCCAGTGGCCAGCATCTAGTTCGATGTTTTTATAGGCACCACGGATATATTGATCTTGCTTTAGAATGGCTACTCTA
>CABXCS010000067.1 GCA_902510755.1 uncultured Woeseiaceae bacterium | reverse complement strand
TTGATTATTATTTCTGGTAGGCGAGTTTCCTTCACCAATTAGTTTGTCTATGGGAAGATACAGAAGATTTCCACTGCCTTGTGAATCAAGAATCACTTTATTTGTATTCTTATAAACCTCTTCAACTGCCTCTATATAAAGTCGATCTCGAGTCACTCTCGGTGCTTTTTTGTATTCAGCAAGTAAAGATAAAAATCGACTGGCTTGTCCATCAGCATCAGCTATTACACGATCTCTATATGCCTCTGCATCTTGAAGGATTCTTTGAGCATTTCCTCTAGCTCTTGGAATTAAATCTTGAGCATATTTTTCTGCTTCTAGAATAAATCGATCACTATCATTTCTTGCTTTTTGTGTGTCATCTACTGCAGCTTGAACAGCTTGTGGGTAGTCTAATTTTTCTAAGTTTATAGAAGTTACCTCAATTCCTGCATTATAAGCATCTAATGTATTCTGGAGGACAATTTGTGTCTTGGGACCAATTTCGTCTCTCCTATCATTTACAAGTACTTCCAATGAGCTTGTTCCAACTACTTCTCTCAATGCACTTTGAGTCAAATCCTCTAAAGTTCCCTCTGGATTAATGACCTCAAAACTATACTTAACCGGGTCATTACGGAGATACTGAACTACCATCTGAACAAATACGTATTGTTCATCAGCAGTTAGAATCTCAGTACTGAAGCTATAATTAGCAACAATACCTGTATTTACTAGATCCACAGTCTCAATAGGAAAAGGTATGTGCCAATGCAAGCCGGGAAAAGTGGTCTCAGTATACTCTCCAAATCTCTGGACAACACCTCGCTCCGCTTGGTCCACCCTATATAAACCAGTAAACAACCATGCAACAAAGATGAAAATAAGTAGCATTGATGCGCCATTTGATGCACCTGAACTTTTATTGCCACTGCCACTTTTACCACCACCAATTATTGCATTTATTTTCTTTTGCCATCCCTGAATGATCTTATCCAAATCATCTGGCTGATTATTATTTTTCCATGGGTCCTGCCCATTTCCCGAATCATTCCAACTCATAATTTATGTCTCTATTTGTTATTTTTATTGTAAAACCTATTATCAACTTATCTTACCAAAAGCATCTGCGCTCATGCCTTCTTTTTTTAAAAATCGAAGGATATCTTTTTTAGTAATCTGAATTGCTAATTCCCAACTACCATCATTTAGTACTTTTTCGTCCTTAACCACTCCCATTTCAAATAATTTTGCGCGTTGCTTCCCTTGATTATTTTTTAACTTTATGCGCCCAGATAAAAGATTTTTATATATAAAGCTGCGCAGTCCATCAATCAAAAAACTCAGCCCTTGATTTTTTGCGGCTGATATCCATACCGCCCTTCCTCTTCCATCCAATCTTTTTGTTAATTTTGGCTTATATCTCATTTTATCTATTTTGTTATAAACTCTTAATTGAGGTACATCACTTGCACCAAGCTGATCGAGAACTTGATTAACCTGCTTTATTCTTTGCCAGCGATTAGGATCACTAGCATCGATAACATGCAAAATTAAATTAGCTTCTTTTGCCTCTTGAAGTGTTGCTCTAAAGGCCGCAACTAACTCATGAGGCAAATCCTTAATGAAACCTACTGTATCAGTTAATATAATAGGTCCACCTTCAGGTAAATCAAGTCTCCTCATTGTTGGGTCTAATGTGGCGAATAACTGATCCTTAATTAATACATTAGCTCCGGTTAATTCCTTAAACAAAGTAGATTTACCAGCATTGGTATAACCTACAATAGCAACAATGGGTATTTCAGCTTTTAATCTATTCTGACGATTCATTGAACGCCTTCTATCAACTTGCCCGAGACGATACTTCAATTGCCGAATACGTTTATCAATTAAACGTCTATCAGTTTCTAATTGAGTTTCACCTGGCCCTCTAAGTCCAATACCACCCTTTTGCCTTTCTAGATGTGTCCAACCTCTTATTAAGCGTGTAGAAATATGCCTTAATTGGGCTAATTCAACCTGTAATTTACCCTCAAAACTTCTAGCTCTTTGAGCAAAGATATCAAGGATTAAACCACTTCTATCCAAAACTCTGCATTTTAAATATTGCTCAATATTTTTTTCTTGGCTGGGGCTTAAGGCTGCATCTATTATTACTAATTCTGATTGATTAGACTTTACGCATAAACGCAGTTCATCTAATTTTCCTTTACCAAGATAATAACGTTTATCTGGTCTACGA
>CABXCS010000066.1 GCA_902510755.1 uncultured Woeseiaceae bacterium | reverse complement strand
CCCAAGTGGCCAGCTTCACATGGGGCATGTGAGAGTTTTTACAATTAGCGATGTAATTGCACGTTATCAAAGAATGCTCGGTAAACATGTGCTTCAACCTATGGGCTGGGATGCTTTTGGTATGCCTGCTGAAAATGCTGCTATAAAAAGGAAAATTCCTCCAGCAGAATGGACATATAAAAATATAGATTATATGCGAGAGCAGCTCAAACGTCTCGGCTATGCTTATGATTGGAATCGAGAGGTTACAACCTGTAAACCAGATTATTATCGCTGGGAACAGTGGTTATTTACACGCTTATTTGAAAAAGGCTTAGTGTATAGAAAAAATTCAATTGTCAATTGGGACCCAGTAGATCAAACAGTATTAGCAAATGAGCAGGTCATCGATGGTCGTGGATGGCGATCAGATGCTCTCGTCGAGAGAAGAGAAATTCCACAATGGTTTATGAAGATTACTGCATATGCCGAGGAGCTATTGGAGTCACTTGATAGTCTTGATGGTTGGCCTGAATCAGTCAAAACAATGCAAAGAAATTGGATAGGAAGATCTGAGGGAATTGAATGCTCATTCCCGTTGGAATCTCAAGAGGCTGATATAACCATATTTACCACCAGACCGGATACTCTTATGGGGGTAACGTATATGGCGGTCGCGGCTGAACACCCGCTTGCTATAAAGGCTGCTATAAAAGACAGAAAGATCGCCGAATTTATTGAAGAGTGTAAAACAAATCATTCAGCTGAAGCTATGATTGAAACAATGGAGAGAAAAGGGTTACCGTTAAATTTATATGCAATACACCCTATAACAAATGAGAAAATACCGATTTGGGTAGCTAATTTTGTCCTAATGACATATGGCAGTGGTGCTGTTATGGCTGTTCCTGGTCATGATACGAGAGATTGGGAATTTGCTAGGCATTATAATTTAAAAATAAAACAAGTTATTAAACCAACAACCGACACTTTGGTTGATCTTGAAAAAGCACCCTATTTAGATTATGGGGTTTTAATAAATTCTGGAAAATATGATGGTCTGAGTTCTTTGGAAGCTTTTGATGTAATTGCTGATTATTTTGAAGAAAAGAAACAAGGAAAAAGAGTTACAAATTACCGTTTGCGTGATTGGGGTGTTTCTCGTCAGCGCTATTGGGGAACTCCTATACCAATCATTTATTGTAATGATTGTGATGCAGTTCCTGTACCAGCTGATGAGTTGCCGGTGGTCCTCCCTGAAAAGGTTGAATTCAGTGGTACTGGCTCACCACTCAGAGATATGCCAGAGTTTTATAATACAAAATGCCCAAAATGTGGTAAAAATGCGAAACGGGAAACAGATACTTTTGATACTTTTTTTGAATCTTCTTGGTATTTCTCTCGCTATGCTAGCTTCGATGCAGATGATTCAATGCTGGACCAGCGTGAATCATATTGGATGCCTGTTGATCAATATACTGGTGGTATTGAGCATGCTATTTTACATTTATTGTATTCACGTTTTTTCCAGAGACTATTGCGAGATGAAGGAATTTCAGCCGCAAGTGAGCCATTCACCAATTTATTGACACAAGGAATGGTTTTAAAAGATGGCGCAAAAATGTCAAAAGCGAAAGGCAATACTGTTGATCCACAAGGCCTAATTGATAAATTCGGTGCTGACACCGTGCGCTTGTTTATGATGTCTGCGGCACCTCCAGAATTAGCATTAGAATGGTCTAATGATGGGGTGCAGGGTGCATACCGATTCCTTCGACGATTATGGACAGCTGTGGACACTCATAGAGTCGTGACTAATACTGATTTACAAGACAAGTATAGTGAGGCGGAAAATAATCTTCGATATAAAACGCATATTACAATACAAAAGGTAACTGATGATATTGGCAGGAGATATAAGTTTAACACTGCGATCGCAGCTATCATGGAGTTATTAAATACTATAAATAAGCATAAGGATGTGATTGATGAGAAAACAATTATTATTCAGGAGGCGCTGGAATCTATTGTGATGCTACTCTCACCAATTACACCTCATATTTGCCATGCTTTATGGAAAAAACTTGGGCATGAAACCTCTATTATTTATGCTAAATGGCCGATAGTTGATGAGTCAGTGCTTGTAAAAAAAGAAATACAATTAATTATTCAAGTTAACGGAAAGTTGAGAAGTAAGATGATAGTTGATGTTGATACATCAAAAATCACTATCGAGAAAATGGTCATGGAAGATGAAAAGGTCAAAAATTTCATTGGCAG
>CABXCS010000065.1 GCA_902510755.1 uncultured Woeseiaceae bacterium | reverse complement strand
ACATATATATTTATTGCTCCACTAAAAAGAAAGAATAGAGCCCACATAAAATTCAATTTATCCCATTGTTTTTTTCTGAGAGTTGCCGCCTGTTTAAGCATTCTTTTTATTATTGGCTCCTCACCAATAAATTGGCTGCCAAGAAAAACAAGGCCAATTAACCAGTTAAGTACAGTCGGTTTCCAATACAGAAAAGTTGGGTTTTTAAAAATAATTGTAGCTGTACCCAGGATGATGACTAATAATGTTGAACCTAAATAAATTTTATTAATTTTTTTAGTAAGAGCCCATTGTATGAAGAATCCGACAGGCATGGCTATCATGAGAGCTTTGGTTGCGAAAAATATTCCACCATTAAAGTAAGCCAAAATAAATATTATTATCGGTATATATTCTGTTAAGAATTGCATAGTGTGGATATGATCAATTTATAATATGTTGAGTAAATTATTTTATCTATTTAAATAGACTTTATTGTTATATTATCTGCTTATTAGCATCTTAGAGCAATTATTATATTCGGAGTTCATAGTTATTGTTTATTGATAATTTGGCGCAAGCATAATCACAAGAGTAAAATACCAAATGGTTAAAAAAATCGATAAAGGTATTAACAAACAATACGAAATGCCTTTTGCGGTTGTAGAGGGTGAACCAGTAACTGAATTACCGCAAGATTTATATATACCTCCATTTGCCTTAAAAGTTTTTCTAGAAGCTTTTGAGGGCCCATTAGATTTATTGTTATATCTGATTAAACGTCAGAACTTAAATATTCTTGATATTCCAGTGACAGAGATCACGCAACAATATATTGATTATATAAATTTGATGGAAGAAATAAAATTAGAATTAGCAGGTGAATACTTATTGATGGCAGCAATGCTTGCTGAGATTAAATCTCGAATGTTGCTACCTAGGCCTGAAGTGGAAGAGGACGAAGAGGATCCGAGGGCAGAATTAGTTAGGCGCCTACAAGAGTATGAGCGTTTTAAGATGGCTGCCGAGGATTTAGATGCAATACCAAGATTAGAAAGAGATATAGTTATTGCTAATGTCGAGGCACCTGAAAAATCAGTTGTTATTAAACTACCAGATGTAACATTAAAAGAATTATTAATTGCTTTTCATGATGTTTTAAAAAGAGTCGAAATGAATTCAGAGTTGCATTTCGAGAAAGAGACACTTTCAGTTAAGCAGAGGATGCTGGAGATCATTAATCGAATTCAAGTAAAAAAATTCATAGATTTTGTGGATTTATTTAGCATAAATGAGGGGCGTCTTGGTATTGCTGTCACTTTTCTTGCCATACTGGAATTATTGAAAGATGCAACGATAGAGGTAGTGCAAAATGAAGAGTTTGCACCAATGCATATCAGGGTATCATCTGCTATACATATTAATGAAGATTAGTACATAAATAGGACTTTTAGGGATCATAAAATGAATAAAGATGAGGTTAGGTATTTTATTGAAGCTGCGTTATTGGCATCAGATAAGCCTTTAAAGGTGGATGCGATCGAAAGTCTTTTTGAGGATCATCTGAGACCAACCAGATCAATTATTCGTGAATGCCTGAAAAATCTACAGCATGAATATGATGCAAGAAATATTGAATTAATTGAAGTTGCATCAGGTTTTAGGATTCAGGTCACTCCAAAAGTATCTAAAAAACTTGATAAACTTTGGGAGTGGAGGGCACCACGTTATTCTCGAGCGCTCTTCGAAACACTAGCCCTGATTGCTTATCGGCAGCCAATTACAAGAGGTGAAATTGAGGAGGTACGTGGTGTCTCAGTCAGTAGTAATATAATTAAATCGCTCATCGAGAGAGATTGGATATATATTACTGGCCAACGTGATGTCCCTGGTAGGCCAGAGATGTTTGGGACAACTAAGATATTTCTCGATTATTTTGGGTTAAAGAAAATAGATGATTTGCCGCCGCTTGCGGATCTATCTGACTGGGAGGCTATTAAAATTAAATTAGATTTACCAGAAATTGAGACTCAAGTGACAAATGAAGAGCGTCTCGTTAACCCAATCCTTGAAAATAATGATACTGCTGATGAGTTAGTTGATGAATCTATAACAGAGGTTGAACTGGAATCAGCAAAGTTAATTTCTGAAGTTAATTTTAAAGAACTTGTTGGCGATACTGATGAAGAGGAAGATAATTCTGATGGGAATGTAACTAGCAACATTAACGATAGTGATGGTTGATATCATTCATGAAGCAACGAGTGCAGAAATTTTTAGCTTCAAAAGGGCATGGCTCAAGACGTGAAGTAGAACGGTGGATACGTGAAGATCGATTAAAGATAAATGGAAATAAAGTTGAAATTGGTGCCTTTGTTGATGGTAATGAGATCTTTTCTCTTGATGGGAAAAACTT
>CABXCS010000064.1 GCA_902510755.1 uncultured Woeseiaceae bacterium | reverse complement strand
GTCACACTGCCACTAAATGGTGATTCAGGTAAATGTGTTGTTTCTCCTATTGCTTCGGTCAGATACTCCTCTAGACCTTCAGCATAAAGCCATTCGAAACTCTCCTGTGTTTTTTCAAGTTTCAATTTTACTGTAAGGCCTGGGCACAATACCGCCTTAGCTTTAAGGGCATGTTGTAATTTAGAGACTGAAATAACTGCTGAATCAAAATATTGCGGATCTGGCCAAAATCTCAGCGTAGTACCAGTATTGGCTTGCCCAACTTTCCCAACAACCTCTAAATCACCCTGTTTTTTACCTCCTGCAAAACTCAAACTATGCTCTTGACCTTCACGCCGAATCCATACTTCAAGATTCTTTGAAAGTGCGTTCACAACTGATACACCCACACCATGAAGACCGCCTGAATATTGATAATTATCTTTATTAAATTTTCCACCCGCATGCAACCGCGTTAATATTAATTCCACACCAGGTATCTTTTCCTTGGGATGTAAATCCACTGGCATCCCGCGACCATCATCTACTACTTCAATTGACCCATCGAGATGAACCGTTACTTCAATTTTTTTACAATGTCCAGCCAGAGCTTCATCAACACTATTATCGATTACCTCATGCGCTAAATGATTTGGTCGTGAAGTATCAGTGTACATACCCGGTCTT
This sequence comes from uncultured Woeseiaceae bacterium, assembly GCA_902510755.1. GTDB lineage: Bacteria > Pseudomonadota > Gammaproteobacteria > Steroidobacterales > Woeseiaceae > SP4260. Next base: position 1,892 of record CABXCS010000064.1, on the reverse strand, counting down.
CTTCTCACAGGCTCTAGACCACTCAGTACCTCAATATCAGCAGCTTTATAATTTTTACTCATGTGCTCTTCATTTAATATTCGTCTGTGCTAATTCTAACAGGAAGACCTCCGAGGTGCTCAGTGAAAATTAATAAATTTGTTATGAATGAGAAACTCTAATAATAAAAAAATTACCTCAGCAAAATATAATATTTTCAAGTTATTATTTTACTTTTTTGTAAATCTATCGCATGCAAAAAAAAATCTCTCCACGAAAAGAGAGATTTTTTATTTTCAATATAAGCTAGATTAATAGCTGTTAATTAGATTATTACGAAAGATCAAATCGATCAAGATTCATTACCTTATTCCATGCTGAAATGAAATCATTTTTGAATTTCTCATTCGCATCGTCAGCAGCATAAACCTCACATATTGCTCTAAGTTGAGAATTTGAACCAAAAACCAAATCAACTCTTGATGCAGTTCGTTGATCTTCACCTGTTGATCTATCAGAGCCAGTATATGTATTATCTCCTGCCTCTTTCCAGGCGATGTTCATATCTAGTAAATTAGTAAAAAAATCATTATTTAATGATCCAGGATTATCTGTAAAGACACCAAGTCCATTCGTACTAATTCCAAGAGAGCGCATACCGCCAATCAAGACCGTCATTTCTGTCGCTGTTAATCCTAGCAGCTGAGCTTTATCAAGTAACATTTCTTCAGGAGTAACAGAGAATTGCATTTTTTGGTAATTACGGAATCCATCAGCAACAAGCTCCAATACCTCGAATGATTCAATGTCAGTTTGCTCCTGTGAAGCATCTCCTCGTCCAGGTTTGAATGGAACCTTAACTCCTGAAGCTTTTTCTAGACCTACATTACCCGCCAATACAATAGTATCTGCAATTGAACAATTACCTTCAGTTGCGATTTTTTCAAGTGTGCTTATGACTCTGGCGAGTTGTTCCGGTTTATTAACTGCCCAGTCTTTTTGGGGCGCTAGGCGGATTCTCGCACCATTAGCACCACCTCGCATATCAGAGTTTCTGTAGGTTGCAGCACTAGCCCATGCAGTTTCAAGCATTTCTTGAACAGTAAGATCACTAGCTGCAATTTTTGCTTTAACAGCATCAACATCATAATCAGCATTGCCAGTTGGAATTGGATCTTGCCAAATTAGTTCTTCAGAAGGGACTTCTGGACCGAGGTAACGGCAGACAGGACCCATATCACGATGCAAAAGTTTGTACCACGCTCGTGCGAATGCATCTGCGAATTCATCTGGATTCTTATGAAAACGCATTGATATCTCACGATACGCAGGATCTTCACGCATAGCCATATCGGCTGTGGTCATGAATGTTGTTACTTTCTTGTTTGCATCTTCAGCATCAGGAGCAAGATCGCTCTCTTTTGGACTAACTGGATGCCATTGTTGTGCTCCAGCAGGACTTTTTACAAGCTCCCACTCGTAACCAAACAGTAAATCAAAATAACCATTATCCCATTGCGTAGGATTAGCTGTCCAAGCACCCTCAAAGCCACTGGTAATGGTATCACTACCCTGCCCTGAGGCATGTGTACTTTTCCAACCGAAACCCATCTGCTCAATTGGCGCACCCTCTGGTTCAGCTTGCACTAAATCAGCATCACCAGCTCCATGCGCCTTACCAAAAGTATGTCCACCAGCCACTAATGCTACTGTCTCTTCATCATTCATCGCCATCCGTCCGAATGTCTCTCTGACATCAACAGCACTTGCCAATGGATCTGGATTTCCATCTGGCCCTTCAGGATTTACATAAATTAATCCCATTTGAACGGCGGCTAATGGATTTTCTAAATCACGCACACCAGTATAACGTTTGTTATCAAGCCATTCTTGCTCAGCCCCCCAATATATAT
>CABXCS010000063.1 GCA_902510755.1 uncultured Woeseiaceae bacterium | reverse complement strand
AAATGAGGCAGAAATTGCGCTAAGTGAATTCAATTATAAAAAACTAATCGAAGCATATGTAAGGGCATCCGAGTCAAGTAATGATGTAATGCTGACAAAGCAAGCTGCCTGGTTAGCAAATAATTATCATTTCGATGACATTGCTCTTTCATTGGCAAAACGTTGGTTATATCTAGATAGTGATAGTGATTCAGCCCTATTATTCCTTATAAATAGACAGATTGATGCTAATTTAATAATTGCTGCAAAAAATAATCTGAAGAAACTATTAGCCAAGAATGAAGGTAATGCAGATGAAGTTTTCCTAGCAGTAATACCGTATCTGACTACAGCGGATTATAATAAGTTAAATAATTTAATATATTATTTTACAAAGATTTATAATAAATCTGAGTATGTGCAATATGCATATGCATCATCCTTGATGCAGAATGGTAATTATGATGCAGCATTCAGATATGCTGAAAAAGCAATTACTCTTGATGAGAAATGGGAAAAACCAAAGTTACTGATTACCCGAATTCTTCTTCTTTCAGATAAAAATGAGCAAGCAATAAACTACATTGCTGAATATATCGGAAATCAGATTAATCCAAGTTCTGCTGCTAGGATAGAGCTAGCATTAGCTTATATGTCCTCAGATCGTCTGGATGATGCTCTAGGTCAGGTGAGTCAAATTTTATTAGAAAAAAATAATCAACCTGAGGCAGTCAGGCTGATGGCAATCATAAATTTTAGATTAGGAGATTATGATGCAGCTTGGCTAGACTTTAGTGAGTTACTAGAGAGTGATTTATACCCAATGGATGCTAAATTCTATATGGGAAGAATAAGTGAAATCAAAGGTAATAAAGTCAAGGCTCTTGAATTTTATAGGGGAGTACAATCAGGAATAAATGCTGTCTATTCTCAAATTAAAGTAAGTAATATGATGATTAGTCTAAATTCAGGAGAGGCTGGAATTAATCATTTGAGAAATTTTGGTCAACAATACCCAAAATATATGCGTGATATGCTTATTGCCGAAGCAAGTCTATTAGTTAGTCTAGATCAGAAAATTGAAGCTCGTGAGGCTTATAAAAACTTAATCTCCTATTATCCAAACGATTATAGCTTTGGCCTCAGGCTCGCTGAACTTCTTCTTGATGCAGATCACATTTCAGAAGCATTACATCAATACTCTCTTCTGGAAAAACGCCACCCAAAGAACCCAGATATTTTAAACGCTTATGGTTATGTACTCACGAATTATTCTGATGATTACAAAAAAGCATTAACGCTCATAAAAAAAGCATTGAGGTACGATGATAAAAATCCTGCCATCATTGACAGTTATGGGTGGATTTTGTATCGAACTGGTGAATATAGTAAAGCCTTGATTGAATTAAAAAAGGCTTTCTCACTTTATGAGGATCCAGAGATTATGTCACATATTATCGAAGTATTAGTGACCACGAATAAAACCTCGGATGCTAGTGCACTTATGGATGAAGCTAAGAATAAATATCCTGATAATCTTTATATAAATGAGCTTTATAATAGATATCCATTAATTTGGGAGTGATGAAATTAAAAAAATGATCCGATTATTACTCATCATTACCTATCTTATTAATATTCAGGGATGCGCTGTTAATATCGTTCATGATGATAACTATTACAATAAAGACAGAGAAAATCAACTTATTCCAAGCATCTGGAAAATGACTGGCCGGATAACAATTAAGCATGATGACGAGGCGTTAAATGCAAGAATAAAATGGCATCAAGAGGGTGATAAATTCATATGCATAATTAGTGGTTCATTTGGACGAACTTTGGCTACTATTGAAGGAACAGGCACTGAAATTACAACAATCAAGGGTAGGGATAATATTGCAGATATTGAGAGAATTATAAATATGGACGTTTTAATTTCAGATTTGAGATATTGGCTCTTAGGGCAACCAAATCCTGCTTCGCCATACAATTATTTGATACTAGATCAGAATTCTCATGAATTTATTCAGAATAAATGGCAAATTCACATTAATGAATTTCAAACTCGCAACTCATATACATTACCCAAAAACATTCAACTAACGAATAGCCAATTTAATTTAAGATTATTTATTGATAATTGGCAATTATGAGCATGAATATAATAATGTTGTTTGACACGCGAGAATACGGACTTCACAATTACCTTTTCTCAGATAATGCACAGGTTTTGAATGGGGTGTAGCCAAGTGGTAAGGCAACGGGTTTTGATCCCGTCATTCGCAGGTTCGATCCCTGCCACCCCAGCCAATTACAGTATTTTCAGGCACTTTAGAGGATTGTGTTAGAATTGATGTAGTAAATATAATTGAGGAGTAGAATATTGGATTCATCATCAATGGCAGTAATTTCAGGTAACGCCCATCCGAAATTAGCGCAAGATATTGCAAAAGTTCTTCATATACCCCTCACTAAAGCTCATACCAGTAGATTCAGTGATGGTGAATTTAATATTGAGATTTTAGAGAATATTCGTGGTAAAGATGTGTATATCGTGCAATCTACATGCCCGCCTGCTGCT
>CABXCS010000062.1 GCA_902510755.1 uncultured Woeseiaceae bacterium | reverse complement strand
CTTCTACTTCACTCAATTTAAGAGGTTGGCTGTCAGTTATTAATTTATTTAAATATTCTTCTGCTGTTTTAGAGAGGTCTTGATCACATAATCTACATTTTTTCTTACCCTTAAGACTTTCTTTAATCATATCTAGTTCATGCTGATCAAGATTATGGGCGGTATTCTTACTTGTTATTTTGTTATGCTCATTCATCAGATATTGATTGTTTTTATTTAAAAAATTTCCCATTAAAATCTTTGCTGAACTAGAGGTATTCTCTCTATGAGAGTCTATTTTGGCATTTAACTCGAATTTTTTTTGTTTTAAATCGTGTTTAGAATCTTTCCATAAGTCAAGGGCTTCAGAGCTGCCTTCAATTTCTTCATAACTATCCTTATGCTTCTTATGTTGGCTATTTGCATTTAATAACTGAATTTCAATCGAATCTTCGTCATCTCTAAGTTGGCCCTGAGTTCGTGATAAATCAGCTTGTTTAGTTTGTCTGTTTTTACGCATATTTTTTATTATAGAATCATCCTCAACATCAGTCATTTCATCATCAAAAAGAACATTGACAACTTTACAACTCTTTTTTGCACGCTCAATATATGGTACTTGCAAAACAGTTCTAATCTTTCTTTTTAGTGATGGATCCCCACCTTTAGCATTTAATTTCTTATACTCTTGCAAGTCCTCACCATCAAACATGAAAAAACGACTAATATCCTGTGGAAATAATTGCTTAAGAAAAGAATTCTTTCTCTGTCCATTTAGAGACTCACCATTAATTTTTACAAAATGATCCTCAATAAAATCACTAGTTCTTGGATTACTCACACCTGGAGATGCTTTTAGTGTCCTTCTAAGCTCAATTACCTCATCATTTTTGCTAAGTATTAATGTAACTACTGCTTTATGATCACCTTCATAGAAAGATTCTCTGTTTATTAAATCGAATGGTAAGTTTTGATCTGGACTATAGTCTTTACCAAAAAAAACCCATTTCAATGCTCTCAAAATCGTAGTTTTTCCGTTTTGATTAGATCCACGAATTAAGGTGATTGGTTGCTTTGGATTGGTACTAAATTTAATTTTATGCTTGCCTTTGTAGGCTCGCCAATTATGCATTTCTAGTGATTTAAATAACATCAGAACTATCCTTCTTCTTGCTGGTTATTTATATATTCTTCAATGTAACGCTTTATCTGAAGGCTTCGTTGACGTTCTGCATCTTTTGTATCCGAATCACTAATCATACAATCTTTATAAATACTAATGAGCAGCTCTTTATCTAATTCAAGTTCCTTACAGACATCTTCAATAGTGGATGTCAGTAAATCACTTTTTTCAATTTTACTCATCTTCCTCCTCTTCTTCAAAAATAAATAAATCATCAGATTCATCTGAATTTAAATCTATACCACAGTTTGCGGCTATTTTCATTATTTGATTTGTGCAGACTTCTTTATTATCTGCATTATTACCAAACTCAAGTGCTCTTCTTAATTCTGTTACTGATAACGATTTTATTGATTTGTGTAAACTAGAATCAGATGAAATTACCAAATCATACAAATAAGCTATTCTTTTATTTGGGTTGTTTTTATCTTTTCTTAGAACACGCCCCCGCCTCTGAATAAATTGCCGAGGATTTTGATCAGAGGATAGAATAAGCGCATGGGTTATAGAGGGTATATCGACCCCCTCATCTAAGCATTTTATGGATAAGAGTATTCCTCCATTCTCCTTAAAATCTTTTAATTCTTGCTCTTTTGCGTCTTCGTGCATTTTTGAGTGATACTTAGAACTCATAATACCTACACTTACCAACTCAACATATAATTCATCCATATGCTTGATTGATTGACAATAGACCAACCATTGTTGTGGTGACTCATAATTCTTTTGTATAATCTTCCGTGCTGTAACTATTTTATTTTGTGCTGTTTTAGCAATTGTCGCTCTTTCATTTTGCAAAATAGTAAGCTTGTAATTCGTGCGCAATAAATTACCTTTATTATCTTTTGGGCTTCTAGCATATTCACTGCTAATTTTTTTACTTATCTTTTCCCATTTATCAAGCTCAGTTTGCGTTAGATGACATTCACTAGGTTTATAATCATAAGGAACTAATGCCGTACCGATGGCATCTTTTAACTCATATATTGGCTGCAAAATACCTCCAAAATAATCAAAAATCTTTTCAGTGCCTGATGGATCTCCATATCTTTCTGGCGTTGCACTTAAGCCCATTTTGGGGCCAGCTTCAATATTAAAAATTTTTGAATATTTATTGCTACCTAATCCATGAACTTCATCAGCAATCAACATGAGGTGTGGTCCACCATTAATAGAAGAAATAAATTCATCAGATGATGCCGTTTTGCGGATAACAATAACAATTTTCGGAGGATTATTAGGATCATTAGAGGTAAATGACTTTAAAATTCCTCGTCTCCATGCATTATAACCACCTCCTGCTAACAAGAACTGTGCATTAGGAATTAACATTTCTATTTCATCTTTCCATTGAAGTTGTAGTAATTTTCCAGGAACCACTACGATACCAACTTGAGAAGTTTTTAAATGTCTTTTTAGAGCAAAAATAGCAGACCAAGTTTTTCCACTACCCGTTGCATGTTT
>CABXCS010000061.1 GCA_902510755.1 uncultured Woeseiaceae bacterium | reverse complement strand
CATACAGAAAACAGGAGTCTTCAGGGTTGCTGCAAGTGCTATTGGTGTTAAATCACTAAACAAATATATTAAGTTTTTAGAATCAACTAATCTGGATTTTGAATTATTCAATAACAAAGAATTACAGGAAACACTTGGAACAAAATACTATCAACAAGGTCTCTATACACCACATTGTTTCCTCGCCCAACCTGCTGCTTTAATTCGGGCTTTGGTGGAAAATTTACCTTCATCCATATCCTATTATGAAAATACACCAGCTCTGAAATGCTTAAAATCTAAATCGAAATGGATTATAAAAACCCCAAATGGTGAGATTAAAACGAAAAAGGTTATTATTGCTAATAATGCATTTTGCGGCAAATTAGGAATAGGAAATGCATACTTAGCGACAATTTATACGTATGCAGGTTTGACCGAACAATTGAGCCAGAAGAATCAAGAATTACTAGGCAATAATAACAACTGGGGAATTTTACCAACTCATAGGCTCGGCAGTACACTTCGAAGAACCCTGGATGGAAGATTAATGATACGCTCACTCTATCATTACGAAAATGAGGGAAATAAAGATTTAGTTGCAATACAGCTTTTAGATCAGCTAAGAAAGCGTTACCCACAATTTCCAGAATTAAATTTTGAGGCAGTTTGGGGTGGAGCAACAGGATTAACTTTGAACGGAAGTTGGTTGTGGGGTGAATATGATAAAAACTTATATATATCCGCCGGTTGCAATGGAGGAGGTATAGTAAAGGGAACACTCTTTGGAGAACATCTAGCAAACCTAGCAAATGATAAACCCGCCCCAGATATCAAAAATCTTTTTGGGAGTGCGAACTGGATGCCACCTGAGCCATTTAGAAAGATTGGCTTTAATCTTATCTCAATGATAGAAAGTCATAGAGGGAAAGCTGAAATTTAATTAGAATTGATTATCTAAACCATAGTTAAGGATCAAATATGGACCCCAATGAATATTACGGAGTTTTATCACTTGTTCCGGCAAGCATAGCTATTTTATTAGCTTTTTTAACAAGAAATACCATTTTTTCCTTAGTAATGGCTTGTTTAATTGGGGTAGTTGTCTCAGGGCAGGGACTTATGGGTTTCCCTAATTTACTCAAGAATGCATTAGGTAATACCAATTTTTCTTGGGTATTACTCCTTGAGTTCTTTATTGGTATTTCCATTGCTTTCTTTCAAAGAACCGGTGCAATCGCTAATTTCTCACAATACATTGCGCAGAAAAAAATGACTCGTATAAGAGTTCAATTGATTGCTTGGTTCATGGGTATGTTTGTATATTTTAGTGATTACTTTAGTCCGCTTTTTGTTGGTTCAACCATGAGAAATTTATCAGATCGATTCAAAGTCTCACGGGAAAAATTAGCCTATATTTGTGATTCAACCTCTGCACCAGTGAGCATCCTCGTCCCAATTACTGGTTGGGCAGTATTGGTTGCAAGTTTACTAATTGGAATGGGACCTATTCAAGATGTTGGACAAGCAATGCAAGTATTCATTATTGCTATTCCCTTTAATATCTATTCAATTTTAGCGGTATTAATGGTTGGATTGGTAGCTATTAATATTATTCCTGATTTTGGACCCATGAAAAAAGCAGAAGAGAGAGCTTTAAATGAAAATAAAGTGCTTCGTGATGGGGCGGACCCTTTAATGGGAGTTGAGTTAACCAATATTCAACCCTATGAAAATATCAAAACAAGTTTATTTTGGAATTTTATTTTTCCTGTCTGTGTAGTAATTTCCTTTGCCGTCGGTTCTTTTATTATCACTTCATCAGCTAAACCGATGGAAGCTTTTATGCTCTCATCTTTTGTGGCTGGATTAATCATGAGAATTCAAGGAGTCCCTCTTAAAGAAATAATTAATACGGCAATGCTGGGCATCAAGGGTATTATGCCGGCGATAATTATCCTAGCCTTAGCATACTCACTCAATGATCTCTCGGCTATGCTAAATACTGCAGGATATATAGTCTCAATTACCGAATCTTGGTTAACACCAAAAGTACTTCCCATGTTAGCTTTTTTGATTACAGCTATAGTCGCATTCTCTACTGGTACTTCATGGGGGACATATGCCATTATGATTCCTATCGCTGTACCCTTGGCTTTTAATTTCTCAGGGGGAGAGCTTGACACTATAGTTTATGCAACAATTGCTGCAGTAGCTGGTGGTGGTGTATTTGGGGATCATTGTTCACCTTTATCTGATACTTCAATCTTGGCTTCTACAGGAGCAGCGTCGGATCATATTGATCACATTAAAACACAAATGCCCTACGCTTTATTGATTGGCTTTATAAGTGTATTAATTTATCTTGGGGTGGGCTGGTTACTATAAATACAGAAAACCTAGTCATCCAAATAATTCAATATTTTCGTCAGCACTATGCTCTGTAGCAAAGGAGACAATCACTAGTACTGGCAATCCAATTATCCAACCTAAATAAGATGAAGCAAATCCCATTGGGTTTCCTGCTAGGGTCCAGATTACCGCTGATGAGCCACCTAGCAACATACTCCAATATGCTCCTTTTGCAGTTGTTCTTTTCCAAAATAAAAGTCCAAGCATAGGAAAAAATAAACCCGCTGAACCAAAAGTATAAGCTAAATTTATGAGCTCCAATACATCAGGAACTAGA
>CABXCS010000060.1 GCA_902510755.1 uncultured Woeseiaceae bacterium | reverse complement strand
GGATTTTTTCCCGACTTTTTGTGGATCTGCATTCAAAAATAAAGGTGTACAAAATGTCCTAGATGCAGTGGTTGATTATCTTCCAAGCCCTACCGAAGTTAAGCCTCAACCTGAGGTTGATCTAGAGGGTAATGAGACTGGTGAATATGCAACTGTTGATCCTAATAAACCATTAAGAGCTCTAGCTTTTAAAATTATGGATGATCGATATGGTGCCTTAACATTTACAAGAATCTATTCAGGTCTCCTTAAAAAAGGGGACAATGTTCTAAATACCTTTACAGGTAAAACAGAGAGAATTGGTCGTATAGTTGAGATGCATGCAGATTCTAGGGAAGAGCTTGATTATGCTCAGGCTGGTGACATTGTCGCTTTATTGGGTATGAAAAATACGAAAACAGGACACACGCTGGCAGATGAAAATAAGCCCGCCACATTGGAGCCAATGGTATTTCCAGATCCTGTAATCTCAATCGCTATCTCACCTCAAGATAAAGCTGGTACTGAGAAATTAGGCATCGCATTAAATAAAATGGTTCAAGAGGACCCCTCTTTCCAAGTCGCTACTGATGAAGATTCAGGAGAAACAATTATCAAAGGAATGGGTGAATTACACCTAGACATTAAAGTTGATATCCTTAAAAGAACGCATAATGTTGAAGTTCAAATGGGCAAACCTCAAGTTGCTTATAGAGAAACTATAACTCAAGCAGTCGAGGATACATACATCCACAAGAAGCAAACTGGTGGCTCTGGTCAATTCGCGAAAATAGACTATGAAATAGAACCAGGAGAGCAAAATAGTGGTTATACCTTCGAATCACATGTAACTGGTGGGAATGTTCCTAGAGAGTATTGGTCAGCAGTTGAAAAAGCATTTCAATCCAGCATGGATGAGGGAACGTTAGCAGGATTCCCATTACTTGATGTTACTTTTAAATTAATGGATGGTGGTTTCCATGCAGTTGACTCATCTGCAATGGCTTTTGAATTGGCGACCAAAGCTGCATATAGGCAATCAATACCTAAAGCTGGTCCACAACTACTTGAGCCAATCATGAAGGTTGATGTTTACACACCAGAAGATCATGTTGGTGATGTTATTGGAGATTTAAATCGCAGACGCGGCATGATTAAATCACAAGATACAGGTCCAACAGGAACACGCGTGAATGCGAGTGCCCCTCTTGCTGATATGTTTGGCTACATCGGTGATCTAAGGACAATGACATCAGGACGTGGTCAATTTTCAATGGAATTCTCGCACTATGCACCCTGCCCAAACAATGTTGCAGACGATATTATTAAAGAAACTCTAGCTAGAAAAGCGGCAAAATAAAACACTCGGAATGCAATAACTCGTCGAGCTATTAATTAGTTCGACGAGTCTATCTATTTATGCTATTTCGAGAGAAAAAACAGTTCGGCCAAATGATTTTACCTTGCGAATAAAATCATCCTGCAAAACGTATAAGCATGGAATTAGAAATAGGGTAATCACAGTGGCAAAAATGATTCCAAAGGATATCGAAATCGCCATTGGAATAACAAATTGAGCTTGGGTGCTTGTTTCGAGCATTATTGGCATTAAGCCAATAGCAGTTGTTAATGATGTAAGTGAAATTGCTCTAAACCTCTGGGTGCCTGAAGTTACTACAGCATCAATTATGCCTACCCCCTCCTCACGTGCCTTATTAATAAAATCAACCATTATAATACTGTCATTGACCACAACCCCAGCCAAAGCAACTAAACCAAATAATGAAAACATACTAATAGCCTCATCTAATACTATATGACCGATGACTGCACCAATTAACCCAAATGGGATCACCGACATGATAACTATTGGTTGTATATATGATTTAAGTGGTATGGCAATTAATATATAAATTAAAAATAATGCAGCAACCGAAGCCACAGTTAATTCATTCAATAATTTAACAGTTTCATTGCTGGTTCCCTCTAATTCAAATTCTAGTTGGGGAAATTCACTTCTTAATTCTGGAATGAAGTTATTTATTATATCGGCTGTAACGACCCTAGGTTGAACTGTTGCTGCATCAACGTCAGCGGAAACTGTAACAATACGTTTACCACCCTCACGCTGAATATTGGAATATGCAGTGCCAAAGCTGGCAGTTGCTACAGAAGAAAATGGTACTTCATCTCCTTGACTGTTTCTAATACGCATTGACTCGAGATTACCAATTGATTTTCTGTCACTCTCTGGATATCGAACCATCACTTTAATTTCATTCTTACCTCGTTGAATACGTTGTGCCTCTTCACCATAGAACGCTTGCCTGACTTGCCTGCCTACTGATGCCATTGAAAAACCTAAAGCCTCAGCTTCAGGCTTAACATCAAGTTTGATCTCTTCGCCACCTACACTTAAGGAGCTTCTGATATCAAATACACCTCTATACTCTCTTAATTTTCTTTCCAATGTTTTAGATGATTGTTCTAACTGCTTTATGTCTTGACCAACAATATTAAAACCCAAATCAGAACCCCCACCAATACTTCTCCCAGAATCAAAAGTTAATTTCTTAACTCCCGGCATATCATCAATTCTGGATCGCCACATATTCTCAACCTCTAAAACAGTCACATCCCTGTATTCAAGAGGTGGAAGCTCAGCAACGAGTAATCCAATTCCATCTCCACCTGTTGGTGTTCCCAAGTCTGACATACCACCAGTATACGCTCCAAGTTTGTTAATTGGAGGTAGGCTTTCTGGATTAGCAATT
>CABXCS010000059.1 GCA_902510755.1 uncultured Woeseiaceae bacterium | reverse complement strand
TGAAATGCTTTTGCAATGACAAAATACCACCCGGATTAACAATCAATCTTTTGACCTGAAAATTTGATCCTGAATCGAGGCAGATATAACTCCCCCAGGGCCTAAAATATTCTTTGTGCAACTCATTTTCCATAATTTTTTCCTACAAATTCCTATTCGGATGGATCAAGATTTTCAATGATATCAAGAATATTTTGAGTGGATTTATTGATATTGTTGTACTTCTTTTTCCCAATAAGATGCTCATTTAGTGTACTAGCTAATCTCTTGCCATACTCAACGCCAAATTGATCAAACGGATTAATACCAAAAATAACTCCCTGAACATATACCTTATGCTCATATAATGAAATAAGCTGCCCTAAAACTTCAGGCGAGACTCGATCAAATAAAATGGTGTTACTCGGTCGATTTCCAGGGTGAATCCTTTCGGCATCACCAGCTTTATAACCGTCCATTAATGCTTCGCTTTGAGCTAGACAATTTGCAACATTATAGTTATTTTTACGCTCAGATGTATCTATTATTGGCAGTATAAAATCTATAGGGACGCATTGAGTTCCTTGGTGTATTAGCTGAAAATATGAGTGTTGACCACTTGATGCGGACCCACCCCAGATAATACTACCTGTATTTACAGAGACGCTTCTATTGTCAATACGAGTACTTTTACCTAATGATTCCATGTGCAATTGCTGTAAATAATCACTAAATTTATCTAGGCGTGAACCATAAGAGAGTATTGCTTGAGATTTCGCGCCAAGGAAATTTGTATTAAAGATTGATAACAACGCGAGCATCATTGGCATATTCTCCATGAAAGGAACTTGCCTGAAGTGCATATCCATCCTCCTAGCCCCTTCAAGCATCCTAAGAAAATGATATATGCCGATCATGCAGCCCAGTGATAACCCCATTGCCGAACATAATGAAAATCTACCACCAACCCATTCAGGCACCATGAATTGAAATTTCGATTGAATGCCAAAGGCATCCATGGCTTCTTTATTGTTTGAAATTCCTGCAAAATGATACTTGATAGCTCGCTCACCATAATTCTGTTCCAGAAATTCACGAGCAATCATTGCGTTTTCTTCAGTTTCTTTGGTAGTAAACGATTTGGAAGCAACGATAAATAATGAGGACTCTATATCTATTTCTGATAATAAATCTATCAATTCCAGCCCATCCCCATTTGAAACATCATAATATTTCATTCCATCTACCCAGTAATCACGCAAGGCAACCACAGCCATAGTGGGTCCAAGCCCTGATCCGCCAATACCGATATTTACAATATTAGTTATTTTCTTACCAGAAAAACCAAGTATCTTTTTGGTATGCAATGAATCTATGAATAAACCCATTTTCTCCTGAGTGACCCAAACCTTATCAACATCACCAATATTTAGAGCAATTTGATCTGATAACTTTGATCTTAAGGCAACATGCAAGGCTGGTCTGTCTTCTGATGCATTGACAGCATCACCAGAGAACATCTCTTCAATCGAATTATGAATTTGTGCTTCATCAATCAACTGTGAGAATAACTTTAAAGTTTTGGCGGTGATTAGATTTTTTGAAAAATCGAGAGTCAAATCACCTGATTTAATAACAAATTTGGAAGCCCTATTTCGCGGTGATTTAAAGAGCGAGGTTATGGTTTGATTTTTTATTTCCTGTCGATAATGAGCAGTCAATGATTTCCAGGCATCTAAATCTAGAGGGTACCTCCGACTTAGATGCCTGTTTGTCATTGTGATTAGATTTACTAACTATTTAATGTAATGGCTCGGCATAATAACCAAAAAAGACATATATTATTACCGTACAGATAACCAAAGTTAATAACATAACCGGCAATCCTTTTTGTGCCCATTTAAGTGGGGTGATAGCTAAATCAGGGTTACCTGTCGATTTGGCCAATTTCTCTGATACCGTTACAATATAAACGTTTGCCGTTGATCCAATATGTGTACCATTACCACCCATACCAACACCCAATGCGAGACACCAGCATAATGCAGCAATGTTGACACCTATAGCTTCTAACGAAGCTATTATCGGTATCATCGCAGCAGTAAATGGAATGTTATCGATAGCCGCAGACATAATAGCTGCTACCCACATCAATGCTATACAAGTAATCATGAAATTTTCTTGGATCACTTCACCGCTTACAGGATCAATCAAGAACGGTATTAAGTATTGCCCGAGATACTCAAGAAATTTACTCCCTTCAACACCACCGACAATCATAAACAGCGCAACAAAAAACATCAGCAAAGGTATTTCATGAGTCATATTTTGCATAATTTCTTCAAATTCGATCTCTTTTGCCAGAAGAGTTAAGAGTATCAAACCTGTTCCAGCAACCATCCATGGTTCCCAATGAATAGTATTGTGGATCATAAAAAATACGACCATTAAACCTAATACCACAAGTGATTTGTTCCACAGACCTTTGTCTTTATAAGGCACGGTATCTTCAAATTTACCTTCCGGGACAATTGCCAACTCATCTTTGAATAAATACCTCATAAAGAATAAAGTTGCTACCCATGCTACACAAACAATTGGGAACATTTTATAAGCGAATGGTAAAAACGCAATGTCAAACGCTGAACCAATCATCAAGTTTGGGGGATCGCCAACTAAGGTAGCCACTCCACCCGTATCTGAAAGCAATGCTGCAGCCATTAGATAAGGTATTGCTGAGACTCTCATTTTTTGACAAATGAGAACAATCAAAGGTCCAAAAATAACTACCGTAGTAACATTATCCAATAGTAATGATATGACCGTCACAGCCGTTCCAAGCATTGCC
>CABXCS010000058.1 GCA_902510755.1 uncultured Woeseiaceae bacterium | reverse complement strand
GCAGTTGAGATAGTGATTTATATAATGATAGAGTATCTGAATTGTTTCATTGATTAACCATATATTATTTAATCATATAAATGAATTATAAATATATGAAACAATTAAGGCTTAAATAGAGTTAAAATCCTTTTTTTGCATCTATTAAAAGTTGTAATTTATCAAGATCAGAGCCACCATCTATTGGGTAAGCGATATCTATATGCAATACCCTGCCAATCTCTGAGCGGCTATTGGCAATTCGTAAGCCAAATCCAATACTTTTTAACCAGCCCATTTGGGAAGAATTTAATTGCTCGTGTTCCCAAGTCTTTCCTATATCCATAAAAACAGCACCACCAATCCTAGCAATACGAAATGGATACCAATCTGTGAAGTATCGTTGTTCTATTGTAAATACAATACGCTTATCCCCAGTTTGGTATCTAGCAGGATAACCTCTCAATTTATTGTCATCGCCAAGATATATTAATTCATTTGCATTGAGATTTTGCGCTGTGATTATATCTAGCTCAAGATGTAATAAACGTTTTGAGGTATGCCTAATATCGTAGCGTGCATTCATACTTAATTTTATATTATTTTCTTTTGTCTCCTCAATGATGCTCTCAAGCAATGATGTGAACATTAATGTTCTATTTTGATCAAAGACTAGAGAATTACTATAGCCTGCCCGAAAGTACCAGGCATCTGAACTAGCATCAATTTTACTGGAAGCATAACCTAATTTTGCATGAAATCGTGAACCAATATGCCTATCTTCAATCAAACCTATATTATCCAGATTTTTTTCTTCGATAAACGAATCTTCAAGTATCTCAATACCTATATATGGATAAATATGCCGTCTAGTACTAGAGGACAGCTCCTCTAAGAAAGGTTTTGCAGTGGCTTCCATGCTATAAGTATGGTCTTCCAAAGCAACACCATATGAATATCGTTTAACCCGATCGTCTTTCAATCCTGATGAGAATGCATTGAAAATATCTAATCTTTTTGCTCGATATCTATACTGATTTTTTACTTCGCCCAAATCAAATAGAGACTCAATACTTGATTGATTTTCAATTTTCAAACCATAACTATGCTTGGTATCGAGAGAGTAAAATGGACTACTAAGTCTGGCTAAATAATTTTGACCATCGGAATTATTTCCATAATCCAGATCGTAACTAAGCCTTGTTCCCATAAAATTATTATCTGATATTTGAAAAGTAGTGGAATCACGATCAATATCTGACTTGTAACGAAGTCCAATTCTTGCTCCACTCCCCAGAAGATTGTGTTCTCTCAATGATAGGCTAGTCCTGTTATGGCCCCCACCACGACCAAATGAAAATCCAGGATTCAGTGTCCATGAATCCTGGGTCTTAACATTAAGATTAACCCCTCCATCTAGTCGATTCTCAGCAACTACATCGGCACTAGTTAGGTAACGATTCGATCTCAGTAAACGTTCAGTTTCATCAGCTATGCGTTTTGAATAAATATCACCTAATTCAAATAATAATTGATTGCGAATTACATCTTTTTTGGTGTTGATATGAATTTGATTTAGGAGTCTATATAAAGATTTATCTTCTGCATCAATATCAAGATTAAAAACATTAAGATTTGTAATCGTTATATTCTTAATTATAGGGTGTTTAATATCCACAGGGACTGAATCAGATGAAGCAAATACATATCTAGTACCACAAAGAAGCGCACTTATATAAAACAAATAAAGGATTTTATTTTTCACAAAAAGAATAATACAGCTTTAATTATAATTTGTAACTATATGATTTAAATATACATTAACTTGAATTTTTTTATTCTGCTGAAACTTGAATATTTTTAAATTTAATTTATTTTCTTTTACTTTGATCTCAATATCTCTAAATTTTTCAAATATGATATAAACTATATTAAGTTAATTTAGATATATGATTTATAGAAATTGGAGATATTTATTACCATGATGGGGTTAAACATTGAAAATTAGTGTCATACAATTAAATAGCCGTTCTAATAAACAAGAAAATATAACAACTGCGTTAAACATTGCCACCGAGGCAATAAAATCTGATCAGCCTGATTTAATTGCTTTTCCTGAAATGATCTCATTCAATGGTGGCACCGAAATAGAAAAAATTCAATCAGCAGAAAATATCCCTCAAGGCCAAACCACACAAATGTTTTCTGAATTTGCAAGAATTAATAGTGTGTTCATACATGGTGGAAGCTTTTTTGAGCGTTCAGGGGATAAAGTTTTTAATACTTCTCTCGCTTTTAATCGTCAAGGTCAAGTTATAGCAAAATATAGAAAAATCCATCTTTTTGATATTACCACTCTAAATGGTAATACCTACAATGAATCTGATACTGTTATTGCTGGTAATGAGATAGTTACTTATGATGCAGAGAATTTTTCAATTGGCTGCTCGATATGTTATGACTTAAGATTCGCAGAGCTTTATTTGAAGCTGGCAAAACAGAATGTTGACATCATTATGGTGCCAGCATCATTTACACTTCAAACTGGCAAGGATCATTGGTCAACTTTACTCAGAGCCAGGGCAATAGAAACTCAATCTTATGTAATAGCCCCCGGGCAATGCGGTGAGTTTACTGATGGTGCTAATGGAATTAGACAAACTTGGGGACATTCTATGATAATTGACCCTTGGGGTCATATTGTTGCCCAAGTATCAGACGGAACTGGATGGGCAACTGCGGTGATTGATAGAGAGTACATAAACAAGATTCGAACCAATTTACCAGTTAAAAACCATCGGGTTTTAAAATAATTTAATCTAACTAAGCCAGTTAAATAAACCTTCTGTATTTCCATCGATAGCGATTGCTTGACCTG
>CABXCS010000057.1 GCA_902510755.1 uncultured Woeseiaceae bacterium | reverse complement strand
TATCACGGACATGATTTTTTTCTAGCGGAGGAGCATGTTTTCGGTTAATAAAATAATAATTTAATTCATGAAAAATCCATGGCCTGCCCTGTGCAGAGCGTCCAATCATGAGAGCATCAGCATTACTAGATTTCAATACTTCGATTGATTTTTCAGGTGAATCGATATCACCGTTCGCTATTATGGGAATAGCTACTGATTTTTTTATTTGCGCAATAGTATTATACTCAGCGACTCCTTTGAAACGACAAGCTCTTGTTCGTCCATGAATAGCAATTGCCTGTATACCACTACTTTCAGCTATATGTGCTATTTCTCCACCGTTTCGCTCATTAGTATCCCAGCCTGTCCTCATTTTTAGTGTTACAGGGACATCTACCGATTTTACAACAGCTTCAAGGATGAGCTTGACGTTCTCTGTATCTTTCATCAATGCTGATCCAGCAAGTCTTTTACAAACTTTTTTAGCTGGACATCCCATATTTATATCAATAATTTGCGCTCCTTTATCAACACAAATTTTGGCTGCTTTTGAGAGTAATTTTGGTTCAGCACCAGCTATTTGAACAACCCTTGGTTCGATATCCATATTGAGATTAAGACGATGTTTAGATTTTGTAGTTTTCCAAAAGTTAATATCAGCAGTAGTCATTTCTGATACCGTCATGCCAGCACCGAATTTGTGACAAATTTTTCTAAATGGAGAATCAGTAATTCCTGCCATTGGAGCTAAAAGAAAGGGGCTATCTAATTTAAATTTCCCAATTCTCATTACATTAGTTTATTTATTAAATGAGCCATTCAAGAATGACCATTCTTCATAATATTCTGGAGAATTTATCGAAATAAAATCTGCGTAACTTTCTTTAACATAATCCACTTGATCCTTGAGTATTCCTGATAGACCAATGATTCCATTTTTATCCAACTTGTCTATAAGGAATGGGGCTAAAGCCACCAAAGGTTCAGCTAGAATATTAGCAATGATAATATCGAATTTATCTTTAGATTTACTGATATTATTCTTAACAACCATATTGACTTCAACATTGTTTTTGAGAGCATTTTGTTTTGTAGCTTCTATTGCTTGTGGATCTATATCTATCGCGGTTACTTTTCTCGCTCCTAATTTCAAAGCTGAAATACCTAGTATTCCTGAGCCACAGCCATAATCTAAGATATGTTTATTCCTTAAGTCAAGCGAATCTAACCATTCTAAACATAGTTTTGTTGTAGGATGCGTGCCGGTACCAAATGCTAAACCAGGGTCGAGATAAACAATCACTTTGTCTTTAACAGATGATCTAAAATTTTCTGGATAAATCCATAATTTCCTTCCAAAACAAATTGGTTTGAAATCCTTCATCCACTCTCTCTCCCAGTCTCTTCCTGTAAGTTTTTTTATAGAATGTGGTGGGAGCTCACTAATATTTAGCTTATCTAGTATATCTTTTTTCTAGATAATGAATATTCGTACCACCATTTTTAAAAGCTGAATGTTGCAATATTTCTTGATGAAGTGGAATATTTGTTTTTATACCTTCGATAACAATCTCTTTCAGCGCGTTACTCATTCGTGTAATAGCAGATTTTCTATTATTCCCATGAGAGATTATTTTACCTATCATTGAATCGTAATGTGGAGGAACACGATAACCACTGTAGACATGACTGTCGATTCGAATACCAGGACCACCTGGCATATGCCACAACTTAATGTCTCCAGGTGAAGGCATGAAACTTTTTGGATCTTCAGCATTCATACGACATTCTATTGCATGTCCCTTAATTTTAATATCTTGTTGAGTAAAGTTAAGTTTTTTCCCAGCAGCAATATTCAATTGCTCTTTAACAATATCTATTCCAGTCACCAGTTCTGTAACAGGATGCTCGACTTGAAGCCTAGTATTCATTTCAATGAAATAAAATTCGTTATCCTGATATAAGAACTCAAATGTTCCAGCACTTCGGTAATTCATATCTAGACACGCTTTTACACAACGTTCACCTATGTAAGCTCTCTGTTCATCTGTAATACCCGGTGCTGGAGCTTCTTCAATTACTTTTTGATGTCGGCGCTGCATTGAACAATCTCTTTCACCAAGATGAACTGCATTTCCTTGCCCATCTGCTAAAATTTGAACTTCAATATGACGTGGCGTTTCTAGGAATTTTTCCATGTAGACATCCTCATTGCCAAATGCTGATCTCGCTTCTGCTTGCGTAAGAATAATAGCATTTAATAAAGATGCTTCTGAGTGAACTACACGCATACCTCTTCCACCACCTCCACCTGATGCTTTGATGATAACTGGATAACCAATTTTTTTAGCTATCTTAAGATTCTCATCTGCGTCATCATCCAGAACCCCATCGGATCCAGGTACTGTTGGGACACCAGCTTCTTTCATAATTTTTATAGCAGATACTTTATCCCCCATTAACCTGATTGATTCTGCTTTTGGGCCAATAAAAACAAAACCTGATGACTCCACGCGTTCAGAGAAATCTGCATTTTCAGAAAGAAAACCATAGCCCGGATGAATTGCCACAGAATCAGTTACCTCTGCAGCACTTATGATTCTGGGCATATCTAAATAACTCTGATTACTCGGTGCAGGGCCAATGCACACAGTTTCATCAGCCAATAGGACGTGCTTAAGGGTGCTGTCAGCCGAGGAGTGAACAGCTACTGTTTTTATACCCATCTCATGGCAGGCGCGCAAGATTCTTAGAGCGATTTCACCACGATTGGCAATAACAACTTTGTCTAACATATCACCAAGCTCTTAATTATTGGAATCTTGATCAATTATGAATAATATTTGATCATATTCAACGGGGTCACCATTTTCTACGCGTATCGATTTAATGA
>CABXCS010000056.1 GCA_902510755.1 uncultured Woeseiaceae bacterium | reverse complement strand
ATAAAGAAAATTAAGATTATTAAGAGAAATGATGCGCATCGATTAATTGAGGAATGTATGATTGCCGCGAATGTTGAGGCAGCCAAATTTATCTACAAAAATAAGATTCCTACTTTATATCGTAATCATGAAAAACCCAGTGCAGAGGACTTTGAGCAACTCCGATCTTATCTTATATCATTAGGCATAAAACCACCTCATCCTGAACATCTTAACCCAAAAGATTATAATTCGATCATTAGTCAAGCAAAAGCAAAATACTCTAGCTCTGCATTATCTATGACGATGCTGAGATCATTTAAACAAGCGGCTTATCAAGCAGAGAGTATCGGTCATTTTGGATTAGCTTTGAGTAAATACACCCACTTCACTTCACCTATAAGACGCTACCCTGATTTATTGGTACATCGAGCTATTCGTCATATTGTCCAGGGAGAGAAATTCAATAATTTCCATTATGATAAACAAGTAATGGAGAAATATGGCACGCTCTGTTCTGAAAGGGAACGACGAGCTGAAAAAGCGACTCGTGATGTTGATGCTCTGCTGAAGTGTCAATTTATGGAGAAAAAAATTGGATTAGAATTTCTAGGAGTCGTGGTTAGCATTACCAATTTTGGTTTATTTGTTCAATTAGACGATATTTTAATTGAAGGCTTGATTCATATTTCTAGCTTAAAAAATGATTATTATATTTTTGATGAAAAGGCTTTATGTTTAAGGGGTGAGAGATCAAAAATTACCTATAATATTGGTGATGAGCTTAATATTGAGGTAAGTGAGGTAGATATCGACATGAGAAGAATAACTTTTATATTGGCTGATAAATAAATAGAGTGAATTAAGTTATGAGCAAAGGTAATTACGTCATCGGATTGCGCGCAGCCGAACAGTTAATAATAAATAAAAACAGCCAAATTAAAAGAATATTTGCTGAGTATCATAGTGAAAATAAGAGATTACAAGCAATTATAAAATCTGCAAATGAGCAGAAAATTACAATTAAACCAGCCAATCGTAATAGATTGAGTCAAATATGCGGTGAGTCTGTCCATCAAGGAATTGTAATTGAAGTAAGAAGACATTTAATCAATGATGAGGCCGGCTTGAGGAGTATGATTGAGGTAAGGCTAGCTGATCCATCAGCTAAACCTCTATTATTATTGATGCTTGAGCGTATTCAAGATCCTCATAATCTTGGCGCATGTATTAGAACAGCGGATGCAGCTGGGGTTGATGCAATCGTGATTGGAAGAGATAACGCAGCATCTGTAAGCCCTATAACTAACAAAGTTGCGGCAGGGGCAGCAGAAAAAATTCCTGTTGTTATGGTGAAAAATCTAGGCAAGGTACTCGCTTGGATGGGTGATTATGGTATCTCTCGCATTGGTACATCGGATAATGCACAGGAAAGTTTATTTAGTATTGACCAAACTGATTCATTAATATTAATAATGGGTCAGGAGCATTCTGGAATTAGTAAGATGATTATGAATCGATGTGATGAGCTGATTAATATTCCAATGCACGGTTCAGTTTCAAGTTTAAATGTATCAGTTGCTACCGGAGTTTGTCTTTTCGAATTAGTCAGAAAAAGAATGATTTAAAATAGAAAAGATCTTCATTAAAATTCATAGTTAAACTTGCACATAGCTTCAACCTTGGGTAGGATTCGCTTCCACCTATATGATGGTGAAAATAATAATATTAACCTCTTGCCTCACTATGAATTAAATAGGAGGCTACAATCCGTAAGGGGATACAATGAGACATTATGAAATTGTCTTTCTGGTTCATCCAGATCAAAGCGAACAAGTGCCAGCCATGGTCGAAAAGTACCAAGCAATGGTCACTAAAACTGGTGGGCTAATCCATCGAAGTGAAGATTGGGGTAGGCGTCAACTTGCACACCCAATTAAAAAAGCACATAAAGCGCATTATTTACTGATGAATGTTGAGTGCTCACATGAAGTTATAGCTGAAATGACTGATGCATTTAGTTTTAATGATGCTGTCCTAAGGTATCTGGTGTTAAATCAAAAGAATGCTGTTACCTCTCAATCACCAATGTCCAAAGCCGTTGAGGAGGAGAAGGTAAGAGAGGAAGAGTCACAACGTAGGCGTGATGCTAAAGCTGCATCAACGGTTGCCGAACCCGCAGCCAAAGAAGCTCCAGCCGAAGAAGCTCCAACCGATGATTCTGAATCAAATAAAACTAATTAAGGTGATACTACTATGATGACTCGATATCCAAGAAGAAAGAAATACTGTCGCTTTACTGCAGAAAAGATTACTGAAATAGATTATAAGGATCTATCATTATTAAAGGCTTATGTCACAGAAACTGGTAAAATTGTACCTAGTAGGATAACAGGTACTAAAGCACGCTATCAGCGTCAATTAACCACTGCTGTGAAACGAGCTCGTTATCTTGCACTTTTACCCTATACAGATAGGCACTAAGAATAAAATTAATAAAATCATATGCTAATTGGTTGAGTGCGAGACCTTATAATGGTGCGATTAGTCTCGCATTAACTCTATTAATGCCACTCTCTAATATTTTTGGCGGAGCTACTTTTGTGGCTCTGTCACTTAGAATGAGTAGGCTAATCTTTATAAAGCAAATCTCTATAGCACTATTAGGGTTATCCTTAATTGGATTGGTTATAAATATATCGATTGATGAATTACTGATAAGCGCTTTAATGACATGGTTGCCAGCATTATTACTTGTCATTCTAATAAAAAAAACCCGCTCACTTATTTTTTCGGTTCAATTACTGGCAGTTTTTTCAGTTTTATTTTTACTTTTATTTTTCTGGCTCATTGAGCAGCCAGTATTATTCTGGAACGAAGTATTAATGAATGTATCTGATGTTCTGAATCAGGGC
>CABXCS010000055.1 GCA_902510755.1 uncultured Woeseiaceae bacterium | reverse complement strand
CGGTTATACGGATGCATGGTTTAATTATCGAAATCGAATAAAAAATTAAACTAGAACTAGGATTAATAATTTACTTAATTTAGGACAGAGAAATGAATGTTATTTTGTTAGATAAAGTTGAAAACTTGGGCGCCATAGGAGATTTGGTTTCTGTTAAATCTGGCTATGGACGTAATTATTTGATACCAGCAGGGAAAGCAGCATTAGCCACTGCGGAAAATATTAAAGATCTAGAAGCAAAACGTTCTGATCTGGAAAAGAAAGCAGCAGAAGAATTAGCAGCAGCAAAATCTAGAGGTGAGTTAATCCAAGGTATGCAATTAGTGATACCGGCAAATGTTGGTAGTGAAGGGAAGCTATTTGGTTCAGTTGGGCCTGTCGATATCGCAGAAGCTTTTAATAAAGTTGGGGTTGATGTCGAAAGAAGCGAAATAAGAATGGCGGATGGTCCAATTCATGAAATTGGTGAATCTGAAATAATTCTTCATTTACATACAGATCTGGATATTACGGTCAATGTTAATGTTGTACCAGAGGAATAACTAAGGAAAAAAGGTTAGTCATGGCTCAGTCTTCTGACGATGAAATCGGTAATGCGACAGAAATGTCGTTAAAGGTTCCACCTAATTCCATCGAAGCTGAGCAGTCTTTATTAGGCGGCCTTATGCTTGATAATACCGCATGGGATAAGATTGCAGACTTAATAGTTGGTGGTGACTTTTATCGAAAAGATCATCAGGTGATTTTTTCTGGTATCGCCTCTTTGATTGAAGCATCAGAAGCCTGTGATGTGGTCACTTTATCTGAATATCTAGAAAGCAATAGTCAACTTGAGGCGGCCGGTGGGTTGGAATATATTGCAACTCTGGCGAATGAAACGCCTGGAGCTTCTAACGCTGTATCATATGCAAAAATATTAAGAGAACGTTCCGTTTTGAGGGCATTGATTAGTGCTGGCAATCAAATCAGTGGAAATGCATATTTAAATGATGGTCGTACTACCTCAGAACTGGTTGATGACGCCGAAAGATTGGTTTTTGAAATTGCTGAAAAAGGTGCTCGTGGTAAATCTGGCTTCCAACCAATAAAAGACGTTCTTCCTACAACGATAGATCGGATAGAGGAGTTACATAATTCTGATGGTGATATTTCAGGCGTATCAACGGGTTATAAGAAGTTTGATGAGCTGACAACAGGATTGCAAGCTGGTGATTTAATAATCATCGCTGGAAGACCTTCAATGGGTAAAACTACCCTTGCAGTAAATATAGCAGAGAATGCTGCTATTGGCTCTCAAAAGCCCACTGCAATATTCTCTATGGAAATGCCAAAAGAGCAATTAGCTTTTCGAATGATTTCATCACTTGGTCGAGTCGATCAAACACACTTGAGAACTGGTAAATTTCCTGATGAGGATTGGTCAAGAATAAATACAGCGGTTCAGCTGATGTCAGAAGCACCAATATTTATTGATGACACTCCTGCTCTATCACCAACAGAAATAAGGGCAAGGGCTAGACGCCTTAAAAGGGAATCTGGGCTTGATTTAATTGTTCTGGATTATCTTCAATTAATGCAAGTTCAGGGAAGGACTGAAAATAGAGCTACTGAAATTTCTGAAATATCACGCTCACTAAAAGCCTTAGCTAAAGAACTGGAAGTTCCAATCATAGCTCTTTCACAACTTAATAGGAGCGTTGAATCGAGGCAAGATAAGAGACCAATAATGTCTGATTTGAGAGAGTCGGGAGCGATCGAACAAGATGCTGATATTATTGTATTTATTTATCGCGATGAAGTTTACAATCCTGATACACCAAGGAAAGGTGTGGCTGATATTCAGATTGCTAAACAAAGAAATGGACCAATTGGAGATTTTCCATTAACGTTTGTAGGAAGGTATACTAAATTTGAAAATTGGGTTCCGGATACATACGCGAATGAGACTTATCAGTGACCTCGAGTCCTCACGCCCTCCTGAATAGGGACGCAATTGAGCATAATTTTAATCATTTAAAGCGAATATCATACGGGGCAAAGGTAATGTGTGCCGTTAAGGGTAATGCTTATGGTCATGGTATCACTGAAATTGTTAATTCACTCGAAAATACTGATGGTTTTGTAGTTGCCCGTCTTTCTGAGGCAAGGGTATTAAGAAAAATGAAAGTTAAACTCCCAATTACCTTACTTGGAGGATTTATTGATGTTGGTGAGTTAGCTCAAGCAATCGATCTTCAATGTGATATTGTAATATATAATCTAAAGCAGATAGATATATTAGAGAGTTTTGCTGAAAAAAAATTAACCGCATCTTTTTGGTTGAAAATTGAAACAGGTATGAATCGCCTTGGTATTCATCCAAAAGATGCCTCTTCTTCTATTTCTAGAATTACCTCAATTGCTTGGGTGCATAAGCTTGGATTAATGACTCATCTCTCTGATGCAGAAGATAAATTTAATGTTAAAAACTCGACTCAGTTAGAGAATTTTAGAAAAATAACTGATAATTTTTCCGGCGATATCAGTTTTGCTAATTCTGCTGTGATTGCGAATTACCATCATATAATGAAGGATTTTGATTGGAATAATAGAGGAGAGATATGGGTAAGACCAGGAATTGCCCTTTATGGAATCTCTCCGTTGAAGGATATAAGTGCAGAACATTTAAAATTAAAACCTGTTATGAATTTTATATCGAAATTAGTAGCAGTTAAGGCTATCTCAAGAGGTGAAACAGTTGGCTATAATAGTACTTGGACAGCTGATCAAGATACTTTTCTTGGTATAATTTCTGCTGGTTATGGAGATGGTTATTCAAAATCACTGAATTCTGGGACCCCTGTAATTATAAATAAAAGAAGAGTCCCGCTAGTTGGATTGGTATCAATGGACTTGATTTCAGTCGACTTAGGTCCAAATCCGAAAGATAAAATTGGAGATGAAGTGTTACTCTGGGGAGAAGGGCTAACAATAGAAGAAGTAGCTGACTATTCAAATTTAACAACATATTCACTTGCAACTGGAATATCAGCGAGAGTTAGACGCATTATTTAAAT
>CABXCS010000054.1 GCA_902510755.1 uncultured Woeseiaceae bacterium | reverse complement strand
ATACTCACCTGTAGTTCGATCAATAGCGACTCTCGCTTCAATATCTTCTTCATGATTTTTTGCCGCAGCAGCTGCCAGTGCAGCTTCTATAGCACCAAAAATGACCTCTTTTTCGACGCCTTTCTCATTCGAAACAACATCGACTACAGCCAAAATTTCTTTATTCATGTCCTATTTACTCCAAAAATTTCTATTACTATTTTTTATACAGTGGAACCAATCGAGTATATTCTATAGAGTCCAATAACAAGGTAAAAATCTCACCATCAACCTTAATCTCAATTGCATCTTCGTTGACCGCAACTAAATGTCCCTTAAAATTCCTCCTACCATCTTGAGGTGAAATTAGTTTTACCCGTATCTCCTCGTCTATAAATCGCTGATAATGCTCTATCTTTGTTAATGTTCGGTCTAAACCTGGAGATGAAACCTCTAATACATAATCATCTTGAATCGGCTCATCAATATCCAATAATAAACTAACCTGCTCACTGACTGCCTGACAGTCATCCAATGTAATCCCCTCTGGTCTATCAATAAATAATCTAAGTAAATTACTACTGCCATCCCACTTTAACTCTAAATCAGTTAGCTCATACCCTATATTTACTATAGAAGGTTCAATTAATAATTTTAATTCCTGATTATTCATAATAAAAACAACAACTAGCATTACGCAATAAAAAAGGGCATAAAGCCCCAAAACCAAACACGATAAACCTAACATTAGATAAGAAAAAACCCCATAAAGGGGTCAGATAAATTCAAATTAACTTACCAGCTAAAATCTATACTTCAGAATTAGTATACTTTAATTATGAAGTGAAGAGCAATAGATATAATAAAAACTCATGTTTTATCCCATTGGCACTCAAGTGAAGTTAGGCCACGGAATGCCCAACCATCAAAATCATAAGTATATGTTGGAGAAAGTGAGAGGTTTTTAAGTCGAGTAAATAGCTTTGGTAAAGCAACATCGGCAATTAAAGTTCGGGATATCCAGGCCCCAGCACAATAGTGCGGTCCGGCACCGAATGGTATGGATAAGTTATTATTACGATCAATATCAAAAACATCAGGCTCATCAAATACCTCGGAATCCCTATTAGCAGAACCAAACATAAAAAAAATACGTTCACCTGCATCAAATTGGATGATTTGGGTTTAAGAGAGAATACAATTGTCATTTATATTGGTGATCATGGCATGCTCATAGGCCATCATGGGTATTTTGGAAGAGGTGCAGTTGGAGTGATCGCAGGCAATAGTGTTGTTGGTTATGAAGGTATTGCAAATCTTTACGATGAGGCAATTAAAATTCCTTTTATCATCAGGGCGCCTGCAATAATAGAGCCAGGCCAAGAGATTAAGGTACCTGTTTCTAATATAGATATATTTCCATCGATATTAAGTGCACTAGACATTAAGGTACCAGGTAACCTTAATTTAATGGGGATTGATCTAATTCAAATATCGGATGAGCAAAATAAAAATCAATCACGCCCCATCTTTGCCCAATATGCCATGCGAAACTTTGGACATTCAGACTTACGCATGGTCAGATTTGGTAAATGGAAGTTAATTAAACGTTTTAATTTAAAAGCAAAAGCAGAGTTAATTGATGAGTTGTATGATTTAGAGGCAGACCCTAATGAGAAAACTAATTTAATTCAGCAGATGTCTTATAGATCAATATATGAGAAATTAGATAAATTAATTCATTCTTGGATGATAAGTATTGATGACCCATTACTATCATCTTCTTTATAACTATAAGTAAATAGAAATAAAAAAGGAGTATGCATGCCACTCGTAACCCCCCTAGAAGAAAGTGAGATAGAAAAAGAACTTTGTGATTTCATTCAGTTCTTCAAAGGACCACTTGGTGTTATACCAAACAGTGTCCGAACCATGTCGAGAAGACCAAAAGTCGCTAAAGCTTTTACTGACTTAAATATTGCAGTTATGGAGTGTCATGGTGCTGTAACTCCAGAATTTAAACGTATTATTGGTTATGTCACAAGCTTCGTGACGGGTTGCCGTTACTGTCAGGCGCATACCATACTTGGTTCGCAAAGATTTGGTTCAACTGAAGAGCGATTAAATGAAGCATGGAATTTCAAAGAGAGTGAGCATTACACAGAGGCAGAAAAAATTGCACTTGAGTATGCCTTTGCTGCAGCAAGTGTACCAAATACAGTTGATGATGACCTTAGTGCAAGATTACATCAACATTGGGAAGATGATGATATTGTCGAGATTACTGCAGTTATTGCCTTATTTGGCTATTTAAATCGCTGGAATGATTCCATGGGGTCAGCGCTAGAGGATTTACCCATTGAGGCAGGTGGTAAGTACCTTCGTGAAACAGATTGGGAAGTTGGTAAGCATAAATAATTTATGTCAGGTGCGCCCACATATAATTTAGATGTCTCGGCATTCAAGAGAGACCCTTATCCTGATCTTAGGATTATGCGTGAGGTCTCACCTATCTGTTTTGTACCTGAATTAGATGCTACTTTATTCACCAAAAGAGATGATATTTTCGTTAATGAAAAGAGGATTGATATTTTTTC
Source organism: uncultured Woeseiaceae bacterium (assembly GCA_902510755.1). Lineage (GTDB taxonomy): Bacteria > Pseudomonadota > Gammaproteobacteria > Steroidobacterales > Woeseiaceae > SP4260. The sequence goes on along the minus strand of CABXCS010000054.1, from coordinate 504 downwards.
TTCGCTACAACCAGATGGTTTAATGACACGTCTTATGGGTGAAAATATGATGCGTAAAGATGGTGTAGAGCATCAACGAGAGAGGCGGATTATAGCGCCATCCGTATCACCAAAATCTGTAAAAAATGTATGGCTGAGTTATTTTAATGATTATGCTGATGCCTTACTGGATGAACTCGAATCAAAAGGATCTGGTGACTTAATTAAACTCTACGCTATGCCGCTTTCAGCAGAGGCATTAAAGTTGATTACAGGTCTTACTAATATGCATTTCAAAGAGATGGATAGGGTGAGTCAAGGCATGATAGATGGCTGTGCAAACTACACTGGTGACAAAATAATCGAGGACAATTGTAATAATTGTACAGCTTCAATAGACAGTCATATTGATGAAATGCTACCAATTTTAAAAATTAAACCGAACTTGTCATTATTAAGTGTGCAAGCGAATGCAAAACTCAGTGATGCTCAAATTCGTGCCAATGTTAAGTTAGCTATTTCCGG
>CABXCS010000053.1 GCA_902510755.1 uncultured Woeseiaceae bacterium | reverse complement strand
GAGCGAGGGTGATTTAACTAGACTAAGGGCTCGGCTCGTTCAGGAAGCTACGCTATATAATATCGCTGTTAACATTAAATTAGGTAGTTTAATAGCGTTGGGATCTGGTGAAAAGAAGAGTGGAGTTAGAAATCGACCATCAGTATTATCAGATACTTTAGAGGCAATTTTAGCGGCAATTTATCTTGATGGTGGGTATGAGAGTATACGTAATGTTGTGAGAAAATTATTTGAATCATCGTTAGATAATTTACCCGATTTGAATCAATTGAAGGACTCAAAAACAAAACTCCAAGAGTTACTGCAGCGCAATGGGGATAATTTGCCAAATTATATTTTGGAAAAGACATTAGGTGAAGATCACAATCAAGTTTTTTATGTTAAATGTGAGATTGAAGAACATAATATTTCCATAACTGGAATTGGCTCCTCAAGAAAAGCAGCTGAACAAGAAGCTGCTAATATAATATTAAAGAAGCTGAATGAACGAACCAAATAAACAATATTCAATAGATTATAAGAGTGGCTTTATTGCGGTCATCGGTAGGCCTAATGTTGGTAAATCAACACTTATAAATACCATACTTAAGCATAAAATAAGCATTGTAACGAGAAAGCCGCAAACTACAAGACACAGAATCTTAGGTATATTTACACAAAATAATTTTCAAGCAATTTTCATAGACACTCCAGGATTGCATCGTAAGGCTGAAAAAAGAATGAATAAAATGATGAACAGAACGGCAGCTAACGCGCTAATGGATGCTGATCTTAATTTATTTGTTTGTGAGGCCAAGTCTTGGACTGATGAAGATCAGGATGTCTTAAATCGAATTAAAAAAAGTTCTGTACCGACAATTATGCTAATGAATAAGATTGACCAAGTACACCCAAAAGAAATACTGCTTAAGCAGATATCAAAGTTATATAAGCGACATAATTTTGATGAAATTATTCCTATTATTGCGAAAAAAAGAGAGTCTCTAAAAAACTTAATCTCAATGATACCTAATTATCTTCCTTTATCACCACAACTGTACTCAGAAGATACAATTACAGATAAAAGCAAAAAATTCATGGCTTCTGAGTCTATTAGAGAGAAATTAATTTTAGAATTGCGGCAAGAAATCCCGTATGGACTAACAGTTGAGATTGAGGATTATAAAAATGAATCTAAAAATATTTTGATTCAAGCAATAATTTGGGTTGAAAGGGAGAGTCAAAAGGGGATCGTGGTAGGAAAAAATGGTGCTGTTTTGAAAAAAATTGGGACTGCAGCCAGAATAGATCTTAAAGAGCAATTAAATAAATCTGTCCATCTTGAATTATGGGTTAAAGTTAAAGTTAATTGGGCAGATAGTGAAAAAGATCTTCAAAGTCTAGGCTATGATTTATAGAGATTTACTACGATGAGTAAAAAACGTATTCTCAGTCATCCGGCCTGGATTCTTCATCATCGTCCATTCAGTAACTCAAGCATGATATTTGATATTATAACCGCTGACTTTGGGCGAATTTCGTTATTAGCTAAAGGAAGTAGATCGGCAAAATCTAGGTTTAGAGGAATATTAAGACCTTTCATGCCACTGAGTATATCTTGGTTATCACGTTCAAGTTTAGGTACTTTGATTGATGCCGAAATGAAAGATTTACCTCTATCGCTTAGTGGTGATGCATTAATATCTGGCTATTATATAAATGAATTATTATTAAAACTATTACATAAGGATGATGCTCAAAGTGAGATATTTCATCTCTATTCTGAGACAATCAGAGGTCTAATTAATATAGAAGATCTTTCAATAACTTTGCGCCAATTTGAGATAAAGTTACTCGAATTATTAGGGTATGCATTGAGTTTGAATGAAGACAGTCGAACACGTTTGCCAATAGATCCAATAAAATATTATATATATAATCCAGAGATGGGGCCAAATATAGTTGATAAAAAGAAAGGACCAATGATCTTTCAAGGAAGTGAGTTAATAGCAATAAATAAACAAGAGTTTACTTGCAAAAATACCTTGAAATGTGCGAATCGTTTACTGAGAAATGTAATATCCCACCAACTAGGAAATAGAAAACTTATGACTAGAAAAGTAATAGAGGAATTAAGAAGAAGATGACACAGGATGAGAGTAATAGAATTGATCTTGGAGTCAATGTTGATCATATCGCTACACTTCGCCAAGCTAGAGGTGGGTTACATCCTGACCCGGTTGCGGCAGCATTAAGAGCTGAAAAAATAGGTGCAGATAGTATAACAATGCATCTAAGGGAGGATCGAAGACACATTCAAAAAGACGATATTTATAAATTCTCAAATTTAATGCTCACGCACTTAAATCTAGAGATGGCAATAACTGAGGAAATGCTGGAAATCGCTTGTGATCTCAAACCCAAAGATTGCTGCCTTGTTCCAGAGAATAGACAAGAGTTAACTACAGAGGGTGGATTAGATATTATTAGTGGTTTTGATATGATCAAGAAAGCATGTCAAATTCTCAATGGTTCTGAAGTTAGGGTATCTTTGTTCATTGATCCTGATATCCAACAAATAGATGCGACACTAGAAACAAGCGCTTCAGTAATAGAGTTACATACTGGCGCATACGCGGATGCTAATGAAAGTCGAAAAAAATACGAATTAGATAGAATTATTAAAGCGGCTCACTATGCCAATGAAAAAGGTTTAATTGTGCATGCGGGGCACGGACTTGATTATCAGAATGTTATTGAGGTAGCGAAAATAAATGTCATTAAAGAATTAAATATTGGCCATTCGATTATCGCCCGTGCTGCATTTGAAGGCTTGGATAAAGCAATCATTAATATGATCGAATTAATGGAGCAAGCTAGAGCATGATATTGATAATAAAATGATATATGGAATTGGTACAGATATTGTTGAAGTATCTAGGGTCAAGGAGACATATTCACGCTTTGGTGAAAAATTTACAAAAAAACTCTTAATGCCAGAGGAGCAGTTTTTGTATGCAAAATCAAAGAATCCTGTACGCTTTTTAGCAATGCGTTTTGCTGCTAAAGAGGCTATCGTTAAAGCCATGGGTACTGGCTTTTCAAATGGTATATGGATACGAGATACAGGTATAATAAATAATAAACTAGGTAAACCTTTGGTGATTTTTTCATCGCGAGGGCAAGCTGTTTGCAATAAATTAGGTATTGGAGAAAGTCATATAAGCCTCAGTGACGAAGCTGGTCTAATTCTAGCATTTTCGATAATGATGAAGATTGGAGTTTGAAATGA
>CABXCS010000052.1 GCA_902510755.1 uncultured Woeseiaceae bacterium | reverse complement strand
TATGAAGGAACAGAAACAGTTCATCAACTAGTAGTAGGCAAAGAACTAACTGGCGTCAATGCTTTCTAAGAAGTTAAATCAATACACTAAATCTAAATAAACAAATGTGGCGCATCGCAGCGCCCATGATTTTATCCAACATTTCCATACCACTCGTTGGAATAACAGATACTGTAATAACGGGACACTTAGAAAATCCAGAATATTTAGCCAGTATTGCTGTGGCAACGACAATTATCGGTTTCTTCGTAGCCAGCATGAATTTTTTAAGAATGGGTACCACAGGTATAACTGCTCAGTATTTTGGTGCTAGAGATTTTAATGGTTTCAGGGTTATATTGGGTCAGACGCTACTTGTCGCAATTCTAATCTCCTTTATTATCCTTTTATTGCAAACTCAAATTAATCGACTTGGTCTCCTGTTAATTGGTTCAAATGAAAGCGTTGCCTATTATGCTAGCCAGTATTTTTATATCCGTATTTGGGGTATACCCGCTACACTCATTAACTTCTCACTGATTGGTTGGTTTATTGGCCTCCAAAACGCGTCAGCACCGTTGAAGATGGTAATTGTCACAAACATCACCAATATCATTTTAAGCCTAGCATTTGTTTTGGTTTTTCAAATGCAAATTAAAGGAATCGCTCTAGCTTCTGTAATTGCAGAAATGCTCGGCATGCTCATAGGTTTTATATATGTCCTTGAGGAGCTAAAAATATATAAAGGTCAATGGATCTCCAATAAGATTCTAAAATTAAAAGAATATAAACGGTTCATGCAAATCAATATCAATTTATTCATTAGAACCCTGACATTAATATTTGCTTTTGCCTTTCTAACTGCTCAAGGAGCAAGATATGGTGGAATTATTTTAGGGGCAAATGCTTTACTCTTGAACTTTCAAAATCTCTTAGCTTATTTGCTAGATGGCTTCGCTCATGCAGCTGAAGCCCTGGTAGGTAAGGCGGTTGGAGAGAAGGATAATACTTTATTCAAATCTACTGTGAAAATTTGCTTAAAATGGTCTATATATATTGCACTAATTTTTACATTTTTCTATGCACTGCTGGGAGAGCAATTAATTTATCTAATGACACATCATCAAAATATTCGCGATATGGCAATTGAATATCTGCCTTGGATGATAATCTCACCAATTGTCTCGGTCTGGTCTTTTTTGTACGATGGAGTCTTCATTGGCGCCACTCGTTCTAAAGATATGCGAAATGCTATGTTAGTCTCATTATTAGTGATTTTCATGCCAAGTTGGTATCTTCTCCAACCTCTTGGCAATCATGGTTTATGGCTGGCTTTCACATTATTCATGCTCAGCAGGGGCATCACTATGCATGTACTTTATAGAAGGATTAATCTTTCATCAGATTAATAAATATCAGGATGTTTGTTCTTCCACGGCACGCCATGCAGAATCAATTGCTGCATTGACATATGCATATGCTTCAGAGTCTGAATTTGCGATAGAGATATTTCCAAATTGTGCACGCCCTATTTCATGAGGTGCTTTCCCTTCTTCCCATTCCGGGTCATATAAAGATGAATACTCATAAGCATAGCCATGTGGCCAGCGGTTGACCGTAATTGCTTTGATATCGATCTCATGATTGAAGCCGTGAGGCCCTAATAATGCTTGAAGCTGATCGCGTATTTGCTGCTCATAAGTAGCAAATGAGGTTGAGTACACAACATGGCGACCTGCTTTATATAATTCTCTTAGAGTTTCTTTGCCAGTTGCTTTTACCTCAGGAATGCTCATCATAAATATTACCATTGGATCACTGGATTTTTTAGGTGGCTGATATCCACCTGTTGAAGTATAGGGAGGGGTGGTAACTACAACAAAAGGATCTTTTGGACAGTCAATTCTATTAACACCAAGCTTAGAGAATGCAATACCATCTTCTAAATGGATATTAGCCCAAACAAGTGGGCATTTTTCACCATAACGAAGACCGTCTTTTTGTGATTCAGGTAACTCCGGACATAAATAAGGAATCATATTGTTGTAACAGGCCAAAACACTGCTTTTGCCCATGACTCTATATGCCTTACCCTCCTTTACATAATCTATTTCCACCCGATCATCTTCTGTTTGTCGCACACCAACTACCGTGCTATTGAGTCTTAATCGAATTGAATGTTCACTTTTATCGAGCATTTTATAATCAAAATGACTATTAGAAATATTTGTAAAGTCCGCATCATCTATTGTTACTGCTGGAATCAATTTCTTTACCAATAATCTTGGTACAGAGGCATTTCCATCTGGAAAATATAAGGATTCACCACCACTCATTGTTCGTAATAAAATCTTTTGCAACAATTTCGCTAGTTTTCCCATTGATTGCATTCCAGGCGCACCGACTGAAAAAGCATCTATAATACTGATATTTTTTCCACCAACACCCCAGAGTAATTTCATTAATGCATAGAATATCGATGAAGTTTCATCATCTAAACCAACCCGATCTGATAAAAAATCTCCGTAACTTACAGATTGAACATATCGATATGATTCACGAAGAGAAAGATCATCTAAATAATTTCTTTCTCCGCTTAAAAATTCTATTAATTTATCTTGCTCAATGACTGATATAGGCAATGCTTTAATAGCAGTCACAATATCACCTTCACCTTGGTTTAAAGACATCCAATTAGCTTTAACGGTAACATTGCCATTAGGGCCTGGTAGAGATAAAGCATTTTGTCCATCAATACTTGTTAGTGATTCATAACCATCACTTTCATTATCTTTCATAGCATCTAAATCAATACCTAAGTCCAGAAGCAACCCTTTTGCTTCCTTGCTGTAATCTCTTGGATTTTCTAGATTGACAGATCCGCCAATACCCAATAATAATTTTCCATCATGTTCAAATTCATTACGTTTCGCGTGACCACCAAAATCATCATGATTATCCAATAGTAAAATGCGTGCATCTTGACCTATTTTTTGTTGATAAAACCGCGCTGTCGCAAGACCACTTATTCCTGCACCCACTATCACTAAATCATATTCCTCATTGAGCTCTTCGTAGGAGGACGGTTTTTGACCTGTCCATGCTAGTGCATGCGCTACCTCAAAAGAACCTTGATGACTGCCACGCATTCCGTTAAGCATGGGCGGATAATTAGAGATGGATGCAGCTAATTCATGAGTCAATAAATCACTCTGTCCAAATAAATTAAGAGGACTGAGAATATTAACTCCTGTACCAATGATCACTCCATTGCAGAAATCTCGCCGTGTTACATTTTTCTTCATTAATGAATCCAATGATTTACTTTATTGATTCCATAGTCTAACATGTCATGTGACATGTCAAATAATAATCAATCAAATACTGAACGAAAAATTCAAATAGTCCAAAATGCTATAGATATTATTGCTCATCAGGGTTATTCGCAATTAAGTATGCGCGCAGTGGCACGAAAGAGTGAATTAAAGTTAGGCGCCTTACAGTATCATTATCCAAAATGGGAAAACCTACTTAAAGCTATAGCTGACTATATAATTCAGGTTTATTATTTAGATACCAAGCAAGAATATAAAGGCTCAATGGATCTCGAAGAAATACTCATATTCATTTTAGATGACCCAGTAAA
>CABXCS010000051.1 GCA_902510755.1 uncultured Woeseiaceae bacterium | reverse complement strand
TTAGTGATGAATATATCCTTAGTGTCCTAGATCAGGGCGCTGATGGTATCTTAGTTCCACACATTAATACACTTGATGATGCTAAAGCTGCTATTGCAGCAACAAAGTTTCTTACGCCAGATTGTCCTATTGGGAGGCGGGGTTTTTCAAACTCATCACGAGCTGGTAATTACGGCGGTCTTTCAATAAAAGACATGGTTCATCTTTCAAATAATTCATCTGTTATTGTTTGTCAGATAGAAGAAAAGCAAGCAGTTGATAATATTGATGAAATTATTCAGCAGCAGCATATTGATTGTTTATTTATTGGCATGGCTGATCTGGCTATTTCCCTTGGCTGTTCACAGCTAAATGACCCATTAGTCACAGATGCAATTGAGCGAGTGGTCTCAATCGCTAATAAAAATGATATTTGTCTGGGAATTTACATTGCAGATAAGACTAATATTGATGTATGGCGAAAAAAAGGTTTTACTTTTTTCATCATAGGCTCTGACCAATCGCATCTTAAACATGCTTTTGATAATTTAACTTCTTAATATTTTATCTTAGGTTGCTGTATGGATAATTATAAACAAAGCTCAGATGAACGAAAAATAATAATAGAGCGTTTACTTGTGGATGCTGTGGATCTTCACTGCCATAGTGGACCTTCTGTAATGCCTCGCTCAATTGATCATATAGAAGTTGCTAAAGAGGCATCTGATGTCGGTATGAAAGCTCTTTTATTTAAAGATCATTATTACTCAGCAACACCTGTTACTGAGTTGCTAATGAAGCATTATGCACATTTTAAAGTTAAATTACTCTCTGGCGTTCCATTAAATAATACGACTGGTGGTATTAATAGATATTCTGTTGATCATGGGATCAAACTTGGTGCTAAATTAGTGTGGATGCCCACATTTTCGGCTGAGAATCATATAAATGCACATAACAAAGATAAGGATTTTAAAAATAAGTTTCCAACCACAAAAGAGAAAATGTTAGCACCAACTCCACTTAGAGTGACTGATGGTAACGGTGTGTTAATTGATGAGGTTAAGTTCATATTAGACTTGATTGCTGAAAAAGAACTTGTTTTATCTTCTGGTCATCTGCATATATCCGAAATATGGACACTCTTTGATGAGGCACTTGCAAGAGGTGTGAAACGTTTGTTGTGCAATCATCCAACATATATAGTTGGTGCTGATCTTGATGATATAAAAGAGCTTGTGGCTAAAGGTGTTTATATCGAACATTCAATGTGTATGTTTGTCCAGCGCTCAAAATATAAGTTCTACGAGCCAAAAGAGCTCGATGATATGATTAAGGCGGCCGGTATAGATAAAACCATACTAGGCTCAGACTTAGGACAAGTTGGAAATCCTTCACCGGTAAATGGATTTAGAGCAGTCATTAATATGTGCCTAGATCTTGGTTATGACGAGCAAGAAATCCATAAACTGGTATCTAAAAATGCTTCTGATCTCATGGGTATATAGTTAATACTCACTAGCTTCTTTATTATTTCTTTGTTGAAATAAAATAGATCAAACCGCCTGATGCGATTATCGCCAGGCTAAATAAACCTTCTATTGGTCTATTTACAATAACGAAGTATAGAGTCCACCCTGTTAAAGAGAGGTAGATTAAGGGTGGCAATGGGAAGGCCTGAATTCTATATGGTCTCTCTATATCTGGTTTTTTAATTCTTAAAAAGAACACACCCATTACTGTGGCGAATGAATTAAGCGCCAATGTGAATCCTGCGAAAATTAAGATTGATTCAAAACTTGATGAAAGAATAAAAATTATAGCGATAGCCGATTGAGTATAAATGGCAGTTGTGGGTATTTTATCTTTGTTAGATTTAGATAAAAAATTTAATACTGGAAAGTCTTCGCCAATCACTTGAAGTACTCTTGGTCCGGCAAGTGTCATAGCGCTTACAGTAGAAATTAGAAGTAATGCAAGTGCTAATCCAGTAAACTTTGCCCCTAAATCTCCGAACACTGATTGAGCTGCAATATACCCAATTTCAAGCTTACCTTGCATTGAATCAATTGTAGCAACTTTTAGAAATACATAATTAAGCATCACATAAAGTAGCATTACTATGGCAGTTCCTGTGATCAAAATTTTGGGTAGATTTTTTTGAGGATTTTCAATTTCACTGCTTAGGTAGGTTGCCGCATTCCAACCGGTATAAGCATAACTGACGTATATTAATGATATAGCAAATGAACCATCGAGGATTAGATCGATATCATTAACTGCTGGAGTAAATGAAATTGGTTGCAGGTTTTTTGCAAAGAATAAAGCGCTTATGCTAAATAAAACTATGATAGCAATTTTGAGAATTGTAAATACTACCTGTAGGTTGCCACTATTTTTTCTGTTGCTAGAGTGCGTAATAGCTAAGCTTAATACCAGGGCGGAAGCAATACCTTGACGAATCCAGGGCAGATCAAATTCTGGAAAGAGAGACGCTAAATATGCAGAGAAAGTTATCGCGGTTAAAGCGATCGGAGCCGCAAAACCAATCGTGGCAGATACCCATCCAGAGATGAAACCTGCACAAGGGTGATAGATTTCTGAAAGGAAATTGTATTCCCCTCCAGAGCGAGGTAATGCGGCACCAAGCTCAGCATAAGTAATTGAACCACATAAAGCTACTATGCCACCCATTACCCATAAAAGAAGGATTGCAAAACCTGACTGGATATCTAGTAGTTGAAATCCGAGGCTAGTAAAAACCCCAGTGCCAATCATATTAGCAATCACAACGGCTGTGACTGTTGTGTGCTTGAATTTTGTATTATTCATATTTCACGAAGTTTTTTAGAGTGTACATAATCTTTCAGCAGCAAGTTCCAGAATATTATCCTCTTTAGCGAAACAAAATCTGAGTTTCTTTTCATCAGGCGGGCAATCATAAAAAACTGAAATAGGTATGGATGCTACACCAATTTCTCTTGTTAGTTTTTTTGCAAATGCTACATCATCGAGATCACTAATCAAACTATAGTCTAGCAATTGATAAAAAGAGCCAGCGGAGGGTGTATAAGTGAATCGAGAATTGTCTATTAACTTACAAAAATGATCTCGTTTTGCTTCGTAAAATTTTGGCAAGGTTTCAATGTATTCTGGATGAGTTTGTATGAATTCAGCTAAGCCACATTGTATTGGGGTGACTACCGAATAGCATGTCCATTGGTGGATCTGTCTCAATTCTTCAGTAAGTATTGGTGGAGCGGCACAATAACCAACTTTCCAACCAGTCGCATGAAATGTTTTACCAAAAGAAGAAATTACAAACGAACGCTCCCATAATTCATCATGTGAAGCCAAACTTAGGTGCTTCTGGCTATCAAATACTATGTGCTCATAGACCTCATCAGACATTAGATATATTGACGTTTCACGTAAAATATCAGCTAAAATATCCAGATCTTCAGCTTTTAAGATCGCTCCAGTTGGGTTATGCGGGAAATTTAATATAATTAATTTTGTTTTATCGTTGATAGTATCTCTAAGTCTTTGCCAGTCAATATGATAATCGGTTCTTTCTTTACTTCTGATTAAGGGGACATGACGAGTTATGCCTCCAGCTAATACAATTGCAGGTGCGTAGTTATCGTAGGCAGGATCAAAAACAATAACCTCATCCTCTGGATGAACCGCCGCTTGAATAATACTAAACAGGGCTTCAGTCGCTCCATCACAGATTGTTATTTCCTGTGAGGCATTTATTACCCTTCCATAAAATTTTTCAATTTTCGTTGCAATGCATTCTTGAAGTGCGGGTATACCTGCCATCGGAGCGTATTGATTATTATTTCCTTGGATATATTTGCATAC
>CABXCS010000050.1 GCA_902510755.1 uncultured Woeseiaceae bacterium | reverse complement strand
ATTATAATGATCTACATATGTAATGATTAACTGTATTATTGTGGTTATCATAACTTCTTTTGATATGAAGAATATTTGATTGTTATGTACTTACTCAGGTAAAAATTATGAATTTTGATTATTCGCAAAAAGTAAAAACACTCAGTAATCATTTGGTAAGCTTTATGGATAAAAATATTTATCCAAACGAAGCCACTTTTTTTTCTGAGATCAATAGCAACGAAGATCGTTGGCAAGTTCCCTCCATTATCGAAGATCTAAAAATCTTGGCAAAAAAAGAGAGATTGTGGAACTTGTTTCTGCCAGAGAGCGAGCATGGTGCGCAATTAAGTAATCTTGAGTACGCTCCTCTTGCCGAAATAATGGGGCGATCACTCATAGCCTCAGAGGTTTTCAATTGCTCAGCCCCTGACACCGGAAATATGGAGGTGCTGGTTAGGTATGGCACCAAAGAGCAAAAAGATAAGTGGCTGGAGCCTCTATTAAGCGGAAAAATAAGATCTGCTTTTGCAATGACAGAACCAAATGTAGCTTCATCGGATGCCACAAATATTGAATCAACCATCAAATCAGATGGCGATTATTATGTAATTAATGGTCATAAATGGTGGACTTCTGGAGCGATGGATCCGCGCTGTAAAGTGCTGATTTTTATGGGCAAGACAGATATTAACGCACCGAAACATTCTCAACAATCTATGATAATAGTACCCATGGACTCTCCAGGTATAACTATAGTTAGACCACTAAAAGTTTTTGGGTATGATGATGCGCCTCATGGCCATGCAGAGATGCAATTTAAAGATGTTCGTGTACCAAAAACTAATATCCTACTTGGTGAAGGGCGAGGTTTTGAGATTGCACAAGGACGACTTGGGCCGGGAAGGATTCATCATTGCATGCGATTGATTGGCATGGCGGAGAGAGCGCTCAATGAAATGTGCCTCAGATCAGACAAAAGAACAACGTTTGGTAAAAAATTATCTCAACAAGGTGTAATTCTTGAAATGATTGCAAAATCAAGAATTGAAATCGAGCAAGCGAGGTTACTTACTTTGAAAGCGGCTGATATGATGGATAAGCATGGTAATAAAATAGCACGCAAGGAAATAGCTATGATTAAGGTAGTTGCCCCAAACATGGCTTTGCGAGTTATAGATAGAGCAATACAAGTACATGGAGGTGGCGGTGTAAGTGATGATTATGGCCTGGCCAATGCATGGGCAGGAGCAAGATCTTTACGTTTAGCAGATGGTCCTGATGAAGTTCACTTAGCGCAAATTGGAAAACTAGAGATAGCGAATCAGATATTGTTAAAAAAGTAACTTTTTTAAGTACTAGCGATAAATTTTTATTATGGTATTCTTAGCCACGTTGAAAAAGTAGGTCAAGTCACTAGAGGGGATCAATTAATTTTCAATTTAAATCTAATTATTCTTCTTTCGCACTTGATTTATGATCAAAAAAAAACATAATACAATGTAGCAACGAAATATATGCACTTACATCTATATTAAGTAAGGGTATTAGATAATTTTAATAAACTTTAAGGAGTGCCCATGAAACGGTGCATAAATAATAGTTTGGCAAGTAAATGCAGACTCATGACAATTAGTCTTGTCTTGATGTCAGGTTCATTATTTGGTCAAACAGTAGATGATGTTCTGAAAGCTGATGCAAAAAGACTACAACTGGCCCAAGCCTCACAAGAAAGAATAAATGAGAAAGTTGAGGGCACTAGAACTCTTACAGATCAGTACCGAGCAATTAACAAGGAGATCGATGGCCTAAAAGTCTACAATCGTCTTATGACAGCTCAAGTGCAGGGTCAAGAAGCTACGTTAGAGGATATTGAAATTTCAATGGATCAAGTAGATGTTATCAATCGTCAAATTTTTCCATTAATGGAGAGAATGATCGATGGGTTAGATCAATCAGTTGCATTGGATATACCTTTCTTATTAGAAGAGCGAGTAAATCGTGTAGATGGTCTTAAGTTATTAATGTCGCGCTCTGATGTCAGTGTTGCTGAAAAGTTCCGCAAAGTGATGGAAGCCTATCAAATTGAATTAGATTATGGCTCATCTGCAGAATTCTATAAGCAATCACTAGATCTCGGCGGTGATTTCGGAATTCGTGATTATAATATGTTGAGAGTTGGAAGGATTGGCTTGTATTTTCAATCAGATGACTCATCTATAACTGGAATTTGGGATGTTGATCAAGGCGTATGGGTCGTTGATGATGAGCATCGTGCAGAGATAAGAAAAGGTCTTAGAATGGCTAGACAGCTCATTGCACCAGAACTTATGCTTATCCCGCTTCAAGCTGCAAAGGAGGATTCATAAATGAAAAATCTAACAACATTATTATTTGTATTGATTGCAACAACAGGATTAGCTAATGCTCAAGAAGATGCGTCATCTATGGGTGAATTGCTCAGACAGATAGAGCAAGGGCAAGCTCGAGATTCAGTTGAAGCTCAAAAAAGAGAATCGCGTTTCCAAGCAGATAGAAACACTCAACAAAAACTATTAAATGATGCACGATCTGAAAGAAAACGAGAAGAAGATCGTAGTGAAGATCTAGAAACCACTTTTGCTAAGAACCAACAATTGATTGTTGATGCAAGAGCTGCACTAGATAAGAGGTTGGGTGCTCTTAAAGAGTTGTTTGGAGTACTTCAAACTGTATCTGGCGATGCCCAAACAAGATTCAATGGATCACTAACCAACATTCAGTTCCCAAATCGAGAATCATTCCTTGTAGAGCTTGGCAGTAAAATGGCCAGCGCGAACAGTCTTGCATCAATTCAGGATATAGAAGGGCTCTGGTATGAGCTTCAGAGGGAAATTACTGAACAAGGAAAAATTGTTAAGTTTACTACCGAGTATGCTACTGCAGATGGTGAAAGAGTTACATCAGACGTAGTGAGAGTTGGCGTATTCAACCTAGTGTTCGAAGATGGTTATCTTCAATATGATAGTACAACTGGGAATGTTACAGAGCTGCAAAGACAGCCTGAACAGTCTCAATACACAGGATCAGCTGAAGATATTATGGAAGCTTCTGATGGTTATGTAGGTTTTGGTCTTGATGTTACAAGAGGTGGTATTCTAGCTCTATTAGTTGAATCACCGACACTCACAGAAAGAGTTAATCAAGGTGGTATTGTAGGATATTGTATCATCGCATTAGGTATTGTCGGTTTATTAATTGCTATCTGGCGTTGGATAGGACTAACTAAAGATAGTCGTAATGTAACTGCACAGCTTGATAGGCAATCTGCTTCAATGGACAATCCACTTGGTAGAGTATTATCAGCTTATGATGAGGCAAAAGGCGCTGATGTTGAAACAGTTGAGCTTAAACTCCATGAAGCAGCTTTAAAAGAAATGCCTGACCTTACAAAAGGGCTTTTATTTATAAAGGTTATTGCAGCAGTAGCACCTTTAATGGGATTATTAGGAACAGTGACTGGAATGATAAAAACTTTCCAAGTAATCACACTATATGGTGCTGGAGATCCTAAACTAATGGCCGGTGGTATTTCACAAGCTCTAATGACAACTGTACTAGGTCTTGTCGTTGCGATACCGATGGTTCTGTTGCATACGCTAGTTAGCGGTCAAAGTCGTAAAATTGTGAATATACTGCAGTCACAAAGTGCTGGAATTGTAGCTAACCATCAAGAAAGTAATAATTAATATAAATTAGGAGTAATTATGTATTGGTTATATGACTCTTGGGACGCAATTATCGATTTTTTATACCTCGGTGGTAACGTTCTTAGGTGGATAGCGGTAACGATATTTCTAATGTGGGTATTAATTCTAGAGCGCTTGATGTATT
>CABXCS010000049.1 GCA_902510755.1 uncultured Woeseiaceae bacterium | reverse complement strand
GTTGTTGATGACCTGGTTGATTATCTGAAAACTGTAGGTGATAGGCCTGTGTGGAAAGCACTTCCAAGTGATTCAAAAAATTTATTCTCAGAGTCATTACCAATAACTGGATCGCCAGAGTCTGAAGTATACGAAGAAGTAAAAAATCATATTTTACCCTATCCAACCAATAATATTCATCCTAGATTCTGGAGCTGGGTCGGTGGCACGGGAACACCCAGTCAATTAATAGCTGATATGGTAATTTCTGCAATGAACTCAGGGAGTCTAGGACTCGATGAGACAGCTTCAACCCATGTTGAGCTTCAACTTCTATCATGGCTGAAATCACTTCTTGATTACCCTCAAGATGCTAGTGGTCTTCTAGTGAGTGGTGGATCTATGGCTAATTTAGTTGGTCTCGCGGTAGCCAGAACTCAGGCTTCAAATTATGATGTTAGAGGTGAAGGTATTAATGTTAATAAATATCCAAGATTAGTTTATTACAGTTCAACAGAAACTCATTCATGTATTAGAAAGGCAATTGAGCTTCTTGGGCTAGGCTCAAAATCATTGAGATTAATTCCCACCAATGATGACTTTACTGTAAACCTTCAATTACTCAAAAATGCAATTAAAAAAGATCGCGATAATGGTCTCTTACCTGCTTGTATTATTGCTAATGTGGGAACAGTTAATACTGGTGCAATTGATCCATTAATTGAGTTAGCAAGTATCGCTAAAGAAGAAGGTCTCTGGCTTCATGCTGATGGTGCATTTGGCGCTATAGCGAAGTTTGCCAAAAATTCCAGTAATTTAGTTGCAGGGCTCGAATTAGCTGACTCAATCGCTTTTGATCTTCATAAATGGATGTATATTCAATATGACTGTGGCTGCGTATTAATAAAAAATGGTCATCCCCACAAAGAAACATTTTCTGTCATCCCCCCATATATAAAAAACTTTGAGCGTGGGCTTGCCTCAGGACCTATTAATTTCTCAGAATATGGTGTTCAACTTTCTCGCTCATTCAAAGCATTACGTGCTTGGATGGCGCTGAAAATTGAAGGTGCTGATAAGTATAGTGAATTAATCGAACAAAATATTGATCAAGCAAAATATCTAACTAAGTTAATCAATAAAAACAATAGTTTAGAGCTATTATCTCCAACTTCACTTAATATTGTCAATTTTAGATTTAAGAATCCGAGGCTTGATGATGCTCAGTTAAATGAAATCAATAGTGAGATATTAATGAAATTACATGAAAGTGGAAATTCTGCCCCCTCATCTGCCCTTTTAGGTGATAATTTTTCACTCAGAGTAGCTATCTGCAATCACCGAAGTCAACGTTCTGATTTTGATGACCTTATTGAGGATGTTATTAATATAGGTAACCAGTTGTTAATATAGAGAAATTGGAAAATTTCGTCAAAATCTAGGCTCAAAAGGCAATTCAACAACAATACCAGTACCATCAGCATATGAGTTATCAACGGTTAGCAATCCGCCATGAGCCTTAGCAACCAACTTAGCAATATATACGCCCAACCCTGTTCCCCCGGTATGCCTGGCCCTAGAAGGGTCACCTCTATAAAAGGGCTCACCAAAAAACTTCAATTGATCCTCGCTAATACCTGGCCCTAAATCGTTAACATGAATTATTGTTGCATAATCAGTGACCTCAAATAAAACCTCAACAGAATCTGATTTATTTTGATTATATTTCAAGGCGTTACTTATTAGATTTTTCAGCATCAATACAATTCTTGCTTTATCACAATTTAAAAACATGCCTTCATAGTTATCAAATTTAATTAGATGTTTCTCTCTAGAAAAATAATCATTAGTCAAACTATTGATTATACTGTCAACCGATACACGCTCTATATTAATCCCTTCATGCCTACTATTGAGCCTTTCTGCTTCAATTAATGTTGATATTATTTTTTCCATTTCATCGAGATCGCTAATAAGATCCTCTTGACCCTCTTGATTGGACTGTAATTCCATAGCTAATCTTAATCTTGATAGAGGCGACCTTAACTCATGACTGATACCTAGTAATAATTGACGCTTTGCATCTAACATCATCTCTACATCTTCAGCCATCTTATTAACATCTAAAGCAAGGTCCCCTAATTCATCATTTCGTAGATTTTTTATCCGAAACCTAACATTACCACGACCAATCTCAGCGGCGCCCTGCCTTACTATCTCAATAGGTTTAAATAACCACCTTACTGCTAAGTAAGTGATCAAAACTAACAATAAAGATGAACCAATAATAATCGGTAATAAGCTTCTTTTCTCAACGGGTACTGATGAAATTTTAGGTGTGGAGACAATAATCGCATAGTCACCATCTTCAATTTTTAAAAAACGATGTTTTTCAATACTGGCAAATTCTACATCATCTAATTCATCAAGCCATTGACTAGCTACATTACTCAACTGATCACTTGAACTAAAGGATAGTTGTCCTAGTTTTGGAAATGTGGGATCAGATGCCCAATTAATATCCTTGCCGATAATTCTAATATCAACAGGCACCTTATTTGTTATTTCGATCGCATTATCGATACGTGGCGGACTACCAATATCTTGTTTTACATAGTTAATATGAAGCGATAAGTGACCGCTCACCAATTCCCTCAACTCATCTGTTTCGTAGACCCAGCGCAAACCAAAAAATGCAGCGTAAGCAAATAAAAGACCAGATAGAAAAAAGATACCCAGTAGACGTAAAGACAAAGAGTGTCCAATACGTTTTAGCATTTTTTATTGTTGTGGAATCTCTTTGGCGACGAAAATGTACCCACTCCCCCCAGATAGTTTGAATAAATCTAGCTGGTTTGATTTTATCACCAATTTTATTTCTGACACGACTGACCATAATATCAATTGAACGAGTTAGTATTGTAGCATTGATTCCTCTCAACTTTGATAAGAGTTCATCTCTATGCATTTTTTTGCCTGTATTTTTGGCCAAAATAAATAATAATTCATACTCCATCGATGTGAGCTCAATTAAGTTACCATCAATTTCAACAGTGCGATTATTTGTATCCATTGTTAATCCGTCGAATCGTAATACCCCATCACCAGATTTGACCTCTTGATCTACCCGCCTTAATAGCGATTGAATACGCGCCACTAAT
The DNA here is from genome assembly GCA_902510755.1 of uncultured Woeseiaceae bacterium. GTDB lineage: Bacteria > Pseudomonadota > Gammaproteobacteria > Steroidobacterales > Woeseiaceae > SP4260. The sequence goes on along the minus strand of CABXCS010000049.1, from coordinate 715 downwards.
TCCCTAGGTTCGAAAGGCTTACCAATATAGTCATCTGCGCCGAGTTCAAGTCCCGAAATACGATCGGATAAATCACCTCTTGCGGTTAACATAATAATAGGCATGTTACTTTTTTTACGTACTTCTGCACATACAGCAAAACCATCCATACCAGGAAGCATAACATCTAATAATAAAAGATCAGGGTCTGATATCTCGAGTCTTTTCAGGCCCTTCTCTGCATCACTGATACAATCTAATTTCATACCATAACGTGAGAGATAATTTTTCAATAACTCTGAGTGTCTATAGTCATCATCTATTAATAATATTTTTATCATTTTCTAATTATACTTTTTTGCTAATCTTGAACAAAAATAATACGATAGTTGTTACGAATAGATACATACCAAAAAAACTAGATAATTTAATAACTAATAATATGCATATCTATATTATTACTCATAATAACATCCAACTTAGTTATTTGTGCAATCAAATAATCAGGAGTACAGAATGAATTCATTGCGCCCTTTTATGACATTATCAATTTTATTTGTGTTGACTGCATGCTCAGATACAGATAAACCCACAACAGCACTTGAGCTTGCCAAGAGCTCGATCATAGTCGATGGTCATATCGATGTTCCATATCGTGTTCTTCGAGAATGGGAGGATGTAACTAAAGCAACTGCAGGTGGGGACTTTGACTATCCAAGAGCAATAAAAGGAGGTC
>CABXCS010000048.1 GCA_902510755.1 uncultured Woeseiaceae bacterium | reverse complement strand
AACAATTATTGATGGAGCTGGTAGTGCGAAAGAGATCAAAGGGCGAGTTGATACTATTAACAATGAAATAGAAGATTCAAGTTCTGATTATGACAAAGAAAAACTACAAGAGCGAGTTGCAAAACTTTCTGGTGGAGTTGCGGTAATCAAAGTAGGTGCTGCCACTGAAATTGAAATGAAAGAGAAAAAAGCTCGAGTAGAAGATGCTCTTCATGCGACAAGAGCTGCTGTAGAAGAGGGAGTTGTTCCTGGTGGAGGTGTTGCTCTGATCAGAGCCGTGACAGGAATATCGAAACTCACTGGTGAGAATGATGATCAAAATGTTGGTATTGCCATCCTAAGACGAGCTGTTGAAGAACCACTCAGACAGATTGTATCTAATGCGGGTGGAGATGCTAGTGTTGTTCTTAATTCTGTAGCTGAAGGAAAAGGCAACTATGGTTATAATGCAGCTACTGGAGATTACGGTGATATGATTGAGTCTGGTATTCTGGACCCAACAAAAGTAACTCGTTATGCACTTCAAAATGCTGCCTCTGTTTCAGGGTTATTATTAACAACCGAAGCTATGGTTGCTGATGCTCCTCAAGATGCACCAGCAGCAGCACCTGCTATGCCTGATATGGGCGGAATGGGTGGAATGGGTGGAATGGGCGGAATGATGTAAATCATTGCACTATTTTAACTATTAGCAAAAACCCCGCTATGCGGGGTTTTTTGTTTTTAATGACATCAATTTTTGAGATTTGTATTTATACCAGAGTCGATATAACAATAAGACGGATAAAATCACTGCATAAATTAGTGGTTCTGTAATATCTTTTTTAACTTGCCACCAATAATGCCATACTGCGAGAGCACTCGACCCGTAAACTAAACGATGGATGGTGTGCCAGCGTTTTTTTAATTTTTTTTTGATATTTGTTGTTGAGGTGGCCGCCATAATAAAAAGTATGAGTAATGCTATAAAGCCAATTGTAATAAATGGTCGAGTTATTATATCTTCAATAATGGCTGGTAAGAGCATGCTTTGCTCTAGTATTAACCATGTTAAAAAATGTAATAGCACATAAAAGAAAGCAAACAAGCCAAGCATTCTTCGAAATAGTGTGATCCATGCTTGACCAGTAATTTTCCTAATAGGGGTGATTGCGAGAGAAATTAATAGGAATCTTAAGCCCCAGTTTCCGAGCCTATCTTGAATATTCTCAATCGGATTAGCGCCTAAACTACCCGTATACTCATAAGCATCTGTGATAATAAACAAAAAAGGTAATAAACAAGTTAGAAACACCGGTAGTTTAAAGAATTTTCTTGCAGATTTTGCCGTTAGCATAAGGTTTTTTTAGAAGTGTCGACGAAGATTAAGTCCATCATATAAATGAGCTACCTGTTCCCCATACCCATTGAATAGTTGCGTTGGTTGTTTGCTTGCAAATACCCCACTTCCGATTCTTCTCTCCCGAGCTTGGCTCCATCTTGGGTGAGAAACCTTCGGGTTAACATTCGCATAAAATCCATATTCATTGGGTGCGGCCATCTCCCAGCTTGTTTTGGGTTGACTTTTTACGAAGCTCATCTTCACGATACCTTTGATGCCCTTAAAACCGTATTTCCATGGCACTACTAAGCGAATTGGAGCACCATTTTGGTTAGGCAGTGCTCGACCATACATTCCTACTGCCATAATAGTTAGAGGATTAACTGCTTCTTGAATTGTTAATCCTTCCCGATAAGGCCATTTTAATACTCTTGATTTTTGACCTGGCATTCTTTCGCGATCATGGAGAGTTTCAAACTTAACGTGGGTTGCTGATGAGAGTGGTTTGAAAGTCTTAATTATATCCGCAAGAGGAATTCCAACCCATGGAATTACCATAGACCAAGCTTCCACGCATCTCATTCTATATATTCGTTCTTCAAGTAAATGAGGTTTTATGAAATCTTCGATATCAAATACTCCCGTTTTTTCTGCTTCTCCAGTGACTTCGATCGACCATGGGCGTGATTGAAAATCTCTAGAATTTTTATAGGGATCATCCTTATCCAAGCCAAATTCATAGTAATTATTGTAACTAGTGACATCCAGGAAGTTATTAATTTTTTCATCTGTACTATATTTACTAGATTGAACATCTTTTAACTCTGCGAATGGTTCATCTGGTAGATTGGCTCCAATTAGACTGCTAGATATGATACTGCCGCCAATAAGGGTACTCGATTTAAGAAAATTTCTACGATTAAGGTAATTAGTCTCACTGGTTATTTCAGAAGATTTAATTGATATTGGTTTTTTGATTAGCATGTCATGGTATCCCAAAAAAAGTTAACCCCATTCCTGAGTACGATATAAGACGTCACCACCCGGACGAAGCGTCCATCCAGTAATTGGATTATTATGATAAGGAATAGAGCCAGCACCTCTCACCTTAATTAATGTTTCTCTTGTTGGTTGTACGTAACCACTTTCATCAATTGCCCGGCTAAGAATGACTGTTTCTTTTCCATTCCAATTAAACAGATGTCTAAAACGTGTGTGCGCCTTTGGAAGGATTGGTTCTTGTAATTTAGCTGATTGCCATGATTTTCCATCATCAGTACTAACTTCGGTTTTAATAATTTTTCCGCGTCCACTCCATGCAATCCCTTGAATTTCTATCCAGCCTTTTTCGACCATATTAGGATATGAAGGGTAAGTTATAATAGAGCGTGCATCCATGGTCAGACTGAATTGCCTTGCCTTACCACCCTTCACCATTTCCGTGTATTTTGATGTTTCTTCACGAGTCATGAAGGGTTGGTCAGATACTTCAATTCTACGTAGCCATTTGACAGATGAATTTCCTTCATAACCTGGATTTAATAATCTAATGGGATAACCATTCTCTGGTCTTATAGCTTCACCATTTTGAGCATAAACGATCATTGACTCATTCCAGATTTGTTTTGGAATGCTTCGAGTTAGAACGGCTGCATCAGTGCCTTCAGCTAATAACCATGAAGCAGATGGTTTTACCCCCACCTCCTTTAGTAAAGTAGAAAGCATCACTCCAGTCCATTCGCTTTGACTAGTCATGCCACAGATATTTTGTGGTGTTGTGTATTCATCTGCTTCTCTGGCTAGATTACCAGAACACTCAATAAAACAAATTCTGCTCACTGCAGGAAATCGTTTTAGATCATTAACAGTGAGGGAAAGAGGCTTATCGACCATTCCATGAATTATTAATTTATGTTTTTCTACGTCAATAAGAGGGACACCAGCATGATGCCTTTCAAAATGTAGGTCAGCTGGTGTGATAGTTCCATGTAGTTGATGTAATGGAGTTCTTGAGCTTGTACCTGTGTATCTAACGTCACGTTCATACGTTTCAAATACTGACCGTTTACCAATTTTAGTTGCCCATTGTTTTGCAGTGACTTTTGAGGGATCTTCTGGTGCAAACGGTCGATTTGTAGATGTTTGAATTTCCTGACCACTAGCTGTTCTAGCGATGATGGTGCCGGCTGCTCCAGCCATACCAACAAGAGCACTGCGTCGAGTTATATTTAATTTTGAAGTTTTATTTCTCTTGTCTTTCATAGGTTAGTGCACCATATTATATTCAAGACGATCGTCTGGTGTGAATTTGTCCTGCGCGGGCATTACAATTTCTTTTAAAATAGTGGCCGATAATTTTGTGTCATTAGGTATAATTTTATTTAGATATAATAAGTATGCGGAGAGTGCATACACTTCCTTATCTGTCAACGATCCAGGTGCATTCATTGGCATTGACCTGAGTATGTAATCAAATAATGTGGTTGCATATGGCCAGTAGTTACCAATTGTTCGGCACTCAAATCCACAAGCAATTGTTGCTCTTGGAAAGGCTTCATTTTCGTAAGCGACAAGCCGTTCATTAATTCCTCCTTGCCCTTTGCTTCCATGACAGAAAGCACATTTTGTAGAATAAAGAGCTTCACCTTGACTCACAGATCCTTCGCCACTAGGGAGTCCAGT
>CABXCS010000047.1 GCA_902510755.1 uncultured Woeseiaceae bacterium | reverse complement strand
GGTTGCTGGCTATTGCTGCTTACAATGCTGGTGAAGGTAGTATTTCAAAAGCAATTGAGAAGAATCAAGCCAAGTCCCTGCCTACAGATTTTTGGAATCTTGAGCTGTCAAGGCAAACAACCGCCTATGTTCCCAGATTGCTCGCCCTTATCGAAATTATAAAGTACCCAAAAAAATATAATTCTGAAATCCCAATCATCAATAATGATAAATACTTCTCTATAATAAAAATTGATAATCAAATTGACTTAGCACTTGCTGCCGAATTAGCAGCAATGGATCTAAACGAGCTGTATTTACTTAATGCAGGTTTTAATCGTTGGGCCACAAGCCCAAATGGCCCACATAGATTATTAATCCCTAATGAAAATGCTATCACTTTCAGTGAGGCTTATGAATTATTACCTGCGAATCAGCGATTGCGTTGGAAGAGACATCAAGTAACATATGGAGAGACTCTGTCTGAGATAGCGGAGCAATACAATACAACCGCAAAACAAATAAAAATATCTAATGATATGAATTCAAATGTAATCCGAACTGACAAATTTCTTATGATTCCAGTGGCCTATAATAATTTAGAGTCCTATAAAAATACATCAGATCAGCGCCTCATTTCCAAACAAAATAAACAAAGAGGTGGTGAACGTATTGAGCATATAATCAAGAGAGGTGAAAGTTTATGGTTAATTGCAAGAAGATATGATGTAAAGATTAACGCATTAGCTTCATGGAATAATATGTCGCCGAAAGATATGCTATCAATAGGAGATAAACTTGTCTTATGGACTAAACAACCACCAATTAATAATAAGCCAATACAACGTAAACTTAACTATAGCGTCAAAAATGGAGATTCTCTTTACCTAATTGCAAAGAAATTTAGGGTAAGTATTGCTGGTTTAGCAAGATGGAATAATTTAGATCAACAGAAAATATTAAAACCAAACCAAAAATTAATTATTTATATTGATGTGACAAAGCAATCCAGTTGATTGCCTTTATCTTCTATCAGCACTAATATTATAGATTATAACTAATTACTAAAAAAAGGGATTCTATTATGGGTTTCATGAGTGGCAAAAAAGCACTTATTGTGGGTCTAGCCAGTAAACGATCAATAGCCTGGGGTATTGCAAAAGCATTCTCCAGAGAAGGTGCGGAATTAGCTTTCACCTATCAGAATGAAAAACTTAAGCCACGCGTAGAAACAATGGCAAAGGAGCTTAACTCTGATATCACTTTTCCTTTGGATGTAGCTAATGATGATGAAATTAATGCCGTTGTACCCACTTTAAATAAACATTGGAGTACACTAGATATATTGGTGCATTCAGTGGGATTTGCTCCAAGAGACCAATTAGCAGGGACGTTTGTTGAGAGTATCACCAGAGAAGGCTTTCAAATTGCTCATGATATTTCAAGCTACAGCCTCGCTGGCCTTGCTAAAGCAACTCTACCTTTAATGAAAAATAGCCAAAGTGCAATTCTAACACTTTCTTATCTTGGTGCCATTCGGGCAATTCCAAATTATAATGTCATGGGCTTAGCTAAAGCCAGCTTAGAGGCAAATGTTAGATTTCTAGCAGCTGATTTAGGTCCACAAGGAATAAGAGTCAATGGTATCTCTGCAGGTGCTATCAAAACGTTAGCTGCTGCAGGTATTTCAGACTTTAGAAAGATGCTCACCCATATGGAGCGTGTTGCTCCTATTAGGCGAAATATCACTCCAGAGGATGTTGGCAATGCCGCAGCTTTTCTATGCTCTGATCTTGCTGCTGGTGTGACTGGTGAGATTATGTATGTTGATGGGGGATTTAGTAAAATTGGAATGCATTTGGATGAAAGTTAACTTATTTAGTGGCTAACTTTGTTTCTTCGCCTTCAAGCCTGGCGATAATGGCAGCACAGCATGAATCACCAAAAATATTCACACTGGTTCTCGCCATATCAAGCACTCTGTCAAAAACTAAGAGCACGCCAATAGCTTCCATTGGTAAACCTACAGCACCTAATATAACTGCGATCGCAACTAAAGATGCCGACGGTACCCCTGCGACTCCCACTGAAGTTAGTAAGGCAATAAATACGATCGAAAATTGGACGCCGAAGGTTAAATCTAAACCATATGCTTGCGCCAAAAACATAGCTGCTGCACATTCATATAATGCAGTACCATTCATATTTACAGTAGCACCTAATGGAAGCACAAAACTGGAAATTTTATTGGATACACCAACATTATCCTCAACACATTCCATAGTAATTGGAAGTGTGGCGGAAGATGAGGCCGTTGAAAAAGCTGTGAGCATTGCTGGCGCCATAGCTGAGAAAAAACCAAATGGGGATAATCCACCTACAAACTTTAACAAACAAGGCAATACAATCAATACATGCACTAAGAGCGCCATAACTACTGTGAAAGCAAAAACCGCAAGTGGACCTACGGCATTGAATCCTGCCTCAGCAACTACAGTGGCAACCAAACCAAAAACTCCGATAGGTGCAAATTTCATAATCCATTCGGTCATTTTCATCACAATAGCAAAGATGCTCTCCCAAAAAGCAAATAATGGTGCTGATTTATCATTTGGCAATTTAGTCATAAAATAACCAAATAAGAAGGCAAAAAATATAATCCCTAGGATCTGTCCTTCCGCCGCGGCTTTAAATATATTTGGCGGAACCATCGATTGGAATACTTTTGCAATATCACCTGGACCACGACTTTGAGCAACATTAGCGATAGCTGCCCCAGAAGAATCGAGTGCCAGCATATCTCCCACTGGCTTACCATCAATATAACCAGGATTAACTATATTGATCAAAATAAGGCCAACCAATATAGCTGTTAGCGTAGTTGAGATATAAAATAATAGAGTTTTACCGCCAAGTCGGCCTAAATTACCACCAGAACCAATACCGGCAACACCGACAGTTATAGAAGAAAATATTAGAGGCACAATAATCATCTTTAAGGCATTTAAAAACAATGTACCAATATATTTGAAAAAACTAAGGACACTTATACCCAGTATTTTTGGATCATCGATGCCTGATGTGATTGATTTATTTACTATCCAGCCAGATATAGCAGCCAAAAGAATTGCTATTAATATTTGCCAGTGTAACTCGAGTTTACGCATAATTTTCTGCTTCTTATATTAATCAAACATACTAGCTGTATTTATAAGCTCCTGATTTTTTTCAATTTCAGCGTTTAACTGCAGCTCTCCTACAAATGCCGTATAATCGGAAACTCCTGATTGCTGATTTAATCTCAACTTAGCCTCATCTCGCTCATCTTGAGGAATCATTTCAGGAATTCCGTATGTATGATTTTTAAGTTTAAACACCGCATAATTTGAATTTTGCATGATAACTGACCCCACCCTAGACTCACCTGGAAGAGGCTTCTTCATACCAAAAACATTAGCCTGAATTACAAAATCAACATCTTCTGTTAAGCGATTTATTGTGACATCACGCAATGTCACAGAATCAAGTTCAGCAACAGTATCTTCTAAATCATCATTATTGCTCATTGAGGTTTGAATCTTTGAAGCAATATTATTTGCCAGAACTTCAGCTGAAACGTATTTCATTTCATTAACTATTTGTTCTCTAACATCAATAAGAGGTTTAATTTTTGCTTCGTTAAAGCTTGATACTTGAAATACCAATGATCGACCTGCATCAATCTCAATAATATCTGATACCTGCATATCATTATCTATTTGCGCAGCGAATAATGCATCAATCAGATTTTGATTTGCCCCAAAATCTCCACCGCCATTACGGGTAAAGTTTTCCAATTCCATCAAACTCAAATCTAAATTCATAGATAATGATTTAATATCTTCTGCATCAAATAAAGCATCAGATAAGGCTCTCTCGATTTGAATAAAATTATCATTAGATTGTTGCGCCCTTAGTTCAGATTCTAATTCAGCTCTTACATTTTCAAACGGCACAATACCATCAGTCTCGTTATCAACTAACTGTGCAATATGAAAACCAAATTCTGTTCTTACTAAACCACTAACCTCACCTATTTCCATCGTAAAAACAGCATCACCCAGTGCAGTAGGGAGCTGGGATTTTGTCAACATTCCAAGATCTCCACCATTCTGCTTAGTACCATCATCATCAGAATATTCTAATGCTAAATCTGAAAATTCATCACCTTGATTTAATTTATTCAA
>CABXCS010000046.1 GCA_902510755.1 uncultured Woeseiaceae bacterium | reverse complement strand
CCTAAAATATTTTTTAACATGGAATTAATAAAACTCATTAAACTTTATAACTGTATAATTTACCAAATGAAGGTGACCTTGGGCAAGATATCATGTGTTATTCTATCTTATCTAAATTCACTTTATACTCTAGCTTAAATTTGTGGTGGAGATTTCAGTTGTCATTAAATAAAGAGCAAATAAAATATCTAGCCGTGCTATCAAGGATGGATATTAAAGAGGATGAAATACAAGATGTGGTTGAAAAACTATCTAGTATTGTTGAATTTGTTGATCAATTGCAGGCTGTAACGACTGATGGCACTGAGCCGATGGCCCATCCATTGGCGCAAGGTCAAAGATTACGCATGGACGAAATCACTGAATATAATGAACGTGACAAGATACAATTGAATGCAAAAAACATAAATAAAGGTATGTATTTGGTACCAAAAGTAATTGATTAAAGCTACCGTTATGCCAACCCAGAATATACAAAACATGACACTTTGCGCATTAAAGCAAGGAATGAGTGAAAAAGAGTTCACTTCTCTAGAAGTTATTGAGACGTTACTTACCCGTATCAGTGATCACGGTGGATCGCTTAATGCATTTATTACAATCACCGCAGAGCAAGCTATAACAGAGGCTAAAAATGCTGATAAATTAATGGCAGTTGGGAAAAATAAGCCACTCTTAGGTTTGCCTTTGGCGCATAAGGATCTTTTTTGCACTGATGGGATATTGACTTCGTGCGCTTCAAAAATGTTACATAATTTTATTCCTCCTTATGACGCAACTGTAGTTAAAAATTTAAAAGCCAGCGGCGCTATCATGTTAGGTAAAACAAATATGGACGAATTTGCCATGGGCTCATCTAACGAAACTAGTTATTACGGTTCAGTAAAAAATCCTTGGAATTTAGAATTATCACCTGGAGGGTCATCTGGAGGTTCCGCGAGTGCGGTTGCGGCATGCCTCGTTCCTGCAGCGACAGGTACCGATACAGGTGGCTCAATAAGACAACCTGCCGCACTAACTGGTATAACAGGAATAAAGCCCACTTACGGCCGTGTGTCTCGTTTTGGTATGATCGCATTTGCTTCAAGTCTGGATCAAGGAGGTGTGTTTGCGAGATCAGTGGAGGACGCGGCATTGTTATTAGGGGAGATGGCAGGGTTTGATGAAAATGATTCAACTTCTGTTGATGTTCCTGTGCCTGACTATTTAGGTAGTATTAATCAATCCATTAAGGGCTTAAAGATAGGCCTAGTTCGACAGCATTTTGATGCTGGTCTGGATAATAATAACGCGAAAGCTGTTAGAGAGGCGCTTGAAGTATTGGAAGATCAAGGTGCTGAAATTATTGAAATTGACCTCCCTAATATTGAATTATCAGTGCCTACCTATTATGTAGTAGCATCAGCAGAATGCTCATCTAACTTATCGCGTTATGATGGAGTAAGATTTGGTTATAGAGCTGAAAATTACAAAGATTTGAATGAGTTTTATTGTAAAACTCGTGGCGAAGGTTTTGGTGCCGAAGTTAAGCGACGCATTATGACAGGCACTTATGTGTTATCAGCAGGATATTATGACGCCTACTATTTGAAGGCTCAAAAAGTCAGACAACTTATTAGTCAAGATTTTAAGAATGCTTTTGCGAAAGTGGATTTAATCGCTGGGCCAACGACACCATCACCTGCCTTTGCTTTGGGTGCAAAAATGGATGATCCTATTGAGATGTATCTCAATGATATTTATACCATTGGAGCAAATCTTGCCGGTTTGCCTGGTATGTCAATACCGTGCGGTTTTGTTAATGATTTGCCGGTTGGGTTGCAATTGGTGGGTAAGCATTTTGGCGAGGAGTCATTATTACAATGTGGTCATCATTATCAACAAAAAACTGATTGGCATACAAGAGTCCCGGAGCGATTCAAATGAATTCAAATTGGGAAATTGTTATAGGTCTTGAGATTCATGCTCAGTTGGCGACGAGTAGTAAAATATTCTCAGGTGCCTCAACAGCATATGGAGGAGAGCCTAATACTCAGGCTTGTTTGGTTGATTTAGGTTTTCCAGGTACGTTGCCCGTCTTAAATCAGCAAGCCATAGAAATGGCAATACGCTTTGGTTTAGCCATAGATGCTGAAATATCACCTCGTTCTGTATTTGCGAGAAAGAACTATTTTTACCCAGATTTACCTAAAGGTTACCAAATTAGTCAACTTGATTTACCGATTGTAGTGGGCGGTAACATGAGCATTCTTGATGGCGATGGTAATGAGAAGATTATTGGTATTACACGTGCGCATCTTGAGGAAGATGCTGGTAAATCGGTGCACGAAGGACTAGATGGGTTATCAGGGATTGATTTAAATAGAGCCGGAACTCCATTATTAGAAATTGTGTCTGAACCAGAGATGAGTTCAGCTAAAGAAGCTGTTGCTTATATGCGAAAAATTCATTCCATTGTGCGTTATCTGGAAATTTCTGATGGTAATATGCAGGAAGGTTCGTTTCGTTGTGATGCTAATGTCAGTGTCAAAAGGTTTGATCAAAAAGAATTAGGCACCAGAACAGAATTGAAAAACCTTAATTCATTTAAATTTATTGAAAAAGCCATTAATCATGAAGTCATGCGTCAGATTGAAATTATTGAAGATGGCGGGACAGTCACACAAGAAACACGCCTGTATGATGCTGACTTAGATGAAACTAGACCAATGCGTAGCAAGGAAGAGGCCAATGATTATCGTTATTTCCCTGATCCTGATTTGTTACCAGTCATAATCGAAGAAGATTATATTAACGAAATTAAAGCTTCTTTACCTGAGTTACCCTCTGCTAAAAAAGAGCGATTTATTGACTCATATAAATTAAAATCTACTGATGCTGAAGTTCTGACAGCAAGTAAACAGTTGGCTGATTTTTATGAAGCAGTAGAAAAAATAGCCAATACTGAATCCCAGATTACGGCGAATTGGGTGATTGGGGGTTATACGGCCGCATTAAATCGAGATGACCTAGAGATTCAAGATGCAAAACTGTCAGCTGATGATTTAGCAGGTTTGTTAAACAAAATAGCCGATCAAACTATTTCGGGAAAAATAGCAAAGGAAGTCTTTGAAGCTATGTGGAATGGTGAGGGCAGTGCTGAGATGATTATCGAATCAAAAGGACTGGTTCAGATTACGGATGATAGTGAAATTGAAACCATCATTGATCAAGTAATCGAAAATAACCCTTCTCAATTAGCTGAATATTTGAGTGGAAAAGATCGTTTATTTGGCTTTTTTGTCGGTCAAGTCATGAAAGAAACTAAAGGTAAAGCCAACCCACAGAAGGTAAATGAGATTTTAAAGAGGAAGCTAATATAAAACTTAATCTTTGATAACTCTTCCTTGCTTGATATCCCAGTTAAGATGAGACTCAGGGTTTTTGATTGTCGGATGATCATGATAGGGGTTGTTTGAATCAAGAATCTCCTTCATTGTCTTTCCCTCAGTGCCAAGCCATTCCAATCTCTTTCTGTTGAGTGTGCTACGAAGTTGGTTTAAATCATAATTAGGGTCTAATTTATATTTCCTTGTAAGTTTAATTTCTGCACCCTGAAAGGAATCCCAGAAGACTATCGCTGTTTGAGGGCTTATATCTGGCATACTATTTTCTATTATCCAGTCAGAACCCTCGATTGATCTTGAGAACTTATTCTTCTTATTTGAATCCCTTGAAAGACTCCTAATAGTGAAGATTGCTAGATTAGATAAGCATAACAGCACTTTCCTAGTATTGGACCCATCCTCATCATCTGATGTGTCTCCAGCATACATATCAATAACAAAATCAATGTTATCAATCATGTCAAAAAAGCTAAGATATTCAAGATCTTTAATATAGTTGGTATGATAGTCTTGTTCCATGAAATTGGCTATTTCATCTTTTTGCACAATATCTTTTAGATACATATACTTTTCTTCTTTCGATAGATCTGCTGACTTTATATATTGATCCTTGATCTTTATATTTTTTGGTCTTCTATGATCTTCATAATCAAACCAGCCAGAATGGGCGGGACCATACCATCGATCTAAAAAAAATTCTTCATCAATAAACCAAAAATGTTTTCCATCAACTTGATTGTATTTTTGGAAATAAAATCTTCTATTATGTATGGGTCCTTTTGATGAATATTCTTCTCTTTGTCTAAGTGAAATCACTTTATAGGGATCTCTGTTGTCTTCAAATTTATCCTGAAGAGCAATGTAGA
>CABXCS010000045.1 GCA_902510755.1 uncultured Woeseiaceae bacterium | reverse complement strand
TAATTGCTGGTAACGAGGAATTTTATTATTTTCCATTAAGGTATCAATTTATAATCCATTACGGAAAATAGAGCCTCTTTATAATTTTCAAGAATACTCTTGTCTGCATTCACCCATTGACCATTAATCATCACTCGATCAATTAGAACATTATGATTAGAAAAAATAATTGCATCTAGGAGTGTTTTATTTGTATGCCCAATAAGTGAGGGGTTTTCGGAAGATAAAGTTACTAAATCTGCATATGCTCCCTCTCTAATAAAGCCTACTTTACTATCTCCACTTGCTAATGCTCCTCCTTGCAAGATCTTGTTGAATAAATAATGTCCAGACCCATAATTATTAAATGAAGAAATATTACGTTCTTCATGTATTAATCTCTGAGCATATTCCATCCATCGTATTTCTTCGAATGGATCAATCGAAATATTACTATCTGATCCAATAGCAAAATTACCTCCATATGCTAAATAATCCTTTAATCTGAATATCCCATCTCCTAAATTTGCCTCAGTAGTAGGACAAAGACAGGTAACTGCACCTGATTTAGCAACAAATTCTAACTCCCTGTCCGTTAAATGCGTGGCATGAACAAGACACCAATTTTGATTCACATTGAAATTCTCATACAACCATTCAACTGGCCTCAATTTATTTAATGCATAAAAATCATTAACTTCTTTTTGTTGTTCAGCAATATGTAGATGAAGAGAGATACCTTCTGTTTTGGAAAATTCTATAATTTCTTGCAAAGCAATCTTACTAACCGCGCGCAAACTATGTACACCTATTGCTATGGAATGAGGATTAGGAAGCTCAGCTTTTGCATATTGATAATGCTCTACTAAATCCTCAACACTAAGATAAAATTGCTCCTGTTGAGTTGATAACTTTTCATCATTAAAACCACCTCTTTGATAGAGAATAGGGACATATACCAATCTTATTTCTGCTATATTAGCTGCTTCAGCAAGTGCGTGAAATAACTTATTATTAAGGTCGTGGCAACCTTGTTGATGATGTAAATAATGGAATTCAATAACTGAGGTATATCCATTTTTGACCATCTCTGTGTAAGCTTGGGCAGCAATAGCTGATAGCGTCTCCGGATTAATTTGCTCAACTAATCGATACATTGCTGCACGCCAAGTCCAAAAATTATCATTTTCATTGAGACGCTTAAACTCTGTAAGTCCACTCAATGCTCTCTGGAAGGAATGGCTATGTGCGTTACATAGTCCTGGAATAGCAATGTCTACTTCATAATCATTATCAGATATTACATCGAAATCTATTGCCTGAATGATTCCATTAGTTATCTGCAAACGAACATCACGCTGCCATCCATCTTCTAAAAGAATATTTTTTACGTGAATTGATCGCATAATTTTTACTTAAATTAGTTGTATATACAGGCTATTACATGCTACTTTTTTATGCAAGTATTACTATATAAAGGATAAATTTTATGTCCGAATGGGATCTCTTAATTACTGACGCGCATATTGCAACGATGGCCAGCAATGGAGTGCCCTATGGTGTAATAAAGGATGGTTCTCTCGCAATTTCAGATGGGTTAATTTCGTGGGTAGGACCTACTAGAGAAATACCAAATATAAATACAAGAAAGAAAATATCAGTCCATGGTAAATGGCTAACGCCAGCACTAATAGATTGTCATACACATTTAATATTTGCAGGTAATCGTGCCTGGGAGTTTGAAGCTCGTGCAAACGGTAAAAGCTATACAGATATCGCTAATGAGGGAGGTGGAATACTTTCAACTGTTGATGCTACTCGAAATTGCGATATAGAAACACTAACTTATAGCGCGCAAAAAAGATTGCTCACTCTTCGAAATGAGGGTGTCGGAACTATAGAAATTAAATCTGGTTATGGTTTAAATCTAGAGTCAGAGATAAAAATGCTACAGGTAGCACAAAAACTTGAAGAGTATAATGTCTCAATACATAAAACATTTCTGGGAGCACATTCAATTCCAAATGAATATAAAAATAATAGCGACAATTATATTCATCACCTTTGTAATGAGGTTCTACCAACAATCTATAGTTTAGGATTAATTGATGCTGTAGATGCTTATTGTGAACAAATTGCGTTTAACACATCCCAAATTGCAAAATTATTTGAGAAAGCTGCATCGCTTAATTTGCCTGTAAAATTACATGCCGATCAGCTTTCTGACTCAAATGGCGCTCAGTTAGCAGCAGATTTTCATGCACTTTCAGCTGATCATCTTGAGTACACCTCTCCAAAAGGAGTAGCAGCACTAGCAGCAGCAGATTGTGTCGCAGTACTTCTCCCCGGAGCCTTTATGACTTTATGTGAAACCCAAAAACCTCCCATAGATGAACTTCGTAAATCTGGTGTATCTATGGCTATAGCCACAGATTGCAATCCAGGAACCTCGCCACTTTGCTCCTTGCGTTTGGCCATGGCGCTTGCTTCAAATATATTTAAACTTACTCCTGAAGAATGCTTGGCTGGGGTTACTAAAGAAGCAGCAAAAGCATTAGGTATTGAAAGTTCAAAAGGATCTCTAATAGAAGGTAAACAAGCAGATATCGCGGTCTGGGATATCAACCACCCTAATGAGCTTTCTTATTGGTTGGGTCTTAACCAATTATCTGCACTTTATATAAAGGGACAATCACAGGAATCCAGTTAACTCGTTATGTCTATAGTTGAGAATGATTCTCATCTAAAAACTCCTATGGATATGTTACAATTACAATTTAAGTTTCTCTTCATTAATTAAAAATCATTCTCATGGATAAGCGAATAGCAATAAAGCGAAGATTTATCGTCATCCTTGGATGTCTCACAGGAATTACTGCTCTTTCAATTGATATGAGCCTCCCTTCAATACCAGAAATGGCATTAGGTTTATCTAGTTCTTTATCTAGAGGTCAACTCATTATTGGAGTTTTTATGGCTGGTATTGCAATAGGGCAAATGCCAGCTGGCTTACTTTCAGATCGCGTAGGAAGAATACCAACACTGTTATGTGGTATCGCTATTTTTATAGTTGCTGGAATCATAACTACTATCGCCCCATCAATGGAAATCATGTTGCTAGCAAGATTTCTTCAAGGACTAGGGGGCTCCGTTGGTGTTGTTGTACCGAGAGCTATAGTTAGAGATATTGCAAGCGGTAAGGAAGCTGCAAGCATTCTTTCCACTATGGTAATGATATTTACATTAATACCCATGCTTGGTCCAATTATAGGTGGATATTTGGTAGCAGAGTACAATTGGCGGGCACCATTTATAGCAATCACTATACTTGGATGCATAACCCTTATTAGCATCAGCAAAGGATTATATGAAACAAAACATATTGAACAAAAAATAAATATCAGGCTACAGCTCTCTAATGGTTTGAAAGAATTTTTTCGTCATAAGCAAAGTATTATTGGTATGTTCCTGGTAGTAATTCCAGTTATGGGTTATATGTCAATGATTACAGCCTCATCTTCATTAATTATAAAAATATATAACTTTCCAGTGAGTTGGTTTGGCCTCATCTTTGCCCTTTGTGGATTCATGACATTAATTGGTTCAGCTATCAATAAACGTTTACTCAAAATCCATTCTATAACCTATGTAACCGGATTAGGGACAATTTTAATTGGAATTGGTGCCATATTTTTAATGTATATTGCATGGCATAATCAAGCTAGCTTTATTCTGCTATGGTCTAGTATTTGTCTTTACATGTTAGGCACTGGCTTTGTCATAGCAAACTCAACAGCTATTGCACTCAATCCAGTTCAAAAAATGTCTGGTATTGCTGCTTCTATTATAGGTACGTTGCAAAATATATGTGTTTCGATAGGTGCAATTATTACTAGTATGATTTATAACGACTCAATAAGAAATACGATAATCATTATGGCTATTTGTGGTTGCATCACATTGATTATATTTTTGATAAATTTCAAAAAATTAAAATATTTTACTGCCGATATGTGAGCCTCAAATTAGAAGTATTAATTCAATCTATTGAGGTAATAATTTGAGATATATCTTTGCGACTTTGGTTTGGGATTATTTTAGGGTACCCATACCATATTAGACCAACTATAAATTCTGCATCACTATCAATTTCGAGCAATTCATAAAAACGTTCATCTCTTGTTATAGGTCCTGTTGACCACTTTGAGGCTAATTGTGCTTCAGAAAGGTACAAACTAAAGTTCTGAATTGCACAACAGACACTAGCATAATCTTCTTGCTGAATTAATTTATCTGATGATTTC
>CABXCS010000044.1 GCA_902510755.1 uncultured Woeseiaceae bacterium | reverse complement strand
TGAAGAGTCAATCAAAGTGTTGTTAAAAAGAAGGCTTAAACTTTACATGCTTTCTCGTGTAATTATGGGCGTAGCAGTAATAATTGGTTTTTATTTTTTTGTAGAACTTCTAACTCCAGATTATTTCTTACCACATTACCTAAATAACTAATTAATTCTCACGGATCTTTAATTAAGATTTATAATTTTGCTCCAACTTATCTAGCCAAATTTTTTAACAATAAAAGCTCAAATACTAATTTAGTGTTTTATGTTCGAGTCTATATATGAAGGACATAGCTCAACTATGAGACAAAAATAATAGTTACATCTTCATTTTTTTGTCGCTTCATCTTTATCTGCCTAATCTTTTCATCGAGCATAAACTTAATAAGCTTATGTAATGCTATTTGTCGTTTTGAAAGTTCTTTTTCAGGTGCTTTATCGAATAGTAAATTGTTACTAGTAAAGCTAATTATGAATGTTAAATATGGCGAAAGGCGTGTTTCTAATTTACTGTTGTAAACTACTCCACAGTTACTGATTTTGCTAAATTTCTTGGTTGATCAACATCAGTTCCCTTCAAAACAGCTACGTGATATGAGAGTAATTGGAGGGGAATAGTATATAAAATAGGCGCCTGAAAATCTTTTATCTCAGCTGGCATAATTGTTGTATGCGTTCCAATTTTATCTGAAAACTGAACCCGAGGATCAGCAAAAACGTAAAGCTCACCCCCTCTTGCCCTAACCTCTTGTAGATTACTCTTTAACTTTTCAAGTAATTTGTCATCAGGTGCGATTGCAACAATAGGCATGTCTTCATCAACTAATGCTAGTGGCCCATGTTTTAATTCTCCAGCAGCATAGGCTTCAGCATGGATATATGATATTTCTTTTAATTTCAAAGCGCCTTCCATCGCGACTGGATTTTGTATTCCTCGACCCAAAAATAACGCATGATCTTTATCTGCAAAATGTTGTGCGAGCGACTCAATATTTTTATCAAGATCCAAGATTTTTTTAATAAGTACAGGCAATTCACTTAATTGATCAACCAGTTCTTTTTCCGTTGCATTATCGAGGCCATGTCTTCTGCCAAGAGCTATTGTTAATAATGAAAGTGCCGCTAATTGAGTCGTAAAAGCCTTGGTTGAGGCGACGCCAATCTCTGGCCCCGCATTAGTAATTAAGACTAAATCAGACTCCCTAACCATGGAACTCTCTGGGACATTACAAATTACCAGTGTTGATACATAATCCGCTTTTTTTGCCGCTCTGAGAGCTGCTAATGTATCTGCTGTTTCGCCTGATTGACTGATAGTAACAAACAAGGTGCCATCGGGAACAACAGGGTCACGATAGCGATATTCACTAGCGATCTCCACACTGCAAGGTATTCTGCATATTGCTTCAATCCAATATCTCGCAACTAAGCCAGCATGATAGCTTGTCCCACAAGCGACTATGTGAACTACATTTATCTTATCAAAGGCGGCGGCGGCACCTGGTCCAAAAGCGCTCTCTAAAACCTGTCCTCCAGCAATTCGTGATTTCAAAGTATTATCAACAGCTTCTGATTGTTCATGAATTTCTTTAAGCATGAAATGTTTAAATTCCCCGCGCTCAGTAGCTGCTGAGGACAGTCTACTCTCAACAATGGCTCTATCTGCGATGATTCCGTTAACATCAATAACTGTAATTTTTTGTTGTTCAATAATGGCAATATCATCTTCTTCTAAAAACATGAATTGATTAGTCACAGGTAATAAGGCAGCTACATCTGAAGCTACATAATTTTCATTTACCCCTATCCCAATCACAACAGGACATCCCGAGCGAGCTACTATCATTTTATCAGGCTCATCTTTACTGATGACAGCTAATGCATAGGCGCCTTCTAATTCACGTACCGTTAGATTAATTGCTTTGAGTAGGTCTTGTGTCTTGATTAAATGAAACTGAATGCGATGAACCACTACTTCTGTGTCTGTATCTGATTCAAATGAATAACCATTTTCAAGAAGTTCTGCTTTCAAAACCTCATGATTTTCTATGATGCCATTATGCACCAATGCAATATCTTGTTCAGAAAGATGTGGGTGAGCATTTTTTTCTGTTGGTACTCCATGCGTTGCCCAACGAGTATGAGAGATTCCCAATGATCCTTGTATAGGAGTTTTATCCAATGCATTCTGCAATTCTTGAACTTTACCAGCACGCCGCAATCTCTTTATGTTGTTATTTTCGAATATTGCAATGCCAGCTGAATCATAACCCCGGTATTCGAGGCGCCGTAGGCCTTCCATTAATATTGGAGTTACATTTCTCTCGCTTACTGCACCAACAATTCCACACATTACGATTATTCCATTAATTCTTTAGTAAATTTATAATTCTTTTTTAGGACGCTGCCACTTTTCATTAGTAATTTGCTTCGAGCGCTCTAATGTCAGGCTATTCTCTGGCGCGCCTTTTGAGATTGTTGATCCAGCGCCAATGGTTGCATCTTTCCCAACTATTACTGGGGCCACTAATTCTACTCCGGAACCAATAAAAGCTCCGTCTTTTATTTCAGTAGTATATTTATTAACTCCATCATAATTACATGTAATAGTGCCCGCACCTACATTCACTGCCCTGCCTATTTTAGCGTCTCCAATGTAACTCAAATGATTAATTTTGCTGCCCCTGTCTACCGTACTTTTTTTAATTTCTACAAAATTACCAACTTTCACATTCTCACTTAAATTCGCCCCTGGTCTAAGGCGAGCGTAAGGTCCTATTTCAGAATGCTTACCTATAAACGCACCCTCAATGTGGCAATTAGCATGCACTCTAGAATCATCATGAATTTCTGTATTTTTAATAATATTATTTGGACCTATACTAACATTAGAGCCCAGCACAACATTGCCCTCAAAAATAGTATTCACATCAATAAATACATCTGTTCCACAGGTGAGCTTTCCTCTGATATCCAATCGATTTGGATCCGCCAATGAAACGCCCTGAGCCATGAGTTTTTCAGCTAGTTCTTTCTGCATGAAACGTTCTGCATTAGCTAATTCTTTTTTATCATTAATTCCCATCACCTCTTCCCATTTATTAGCTTGGATACCATTAATTTTTGTTCCGTCATTAGTAGCCATTTCTATAATATCGGTTAAATAATACTCACCTTTTGCATTATTGTTGTTCAATCTATTGAGCCAACCATCCAATTGAGACGCATCACAATACATAATACCAGTATTAATTTCTTTGATATTCCTTTCAATTTCACTGGCATCTGATTCTTCAATAATTGCCTGTACAACATTATCACGCCTTATGATTCTCCCATAGCCTGTTCCGGAAGGTAGTATAGCGGTGAGTAATGAAATTTCATTATTCTGATGTTCTGACATAAGTGTTTTTAGAGTAGTAGCATCTATCAGTGGTACATCGCCATATAAAATCAGTACTTTGTTACTTTGCGAGATGAGTTTGGTTGCCTGCTTGACTGCGTGACCTGTTCCTAATTGCTCTTTTTGATAAGCCCATAATAAATCTGTATTTGCTCTAAATTGTTCCTGAATTTTTTCACCGGAAAAACCATAGACAATGCATACCTCATCTGGATCAAGCAGTCTGGATGTATTGATAACATGCTCAAGTAAAGGTCTTCCCGCAAGTGGCTGCAGCACTTTTGGCAACATGGAATGCATTCTAGTCCCCTTGCCTGCCGCTAATATAATAATACTTAACATCAAAAACCTAAGATAATTTTATTCAAATTATAAAAAAACAACAAACTATAGTGATTTAACCCTAATATCAATCAAATAAATCACTTACTTATTAATGCACGATAATCATCATAAAACAACTATTGTCATTTGATTCCAAATTAAGTTAATTTAATGGTTACCTTAAAAATAATTAATAAAGGGAATGCCGTGTTAAATAAAATTCAGCAGCTCATCTGTCTCCTTAGTCTCATTATCTTCTCACAACTCTCCTTTGCTTATGACGTCCAGACCATAGATGAAGAGATGTTTCCAGCTAATATAAATTACAATTCTGCCATCCCAACACCCGCATCGTTCCTGGAAAGACCACTTGGCTCATCTCCGGTGAGACATCATGAATTGGTAGAATATCTTCGATTACTTGGTAGCGCTTCAAATCGAATTAGTGTCGAAACGATCGGTTACTCTCATGAAAGAAGGCCTATTTTATTTGTGGTAGCAACCTCTCCATCCAATCAAGAAAATATTGACCAGATTAAAAAAGAGCATCTCTCTTTGTCAAATACTAACTCAAAGCAAACTGTCACCAGTAATATGCCAGTAATCACTTGGCTCAATTATGGTGTGCATGGTGCTGAATCAAGCGGAATGGATGCCGCACTTCCAACTGTTTATTATCTAGCCGCTGCTGAGGGTGATGTAGTTGATAAATTATTAGA
>CABXCS010000043.1 GCA_902510755.1 uncultured Woeseiaceae bacterium | reverse complement strand
GCCTTTTGGGATGTAATGGATATTACAAAAGTTCCTGTCATCGCTTCACATTCTTCTGCGCGACATTTCACCCCTGGCTTCGAAAGAAATATGGATGACGCTATGATTGCCCGATTAGCTGAAAATGGTGGCATTATAATGATAAATTACGGATCAGCTTTTGTAACTGAAGAAGCGAACCAATATAACACCAAAAGAAGTGATGCATGGGAAAAGTTCTTATCACCGGAGGACGGAGCTCCAATAGATATGTACAACCCAGAACTGAGAAATGATCGTGATGCCTTCAATAAGCAGTACGCCGAACTTAACCCTTATCCTTTCGCAACATTGGAGCAAACTCTAGATCACTTTGATCATGTTGTTAAGTTAACTGGAAGCGTCGATTTTGTTGGAATTGGATCAGACTATGATGGTGTAGGTAATACATTGCCTATTGGCCTTAAAGATGTTTCTTCATATCCAAACCTAATCAATGGTTTAATGCAACGTGGATACAGTAATGATGACATCAAAAAAATATTAGGTGAGAATTTATTGCGAGTCTGGGGTGAGATAGAAAATGGCGCTGAATAATCAGGCCATCTAAAACTAATCATGAAAGGTGAATCAATAAAACTAATCTTAACAATGCTTTTGGTTTTAGCTCTAGCCTCATGTGAGAGCAAACGACTTCAGGAAAAAGATTTTGATGTAATCATAAGCAATGGAATTCTTTATGATGGTCTGGGTAATGAACCGATTAAAAGCGACATAGGTATAACTGGAGAGTATATTTCTCAGGTAGGCGATCTTGCTAATTTTACATCAAAACAACATATAGATGCTGAAAATATGGTAGTTGCACCAGGGTTTATCAATATGCTCTCATGGGCCACTCAACCCCTTTTAGTAGATGGTCGGGCTCTCAGTGATATAAAACAGGGGGTAACATTAGAAATAATGGGTGAAGGCAACTCGATGGGCCCTCTAAATGACGCGATGAAGATCAGCATGAAAGAAAAGCAAAGTAACATTAAATATGATGTTACATGGACCACTCTGAACGAATATCTCGAGCGTATTGTTGATCAAGGGGTTTCTGTTAATGTTGCATCGTACGTTGGTGCCACCACTGTTCGTATTCATGAGCTAGGCTATATAAATCGTAAGCCCACTCCTGTTGAGCTTATAAGAATGCAAAATCTAGTGGAAGAAGCAATGCTTGATGGCGCAATAGGAGTTGGCTCATCTTTAATATATACACCAGCGAGCTTTGCAGATACCGATGAGTTAATTGCATTAGTCAAAATTGCCGCTAAATACAATGGTGCATATATATCCCATCTGAGGTCTGAGGCAAATCAACTCGAAGAGGCTGTGCTCGAATTAATAAAAATTGCAAGTATAACTGGAGCACCCGCTGAGATATATCACTTAAAAGCAGCAGGTAAGAATAATTGGCATAAACTTGAAAATGTTTTTGATTTGATAGAATCCGCAAGAAACTCTGGTTTAAGGATAAGTGCAGATATGTATACTTATCCAGCTGCAGCTACGGGACTAGATGCTACAATGCCACCTTGGGTCCAAGAAGGTGGGCACAATGAGTGGGTTAAGCGATTACAGATCCCTTCTGTAAGAGAAAAAGTCTCACAAGAAATGCTTGACGTTGATTCATCCTGGGAGAATTTTTACACCCAAGCTGGTCCAGAAGGAATATTGTTAACTGGTTTTCGAAACTCCAAATTAAAAAAATATACGGGCATGACTCTTCAAGAAGTTAGCGAAATTAGAGGTACGCCTCCACAGTTTACCGCTATGGATCTTGTTATAGAGGATAACAGTCGTATTGATGCAGTATTTTTTCTAATGTCAGAAGAAAATGTAACTAAGCAAATAAAGAAACCTTGGATAAGCTTTGGCTCTGACGCTGGCGCAGTTGCAAGTGAGGGAGCATTTATCGAAAAAAGTCTTCACCCTCGAGCTTACGGAAACTTTGCTAGAGTTATAGGTAAATATGTTAGAGATGAGAATGCCATAACAATGAAGGAGGCTATTAGAAGATTAACCTCATTGCCTGCAAAAAATACAGGAATACAAAATCGCGGCTCTATCGAAATAGATAACTACGCAGATATTGTCATATTTGATCCTAAAAAAGTTAATGACAAAGCAACATTTGAAAAACCTCACCAATACGCAGTTGGAATGAAACATGTTTTTGTCAACGGAACTCAAGTATTAAATAATGGTATTCATACCGGTGCTATGCCAGGAAAAATTGTGCGTGGCCCAGGATGGCGTGGCTGGAATGTGAACTTTAATTAAAAACAAAGATGGAAATACAATGCTAAAATTTATTCTCTTAATGCTTCTTCTCATAACTACAACTATCAATGCACAATTGGTAAGCAGTCAGGACTATAAGACCAGACATCAAAAATTAGCACTAGAAATATATGAAAAAACCATAGCAATGAGGACGGCAGCTGGGCACAATCAAGTCAAAGTGATGGCCCACTATTTAGCTGATCGTTTTCGTGATGGGGGTTTTGATGATAATGATATAAATATTATTCCTTTTATCTCACCAAATGGCGAAGAAATTGCGTCACTAATAGTCCGTTTTAGGGGTGATAATACTTCTAATAAAAAACCTATATTATTTGTGGCTCATATGGACGTAGTAGATGCATTAAAAAAAGATTGGGTAAAAGATCCATTCAAACTAATAGAAGAAGATGGATATTTTTTTGGAAGAGGAACGGCTGATGATAAGTCAGGCACCACCCTCCTCACGGCAACTTTTATAAAGCTGAAAGATGAGGGTTTTATACCAAATAGAGATCTAATTATCGCTTTTACTGGTGATGAAGAAACTGAAATGCTAACTATTGAGGATATGGTTAAGAATCATAGAAATCTTATTGATGCAGAATACGCTATAAATGCCGATTCTGGCGGTGGGAGATTAGATAAGAATTACAAGCCAATAGCTTATCAAATTCAAGCCGCAGAAAAAACGTACGCCGATTATACGATTTCTATTACTAACCCAGGAGGACATAGTTCAAGACCAACAAAAGTTAATGCAATTTATGACCTTGCTCAAGCATTAAAGGAAATTGAATCTTATACTTTCCCAGTTCAATCAAATGATATAACGCTTGAATATTTCAAAATGAGATCAGATGCCGAAAAAAATCAACTAGGTAAAGCTATGTTGGACTTTTCTATAGACCCTAACGATACCAAAGCGGCTGAAATAATATCCAATGATCCCAATCAAATTGGAATAATTAAGACTACTTGTGTTGCTACAATGCTTGATGCGGGTCATGCAGAAAATGCTCTTCCCCAAAGTGCTAGCGCTAATATAAATTGTCGTTTATTTCCTGGTACAAAAGTCGCTGAAATTAGCTCAAAACTTCGTGAAATAATTTCAAATCCAAATATAAAAAATTAATGTCTCAGGAACACCCAAATCTGCACCTGCCTCACCACTTAAAGAAGAAATAATGGATGCGTTAAGAAAAACTGTACACGCTCAATATCCGGACCTCCCTATCATTCCTTATATGACAACAGGTGCAACTGACGGCAGAGCCCTAAGAGCAGGTGGAATTCCTACTTACGGCTCAATTGCTTTTTTTAGTCGCGGAGAAGATAATTTTGCTCATGGCTTAAATGAACGAGTATTAGTTAAATCATTCTTTGATGCCCTAGAACATTGGGATATTCTTATAAAAGAACTCAGTAAGAATTAAATACTCTATAAGCTACTAACTTGGCCATTCATGATCGAAAGGAAAAGGTTTTTCTTCGGTATTGTAAGTTAAGAAATTGATTATTTCTGCAACGTATTTACCTATAGATAGACCAAAATCTCGAAGCTTCATGTTTGTTTCTGATGTAAAGAGTACGGAAAAGAACTGCAAAGTAGCAATACCAAAAATTAACATCCTGCATACCCAGAATACAACCACAAATAAAAGCATATACATCAGTCTTTTCCAAACTGGCACGGACTTTAAATTTGCCTCATAATTATAGGTATAGTCAGCATTATTGTCGTCAGTTAAATTGATTTCATTATCATCTTGCATATCAAAATCCTATTACTTATCTATTATTTTCTGGGAGTTAGGTACATAACTATATCAGCTCTTACAACTTCACGCTCATTGGTATCAGTCACTATTACCGGTACAAAAACATCTGCTTTCTCACCTTCTTTAATTTCCGGCATAACCGCCCTCGCTTTTATATGAGTATTTGCAGGTAACAAATAACTAATACTCATACCCTTTGGAATCCAGCGCATACTTGAAACTAAACCAGCCTCCATCAATGTTCCTGCTGCTAACTCACAAAGATTAGCTACTGCAATCACATGAATTGTTCCCAAATGATTAGTTACACTTCTTTTTTTCTTCATAGCAACCTCTACTACCTTATTACTATATGTAATAAATGAAGGTGAAATAGTTGAGAAATATGGTACTCGCCAACAAACTAATTTTGCAAAAAACCATCTTCCTATTTGATTGCCGCCAATCACACCCCAGACTTTTAAGACTACAGATTCTTTATGCATCTTGCTCAGTCTTCGGTTGGTGAATACGCCCAAACAAAACCATCACTATTTGGCATTTTAACATTTGGTCGGTGGTCATGGCACTATTAAAGGTCCAATTCCTAAAAAACAGTAGGGAGTTACTGGCCCCATGCAACTATTTTATTCGACTATATTAGACGAGCAATGCCATACCAAATGCCAGGGACT
>CABXCS010000042.1 GCA_902510755.1 uncultured Woeseiaceae bacterium | reverse complement strand
AGCGATCAATCAAAATATTAGAAACAAAAGCTCCTTCATTCTGTCTTACTTCTCTCCGAAAAACTTCATCATCAACTTCCTTGATCCCATTAAAATTTATTCGTCTGACATACATTCTACTACCAGGATCAATATAAAATGTTACAGCAACCTCTTTAGAGTCATAATTTAATTCTGGAACAGGTTCAATTTCGGCATTAGCATAACCTTCCTCACCCAGCCTAAAAGACATCATTTCAGATGTATTAGTTAAAGTTTGCAAATTAAACATATCACCTGTTTGGGAAATAATAAGTCTTTCAAGATCTTCATCTGGGATGACATTATTACCAACTAGCTTTATTTCAGAAAGATTGTATCTCTCACCCTCATGAATAGTTATGGTTACAAACATATCTTTTTTATTTGGCGAAATTGCAACTTGTGTGGACTCAACTCTAAAATCAGCATAACCACGATCCATATAAAAAGATCTTAATTTTTCAAGATCTCCAGTTAATGACTCTTTTGAATATCTATCATCTTGCCTTATCCAAGAAAGCCAATTAGCTGTACCTAACTCAAAATCCTCCTGAATTTCATCCTCTTGAAAAGAATCATTACCAATAATATTTACTTGTCGAATCTTAGCTCTATCCCCTTCTTTGACATCCACGCTAATTCGAACAGTATTATTTGGACGATCCTCAACATCGGCTTTGATTCTAACCCCATATTTACCACGATCATAATACTGTTCCCTCAGAAACATTGTGACATTCTCAAGTACAGATCGGTCAAAAGTTCTGCCTCTAGACATTCCCACATTTCTGAGTGAAACCATTAAATCTTCTGTCTTAATATCCTTATTTCCATCGATACTAAAGGCCTCTATGGATGGTCTTTCCACAACCACAACTACCAACACCTTACCTTCCCTTTTTACCGAAATATCATCAAATAAACCTTCGCTATATAGGGATTTTATTGCTTCTTGTATCCTTGTTTCATCAACGTTATCACCCACATTAATCGGAAGATAATTAAATACAGTACCTTCTGATATACGTCTTAAGCCTTCTACTCTCATATCACTTACTACAAATTCTTCCGCAAAGAGAGTATTTACGGGGATGCCAATTAGTACCCAGGCGAACAAGGTTAATTTAATAATTATATTTTTATTATTAAGTTTCATTAATTTAAAATACTACTATCCGCTAAATAGATCATTATAAAAGGCTAAGCTCATTAATGCCAATAGGATCATTATGCCAAATTGTTGCCCAATTAACTGTGATCTCACTGAAAGTGGGCTTCCTTTGAGCCATTCGATAGTTTGAAAAACTATCTGCCCCCCATCTAACATTGGGATAGGTAACAGATTTATAACACCCAAACTAATGCTCACTAGTGCAAGGAATTTAAGGAACTGACTTGTCCCAGCAACTGCAGAAAGACCCGCATATTTTGCAATACTTACTGGCCCGCTAATATTCTTCACAGAAACATCACCACTCAGCATTTTAGTGAACATAACTACAGTAAAACTAGTTGATGCCCATGTTTGATTTATTGATTTCAAGACCGCATCGATTGGTTTGTATTTATTAAGATACCAAACATCTTCAAAATTATTACTTATTGCAACACCTAGTACCCCTTTTGGAGGACTTCCATCGGTCTGACCAAGAACTAAAGTTGTATATCTTTTTGAATCGTTTCTCATATACTCGACAGAGATCGATTGATTAGGTTTTCTTGCGACAATATCTCTCATCTCGACAAATGACCTGATATTTTGATTATCAATAGCTATTATTTGATCGCCTTTCAACAAATCAGCCTTTTCTGCTGGGCTGCCAATTTGGACTTCACCAATAATTGCT
This sequence comes from uncultured Woeseiaceae bacterium, assembly GCA_902510755.1. Lineage (GTDB taxonomy): Bacteria > Pseudomonadota > Gammaproteobacteria > Steroidobacterales > Woeseiaceae > SP4260. The sequence goes on along the minus strand of CABXCS010000042.1, from coordinate 3,318 downwards.
GGTGGTTGCCAAGGATAAAATCCTAAACCATTGAATAAGGCCCCTGGTTCAGTTAATGAATTTCTTTTCCCGTCAATTACAACTTTTTTTTCAATTAAAACTTTATCTTTTGTCTTTACCTGAAAGTTAATCTCGTTATCTGAGGCGATAATAGTGAGTAATTCAGTTACTGCATGCTCCCAATCGATAACCGTCTTATCATTAATTTTAATTATCTGATCCCCATATGCAAGACCAGCACTTGCCGCATAAGAATTCTTATCAATGACTCCGATTAGAGGTTTCATAGCTACAATTCCATTAGAGAAAATTATGAAATATGCAAGAATTGCGAATAAAAAATTGAAAAAAGGTCCAGCGAGTAATACTGCTATACGAGAGCCTATTGATTTCTGGTCAAATGCTCTCCCATAGTCTTTTTTATTAACTTTCTCTGTTCGATTATCCAAAAACTGAACATAACCTCCAAGAGGAATTCTAGAGACACAATACTCAGTGCGATCTTTACCTGCTTTAACTGAGTATATCGGCTTACCAAAACCTATCGAGAACCTTAAAACCTTCATTCCACATAATCGACCAACAATATAATGACCAAATTCATGAATTGTTACTAGTAGACCAACTGCAAAAATAAATGCTGTTAAACTTATAAATATATTCATAAAAATAAATTTTCCATATGGGTAATTTATGTAATCTAAAGAAAGATTATGCCGAGAGTGAATAATGGAGCAGAAGATAAAATACTGTCTATCCTATCAAGAATACCCCCATGTCCTGGCAGAATATTTCCACTATCCTTAATATTTGCATTTCTTTTCAACATACTGAATGTGAGATCACCAACTACTGATATCAAGCCTATGGCAATAGCAAAAGATACAAAAACTAAGCTATCAATTGGAAGGTAATTAGATAATATTATGGACAATAAAGTTACACCTAATACTCCTCCAAATAATCCTTCCCAAGTTTTATTGGGGCTAATAAGTCTCGCAAGTTTTATGCGGCCAAAGGATTTACCGATAAAATATGCACCTATATCCATCACCCAAACAATGCTCAAAAAAACCAGCAGAAATATGGCAGATTTTTCGTATATCCAATTAATAGCAATATATCCTTGCATTAAGACAACAACTGCAACTAACCATTCCAAGCTATATGGAATGTTTAATGGGTAAAATAACATTGAAAAAAATAGTATCGACCAGCAAAAAACTGAAAAGTAAGATAAGCTTCTAATACTCTCATCATCTATGGCCAGGCTGTTAACAAAAAGCATTAATCCAGCTAAAATTACTAAAAATGTTAATTTAATTCGAATATTTTCAGCCTCTATTAGATTGGCCCATTCCCACCCAGCTAACAAGAAAAGAATTCCAAATGAAATCATGGTGAATTCCTGAGGCATCATGAATAAAATGCTCAAAAAAATAATTAAGCCAGATAATCCTGTAATTACTCTTTGTTTTAGCATCGAAAAATCCTGTGTTTAAACATTTTTTCCGAAACGTCGCTTTCGTTCTTTATAGAACTCTATAGCTTCGTCTATATTTTTTTCACTATATTCGGGCCATAATACATCATCGAAATATAATTCTGTATAAGCAATATTCCACAATAAAAAATTTGAAATCCTTCTCTCACCGCCAGTTCTTATAAGTAAATCAGGATCATTCTCTAACTGTAATGATGAGGAGAATAATTTTTCATCTACATCTCTAAGACTGATTTTTAATTCATTAATTTTGTTAAAAAGAATTTTAGTGGCATTGACAATATCCCATCTTCCACCATAAGCTAATGCAACTGATAATTTCAAACCCTCATTTGTAGCGGTAAGTAACTCTGCTTTTTCAATTTTTTTTACTAAAGAATCTTTCAAGCTTGTTCTGTCGCCAATAAATTTAATTTTTACATCATTGTTATTAAGATCATTTATCTCTAGCTCGAGAGTCTCTATAAATAGCGACATCAATAAATTCACTTCTTTTATTGGCCGGCCCCAATTTTCTGTACTAAAGGCATATAAGGTGAGATATTCTATACCCAGTGACCCTATATATCTTACAACCTCTCTTGCAGATTTTGCGCCTTTTTGATGGCCAAACTTCCTTCCTTTACCAGAGTTTTCAGCCCATCTGCCATTTCCATCCATTATTATCGCTATATGATTTGGATTCATATTTCAAATTCACTGATATTGAGTTAACTAGACGATCATCAACTCTTTTTCTTTTGTAATGAGAATTTGATCAATTTCGCCTACATACTTATCTGTTATTTCTTGGATCTCTTCCTCGCCTTTTCTTTCCTCGTCTTCACCAATCATCTTATCTTTCAGCATCTCTTTTAAGTCATTAATAGCATCACGCCTAATATTTCGAACAGCAACTCGAGATTGCTCACCTTCTTGTCTAACAACTCTAATCATATCTTTCCGACGTTCTTCAGTTAGAGGGGGCAAAGGAACACGAATAATCATTCCTGCTGAAACAGGATTAAGCCCAAGATTTGAATTCATAATGGCTTTTTCAATTGGTTGTATCATGTCTTTTTCCCATGGAGTTATCTTAAGAGTACGGGAATCCTCAATACTAATATTCGAAACTTGGCTCAGCGCGGTCTCGCTTCCATAATAATCAACTGTTATTTGATCTAATAGACTTGTATTAGCTCGACCAGTTCTAATTTTTGTTAAATTTTGATTTAATGCCATCGTTTTATCATTCGCTCTTTAGCATCATTTTTTATTTCAGTTATCATAATATCTTCTCTAATTTGATTATGCGTTGACTGAGGTACCTATCATCTCTTCAGTCATTGCAGTAACCAACGTATTTGGTTTTAATAAATTAAATACTCGCAAGGGTAAATTATTATCTCTACACATTACAATTGCCGTTGCATCCATTACTTTTAACTTGTCGGAAAGCACTTTATCAAATGAAATTTGGTTATAGATTTTTGCATCTTTATGAGCTTTAGGGTCCTTATCATAGATACCATCAACCATAGTAGCCTTCAAAAGCACCTCAGCGCCAATTTCAATTGCTCTAAGACTGGCCGCTGAATCAGTAGTAAAGAAAGGATTACCAGTTCCTGCGGCTAAAATAACAATTCGACCTTTTTCTAAATGCCTCACCGCTCTTCTTCTAATATAATCTTCGCATACCTCATGTATTTTAATTGCTGACATTACTCTAGCCTCAGCATTCATAGATTCTAGAGCATCTTGAATAGCTAATGCATTCATTACTGTTGCCAGCATTCCCATATAATCACCGGTAACTCGATCCATTCCGCCTCCAG
>CABXCS010000041.1 GCA_902510755.1 uncultured Woeseiaceae bacterium | reverse complement strand
GGTTCTTATAGAGCTTGGCGAAAGCGAGTCCGCACTTTCTCTGAGAGAAGATACAGCTACAAATAGACTTTTGAATTAGTAATTTAGAGCTTATGAGCTTATTTCAGAAGAATGGTGAATTTTGATTTTTAGCTTTGTTTTAGTTTTTATCAATACAAATGTGAAAGCAATTACAGCAATGCTTTTAGAGGCTTCTGTTTTGAGTTCAAGTACACCCATTACAGCGCAGAGTTGATCTTCGATTATAAAATTAATGTCAGTTGCAGAAATATCCAACCATGGTTTTATTGCAAATCCGGAGTCTTCAGCAATATTGCCGGATATAAAATAAGACAGCGCTTGATCAAAGTCATTCCTAAATATTACATCTTTGGTATAGGTGGGCTTAAATAAAACTTGTTCATCTTCAAAGGCATAATGTTCGTGAATGAATGCTTCTGCTTTTTCTTCGTAATTCTCACGGTTGCGAAATGCTTTTCCAATATCAAGTATTCCATCTTTCCATGATGTAAGAAAATCAATTATGTCTTTCTCACAAGTATTTTTTGGTGTAATCATAATAAGCTAATAATACAACAAACCTAGTTAGGATGAATAGAGCAGTATTTACTTTGTTGAGTTAAACTTATTCTTATGATGAATTATGGTTAAATCTTGGAACGTAAAAATTTTATTCATGATGTAATGAAAAATAATTAGTTAATCAGTGAGTTTAGTGTGATGTCAGAAATTTCGGTCGTAATAGGTGCAACAGGTCTTGTCGGTAATTTAGTGTGCCATCATTTGAGCAAAAAAGAGAATAAAGTCATCGCTATTACACGAAGATCTATGTCAAATCTAAGCAGTAATATTGATAATTTGATAGTTGATTTTGATGATTTTATTTGTAATGGCAATTTTCCAAAGTGTGATCATTTATTTCTTTGTCTGGGGACAACTATAAAAAAGGCGGGTAATAAGAATAACTTTAAGAAAATAGATCATGATTACACCATTGCTTTAGCTGAAAAAGCAAAAAAGGCTGGAACACTGAAAGTGAGTCTTATCTCTTCGGTGGGTGCAGATGTATCTTCAAAAAACTTCTATTTAAGTACCAAAGGTAAAATAGAAAAGAAAATTGAAGCATTAGATTTTATGAGTACTAATATATTTCGTCCTGGTTTACTTTTAGGGGCTCGAAGTGAGCCTAGGTTTGTGGAAGATATAGGTCAAAAGTGCTTCATCCTAATAAACTTTCTTCTGATGGGGGCATTCAGTAAATATAAGTGTGTCAGGGCAGATTTAGTTGCTAAGACCATGGTTACATCAAGAAAATCTCAAGGAGTTAAATATTTCCATTATGATGATTTTGCTAAGAAAGCTTGAATATACTGATTTTACCAAGCAATTTTTTAAAATATTTTGCTTAATATGATCATTACGTTATATTATAACACTTATGAAGTATTTAAATAATAAAACTATTATTCTGATAATTGGCTTGCTCTTTGCTTGTTCGTCAACATTACATGCTTTTTCTTGTGATGAAATAAATACAGAGACAGTTCATTTTGAATGTAATCATTGTGGCAATGATATTTCAGATTCATTTAACGTTAATAATTTTATTGCAAATTTTTCATTCCAAGGCTCTCTCGCCATTGAAAAGATTGAGATCTACATATCTGAATACTTCAGTAACTTTCACTCCAGAGCGCCTCCTATTAGTAAAGTTTAGTTTTATTGTATTAATTAACTTTATCTATACCGGAGATCGAAATGAAAAAAATCAGATGTGCACTCATATTGTTGAGTGTAATAAATATAAATAATGTCCTTGCACAGGATGTAATAGAGGAAATAATTGTAACTTCCTCTTACATAGAAAAAAACTTAAATAGTATTCATAACCCAATCCATCTTTTGGATGGTGATGCTGTCTCAAATATGGCAACCCAGAGCCTTGGAGAAACAATAGACAATCTTCTGGGTGTGTCCTCCGCCGATTATGGTTCAGGAGTAGGCCAACCAGTTATTCGTGGAATGTCTGGGAATCGTGTAAAAATAATGAGTAATGGTAGGGTAAATCGTGATGTCGCTGGTATTGGCGCTGATCATATAAATGATATTGACCTCAATAATATTCAACAAATTGAAGTCATCAGAGGTCCTTCATCAATATTCTATTCCAATGGTACTACAGGCGGAATTATTAACGTGGTTGATAATACGATTGCTAGAACTGATTTTTTGGAATCAGAGTTACGCATAGGAGGTGAAGCTCAAACAGTCAATGGCGGTAAATCTGGAGAAATGTCTTATCAAAATAATCTAGGTGGTTTGAATTTTAGTTTGGCTTATAAAGATTCAAGTTTCGAGAAATTTGAAATACCTTTCGGTGCGATAATACATGAAGAAGAGCATGAAGAAGAGCACGAAGATGAGCATGAAGAGCATGAAGAGAATCCAAAATATCTAACAAATTCGGATTATGAAAGTGAGTCGCAACGTATTGGTATCTCCAAGACCGGTGGTTGGGGATATGTGGGTCTCTCTTATCGTGGAATAGAGAGTCTTTATGGAGTTCCATTTCATGGTGAAGAGCATGAAGAGCATGAAGAGGAGGAAGAGGGTGAGCATGAGGAAGAAAGAATATTTGTCACCTCCGATTCTGAAGTATTTAACTTAGAAGGCTCTTATGTTTTTTCAGATAGCGCTTTGAAAAAAATTGATTACTTTTATGCAGGGACTGAGTATTCCCTAATTGAGCAGCATGCTGAGGAAGCTGGTCATGAAGAAGAGGAAGATGATCATGGGCATGAAGAGGGGCCGACAACCTTCAATAATGAGGCGCAGGAATTTGGTGTCGTGGTTGATTTTTCAACTGACAAACTCTCGCAACGAACAGTGATTAATATGATACAAGAAGATATTTCAATCATTGGTCATGAAGCATTCATGAAGCCCTCTGATAATAAAGAATTCTCATTTGGCTATTATGTCAGCACAGATTTAGACTTATTTAACTTTGATCTGGCCATCAGACATGACCGTATCAATAGAAAAGGTTCTGTTGCGCATCATGAAGAAGAGGAAGAAGGTCATGAGCACGAGGAGCATGAGGAAGAAATAGATTATTTTGACAAGGATTTCGAAAATGACAGTTTGGCCATAAGTCTTAATCGAAACATTAATGAATATTTCAATGTTAGTTTGGATATGGCAAGCGTAGAGCGAGCTCCATCAGCAGTTGAGCTTTATATGAATGGGCCACATCTTGCAACAGGCAGGTTTGAAATAGGTAACACAAGCATTGATAAAGAAAGGTCAAGAAATATCGACCTAACTCTAAATTACAATCAAAGTGGTTTTTTTGGGACATTCACAATGTTTAACAACAATGTAGATGACTATATTTATATTATGGATTCAGCGAAGAAAGAAGAAAATCTTACTGTTGCTAATTATAAACAAAAAGATGCCCAATTAACTGGTTATGAATTAGAACTAGGTAGAACATTTAATATATATGATGGCAATTTAGAATTATCAATAGCCAGAGATTCTATATCAGGTGAATTTAATGATGGGGGCAATATTCCCAGGATGACTCCTGAAAGGAATATTTATTCATTATTGTACTCGAAGGAACAGGGTGCTCAATTTAGTTTGGTGCTAAAGGATGTTCAAGAGCAAAATGATATTGGTTTGAATGAAACGGTGACCAAAGGCTTTAAAATGTTGGATGCTAGATTCAGTCAGAAGTTTGTTTCTGAATCAGGAACAGAGATATTTGCATCAGTATTCGGTCATAATTTACTCAATGAGGTGGCACGAAATCACTCTTCATTTGTTAAAAACGAGGTTCCCTTAGCAGGGAAAAATATTGGTGTAAGTTTTAGTGTGAAGTTCTAAATTATTGATAGTTTAAGAACTCAACTGGCGGACTAACTGTTTCTCAACTAGTGCAAGGATTCAAATCTTCCCCGGATTTGAATCCTTGCCTCTCCGTCAAATTCTCACGAACTTGGAGCAATCAATATGATTGAAACGAAAAACTTAACTAAAACATTCGATCAAAATACAGTTCTAGAGGGCTTAGAATTTAAAGTAGAAAAGGGTGAAATTTTTTGCTTCCTTGGAGCAAATGGAGCCGGAAAAACTACGACAATTAACCTATTATTAGGGTTTTTGAAGCCAACAAATGGTGAGGCTCTCATTAATGGGTTAAGTGTCAAGGATAATATCGAGGCCACACGCGCCGCTGTTGCATATATTCCTGAACAGGTTTCTTTGTATCCTGAGTTTACCGGAATGGAGAATCTTGAATTCTTTGTGAAACTAGCAGGAAAAACCAATGATCCCGATTATTTGGCTTCTTGCCTTGAAGATGCTGGTCTCGCAAGTGAATTTCATCATTCTTACTCAAGTACATATTCTAAGGGGATGCGTCAGAAGGTTGGTATTGCCATTGCAATCGCTAAAAAAGCCAAGGTTTTACTATTAGATGAGCCACTTTCAGGTCTCGATCCAAAAGCTGCAAATGAATTTTGTCAACTATTGAAAAAATTAAAAAAAGGATGGTGTAGCCATTTTAATGGCCACTCACGATTTGTTTCGTGCTAAAGAAATAGGTGATCGATTGGGAATAATGAGGGATGGTGAACTTTTAGAGACCTTAATAACCGAAGATGTTTCTCTTGCTGAAATTGAAACCATCTATCTCAGTCATATGCAGCACAATCAGGAAGCATGATAATGATTTCTGAAATAATTTCTTCGAAAGAACAAACCATCATGGGACGCAATCGTTTCACCACTATCATTTACTTGGTGACACTAGTAATTATGTTGGTAGCAATTTTTTTGAGCTGGCAACGCACTGATACATTAGAGCGAGAGCGTGTCTCTGCTACTACAAATGATCATGAAGTTTGGATTAATCAAGGTGAGCGAAATCCACATTCTGCAGCACATTTTTCGCGGTATGCGTTTAAACCAATTCCTGCAATGTCAACATTTGAACCTGGCGCTATAGATTATAGTGGTTTGGCTGTTTGGATGGAGGCGCATCGAAGAAATCCAGCTGTATTTCGATACGCTGAAGGTGCTGGTGATTTGTCGAACTTTGTTTCATTGACTCCGGCTTGGATTATGCAAGTAATATTGCCACTAGTGATTATTTTATTATTATTCTCTAGCTATGCTGGTGAACGTGAGGATGGGACTTTGAAGCAACTCTTGAGTCATGGGATTTCACTAAAATCAATATTCCAGGGAAAACTTAGTGCTGCTTTTTATGTGGTATTGAAACTTCTTATTCCTCTATCTTTCATCATAATAGTTGCGACCATATTCTTTCAAGCTGGCTCAGCCCAAGTAGATCAATTACTGCGTTTAACTATTTTGCTTAGTGTGTATGCTCTTTATTTTATGATTTTTGCATTTATTGCCATTGGTGTCTCTGCTAGAAGTACCAGTCGTCGTTCCGCTGCAATCACGCTCTTCACAATTTGGTTTGTGTTGATTGTGGTCGCACCGAGGTTTGCAAATGATGCTGCTACATTCGTTGTTCCTCAACCAAAAGGTTTTGAGGTTGAAAGATCATTGTCTGAAGCACGTGCGGCTTATTCTAAAGATGATAATTATCAAGAGATTTCTCGGCAAGAGATCTTGGATAAATATGGCGTGAGTTCTATAAATGATCTGCCGGTCAATTACAGAGGTTACATCCTACAAAGAAGTGAAGAGCATGCTGATCCTCTTTATGATGAAGTTTATGATGACCTAAAAGAAGTATATGAGAAGCAAGAAATTATTCTTGAAGGTCTATCTTTCTTATCACCTACTACTGCT
>CABXCS010000040.1 GCA_902510755.1 uncultured Woeseiaceae bacterium | reverse complement strand
TGGTATTCACACGTTGAACAGTTTATTGGTGTCTCAGGTGAGAAATTAAATCTCCAGCAATTACCTGATGGTGAATTCATGCCTGCCATGTCATTAAATATCGCTGAAAAACATTTCAAAAAAGCTGTTGCTAGAAATTTTGATGGGAGAATTGTTACTATAGGGAGAACTGCTAATCTTACCTCTGAATTGCCTAATCAGAAGCGAAATAAATGCATGTATCGCTCTCAGTGTGACCGTGGTTGCTCATTTGGTGCGTATTTTTCAACTCAAAGCTCAACTCTTCCAGCCGCGTTAGAAACAAATAATTTAACCATTAAGACAAATACTCTGGTCGATTCATTTGAATATGATGATACTGAGGAAAGAATTACTGCTGTTAACGTTATAAATATATTAACCAAGCAGCGCTATAAGTTATCTGCTCGTATTGTATTTCTATGCGCGTCAACTATCGCATCAAATCAAATTTTACTTAATTCAAAATCACAATCAATGCCTCAGGGCCTAGGTAACAATTATGATAACTTGGGTCGCTACTTGATGGATCATACTTTTGGAACAGGTGCTACAGGAATACTTCCTTACTTTAGAGAATATGTGGAGTATGGAAGAAGGCCAACTGCAATGTATATTCCAAGATTTAGAAATATAACGAATCAAAATAAAAATAATAATTTTATTCGAGGTTATAATTTTCAGTCATGGGGGGAGGGTAGGTTGCCTCCACCAGATAATGGTCAGTATGGAGTTAAATTAAAAAAACATCTTCGTCATCCTGGACCATGGCAATTACCATTACACGCATTTTGTGAGGTATTACCACGCAGAAATAATAGAATGATGTTAGATACAAAAAAAGTTGATCGTTATGGTGTCCCGCAAGTTAGATTTGAATTTGAATGGAGTAAAAACGAATTAAATATGGTTAAAGATTCAACTGATCAAGCTGTCAAAATGTTAAAAAGTGCTGGCTGTACTCATATCAAGACTAGAAATAAGCTTTCCGCACCAGGCACTGGCATCCATGAAATGGGTGGCGCAAGAATGGGTAATGATCCAACACAATCTATAGTAAATCGTCACAATCAGATGCATGTTGCTAAAAATGTATTTATAACGGATGGGTCATTTATGAGCTCAGCATCATGCGTCAATCCATCAATAACTTATATGGCATTTACTGCTCGAGCAGCCGATTATGCGGTAAGTGAGTTAAAATTGAACAGTTTATAGCTATGGAACTTCTATTTCTCGCACCCATATATTCCTGAATGAAATTTTACTGCCATGATCTTGCAGCAAGATGGAGCCATTATTATGAAAGTCATATTTTGGCTTTCCAATGTAAGTTGTTGCACCTTCTAGTATCACCTTGTACTGAACTAGAATGCCATTATGAAATACTGTCATATTAGCTTTAGTATTGATGCTTCCATTATCATTAAAAGTTGGTGCAATAAATATAACGTCATAGTTTTGCCATACATATGGCTCTCTACTAGCATTGACTAATGGAATAAATTGCTTGTAAATACTCCCTGCTTGGCCATTGGTGTATGTTTTATTGTTATATGAATCAAGTATTTGTAGTTCGTAACGTTCTTGAAAAAAAATACCACTATTACCACGATTTTGACCACTTTCATCACTTAATCGAGGCGCTCTCCATTCAATATGGAATTGCACACTGGAAAATTTCTGCTTAGTTAGGATATCGCCCGTACCCGGCTTAATAGTGAAAATATTACTCTTAACTTCCCAGTCTGCTGGATTACCATTAATTTTTTGCCAATTATTTAGCGAATCTTTATCAAATAATATAATTGCATCAGATGGCGCATGATTGTCGAATGTATCAACAATTCTTGGTACTGGATTCCATACCTCAGTATCCTCAGGGAGTGTAAATTCCTGAGCTGATATATAATAAAAATTAATTAAAACAATAACTAATATTAATAATCGCATGCTATTTATGTTATATAATAGTCTGTATTTTTCATGACGTAAATAATGTACCAACATTTTCGTATGGATAAGCCCCATCGTAATGCCCAGGAGTAGGTAAGTAGCTTCGCTCAATTGTCATACCAACTTTAGAAGTATAGTAACCTGTGATTGTGAGTTGTCTTATTTCCTCAAAAAAAATAGCGAATTCCTCGTATTTTTCATTCTTTACGTCTTTGTGCATTGATTCAATGTAATTAAACTGAATTTTATTGTCTAATTCACAGAAATTTTTGCTGTGTGATGCTCTACATTGACTCTGAAATGACGATAAACTAATCAAAAAACTTTTAACTTCATCAGCTGAAAACCATTCTTGGAACATGCCTTCTATATAATTCAAAACATTCGCCTCTCGCGCACCTGGTGTATCTGTTTGGGGGATAATAATCTCAGAGATTGCTTCAATATCTGCTCTTTGCTGTATAGTAAATAAATCTGCACCAGAAAGATTTATTGGATCAAAGTCGCTTTCAATCGCGGCCTTCAGGCCTGGTATCAATGAGACACCAAACATAAGACCAAGATTTTTTAAAGCTATCCTTCGATCCATTATAACCTCTAGTTATACAAACTGATTTATCATTAATGTAAACCCTAGCAGTGGCATGATCAAGCATTGTAGGCTGTAGTGAAAAAATTCTGCAGCCATTTACATAGAGGTGTATTATGAAATGCCATGATGAGGTTGATTATAATTTTTAACATAGTGTTGATGAGTTCTAATGTGCATGCGGAAATTACATGCAAAGGTGAACCCATAAAACAAGGTAGATACTTGAATAAAAATCCACCAAAAAGCTGGTCTCAATGTTATGGTCAATATACATATCTTAATGGCTCAATATACAAAGGAAGCTTTTTCAAAGGTAAGCTTCAAGGTGAGGGGATTTTAAAGCTGTCTAATGGTAGTTACTATGAAGGCACTTGGTTTAATGACAAACCAACTGGGAGTGGGCTTGTGGTGACAATTGAGCCTATTTATTACAAAGGTACTTGGAAAGATAATGTATTTATAGGTAATGTTACTTTTCCAAATAATGATAAATTTGAAGGCACTTGGATTAATGGTCAGCATAATGGTCCGGGTAAAGTGACTTTTAATAATGGTTTAATCTATGAAGGTGACTTAAAGGATGGAAAGTTTAATGGTGAAGGTGTATTGATTTTTAAAGATGGTAGCAAATACACAGGAGAATGGTCAGAGGGTCTGCAACATGGTAGTGGAGGCCTTACTTTTAGTGATGGAAAAGAATTTATGGGGAATTGGTATTTAGGTAAGTTTTATGGCAATCATTTACCTGTACAATCAAATTTTTAATAAATAATAAGTTAGTCAGAGGTATGCACATGCATCTAATTCTTAGAAAATTTATCGCATCAATGTTATGTCTTTACATCAGTGGCATATATGCGCAAGAAATTAATTACCCTTCAGCTGATTGGTCAATTGTTCCAGCAAATGATTTAGGTATTAACCAACAAAAAGTGGATAGATTATTTGATTTATCTTTTGAGGACTCCGCTACCCAAGGTGTTGTATTAATTAAAAATGGTCATCTAATTGGTGAGCGTTATGCCGATGGTTACGACAAGGATTCATATGGAACATCCTGGTCTATGGCAAAAAGTTTTTATGCAGCACTCATTGGCATCTCTATCGATAAGGGTGAGATTGATAGCCTAGATGATAAGGTCAGTAAGTATTTAGATTACTTTGAAGATGATCGAGATATAGTAACTATTCGCGATATATTAAATATGACCAGTGGTTTAGAGTTTCCAAAAAGTGAGCATGAGAATATGTTCTTTCGTAATGATCAAATGGCATATGTTAGATCAATTGGTATGGAAAAGCCCCCCGGTACAGTGTTTGAGTATAATAATGTTAACTCGATGATTCTTGGTGATATTCTTCTGAAAGCCACTGGCATGAAAGCTGATATTTTGCTCCAAGAGAGAGTTTTCAATGAAATTGGCATCAAAAGTGATCATGTCACTTTATGGAGAGATGGTTCAGATAATGTAATGACATATTGCTGTATTGATATGTCAGCTAGAGATTATTCCAGATTTGGATTACTTTTTTCTAGACAAGGCAAGTGGATGGATAAGCAAGTTATTTCTGCAAATTTTGTCAATGAAACTTTCAGTACCGTGTGGAACACAACTCCAAACTGGTGGACTGATGAAAAACGTGGCTACTCATTGCATTGGTGGATTTCTAAGAATGATGAGGAGAGCACAATCTTTAACGCAAGTGGTAAATTTGGCCAATATATTTTTGTAGATCATAAAAATGACATCATATTTACGCGTATAACCAAATATCATCCGATGCCTGGCTCGACCCAAAATTGGGGTTTCCTGAAATATCTTGATATCAACAATGTTGATCTGTGGATAAATGTATTAAGATTCATGCATCAAATTGGAATAATTGATCTATCCAAAGATATCACCACACCTAATACCTTTCCTGATGGAGAATCAAAAGAATTTTATACTAATTATGGATCAATTATAGACGCTATGGCGGACCTGAGTCGTGATTGATAAAATTGTTATTAATTAATTAGAGGTAGTGTAAGGACGTTTTACCAAATTAATTTTATCATTTGAATGACTAGGTGAGAGTTTTCTCGGCCTTCCGGCTTGGTTGTCACTTGCATAAAGATTGCCATCTTCATCAACAGAGATCGAATGCATTTCAATCCAGAAATTTTCCCCAGTTTGTGGTAACTCAATTATATCGATCAGCTCACCATTTAAGGTATAATTTTTTAATCTTGGTGGATTAGTTTCAGTTACCCATAATGAATCCTCATTGACTATTATATCTAGTATAAGTCCCATATCTTGCCATGTGTCAACATATTGATATTTAGGATAATTTTCTGATTCTAATTCAACTGTTTGACGGTAAACTTTAAGATCTTTATTGATTCTATCTACGACATATAGTGTCTGATTTGGACCAAATCCAAGACTGTGGACGCTTCCAAATTGATGTGGCAGTGTCCCAGCTTTCCCAAATTCTGAATGGTATGAATGATCGCTATTCCTGATTACTATTCTTTTATTACCAATACCATCTGCAATTAAGTATTTACCATCTGGTAGAAACGCAACATCTTGGGGTAAGTTTAAATGATATTCATCATTACCTGATACATTCTTCTCACCAATGGTTAAAATTAGCTCTTTACCATCATTTGAAAAAACATAAATTATATGACCAGATTCATCAACAACCCATACTTTTTTTTCTAAATCATATGGATTGATACGGATACGATGTGGTCCAGGGCCATCAGTTCCATGAAACAAATAATCCCATTGTGACCATACCTCTAGGATCTCACCATTACTATTAGCGATGTAAATACAATTATTCCAGACACGGCCTCGTCCTTGAAGTACGTTCCATTCCGGCACACCCATTGAGGCGGGAAAGTTTGTGTAATTACTTGGTATTGGATTAGGGAGCTCAGTTTCACCGCGTTGTAAAAAATATATACGATCTTTTGACTCAACTTGCACACCTGAATTACCGCCCCAGCTACGGCCTATATCAGCAAACGGTTCTAGCCAAGTGGTATCATCAAAGATATAGGTTGCTGGTTTATTAATATCAGCATAGAGATATTGATAACCAAAAATTAGAGAAACTAAAATTAAATTTCTTGCAATTCGTATATGCATCAAAAAATTCATCTCGTGAATATCTTAATTATAATGCGCTGAATTGTTTTCATAAATATTTATCCTTGCATCTTCACTGTCATGCCCAATAATCACCACTGTATAATTTGTTTTAGTTTATAACAATTTATTGTTTGTCGCTTTCCATATATGTAGTGCAAGATATGATCTATATGGTGAAAAAAAATCCAATAGCTCACTATCTGAATAAGATGTCTT
>CABXCS010000039.1 GCA_902510755.1 uncultured Woeseiaceae bacterium | reverse complement strand
CATGATAACCAAAACCAAAAAATACCGAAGCATCATCCTCCAATCTCCCGATAGATGGGGTTAATCGCCGGGTAAAACAAACAAATCCATGCCACTTACATTCTATTTCAACATCAGACCAATTTGGCCATATATTGCGCATTACATTTATCAAATAGTTGTAGTTACTCTCCGCACCAATTTTATCGCCAGAGGAAGAGCCTCTGCCACCAAAAAGGAAGCGTTTATCGGGCAGCAATCTGTAATAATTAACCAGTTTCCTAGAGTTAATTACAGGATTATCTGTTTGCCAATTATGTGCATCAAGTTCAATTTGTGATAATGGCCTTGTTGTAATAATGGAACTTATAATTGGTAAAGACCTGGACTTAAAATTATTCGATAAATGTTCAGGCATAAATCCATTAGTTGCAAAAATAACATACCTGGCAGTTAACTTACCTTCTTTTGATGAAAGGATATGTTTTTCGTTATTTTTTTTCCAACTTATAATCTCACTGTGAGTGAATATCTTTACACCATTCTTAATTGCAGCAGAAGCCAGACCTTTTGCATAACGAAGTGGTTGTATACCAAATGTGGGTTGTACCGCAATTCCGCCCCACTGTTCATTGGCATCGAAAAAATTTTCTGCAAGCTCCTCTTTTGTTATAACCGTTGTATTTAATCCAAGCTTTTTTCTTTGAAAAGACGCGTGCTCGATCATTTCATTAAGATTCTTCTGAGAGTGAGCAACTTCAATTTCAGCATTGCCTTGAAGCTGAATATCAATTTGCTCACTTTCGATGATGTTCTTTACGAGCTCTACAGCCTCTACTTGAGATTGATAATAATGTCGGACATCTTCAACACCATATTTAGAAATTAAGTTTTTTGAACTCTCAGCAGTCCCGCCGATAGAACAAAAGCCACCATTTCGACCAGAGGCACCCCAACCGATGTGCCCAGCCTCTATAATAGCGACTTCAAGACCGTAATCTTTAGCAAGGTGGTATGCGGCAGACAATCCAGTGTATCCACCTCCGATAACGGCAACCTCGATGTTATGATCTCCATTCATCGTTGATACCTCAAGATTATTACCACACTGAGTTAGCTCCCATAAGGATTTCTCGGGAACATGATAATTGTACATATCTTTACTGTAGAGGTTTGGATTCATCGTTTTAATATTAATTTTAATTCTAGATTAATCAAATTTTAGCTCGGATTAAAATCTTTGTTTCATTTTTAGTCACTCTAAGTCCTACCGCAATCATGATCAAAAAAGGTATAGGGATTAGGACTAGAGTATACCAGCCATAAAGATACATTATTGTCCCAGCCAGGAGAGAGCCAAGAGCCGATACACCAAATACACAGAATTCATTTATACCCTGAGCTTTGAATCTCTCATTGGGTTTGTAAGTGTAAGTTAGCATTGTTGTACTTCCAACATAAAGAAAATTCCAACCAATACCCAGCAACACAAGCGCAATCCAATAACTAAAAATTGATTGTCCAGAAAGGCCTGCAATACTTGCCAAAAATAAACCAAGAACACCAATCATCATGATTTTAGAAAGCCCAAACCTTTCTATTAAAAAACCCGATAAGAGTGATGGTATATACATAGCCAAAACATGACTTCTGATTACATTTGCCGTTGCTTCCATTGAGAAACCATCAACGACATGCATACTAAGTGGGGTCGCAGTCATTATAAAAGTCATTGCACCGTAAGCTACAGTGCCGCCCAACATAGCCATTATAAATACCCTTTGCTTTAAAAGAGTTTTTAGAGGTCTAACATTTACTTCCGAGCCACCATCGTCTTGAACATGGAATGCCCTTAACGACATTAATAATAATGACTGTATACCGAATAAGACTGATAAGGAAATTAAGCTGCCAGCATAAGGAGCACCCTCAACCCAATAACGCCCTCTTGTCACAAGTTCAGGCCCTAGGATTGCTCCACCTATAGCACCCAATAAGATCAATGATATTGCTCGACTAACAAATTTCTGATCAACACTTTCAGCCGCTGCATAACGATATTGCTGAGAAAAAGCTGCATTGATTCCAAATAATGCTGCAGCGAGAACAAAGAATCCAAAGCTTTGAATGTGAAGCGCATAAGCACCAATCAGCACAGCACTTGCTGCGGATAGAGATGCCATACTGGAGCCTAATCTTCTTCCAATTTTTCTCATTAAAATAGTCGCTGGAATAGCTGATAGAGCCGTAACTACCACCATTAATGATACGGGTAATGTTGCAATTGATTGGTTTTCTGTAAGTGATGAACCAATAACACCACCGAGAGTGACTATGACTATTTGACCAGTTGCGGATATCAGCTGGCAGAAAAAAAGGATTATTAAATTACGGTAATTCATTTTATATCTTTATTGAATTTTATCGCCTAGAAAAGCACAATGACATTGCATTCTACATAATTAATAATGTAATGACTGCGTTTTATTCAAATAAATCTCAATATACAATCTGTAACATCAACAGCGAAGTATGGACTTTATAATGGTGACTAAAGAAAATTATTTTCAATACTTTAAATATTCGATTTACTTTCTGTTAACTCTTAATTTTTACTTCTTCTTTACTGAGGACTTGGCGGCATTCTCGGTACGTTATTCTGATGCAATATCATTAAACGAACTAATTACCGCTTACTCAGCTTCGATTGACACTATTGCCTGGCTCATCCTTCTCTGGATACTGGAGCTAGAAACCTATATTTTAGATGATAATTACAATAATAAACTAATAGATGCTCTATCTGTAATTCTCAAAGCTTTATGCTATGCGCTCATCATTTATTCTTTTTTTGGCTATTCTGCTAATTTATTATTTTTCTATAAAATATCTCCAGTTGAGATAAGTAATTTATGCATGGTAACTCATGAGCAATGGATGTATTCATATACAATTAATGAATATGTGCCAATAACAGCTCAAAATTGCACATCATTAAGTACTGCTAATGAATTTTTTAGATATGAAAATACCCGAGCATTAGTGGATCTCCAAGGTTACCAAAAAATCATTTGGCTAGGCTGGATTGATGTAGTTAATGCAGGTGTGTGGATTCTAGTAGTGATAATTATTGAATTCAATGTTCACCTTCAAGAAAAACAAACAGGTAAGGCATTATCGATAAAACTTAGCGCAATAAACAAGTATGCTCTTTACCCTATATTATTCTTTAACGCGTTTTATTGGGGGCTTGAGGGAGATTTTGTCGATTTTTGGGATGCCTTTTTATGGCTTGTTGCTTTTTTATTTATTGAGCTAAATATCATAGAATGGCGCGATGAAATTCCCGCTATGACTGAGTAATATTATTATGGCTTAATTGTGATAGAACTATTCAGTAATACCTGATCATCAAATAACTCAAAATCATCCTTGATACTGAGGTTGATCATGACTCCTTCCTCATCTAGAGTGATTAGCCAGGGATGCCATGAATCATTGTAATTTCTTCGATAGAAACCTGATACCTGCCAAGTCTTACCCGCAGGATATATATATGTTTTACCAACATCTCTATCTGTATTGATTGGATCTATTATCTCACTTTCAAAAGGCAAGAAAAGCACATCTCGAATTTGTAATGTGGCTTTTTGAATAATATGTTCTTCATTTTGACGTGTCATTAGATGTGGTGGTTTAACTGTAGATTGATAGACAAAATAAGCTAGGAAACCACCTACTGAAATAGCGAAAATAATTTGTTTTAGGCTATAATTATGCATCATGGTATTCCTATAATTTTGTGACTTTGAATGCTTAGTCCCCATTGAGGATTTTTTAAGCAATATTCAATAGCAAGTTTAGTATTATTTTCTATGTTATCGCCATCCATGGGTTGCAAGAAAAAATATTCAAATTCCAATTCTTGAAAAAAATTTGGTTGAGCGTTTACCTCAATTTGCGGATACACCAATTTTAGCTCATTACCTGATATTTGCTTCAATATAGAATTAGCTTTTGGACTTACGCATAACCAATCTATATTATCTGGCGCAATAATTGTGCCATTAGTTTCAACGCCCACCTCAAACGAATGCTGATGAAAAACTTCAATTAATTCATCATCTAGTTGCAACAAAGGTTCACCACCTGTACAAACCACATATGGCCTTATATTATTCCTATCCGAAGGCCATTTTGATTTAACCAATTCAACAAGATCGCTGGCTTTTTTATACTTTCCACCATCAGCACCTTTAGTACCAACAAAATCAGTATCACAAAACCGACAAATAGCCATCTCACGATCTTGCTCGCGACCAGACCACAAATTACAACCAGAGAATCGGAGAAAAACAGCAGGCCTTCCTGACTGCTTTCCTTCGCCTTGAAGTGTATAATATATTTCTTTAACCGAGTACATTATTTTCCGAGCAGGGGGTCATTTACCCCCGCTTCTTCAAAACCTCTAGCTCTCAACATACAGGCTGCGCATGTTTGGCAAGGAGGATATATACCTTTGTAACATGTATGAGTATCGGCCATTATCTCAATTGCATTTAATTTGGATGCAAGTTTAACTGTTTCTTTCTTTGATAAGTTCATTAGTGGTGCATGTATCTTGAAAGCACAGTCTAAGCCAAAATTGAGAGTTCTCTCTAATGCCTCCATAGTAGTGCTCCGACAATCTGGATAGCCACTGTAATCTGTCTGCGCAACCCCAATAACTAAATTTTTAATATCTCTTTGCCAGGCAACAGCAGCCGCATATGTTAAAAAGATGATATTCCTTCCTGGTACAAATGTCTTAGGTAAATCTTTAAATTTTTCTTGATTAATGTTTTCAGTTCTATTTATGAGGCTATTACCACCAATAGCCTCAAATGTATTGATTGGAATAATAAGGTGCTTGATATTATTTTTTTCTGCAATTTTCTTAGCACATGAGATTTCAAGATTGTGACGCTGCCCATAATCAAAGGTTATTGCTTCAATATTTTTCGCACCAAAATATTCTTTGGCCCAATAAAGGCAAACTGTGGAATCTTGACCGCCAGATAAAACAACCATTGCTCGTTCTTTCATAGTTTACCTAATAGTATGATTTGACAAATTTTGTATTTTTACGTTAATCAATTATTATTATAAATTATAATAAAATGTATACCTAAACATAAGTCACTACCCAGAATACTTCATGGATATTACAAATAGATACTATAAACATATGTGGCTCATGATAGCTTTCTTATGCTCTGGATGTGCAGGTAATTTATTAAACAGTGAGAGAATTGAAAAAAAATTTGGATCCTATGGGATAGAGATAATCGAAAACACAGGATCTTCTCGAGTGTCCTTTTTATATAGTCTGGATAAAAATTGCCAACAAAATTTATCGCTGAAAGAAACTCAGATAGGTATACACTGCAAGCAATACAAAACACTTGCGATAGTCAAGTTTCTCAATACTAATGATGTTATTGATGAGCATACAAAGATCCTCAAAGGAGCTTCTATTGGGGCAACATTTAAAAATCAAAATTGGACAATTAAAAAAGAAAATATATTAATAAGCGAAATACACAATAAAGAAAATCAAATAATAAATGAATGGTCCAACAACTCTAATCTAGAAAAATTTGCGTTTCATATATACGATATCTCGCTAAAAAAAAACCAATTACAACTTAAATATGCTCAAATTATTGAGATTCATAATCCCAATTATTTGATAATTGATGATCTTATTGAAATTTATGATGAGTCATATCAAATTAATGCTGCTCAGATTACTCTAGCTTCGTATAAAACTGAAATTTATAAACTATTAAATGAAAGTAAAATCCTCACTACTACTATCGCAAGCTTGAGAAATCGAAGAAATTAACTTTTATCATCTTTATGCTTCTTGTCATTAGGTATAACTCGCCAAGCCAAGAATAGAACACCTATTGAA
>CABXCS010000038.1 GCA_902510755.1 uncultured Woeseiaceae bacterium | reverse complement strand
AAATCAATTTCTGCTATTGTTACTTCTCTTTGTTCACCAACTAAGTTTAGATAACGACGATATTCTGATGGAGTCACAAAGGAAGTTGCTCTTATACCTCTTTCTAACTGACTCTTTCTCATACTAAACCTCTGACTTTCTTCGAATTGAGCTGGCTCTATAACTCTTTCATTCAACCAAGAATAATACAATTCTTTGGAAAACTTTCCATCAATCATGAATTCAGGAGAGGATTGAATGATTCGAGCTACAAAACCATCACTGATTTGAATATTTTTATTATCAGTGTAGATATCTATTAATAACCCACTAATAATTGTATTTAAAACATTATTTCTAATTAATGACCTTGCTTCATCTGGAATCTCAATTCCCTCAGCATCAAATCTGAGTAATTCATTGCGATAAGCATTTTCAAAGTACGGTTGAGAGATTTCGTTTCCATCTACTTTGGCCACATATTCTGTTGCAATAAAGTCACTGGGTACACCAAAAAATAAGAAAGGCAGACAAATAAGTGCGAGGACAACTAAAGCGAATCTACCTGTAAAGCGTTCTCTTATATTTTGTAACATAACGAATACCTTTTTTTAAATAAAGGGCCCCAAAAGGGACCCTTACTTGTAAATGGCGGAGTGGACGGGATTCGAACCCGCGACCCCCGGCGTGACAGGCCGGTATTCTAACCAGCTGAACTACCACTCCTACATTCTACTTGGTGGGTGCTGAGGGGATCGAACCCCCGACCCTCGCCTTGTAAGGGCGATGCTCTACCAGCTGAGCTAAGCACCCAGTCGGATGACCAAGCTAAAAAACCACATTGAGTAGTATTTCAACCAAATCGCCTACTATAGAAAAGTTATACTATCTTCCTATAATCTTTAACTAAGATTAAAGTGGGCGTTAGTTTACGGCATCCTTAAGACCTTTACCAGCCTTGAATTTAGCAACATTACATGCCGCGATTTGAATAGGTGCGCCAGTTTGTGGATTACGACCTTGTCTAGCAGCACGAGCGCTGACAGAA
Organism: uncultured Woeseiaceae bacterium; assembly: GCA_902510755.1. Classification (GTDB taxonomy): domain Bacteria; phylum Pseudomonadota; class Gammaproteobacteria; order Steroidobacterales; family Woeseiaceae; genus SP4260. Next base: position 5,104 of record CABXCS010000038.1, on the reverse strand, counting down.
AATGTTCCGAAACCAACCAAAGAAACAGAGCCACCACTTGCTAGTGTTGAGCTAACACTTCCAAGAACTGCATCAACCGCTCTTCCAGCATCCGCTTTTGACATGTTTGCCGCTGCTGCGACTGAATCTATCAGATCTCCCTTATTCATATTGCTTTTCCTTTTGTTATTAAAAATTTTGTTCACAGAAAAATTCTGCTCGTTTTTTAATCAACTGACAACAATATCAATATTCGACTCATCAAATGACGCTAATATTTTGCTGATCAATTAACTATATACTATTTATACCAAGTGCCCATGTTAGCGTCAACAAATCCTTTGTTATTAAGGTTTACAGTACTAATGAGGCCTAATAATATCATCCGTATCTTGCGTGTTTTTTACAGATGATTTAGTGGTTTCTTGCTTTGTATTTTGAGCTAGATTTAAAGGCAAATGAACTAGTGCTTTGGCCAAAACCTCATCTATCCATTTTACTGGAAGTATCTCTAATTTACCTTTGATGTTATTCGGTATTTCTTCTAAATCCTTTTCATTTTCATATGGAATTAATACTGTTTTTATACCGGACCTATGAGCCGCTAATAACTTCTCTTTTAAGCCGCCAATAGCCAAGACTTCACCCCTTAATGTGATCTCACCAGTCATAGCAATATCACATCTAACAGGTATCTCTGTGAGCGCAGACACCAGCGCAGTACACATACCAACTCCCGCACTTGGTCCGTCCTTGGGTGTTGCGCCTTCAGGAACATGGACATGAATATCATTGATTTTATAAAAATCATTATTCAAGCCGAAACCACTTGCACGAGTCCTAACAACAGTCATAGCGGCTTGGATCGATTCAGTCATTACAGAACCAAGTTTACCAGTATGAATTAATTTTCCCTTACCCGGAACTATCGCAGATTCAATCGTTAAAATTTCTCCACCCACTTGCGTCCATGCTAAACCATTGACTTGACCAATTTGATTTTTACTTTCAGCATTTTTATAACTAAATTTTGGTACACCCAAATATTTTCTTATATTTTTCGCAGTAATATTAAGCGTTTCATTTGTTGGAACTTGAAGAAGTTGTCTTACAATCTTTCTACATACTTTTGATATAGACCTCTCTAGGTTTCTAACACCTGCTTCACGAGTGTACCTTTGGATCATATCTTTAATTGCAGATGAATTTACTGATAATTCTTCTAACTTTAAGCCATTTGCACGAATCTGCTTAGGTAATAAATACTTCTCAGCTATATTGAGCTTTTCATCTTCTGTGTACCCTGAAATCCGAATGATTTCCATTCGATCCATTAATGGACCCGGAATATCAAGACTATTAGCAGTACAGACAAACATCACATCAGATAAGTCATAATCTACTTCAAGATAATGATCTGCAAATGTATGATTTTGCTCAGGATCAAGAACTTCCAATAAAGCCGATGACGGGTCACCACGGAAATCCATTGCCATCTTATCAATCTCATCAAGTAAAAACAGTGGATTTTTTGAATTTGCTTTGGTTAAGCTCTGTATAATCTTGCCTGGCATAGAGCCAATGTAGGTTCTTCGATGTCCTCTTATTTCAGCCTCATCACGAACCCCACCTAGAGACATCCTTACAAATTTACGGTTGGTTGCCCTTGCTATACTTTTCCCTAATGAAGTTTTTCCGACACCAGGGGGGCCTACCAAGCATAGAATAGGGCCCTTAAGTTTTTTTACTCGTTGCTGTACAGCGAGATACTCTAGTATCCTCTCTTTAACTTTATCTAACCCATAGTGATCTTCATTTAAAATATCATTAGCCTTATCTATATCTCTGAAAATTTTATTTTTCTTTTTCCAAGGCACCTTTACAAGACAATCCAAATAGTTCCTGACGACAGTTGCTTCAGCTGACATAGGTGACATTAATTTTAATTTATTTAATTCTGAATACGCTTTTTCAGATGCATCTTTTGACATGCCAGATTTATTGATTTTATCCTCCAAGTCACCCAGCTCGTTTGCATTATTATCTATATCTCCTAATTCGGTTTGTATAGCTTTCATCTGCTCATTCAAATAATACTCGCGTTGACTCTTCTCCATCTGAGATTTAACGCGGCTCCTAACTTGCTTCTCCACCTGAAGAACGTCTATCTCACCTTGAATAACGCCCAATAAATGCTCCATCCTCTGGAGCACATCGTTTATTTCAAGTATTTGTTGTTTTCCATCTAACTTAATAGGAAGGTGAGCTGTAATTGTATCGCTCAGTTTACAAGCATCATTAAGTCCTGAGATTGAGGATAATACTTCAGGGGGAATTTTCTTGTTGAGCTTTATATATTGCTCGAATTGTGAAACCAAAGCTCTTGAAAGGACATCTATCTCACGATCATCCTTCAGATTGTTATCAAGTATTTCATATTCAGCAAGAAAACAATCACTAAAGTTGACATTACTCGTTCTAACCCTCTTTGATCCTTCAACAAGAACCTTGACAGTTCCATCCGGAAGTTTTAATAATTGCAAGATTTTTGATAAAGCACCTATCTCATGGAGGTCACTGATTTCAGGCTCATCAATATCAGCTCTTTTTTGAGCAACTAGTAGAATCTCTTTACCTGTCTTCATAGCTCTATCGAGAGCTATAATAGAATTTTTCCTACCAACGAACAAAGGTATAACCATATTGGGGAAAACAACCACATCCCTCAGAGGAAGAAGTGGTAATCTACTTATATCATTATCTTTTATATTTTCTATATTTGACACTCAGTAATACCTTATAAATATCTTAGTTGAATTTATTATCAATTATAAATATTTAGTATGTCCGATTCAGCAAATATCAAGCCCCGTATTCTTTAGATATTTAAAATAATTTATCAAAGCACTATAAGTTAATTTGAAGCAGTCTTTTTTACTTCAGCCTCAGTATCAACGTGACCATCGGTTTCATAAATTACATATGGCTCATTATCTCCAGAAACAACTGCGGCATCTAGTACAACTTTTTTTGCATTTTTATTGGACGGGAGATCATACATGGTAGTAAGCAGTACTTTCTCTAAAATCGTTCTTAATCCACGGGCACCAGTTTTTCTCTCTATTGCTCGTGTTGCAATTTCCTTAATAGCATCATCTCGAAAATCAAGTTCAACACCTTCCATATCAAATAACTTTTTATATTGTTTTGTAAGAGCATTTTTTGGCTCTAAAAGAATTCTAACTAATGCCTTCTGATCTAACTCCTGCAATGTGGCTACTACAGGCAGTCTTCCCACAAATTCTGGGATAAGGCCAAATTTAATAAGATCTTCTGGTTCAGTTTTATAAAGTAATTCACCTACATCACTTTTATCTTGATTAGCATTTACTTCAGCCACGAAACCAATACCTGTCTTAGAGGAACGATTCTGAATAATCTTCTCCAAACCAGCGAATGCACCACCACAAATAAATAAAATATTACTTGTATCCACCTGAAGGAACTCTTGTTGTGGGTGTTTTCTTCCACCCTGTGGTGGAACAGATGCGATTGTACCCTCTATCAACTTCAGAAGAGCTTGTTGTACACCCTCACCTGAGACGTCTCTGGTGATAGAGGGATTATCTGATTTTCTAGAAACCTTATCAATTTCATCGATGTAGACAATTCCAGTCTGAGCTCGATCAACATCATAATCACATTTTTGTAATAATTTCTGAATAATATTTTCTACATCCTCACCAACATAACCTGCTTCAGTCAATGTAGTGGCATCAGCGATGGTAAATGGAACATTTAGCAATCTTGCTAGGGTTTCAGCGAGGAGTGTTTTACCACATCCAGTCGGGCCAATAAGTAGTATATTACTTTTTGCTAATTCAACGTGATCAGTTTTCGTCCTTTGAATTGCATTATCGCTCAATCGTTTATAATGATTATAGACAGCAACAGATAAGACTTTTTTAGCTTCCCCTTGACCAATAACATACTCATCTAGAGTCTCATTAATCTCTTTTGGAATAGGTAGTTGGAATTCACTTTCTTCATTAATCTCTTGCAATTCTTCTTTAATAATATCATTACAAAGATCAACACACTCATCACAGATAAATACAGATGGGCCGGCAATAAGTTTGCGCACTTCATGCTGACTTTTACCGCAGAAAGAACAGTATAGTAACTTATTGTCTTCTTTATCAGTGGTACTATCATCACTCATATTTTATTCCTAATTTCAATAAATTCATTAACTTACTATTATAATCTAATATAATACATAAATCATAGCGCATCAATATTATGAGAAACTATAATTTCTTTCTTTGATTTAAAACCGAATCAATTAAACCGTAACTCACAGCATCTGATGAGCTCATAAAATTATCTCTTTCTAGATCTTTTTCTATTTTCGCTACTTTCTGACCCGTATGTTTAGCCATTATTTTATTTAACCGATGTTTTAACTCAAGGACTTCTTTTGCATGTATATCAATATCAGTAGCTTGTCCTTGAAATCCAGCACTAGGCTGATGCACCATAATACGCGAATGTGGTAGTGCAAAACGTTTATCACTTGTACCACCGCCTAACAATAAGGCGCCCATACTTGCAGCCTGGCCAACACATATAGTGCTGACATCACAACTTATAAATTGCATAGTGTCATAAATAGATAGTCCAGCAGTAACTGAGCCACCTGGAGAATTAATATAAATATGAATATCTTTCTCTGGATTTTCAGATTCCAGATAAAGCAACTGAGCCACTACAACATTTGCCATATAGTCTTCCACTGGACCCACTATAAACACCACCCGCTCTTTTAATAGGCGTGAATAAATATCATAAGCTCTTTCACCTCTAGAGGTTTGTTCTACTACCATCGGGACAAGATTTAGTGCTTTTGGTTCCATATTTTAATCCTAAAGTGTCTCTTATAAAGAAATTACTATAAATTATTCATGTATTTACTAAAACTAACCTTCTTCTTTTTCTCTTTAGCATCTTGAGCTAATAACTCAATGGCCTGCTCTTCTAAAACAATTGGTTCAACTTGCGTCACAAACTGAGGATTACTCATATACTGATTTATGATTTCTGAGGGATTATCATATCCAGCACA
>CABXCS010000037.1 GCA_902510755.1 uncultured Woeseiaceae bacterium | reverse complement strand
TGTTCAATTGTAGGTTGCAATGATAAGTCATGCACCCATAGAATTACGTCTGATTCTTCGATTATATTGTTAGTTCTTCTTATCCCCTCTGCCTCAATTGAATCAGGGTCATCTCTTAAACCAGCGGTATCATAAAACTCCAGACTTAAACCATCAATGTCTACTTGTGCCTTTAGAATATCTCTCGTTGTCCCTGCAATATCAGTTACTATCGCAGTCTCCTGCCCGCTAATTAAATTTATTAAGCTGGATTTACCGGCATTAGGTAGCCCTATAATGGCAATCTTTAAACCATCATTTAAGATTTGTCCATACGTTGTTTTATGAAACAAATCATTCAATGATTTTTCGCAATTATCAACCAGGTCCGATAAGCTCTTATCAGACAAAAAATCTATCTCCTCATCGGGAAAATCGATTGCAGCTTCAACATATAAGCGTAACTTGATTAATTTTTTTTCTAATGAACTGACTGCATCTGAAAAAACCCCTGACAAAGATTGAAGCGCTGCTATTGCTGATCTTTCTGTCCCACTTGAAATTAAATCAGCTATTGCCTCGGCTTGAATAAGGTCAATCTTTCCATTTAAATAAGCACGCTTTGAAAATTCTCCAGGTTCAGCTCGCCTTGCTCCCATATCGATAATAGAATTTATTATGTTTTTCCCAATAAACCTGCCACCGTGAGCATGTAGCTCCAAAACACTCTCACCAGTAAATGAATCAGGATTTGGGTAATAAATAGCAATACCAACATCAAGAACGTTTTTTTCTTGATCATAAAATTTAGTATGCGTTGCAACTCTTGAAGGTGGTATCTTCCCAAGAATAATTTTAATAATTTTTTCTGTATGAACTCCAGAAAGTCGAATAATATTTATTCCGCCAATACCAGCTGCGGAAGCTGAAGCAACTATAGTGTCTTGAATATATAAATTATTTACTTTCACGATTTAAGGTCTGTGTAGTCAACATTTTGGCCGACAAATGATTACATAAGGCTCGACCCTCTTACCCACTAACTCCAGGCACATCAATATTCATCCCATACTTTTTATTTATTGACCATTGCTGAAGTATAGAAAGAAGGGTATTGGTAACCCAGTAAAGAACCAGTCCTGACGGGAAAAAAGCGAACATTGCAGAAAACATTACTGGCATGATCTGCATAACTTTAGCTTGCATGGGATCTGCTGGTGGTGGGTTAAGTTTTTGCTGAAACAACATAGCAACACCCATGATCAGTGGCAAAATAAAATACGGATCTCGTGATGACAAATCAGTTAACCAAAACATAAATGATGCTTGTCGCATTTCGACGCTCTCTAAGAGAACCCAGTAAAAGGCGAGAAAAAAGGGCATCTGGATTAACATAGGAACACAGCCAGCAATTGGGTTAACTTTTTCCCTTTTATAAAGTTCCATGGTAGCTCTGCCTTGCTCCGCTTTGTTGTCCTTATATCGCTCTTGTATAGCTTTTAAGCGCGGTGCAACTGCTCGCATTTTGGCCATTGAATGTCCTGATTTTTCAGTGAGCTTATAAAATAATAGTTTAATAATGGCAGTAACCGAGATAATGGCAAGACCCCAATTTTGAACGAATGAATATACAAAGCTTAATAACCAGAATAGAGGTTGAGACAACACAGTAAGAAAACCATAGTCCACACTCAACCTTAAGTTAGGATCAATGTCATTCATTTGTGCTTGAAGTTTCGGCCCAACGAATAGCTCTGTGGAAAATAATTTTCTTTCATTGGGGCTGATAATCTCGACTGGGCCTATCATATTTGATACCACTCGAGATTCGTTAGCGCTCAATTGATATCTTTGCTCAATTTGCTTATCTGGAATAATTGCATTGAGAAAATGATGCTCAATACTGCCAATCCACCCATTTGAAGATACATATTCCAGCGCACCATCTTCTATGAGGTCTGAAGGATCAACTTTTTCTGCTTTTTCACCATTATAAGTAATAGGCCCATCGAACGAAAAACTTTCAACATCAAACATTGAACGCTCTTTAGTATTAACTCTTCTTGTGAGTTGGGCATAACTTGCCCCTCTCCACTCCTGATTGGTTTCGTTAATGACTCTGTGCTCGACATCAATTTTGTAACTTCCGTTGGTTAATTTAATTCTCTTTTCTACAGTGACCCCGTTGTCATCACTCCAATAAAAAGGCACATTTAATTCATCGCGCCCGGTAGCCTTATATTCATATGAATCTACAGTGTAGACAGCCAAATGATTCGCTTCTTTTTCTCCCGACAAAAACCTTAATCCAGTTTGAATTAGACCGAGATTATTAGAATCCACACTTAATAGTTCAACCAAATCATCTGGATTATTTTTTGATTTTGGATAGTTCAATAATATAGCGCTTTCTATGGAGCCACCTTTTGTATTAACTTTCAATTCAAGCACATCAGTTGTTATGGTAACTAGTTCGGTTGATGGTTCGGGGTTGATTGCAGAAATAATATTATTGTCATCTTTTGTTGATCTTATTGCAGGAAGATTATTATCAAGCCCGGTTGAAACAACTGGCCCTGTGTCTTGCTTTTCATATATCTGCTCTGGTTTATCTTGTTTTTCCTGTATGTCAAGATTCCAAGCCTGATAGGTTAAAATGCACATGAAGCTGAAAAGCGCCCAAATAATTAGTCTTTGATTATCCATATTTTTTTATCTATTTTTTATCTGATGCCATTGCAACTCAATGCTTTTGAATAAAATTTTTGATGTAACATTATGTGTCGATAAAGTATTTAAAACGACCACATCAACCCCACTTAATATATCTTTATTCTTTCTAAACGACTCTCTTATGATTCTTTTTATTTTATTTCTTTTACTGGCCAATCTGCAATATTTTTTAGAAATTGCCAAGCCTAACCTAGGGGTGCTGTTTTGATTTTCATAGAAAATTAACAAAAAATACTTTCCTTTAATTCTCTGACCACCGCGAAAAACTTGTTTATACTCACCCGCAACTGACATTCGATCACAAATATTAAATCGATTATTTGTTGTCGAATTATCTGAGGAGTTGTTCGTAACTATTCGCGCAACTTTGATCTAAGTGTGTGCCGGAGTAAGTTGAATGCGCCCTTTTGCACGTCGGCGTTTTATTACAAGCCTACCTGCTTTGGTGGCCATTCGCGCTCTAAAACCATGAGTTCGTGCTCTTTTTAAATTGCTTGGTTGAAATGTCCGCTTCATTTTTTACACCTAAGCTTTGAATGCTTTTTTATTTTCAGCCGGCAAGGGTACTTGTCAACAATTTCTCTGTCAATAGACAATAATAATATTTTATTTTATGTAATATTATCTTAACCTGTGGATAAGGTTATGTATACGTTATAGACTGGGTAAATTATAGTAAGCTTCTTGTATCTGAATTAGACAATGACACCAAACACTAAATCTATTTGGGCGCACTGCCTCAACACCCTTGGTAACGAAATACCAGAGAAACAATTCAACACCTGGATTCGGCCAATACAGCCAATTGAAAACAATAATATCCTCAAACTCCTTGCCCCGAACGAATTTGTTGTACAGCGACTCAAAGATCACTATTTAACTCGTATTACTGAGCTCGTTACTGCCTTAAATCACCAAACAGAAATCCACTTAGAGGTTGGCTCCAGAGACACAGTTGATAAAACCGCAACCAGACCATATAAATCTCCTGGTGCTTCGGAACCATTGCCAACGATTCAAAGCAGACTTAACCCAGGATTTACCTTTGATGGTTTTGTTGAAGGAAAAAGCAATCAGTTAGCCAAAGCTGCAGCTATTCAAGTAGCAGAAAATATCGGTACTTCATACAACCCGCTTTTCATTTATGGGGGGGTTGGGCTAGGTAAAACACACCTTATGCAAGCTGTTGGAAACCAGCTATTAACACAAAAACCAAATGCTAGAATTAGTTATGTTCACTCTGAGCGTTTTGTTGGTGACATGGTCCGGGGCCTCCAGCACAATACGATATCGGACTTTAAACGGTCTTATAGATCACTGGATGCACTCCTAATAGATGATATCCAATTTTTTGCCGGCAAAGAAAGATCTCAAGAAGAGTTTTTTCATACCTTCAATGCGTTATTAGAAGGTCAAAAACAAATTATATTAACTTGCGATAGATATCCTAAAGAGGTTAATGGGCTAGAAGAAAGATTAAAATCTAGGTTTGGGTGGGGGCTAACAGTGGCAATCGAACCACCAGAGCTTGAAACATCAGTTGCAATTTTAATGAAAAAAGCGAGTTTTGAAAGCATAAACCTACCCGAAGAGGTGGCTTTCTTCATCGCCAAAAGAATTAGGTCAAATGTAAGAGAGTTAGAGGGTGCGCTAAGGAGGGTAATTGCTAACTCGCAGTTCACGGGTGCAGATATAACCCTTGATTTTGCAAAAAACGCACTAAAAGATCTGCTTTCTATGCAAGAAAGGTTAGTTTCAATTGAAAATATCCAGAAAACAGTCGCAGATTACTTTAAACTCAGGGTTGCAGATTTGCTCTCAAAAAGAAGAAGTAGATCTGTAGCAAGACCAAGACAAATCGCTATGACACTTGCAAAAGAACTGACAAATCATAGTTTGCCTGAAATTGGTGATGCTTTTGGTGGAAGAGATCATACAACCGTTTTACATGGTTACAGACGAATACTGGAATTGCGAGAAACTGAAAATAGGGTTAATGAAGACTACTTAAACCTGTTGAGAACCCTAACAGGATAATGTGGATAAGATGTTTATTAAATTGATCTAAAAAGTTATGCACAACTTATAAACATATTTGAAGATGAATATACAAATAATTAAATGGTAATAAATTTGAACTAAGATATTGAAATATATATGTAAATAAAAGTTATACACAGGGAATCATAACCCTAATAATAATAATAAATACATATATTCCAATCTATATAAACAGGCTGATAAAATGAAAATAACTATAAAAAGAGAAGATTTACTAGGATCATTGCAAACAATCATTGGGGTTGTTGAGCGTCGACAAACAATGCCAATTTTATCGAACATTCTTATGGTTGTTGAGAATGATGTTATGAAATTAACTGCATCCGATCTTGAGGTTGAGCTTATTTCAATGGTGAGTGTCGATAAAGCGGATGATTTAAGTATTACCATACCTGGCAGAAAACTGTTAGATATTTGTCGATCTTTGCCGTTAGATTCTATTATTGTTATTAATCACAAGGATAATAAAGTAGTTTTGACTTCTGGTAAGAGTAAGTTTAGTTTGAGCTGTCTACCTGCTAATGAGTTCCCTGTTATTCCTAATATAGCCGGCGACTATCAAGTATCTATTTTACAGTCTGAATTAAAGCAACTTATTGAAAAAACTCACTTTTCTATGGCTCAACAGGATGTAAGATACTACCTTAACGGTCTTCTTTTAGAGATCGAGAGCAGCACATTACGGGCCGTAGCAACCGATGGTCATAGACTAGCATTTTCTCAAAAAACATTAAATGATACCTCGTTTAACAAATCAGTTATTGTTCCTAGAAAAGGAGTGCTTGAACTGCTCAGGTTATTAGATGGGGATGGTAGTATTACTTTGGAATTAGGTGAAAGTCATGTCCGCATTAACTTTGGTAGCATAATTTTTACTTCAAAACTGATTGATGGTAAGTTTCCAGAATATGGAAGGGTAATTCCCAGTGATACCAGTAACCACCTTACTGCACAAAAAGAATCATTGAAAACCTCGTTACAGCGAACAGCAATTCTATCTAACGAAAAATATCGAGGTATACGATTAGTTATTAAACAAAACGAAATGGTCCTTCAAGCACACAACCCAGAACAAGAGGAGGCGGAGGAAACCATTGATGTTACTTATTCTGGTAATGATATTGAGGTTGGCTTTAATGTAAACTATTTAATAGAGGCCTTAGCGGCAATATCTTCAAAAGATGTCAGGTTATCTATGGTTGATGGTAATTCAAGCTGCTTAATATGTGACCCCAGTAATAATGAAACAAAGTTTGTCGTTATGCCGATGCGCTTATAAATCAAATTGGCATTACTGTATTTTAAAGCTGAAAATTTTCGTTTATTCGACAGTGTCGAATTTCAGCTACATCCCAGATATAACTTAATTTATGGTGATAATGCCTCAGGTAAAACAAGCGCTTTAGAGGCAATTTCATATTTAGGAAGAGGGCGATCCTTTCGAGATGCGCAAACAAAAAGCATTGTTAA
>CABXCS010000036.1 GCA_902510755.1 uncultured Woeseiaceae bacterium | reverse complement strand
CTTTCCCTGTTACAAACCCTGCAAATGAAGAAATTATTGGTACTATTGCAATGGGTAATCAAGAAGATGTGAATATTGCTGTTGAGGCAGCGAATGAGGCGTTTATTACCTATTCAACTACCAGTAAAGAAGAACGCTTGAATTTATTTAAAAAATTGCGTGAGGTGACTATGCTTCGGTATGAGGAGTTAGCGCAGGCAATTACATGTGAGATGGGAGCGCCTATATCTATGTCTAGAGATGCTCAAACTGATGCAGCGATAGGTCATTTGGATGGTTTCATCACTGCCTTAGAGCAACATAAAGAGAAAACTACACTAGATAATGGTGATATTTTAATAAAAGAACCAATTGGCGTTTGTGGTTTAATTACGCCTTGGAATTGGCCAATAAATCAAATAACTCTAAAGGTTCTTCCTGCGTTAGCCGCAGGATGTACATGTATATTAAAACCGTCTGAACATACTCCATTATCCGCCATGATTTATGCAGAGATAATTCATGAAGCGGGTTTCCCACCTGGGGTATTCAATTTGGTAAATGGAGATGGTCCTCGTGTTGGAGCAGCCCTATCCAAGCATAATAATATACAAATGATGTCATTTACTGGATCTACCCGAGCCGGTAAAAATGTTACTTGTGATGCCGCCGAATCAATTAAACGTGTCACATTGGAACTGGGTGGAAAGTCTCCTAATATAGTTTTTTCTGATTGTAATCTAGAGGAGCAAATTACTGCTTCAATTAATGAATGTATGTTCAATACAGGTCAATCGTGTGATGCCCCCACTCGTCTCTTAGTTGAAGAATCATGCTATAAGGAAGCAATTGCTCTAGCAAAATCTTCAGGTGAATCTGTTGTAGTTGGTGATCCCCTAGATGAGGGAGACCATATAGGACCATTATTTGATAAAATTCAATTTGATCGAGTGCAGAATCTAATTCAAGCTGGTATCAATGAAGGAGCAAAATTACTAGTGGGTGGTCTAGATAAACCAAGTGGCTTTGAAGCAGGATGGTATGTCAAGCCAACGATATTTGTAGATGTTACAAATGATATGCGAGTTGCCCAAGAAGAAATATTTGGACCAGTCTTAGTAATCATTCCATTTAAAGATGAAGCAGAAGCGATTAAGATCGCAAATGACACACCCTATGGCCTAGCAGCCTATATCCAAACAGGTGACTCAGTAAAAGCTGAACGTGTCGCAATGCAATTAAGGGCTGGCGCGATACATATCAATGGCGGTGAATTTAATTATGGCTCACCATTTGGTGGCTATAAACAATCTGGTAATGGCCGTGAAGGTGGCTCAATGGGTTTAGAGGATTACTTTGAGACTAAAACATTACATTATGCTTAACAAAGTAATGAGCGGTCAGAAATGTCTAACTGGTTAATTCTAGGCCTCTTTACAAACTATATTTGTATATCTTATGTCCTCTTAAAATGGGGTACTGTTCGATGCATAGGTGAGACACCGTTAAGAACACCAGTTTTCATGGCTATTTTATTTACCTCCGGTTGGGAAGTGGGCGTGATAATGTTGCCAATGATAGATTTCCCCCGATTTGAAGACCTTATAAGTTACCCGGAATATAGTTTTACAAATCCCTTGGCCATGGAGTTTGCCTCGATGGGCTTTGCTATCTGGTCAGGGTATTTCATAACGTGCTTTTATTTTTGTGTAATAGAACCAAAAGTTGGGTTCTTTAAGATACCAATAGTTAATTTTATTAATACGATGGTTATTGTCGTAACTTGTTCATTTACTATATATCTATTTTTAATAAATCTTCCTATTTATCTTCCAGAATTGGGTGATGGGAAGAACTTAAATGCAACATTCTATCTAATTGTTTTTTTAGTTATTACAACTGCGGTTTATTCAAGCTCAAGTATCCGGTATGTAAAGATTTTAAGCATGGCTTCAACAATACTATTTTTCTTACTTATTGTCGGGATGTGGATTAGTTCGTTCAGCCTTGAAAATGCAACTTTACCCGAGATATTCAACTCATTGAGTATGATGAGTAATTATTTTTTCAATTTAAATAACTTCCTGCTTCCTATAAATCTATATCATGAATTCTATCTCTTCTGGTGGTATTCATGGTATATCATGATAGGTCAATTCTTGGCGCGATTTGTGAGTGGTATAAAAACATATCAGTTATTTTTGATGATAATGATCATACCCTCAATCCCATTGGCCCTCTGGTTTGCGGTAATATTCATCTATTATAAAAATGAAATTGATACAATAGGTATATATAACTACTCTATGATGTTTGTAGGAACTTTATTCGTTATCAATTCTCTTGATTCACTGATTAGACTGTATACAGATAACCTAAACATAACTCCAAAACGTCTAGGTAAAAGAAAGTATCTTGCCCTGAATATACTGTCATTAAGCGGGCTCGCATTAATGTATAACTTTAATTTTCTGGAGATTGAATGGGTTGGTGCTGTTGTTATTGCATTGGTTGTTTTTTGCCTCATCAACATAATTATGACAAAACGAAATACAGTAAATAGAATTAATAGCTCTCCAGCTGAAAACACGCTTGATTTCAACAAAATTAATAGTATTGATTGATTTAGTTATTTCTTTTGTTTATTAAAATAAGTCCATAGAAAAAAAGAAATAAGCATACCAGTTGACATGAGAACGACTGATAGTTTTCCACGGTGCGGCGTATCAATTGTCCAGACTTGATAATCGAGCCAATAGAAAACATATATCGATACAACCCAAGGGGTAAAAACTATAATGGTTCGAAATAACCAAGCAAATTTTGCTTTAATATCACTCAACATAATAAAAATATTAACATATATATTTATAAGCTCAATTATGAAACTTACAAAGTCATATAGTGAAATTTAGATTTGTCTTGCAGTATGATCGAAACTAGACTGTTTTATTAATAACTTTATGGTAAAAATGTTTTATGCAAAAAATACTGTCACATAAAATCATTAATAACTGGAATCTTTTTTGGCTGTTATCAATACCAATGTCTGTGAATATATTTTTAGTTATGCTCCAGCATGATATGAACAACCCTGAAGAAGTATCAGATATGATTGGTTATTCAGTTAGATGGGCTGTGCCATTGATATTTATTGTTACTGCTGCATCAGCTATGCAGGTCCTCTTTGCGAATGATTTTACTAGATGGTGGCTTAAAAACCGTAAGTATATTGGAATGTGTTTTGCCGTAGCTATGGCATGGCAAGGGTCATTTATTCTAATAATATCTACTATGTTTCGAGATTATTATTTTGAAGAAGTTTATTTACTTCGCAATGAAATCGAAGGAAGCCTTGGGTATATCCTTCTGACTGTAATGGTGATTACTTCGTTTAAAACAGGCAGTAAGTATATTTCAGCTCGACAATGGAAGTTAATGCAAAAAGCAGGACTTTATTTCCTTTGGGCTTATGCATATAGCGTTTATTGGTGGAACTTATACTATTACAAGGATCCTGAGTTACTGGATCACGTATTTTATTGGTTAGGATTCACCGTATTCGCTCTAAGAATAATAGCTTGGGGCAAAAAACGCACTAATAGTATAAATTTTACGACACACTCTATGACAACCATACTTGGAGGATCTATTGCTCTGTGCGGTCTAGCGGTTGCAGCTCTGGGGTTACATTGGCGCCATCTAGTTACACCTTGGCTCTTAAGCCCTAATTGGTCAGCTGAACTTGAATTGTGGCTACCCTACTGGCCATTTGAGCCCTTCTTTTCATTTTTTCTGATTGGTATAGGTGTAATGATAATGACACCATCAACTCAATACATTAAAGTAAGTACTTAAATAATTCATCTAAACAATTGTTTTTAATAATATATGAGTAAAGAAAAAATTTTATACAATCAAAAGTGCTCATTGTGTAATTTTGAAATTAATCACTACAAACAACGCTCAGATTTAAATTTTGTGGATTCCAGTCAAATGGAAGATAAATATCTTAAGCGTTTGCATGTTGTTTTTGCGGATGACTCAGAATTATCTGGAGTTGATGCATTTCTCTATGTTTGGAGCAATACCAATGGTTACCAATGGCTTGCCAAAATAGTTGCATTACCATTAATAAAGCAATTCTCTATCGTATTATATGCTGTCATCTCTAGAATTCTATTTTGGCGATTTAAACTATCTAACTATAAATAATTATCATAAAGTTTGAGATATCAGTTTTTTTTATTTTTTATCAGCATCGCCATTAAAGAATATACTCATAACTTCCTGTGATATTTCTTCTGCATCTATATCTTGATTATTGCAAAGTGTTACCACAGAAAATCGTAAAGATGGAAATCGAGAATAATGTGCTGTAAAGGCAACCCATGAGCCGGAGTGTGACCATCGTTCGAAACCATATTTTATATCGTAATTTTGAGCAAATGCATAACTATCAATATCTCTATCTTGTTTAGAGCTAGTTTTAACATCGTAGCCTGCCGTTTGATAGAAGTTTTGTTCCATTGTACCTATTAAGCTGGTTGATGATTCACCTAGTTTATTAGCATAAAAATTATCATCCCATTTGATAAAATCATTGATAGTTGTATATACCCCACCATCACCTATATTGCTTAAATTCGTCATGTTAATGACATATTGCCCAGGATAAGCTTGGTCTGTGGAATAACCATCAGCTCTATTCTTTACAATCAGATTAACATTGTCATTAAAAAATGTGCTTTGCATACCGAGTGGAGTAAAGATTTTACTCTCGGCATATTCTCTCAATGACATACCTGTTGTATTTTCAACAATGATAGCCAGCAAGCCATACCCTAAATTACTATACCAAAATTTAGTCTCAGGCTGCATGATTAAAGGCAGAGTTTTGAATAATGAATAAATTTCCTCATTAGACATATAATCCTCATTACCCCATCGAAATTCTTCACCTACAGCATTAATGAAGCGTCCGGGATAGTCACTATATTCATAATCGCCTAAGCCGCTGAAATGATGGAGCAGATGATTTATCGTTACCTCATTCTTATATGAAATTAAATCTGGAATATAATTATGGATAGAGGCATCAAACTCAACAACACCCTGCTCCTCCAATAAGGCCATAGACATTGCGGTAAATTGCTTACTTATTGAGCCAATTCTAAATACCGTTTCTGTGGAATTTGCTATGCCATGTTCTAAATTGGCCATCCCGTAACCTGCACGATGAAGGAACTCACCATTTTTGATAACACCAATAGAGCAACCAGGCATCTCGTCATTAGTTATTGATTCAAACATTAGATCAACTTTAGATGAGAGCAAATCATTATCTGCATATGTAAAGTTTGAAACTATTAATAAAAGAATGAAATAGAGTAAATTCATACTGCACACCAATTAAATTTTTTCTTCCCCAAATAAACCACTGCTAAATTCTGCATTAATAGCGCATCACCTAGATTCTTTCCATCGATATAAACATTAGCCAAGATTCTGAAATACTTATCTCTTTTAAGGTCAGTTAAACTTATTACTGACCCTGAATTTAAATATTTTCTAGTGAAGTCCCTAGCTTTAATTGCTAATTGGCGCTCTTGCTGGCAATTACCTTTGATTTCTGGTGTATCTATTCCAAGGATACGTATAGCAATATTTTCCCCTATTATAGGTGGAAATTCATCGATATTGACACGAAAAGTGTCGCCATCATATACATTAATGACCTCATTAATAACTACAGCTTCTTGAGCGCGCAATGGTGTTATAATGATTGTGAATAGGCATAATATAATTATTAGAGTCTTCATAGATTAAAAGTAACATGACTTGCGTTGAAAAAATAACTAAATAATAAGATATGAAAGAAGATTCCAGTACAAATAATATTCCTGGATGGAACTATATACCTAAAGTGCCTATTTTAGTTTCACCATTCTTTACTTGGCCAATCAACCCTAAAAGAATGATCAATTGGCTCGTCTCACAATGGGTCCCCCTATCTGAAAATCTAATATTACTTTTTATAGTTCTTATTTCTTGGGGCTGGCTTCAACCCTCTTTAGAGGATACAAGAATAATTCAAGTTGAATGGGTAATGAAGATTTGGTTAAGAAATCTCGCCCTGATGATACTTGTAGCTGGCAGTCTTCATTGGTTTTTTTATTCGAAGAAAAAACAAGGAAACGTATATCGATATGATAAGCGTGATCGTATTCAAAATGGACCACGATTTATTTTCAAAAAACAACTTTATGATAATATCTTCTGGTCTTTATTAAGCGGTGTTGGATTCTGGACTGCATATGAAGTTTTGATGTTTTGGTTAATGAGCAATGACTTAATACCCGTAATGATCATCAATGAGAGCCCTATACTATTTGTTTTATGGTTTTTTCTGACTCCAATATGGATTTCTTTTCATTTTTACTGGATTCACCGCTTTTTACACTGGACCCCTATGTATAAATGGTTTCATGAAGTTCATCATCGAAATATTAACATTGGTCCGTGGTCAGGACTTTCTATGCATCCGGGTGAACATTTAATCTATTTCACATCAATCTTAATCCATTTGATCTTCATG
>CABXCS010000035.1 GCA_902510755.1 uncultured Woeseiaceae bacterium | reverse complement strand
TAATATGAAAGAAAAGCCAGATGCACCGGCAACCCAAAGAAATAAAAGACCTATTTTAAATATTCTTAAAAAAGAGATACAAGATTCATCGGTAATGTTGGAGATTGGATCTGGTACAGGTCAGCATGCAATCTTTTTCGCAGAAAAAATGCCCTGGGTTACATGGCAAACTAGTGATGTTTTAAGTAATCATGAAGGGATTCAGGAATGGCTGGAGACTTACAAAGGGATTAACATTAAACCGCCATTGGCGCTTGAGATCGGTTATGACCAATTAAACGCACCCGCTATCTTTGATCATGTTTTTTCCTCTAATACATCTCACATAATGAGTTACAATAATGTGGAAAAAATGTTTGCGTTGATAGCTAAGATACTTCCAAAAGATGGAAAGTTTTTTTTATATGGCCCATTTAACATTGAATATGAATATACCAGTGATAGTAATCGCAAGTTTGATGTTATGTTAAAAGAGAAGAGTACGTCGATGGGTATAAGAAATATCGAAGATCTGGATTTATTAGCTAAGCTAGGTGGACTAAGTAAGCACAAGTTTTACAAAATGCCTGCTAACAATTTTCTCTCTATTTGGAAAAAATAAATCAGATCACGGTATTTTTATACTTCTTTCCCTGCCAAAGCCATCCATGTTTCAACAACAGTGTCAGGGTTTAGTGACATACTTTCAATATTTTTCTCTAAAAGCCAGGCGGCAAGATCTGGATGATCAGATGGACCTTGTCCACAGATGCCAATATACTTATTATGTTTCAAGCATGCATCGATAGACATTGATAACATCGCCTTTACTGCCTCATCTCGCTCATCAAAAATTTCTGCGACGAGACTTGAATCTCTGTCTAAACCCAATGTTAATTGGGTCATATCATTTGATCCTATTGACATCCCATCGAAGTATTCAAGGAATTTTTCGGCTAATATTGAATTTGATGGTAATTCAGACATCATGATAATTTTTAGATCGTCTCGACCACGTTCTAATTTATTATCAGATAATAGCTTAATAACATTTTTTGCCTGGGAGACTGTTCTAATGAATGGAATCATTAATTGAACATTTTTCAAGCCCATGTCGATTCGCACTTTATTTATGGCAAGACATTCTAATTCGAAACAGTCCTGAAATTCATCTGAAATATATCGTCCTGCCCCTCTAAAACCTAGCATTGGATTTTCTTCATCTGGTTCAAAAAATTTACCACCAATAAGATTGGCATACTCATTAGATTTAAAATCTGACATTCTTACTATTACAGGTTTTGGTGCAAACGCTGCAGCTATAGT
Source organism: uncultured Woeseiaceae bacterium (assembly GCA_902510755.1). GTDB lineage: Bacteria > Pseudomonadota > Gammaproteobacteria > Steroidobacterales > Woeseiaceae > SP4260. Next base: position 6,463 of record CABXCS010000035.1, on the reverse strand, counting down.
ACTAATTCCTTCTGTTAATTTAGCTACAAAAAACTTTACCGGATCTTCGTATCCTGCCATTTGTATGTCTATTTGTGATTTAGTGTCTTTATCCATACTATCGTAATTTAGGAGAGCCTTAGGATGAACTCCTATCATTCTATTTATTATAAATTCAAGTCGAGCCAAGCCTACCCCATGATTTGGTATAGCTGCGAAGCTAAATGCACGATCTGGATTACCCACATTCATCATTATTTTGACTGGAATCTCTGGGAGAGAGTTGATTTTGATCTGATTTTCTTCGTATTGAAGAATACCTTCATAGATGATGCCTTCATCACCTTCGGCACAACTCACAGTGACTTCTTGACCATCAAGTATAGATTTTGTTGCATTATTACAACCTACAACTGCTGGAATTCCCAGCTCCCTAGCAATAATTGCTGCGTGGCAAGTTCTGCCACCTCTATTTGTGACTATGGCAGAGGCTTTTTTCATTACCGGCTCCCAATCAGGATCCGTCATGTCTGAAACTAAAACGTCCCCACTTTGAATTCGATTCATTTCGTTAACACTATTAATAATTTTGGCAGTGCCACTCCCTATTTTTTGTCCAATGCTCCTGCCTGTCGCAAGGATCGATGACTTTTCTTTGAGGTTAAAACGGTTGATTGTTTTTCCACTCCGACTTTGCACTGTTTCAGGTCTTGCCTGAAGAATATATAACTGACCATCGGAACCATCTTTTCCCCATTCAATATCCATTGGTCGACCGTAATGTTTTTCTATTAACAATGCAGATTTTGATAGCTCGATAATTTCGTTATCACTAATAGAAAATTTTTGCGAATCAGTTTTAGGGACATCAATAATTTGAACAGTTTTACCAAGATTAGTATTTTCTCTCAGGATCATTTTTGTAGCTTTGTCACCAAGTGTTTTTCTGAGAATGGGATGATGATTACTCTCCAACGCTTGTTTATATACATAAAATTCATCAGGATTGACTGAGCCTTGAACAACTGTCTCACCTAAGCCATAAGATGACGTGATAAAAATAGCTTCTCTGAACCCAGATTCAGTATCTAGAGTAAACATTACACCCGCTGCACCAATATCACTTCGAACCATGTGCTGAAACCCCACTGAAAGGGCGACCAATGAGTGATCAAATCCTTGGTGAACTCGATATGCTATAGCTCTATCTGTAAACAGCGATGCATATACATGATGCAATGCTTCTATAAGATTATCGAAACCTCTAATATTTAAAAAAGTTTCTTGTTGGCCCGCAAATGAAGCATCAGGAAGATCTTCAGCAGTTGCTGATGATCGTACAGCTAACGCAAGATCTTTTCCTTCTGTCATTTCTTTCCATGCACAATGAATTTCTGACATTAATTTTTTTGGTAATTCTGTTTCTAGCACCCATTTTCTTATTTTTTTTCCAGTTTCTGTTAAGGCGGATAAATCATCTACATCGAGTTCAGAGAGCACTTTATTGATTCTGTCACCTAGTTCTTCATGTTTCAAAAAATCTCTATATGCATGTGAGGTGGTAGCAAAACCACCCGGAACATTGATGCCTAGACTAGTCAAATTACCGATCATTTCACCCAGTGAGGCATTTTTACCCCCAACTAAATCAAGATCTTGCATGTTTAGTTCATTGAGTTTTTTGATATATGGATTTTGCATTTTTTTCTTGAGTTAATAAGTCACTAATTAGACAATAAGGATTAATTTCATTTATATAGGCCAATATTTACATGCGTTTTGTTTATTTTCTCTCTGATCAAACTGGTGTTACCGCAGAAACGCTTGGCCACAGTCTAATTACTCAATTTGACGGACAAGATTTCCAACAAGTGACTTTGCCATTTATAGATAACGAAGACAAGGCAAAAGAAGCAGTTTTAAGAATTAATTCATCAAATAAAGAACAATCTAATAAACCGATTATTTTTTCTACGTTTATCAGTGAAGAACTTAGAGAGATAGTGAAAGAAGTAGATGGTTTGCATTTAGATATTTTTGATGTATTTCTTGAACCGCTAGAAAATGAATTAAAGTTAAAATCAACTAAGAAGAGTGGGTTAGCGCATGGTATGAGTGATGCAAATACCTATATGAAGCGGATAGAGGCAACGAACTATGCGCTTTCGAATGATGATGGTGGTGTCACCAGGCATTATGACAAGGCTGATATTATTTTATTAGGGATCTCACGTTCAGGAAAAACACCAACATGCCTGTATCTAGCTCTTCAATATGGCATTTATGCTGCAAACTTCCCCTTGACTGATGAAGAATTAGAGAACGGCGCAATTCCTGAATCATTAAATGCTCATAGAAAGAAATTATTTGGATTAACTATTTCGGCAGATAGGCTCAGGCAGATAAGAAAGGAGCGGAGAGCGATTGGCAATTATGCTTCAATCAAACAGATCAGTTATGAGATTCGTGAAGCTGAGAAACTATACGTAAAAAACTCTATTAAATTTGTTGATACTTCAGAGTTATCTATAGAAGAGATCTCAGGTAAAATTTTAGAAAAAACAGGCGTTCAAAGACGTTTTAGACCTTAATATCTATTATATTTTATACTCATGTATGACCATCAAATAATCCCCCAAACTATCGTTAAGCCAAATTCATTTACTGGGTTAATGACCTTGTATGAGAGTAATTTCTTGAGACTGATTGATCTTAAATCAGATTTTATGAATTTAGAGGGTGAGCATATCGCAAGATGTAAGAACGAGAATGATATAATTTTCACTATTACGAAAAAAGAAAAATATACTATATTTTTCTCAATGTCCTATATTTTTGCAGATAAAATTAGTATTGAATATAAGCCCAACTTGAAAATTGTGGTATATTTGGATGGACAGCTTGTACAGGTAACTGGCATTGATGAGACGCATGAATGCCCTGATTTCAATAAAATAATATTACCTCATAAATATATCATAAACCATTTATGGAGAAAAAATATCATCCTTAATAAGTGGTTAGAGCATTTAATCAATCTTAATTATAAGTTTGATTAATTTTTGAATTATTATAAATATTCACCTGCTGATTTTTTTGTGTTGTGCTAGCTCCAATAATTATAAAGTCAGTAGCAATTGCTGCTGCTTCGTCAAGATGGATGTCTTTTGATATCAATTCTTCTTGATTGGAATTTGTGATTTCAGCATTTAGTTGATCTCTTTTTTCTTCACGTTTTTTTTGATTTTCCTTTGCCTCTTCTCTTTCTTTAGTTCTAATTTCAGCATTTAATGAAATAAGTTTTTTGTTCTTAGTATTTTTTATAGCCAAAGTGTCCTCATTAAGAAAAATCAAATTTGGATCCTCTTGCGATCTAATTTGATGGCTTTTGGATAATTCAGTAATTATCTTTTGTAACGAGCCACCGGCCTTGTACCTTGATGATCTTATAGTGTCCCATGGTAGAGCGGTTTTGCGAGCACTTTCACCTGTTGATTCAGTATCTATATATGATGGTAATTCAATATCAGGGTTTACCCCTCGATTTTGTGTACTCTCTCCCGTTATTCGGTAATATTTTCCAATAGTCAATGTAAGCTGACCTAATTCCTCTTCATCTTGTTTTTTCACATAACGATCAAGCGGATAAAGATTTTGCACTGTACCTTTACCAAAAGTCTGTTGGCCAACTATAATTCCTCGATCATAATCTTGAATTGCAGCTGCAAATATTTCTGATGCTGATGCACTATATCGATTCACAAGTACAATTAAAGGTCCATCATATATTGATCTGGGAACAGGATCTGGATCATCAAGTCTACTGATGCGACCTCTGGCATTACGTAATTGTACAATTGGACCATTATCTATAAACAGGCCAGATAGAGCAGTTGCTTCAGTCAGGTGCCCACCACCATTATTACGAAGATCGATAATAAGCGCATCGATGCCATCACTTTCTTTTTCAAAATTTAGCAGGAGACGCTTAACATCTGATGTGGTGCTAGTAAATTCATCGTCACCTTTATTAAGAGCATTATAATCTCGATAAAAACTAGGTATATCTATAACACCAATATTGTATTCTTGATTATTTTTTTGAATTTTTATCTGATTGCTCTTTGCAGCAGATTCCTCAAGTTTGACCTGATCTCTGGTAAGGCTAATAATTTCTGTTGGTTCACTAGGCGATAATTCACTTGGAGATATTTCAAGACGCACAACAGTTTCTGCGGGCCCTCTAATTAATTGCACAACATCATCTAATCTCCAACCAACAACATCAACTAATTCTCCGTTTTCACCTTGACCTATTGCAGATATCCTATCTTTTGGTTTGAGCTTGCCATCAATCGCTGCTGGTCCACCAGGAATAATATTTACAATTGATACATATTCATCTTCAATAGAAAGTGACGCACCAATCCCAAAATAAGACAGACTCATTTGTATCTGATACTCTTCCGAGTTTCTGGGTGAAAAATAACTGGAGTGAGGGTCCAGTGTATGCACGAAAGAGTTCATGAAAGTTTCAAAAACATCATCACTATTAATTTGTTGAAGCTGTTTTAGAAATCGTTCATATCGTTTGGTGAGGAGTTTCTTTGTCTCAGACCATTCTTTTTCATTTAAAGTAAGGTTTAACGCATCATTTTTAACACGTTTTTCCCATAACTTATCAAGGTCATTTGTTGTGGATGGCCATGGCTCATCCGATCGATCAAATTGGTATTCATCTATCAGTGTATAGTTAGGCTCATTATCTAGAATCGAGATGGCATATTGCATCCTGCTTATTGCGCGCACTCTATATTTTTCAAATATTTCAAATGCAGGTTGCAAGGATGCGGGGCCCAGCATATCATCAATTTTAAATCTAAGTGATTCAAACGATTCAACGTCAGATTTTAAGAAATAAGAACGGTTTCCATCAAGGTTCTCTATGTAATTATTGAGTACTTCAGAAGATAATTCATCGTTTACTTTTGTGTGATTATAGTGTGCTCGCTCTATCAATCGTTGTACTAGAGCCCCAATTTTTTCATGTCTTGATTCAGCATTTAGTGATAACTCAACTTCATCATTAGCAATAAGACTTGTTGAAAAAAACACAAAAGAAATGAATAAAAAAATAATATTATTATTAAATTTTCTTAAGTTATAGCTCAAGTTAGTTTATCCTTTATTTTAAATGTTATTTTTATAATTACGTAAACCAGGCAAGGGGAGAGTGAAATAAACCATGCTGCATGACTTCCGCCTCTAAGCATCTTGAAATATTCTATATAGTATCCTGTAAAACCCTCACCAGCATATTTTCCAAAGATAAAATCATTAATAGCAAAAAAAATAAATGGCAATATAAAAAGTCCCATTAGCAGAAAAGAAAAGAGAGTCATTACATATTTCATTTTATTGTTTGCTTGTTATTAAATATATTTAAAAGTTGAGTAACGATATCAATATAATGAGTATAAAATTAATTATCCAGCAATAAAGATTTTAAGTTGATCAGATAATCCCTTACATGCTTTTGCTTGCGTTCTTGCGAACAATGGAATTGGCACTACTATTGCTGGCATAAAAGAAGTTCCACTGTATTCTGCACTAATATTACCCTCGTTTTTTGTATCTTGTATATCCCATATAGTTGCTTCATAGTTAGAGTCATTTTGCCACCAGGCAAAGCCGAAGCAACCGCCTCCAGTAGGTCCTACCGCACATGACATACTACCACCACCACCACTGCTATCGGTATTACCATCTAGCCAAATTATGTAGCGTAAATTTTGTCCATCAATAGCGTCTTTAACTTTATTTCGCGTTAATAATTTAGCAAGACTTTGCGTATCACTTGGAGCTGTTCTTGGCTCAAACCATGGAAAAAGTGAATCTTTAAAGCTCCTAGTTGGTATCACCCTGACCCCACTAGATCCTTTACTTATGTTTGATCCAATGCACTTTATGAAATCACTCTCAGTATCATTACCAAGATGATAGCTTTTAGCTAGTATAACAACGCCTTCACCTTCACCAATGCCGGTATTGCCGATGCGATTATCTTCGATTCTGGCTGTGACACAAGCATTTAGTGTTAAAACTAAGAGCACTATCAGCCTGAAGATTTTTTTATAAGTTACTTGCTTGACAGTTTTAAATGAATTTATCTTCATGATTGTAGGTTGTTAAATTCTTGAGTTTTTTCTAACTGTAGGATGATAAGGGCAGCAGCATCCCTCATGGCCAATATCGCTGCTTGCGCTAAATCTTGCTCATCAGAAAATGTAGAAGTTGAAGTTTTTCCATACGCACTTATTGGCCAGTTAACAATCTCCTCACCATTATAATCGAATATTTTAACTCTATAACGAATCCAAACTGAGAAAGTTTCATCCTGACTTTGTTCAGGTACTGAGAATTCAATTGCATCAATACTAGGGTAAATAGTAAAGTCAAAATTATCAGAAGTATCTGTATCTGG
>CABXCS010000034.1 GCA_902510755.1 uncultured Woeseiaceae bacterium | reverse complement strand
TTAGCTTCTTTTGTTCTGGCGTTAGCTAACAATTCTAGCGTGCCAAAAGTTCTATCAAAACCAACTGCGAACGGAGAAATATCTCTCCAGATTGAATCAAATGTAGTGTTAACCATTTTCCTAACTCCTTTTTTTAAGCAAGTTTATATTTATTTTATGTAAGCCCCTAAGGCACTCACATAAAATATATGGAGACATTTATGATAACTTCAAGTACCTATGAGCAACTAAATGATTAATATGAATATGTCCCTGGGAATAGTTATCATCCACCAAGAAATAAGAAGGCAATAAATTAATACATTTACACTTTAATTTGATACCACTAAAAAGGTATTATCAAAGTCTATAAGAGATTCAGTAAAAAATTAATAATATGAGTTTATACAAAATATCTTTATTTTGGATTTTTTTGAGTGTCGCAATTGTTTCTTGCGGGGGCGGCTCAGGATCCAGTATTGTCTATCTTCCGCCATCATACAATGATGACTATTCTAATATCTCTGTTACAGAGGGCAGTAAAAATATCATCTCGTTGATTGCGACTGATACGAATAATCGACTGGTAACTCACTCAATAATTGGGGGTAATGATGAGGAGTTATTTTCACTTACCGCTAATGGTCAATTAGCCCTTATTGAGGCATCAGATTTTGAATCACCACATGATTCAGACATTGATAATATTTATGAAGTTTCAGTTCAGGCAGCAGCAGGAGCAGATACTACTTTATTGGAGATTAGAGTTTCAATTCAAGATGCACTTGAAGGAAGAGTTGTTGATGGACCAATCGTAGGTGCTTTTGTTTTTGTAGATAATGATGGTGATTTAGTTTTTGATGACGATGAGTATAAAACTACTTCAAATGCAGAGGGATTTTTCTTTATAAACAAGGCTATTATAGGTTGTACTGGTATATGTAATCAGAGATTAGTAGCTAGATCTGGGATTGATTCTCATACTGGAAGGTCTTCAAATTTAATATTAATGGCTCCAGTATTATTAGATAAATTAGTGACTATTTCACCAATATCGACATTAATAACGGTCGCCACTGACTCAAAAAAATTGCTAAATGGATTAGGTATAACCGATGATAAGAACGACGTACTAACTAGTAAGTTTTGGTCGCTAGCCATACAAGATCAAGTCGCTGCCAAGCAAATAACTAAGCTTAATCTTCAGTTAAGTATGATATTAAATGCCACTCATAATCTAATCACACCTCAAGAGAATATTACTGTTATGCAGATAGCTGCCGCTGCCGCAACGAAGCTAGCAAGCATCATCTCGGATGATAAGGAAGTGCTCACTTCTAAAGAAATACTCAGTAATTATTTTTCAACGTTGATTAATGAATTGGTGATGGAGATCAATTTTGATGTAAGTTATATCGGTAAATTAGCAGAAAATATCACTCAAGTTAATGCATTATTGAGTGAAAAAACATTACAGCCAACAGATAATATTTCTTCTGAAATATTAACATTCTCACAAGCTGCTATCGCAACTTCGATCTATGGCGCAACTAGAAGTAATTTAGATCTTGAGCAATTTTCAGAGGCTACCTCTATACGGAAAATGTTTACAAATTCAGCTCTTATTCAGAGTCTTGATGACTTTGATACTGATGGATTGGCTAATGTTATTGATCTGAATGACGACAATGATAGCGTGGATGATTTGTTTGATGCATTTCCCTTTGATAAAGATGAAACGATTGATACTGATGCTGATGGTGTTGGAAATAATGCAGATACCGATGATGATGCAGACGGCGTTGATGACGAAAATGATGACTATCCGTTAAATAAAAATGTGCATACTGCTCCCACTGCGGCAACTCAAGCCCTGACTCTAAATCTTCTCCCTCAGAGTTTGAATTCCATCACAGGGTCCTTAGCTGGAACAGCACAAGATGATAGAGCATTGAGATTTTCAGTGGTCACTAATGGTAGCAAAGGAACAGTTACTATCAATGATCAGTCAAAAGGTGATTTCGCTTATCAAACTTTAGCTGGTGTGACAGAACCAGCAAGTGACACTTTCACCTTCAAGGTTAATGATGGTTACGTGGATTCCTCTGTTTCATCAGTTACTATATCTTTGAAAAGTGATCCTCTCTATAAACATCAATGGCATCTTGATAATACCGCGCAGTTAAATTTTGCATCAACTGCAGGGACTAACTCTAAAGATATTAATATCGATACTGTCATTACTAATGGTTATTCCGGTAGTGGAGTTACAGTAGCTATTATTGATTCTGGTTTAGAGGTAGCTCATGAGGATATTATTGATAATGTCGTTACTGATGGTTCATATAATTTTTTAGATGATACTACCGATCCAACATCAGCATCTACATCAGGTGATCATGGAACGAGTATTGCTGGTATTATCGCTGCAAGGGCATGGAATAATATAGGTGGAAGAGGGGTAGCCCCAGAAGCCTCAGTTGTAGGGCTTAATATGCTTAAATCACCGACTAACGCAAATGTTATTAGTGCTTTAGGAGGAGCTAGTTTCTCAAATAATGTTGATATATTTAATTTGAGCTATGGTTACGATACAACTTCGAGTTTTTTAATAAATTCTGCGGTAAAAGCTCAATACATAGATGGTGTAGTTAATCTAAGAGATGGAAAAGGAGCTATCTATGTAACATCGGGTGGCAATGGATTTCTTGCATTTGGTTCAGCCAATTGCAGTCTCGCAAATAGCAATGGTGTGAGTTGCAATAATACGAGTATGGATCCTGAGCACTCTCTTCCATATGTCATTACAGTTGGGGCTCTCGATGCAAACGGCGTGCGTGCGTCCTACTCAACTGCTGGTTCAGCAATTTGGATCAGTGCACCTGGTGGTGAAGGTGGAACAGATATTAACATTGTGGGTTCCGGTTATGGTCCTTATTTGCCGGGTATTATGACAATTGATCAATCAAGTTGTGACAAGGGCTATGTGCGGGCAAATCTCAGTGCTTATGCTAATGCGTTCGAAAATAAAGGAAATCATATTTCGAATACAGCTTGTAATTATACCTCAACATTTTATGGGTCATCTGCTGCTGCTCCGGTCGTGAGTGGAGTTGTCGCGCTTTTACTAGAAGCAAATCCTAGTTTAACATGGCGTGATGTTAAGCATATTCTAGCTACTACTGCGGTGCAGGTAGATGCAAATATCGAAGCTATAGTTATTGATGGTTATATTGCTGAGCCAGCATGGACGACAAATGCGGCAGGTTATAAATTTCATAATTACTATGGCTTTGGTGGAATTGATACATCTGCAGCAATAACTGCCGCTAAAAACTATACGCTTGGCAGTTTAGGCACATTTGTGACATCAATTGAGCAATCAAGCGGTACATTGAATGCACCAATTCCGGACTACTCAAATATTGGTAGAATGGCAGTTCTCTCAGATACAAACAATTTAACTGTAGAAGCTATTAATGTGAATGTGTGCTTATCTCATGATCGGCCCAGTGATCTCTCGATAGCATTAACTTCGCCGCAAGGTACTCGATCAGTCTTATTACCACCATTTAATGGCTTTGAGGATATATCAGCATGCTTTAATATAGTCAGCAATGCTTTCTATGGTGAAAATTCCAATGGTGAATGGGAGATTATGTTAGTTGATAAAAAACTAGATGTACCAGGAGTTATAACAGATTGGAAGTTAACCATTTTTGGGCGGTGAAAATATGAAAATAGTCAAGTTATTGAGAGAAACTATAGATAAAAGTAATAAATTATTATTACTGTGCATAATAATCTTACCTCATTCAATTTTGTCTCAAATTATGGATGATGATGCCGATTTATTTGCCTCAAAAGCGAATGGCCCAACTTTAATGTTAGACAGTACTCCTTATAAAATAGTTTCTAATAGTCGAGTTAATATTTCAGGTTTATTCAACCTCAATGATCAAAATATAATATGGTCTTCTCAATTAGGAAACTATGATGTGATCGTTGAATCAATTCCAAATAGAACCTCTAAAAAAGAAGCAAACATTTCTTCAATAGAGGCTTATCAATTGGCTTATAGCGAAGAAACAAAGAAGATTGTGATTGTCACCGGAAACATAATTGTCCATTTGAAAAATTCATCAGACTCAACGGATATTGAGCAGGATTATAATTTAAAATTAGTAAATAACTTTCCAAGAATTAATCGAGCTTTCTTTAGATTGAATAATCAAGATGAATTAGCACAGAAAATACAACAATTAACTTCTGATATTCGAATTAATGACGCCTATTTTGAGATGATAGAAAATTTTCAGAGGGCTCAATAATTCGATCCCAGTTATCAAGGCTAGTTAGCTAATTTCTGCACTTGCTCCCAAAGCGATTGCTCAAGCATGACTTCATCAGATATATTCTTACCTGTCCCAGGGAGCCTGGCATTTGATTGAGCTTTAACAGCTTGCCTCAATGCTTCAATTTTATCTTGAAAGTGTTTTTGTTGATTATTGTAATTTGGATCAATTAATATATATGTTTGCCCTAAATTATGTGGATCACCATCTGTAGTCTTAAGTGGAGGTGCTTCTTTACTACTGACTGATCCAGTAAGTGCTGAAGCCAATACTTCAGCCATTAACCCAAAACCATATCCTTTGTAACCCCCGGATGAGAGTAATGATCCTTTCAAGGCAGCATTAGCATCTGTCGTTGGTGCGCCATTTTGATCAATAGCCCAACCATCTGGAATGGATTCACCTGCTGCTGCTGCCATTCTAATTTTACCGATTGCAATTGCACTTGTGGATTGATCAAATTGAAAGGCTATATTCTTATTCGAGGATGGTATAGCCATTGCAATTGGATTGGTTCCAAGGAGTGCTTCGTTACCGCCAGGCGGTGCTACACAAGCTGGCGCATTTGTACTTCCAATCGCAATAAAACCATGTTTGGCAATTCGTGATGTAAAGTAACCCAGAGAAGTGCATGTGTGTGAATGCGAAATGGTAAACAAACAAATACCATTTTCTTTAGCAACACTTAAAGCGGAATTGAGACCTTTTGCAAAGGCTGCTTGTGCAAATCCATTTTGTGCGTCAACCGCAACACACCCGGGCTTTGGTTGTGAAACTATTGGCTCGACTAGACCATCTACACGATTACTTTGAAGTTGATTGCAGTAACTTTCTAGATAATACAAACCACAAATCTTATTTTCTTCAGCCTCGGCTACTCTTACCGCTTTCGCTACTTCCGTAGCATTCCATGAACTAGCTCCATGTTTCACTAATGCAGTGATTGTGTAGTTTTCAATATCGTCTAATTTTACAGAAATATGTGACATGTTTTGTTATCTTTTTTTTGGTTAGTGATTGAGAAGTTTTATTATCTTGATCTATCATACTGTAGTGGCTTGTCATACACTAATCAAAAGAAAATGTTAATCTTTGTACAAAAATGCTCACTATATTTTAGTGTATGGCAGATTAATTTTTTTACGATAAAAATGTGAGGTATTGATTGTGACTATTCTGAGAAAGATATTTTATTCTGTAATGATAATGTTTATTGTGTCATGTGCTGATAATAACAAATCAAGTACAATCACTATCGGTACTAATCCAGCTGGAACATTCTACTATGTTGTAGGTACAGGATTAGCTAAATTATTTTCAGAGCAACTTGAAAGACGCTCAATAGCACAGCCAGCCTCTGGCTCAGCAGTATATGTGCCCTTAATTAGTAATGGTGAAATGTCACTTGGTTTCAGCACTAGCATAGAGGCTGGTAGCTATTATCGCGGTGATATGGGCTTGCAGAAACAGCCTAATCTTCGAGTATTAATGCGGTTTTGGGAGATGCCTTATGGGTACATGGTAAGAGGGGACTCTGATCTCTTCTTTGTTAGTGAGTTGCTGGGTAGAGATGTTGTTGATGAACAATCAGCTAATATCACTTTGAGCATCGGCAATAAGTCGATGTTAATGGCATCTGGCTTATCTATTGATAAGTATAATTCAATAACTGTTGGTGGTTTACCTCAAGGAATAACTGCAGTGACTGATGGTTTAGCTGATGCAGCACCAATTGCTCTAGGTCAGGGCAATGTTCGTAAAGCGCATGCGATAACCCCAGGTGGAATTAGGTTTTTGGATATGTCAGATAATGATGATGCACAAAATTACTTTGATACTTTAGGTCAAGGCTTCAATGCATATAAAGTTAAACATGATGATCAATTACCAGGATCAAAAGCGGGTTTATTGACGGGCTCAGTTGATATTTATTTGGTAACTTCGGTGGATATGTCAAATGAAGATGCTATCGCTATTATTAGGACAATTGAGGATAATTGGATTGATATGCAAACTCAATTCTCCGCATTGAAAAGAGGGGATCCAGAGTTATTTGTTGGCAACAATAATCATACTATTCCTTATCATGACGGTGCCATTCAGTATTACACCGAAAAAAATAGATGGAATGAGACTTTAGAGAATACGAATCAAGTCTTACTGTCGCAGCATTAATTAGCACCTTCTCGCTTCATGAAATATATGGTTTTAGATCAAATAGCTCATAAGATAAAACGTTTTTATCTGGCCTCATTGGTTTTATTGGGTGTGATTTGGATTTTAGATATTCCGATAAGATTAAATTTAGGGATTGTAACTGCAAGTTATATATCATTAATGTTAGCAATATCCATTGCTGCAGGATTTTTATCTAAGCCATTAAAAGATGATGACTCCTTACTTGCTTTTGATATAAGTCTTGGAATCATGGCTTTATTATCTTGGGGTTGGGTGTCTATCAATTATGTAGATTGGCTTACTGATCTTGCTAATCGTGGGCCTGAAAAATGGTTACCAGGGATTGTTGCAATCACACTTTTGATAGAAGCTTTACGTCGATTTTGTGGGTACGCTATAACAATACTTACTCTGTGCTTCATTCTTTATGGATTTTTTGGGCATAATTTGGGTGGTATTTTGGAGGGAGCGATGGTGAGCCCTTCAAGACTGATATTATATTTTTATGCTGATAGTGGAGGTGTTCCAGGATTGATCCTCTCAATAGTTTGTTCTGTTGTTTTTGGTTTTTTATTGATGGGTGAGTTAATGAAAACTAGTGGAGGTGCTCAATTTTTGACCGACATGTCATTATCTTTAATGGGGCATTTTAGGGGAGGGCCCGCCAAAGTTTCTATTGTGGCAAGTTCAATATTTGGCTCGATTAGTGGGTCAACTGTAGGCAACGTAATGTCAACTGGTGTTGTTACTATACCTCTAATGAAAAAAACAGGACTACCTGGTTATTTCTCAGCCGCTGTAGAGGCCATTGCATCTAATGGAGGTCAATTAGCCCCACCTGTTATGGGGGCAACAGCTTTCTTGATTGCTGAATTTTTAGATATTCCTTATCTCGAGGTAGTGGGTGCCGCATTATTGCCAGCAATAATCTATTACGTCATTTTATTTATGCAAGTTGATTTTATGGCAAAGGACAATAATCTAATTGGCTTGAATAAAAAAGATACACCAGTTTTTAAGAATTTAATAAAACACAGTGGGCTGCATTTAATTCCAATTGCTAGCTTAATATTTCTAATGTTTGTAATAGGATTGCAACCAGCAAAATCAGCATTAATGTCGGGTGTATTGGCTTTATTTGCTGGATTGATATTGAGAAGCACGAAAATAAGTTTTTCCATGTTAATGAGTTTTTTTGAGAGAGTCTCTAATACATTAATCCCTATAATATTGATTGGAGGAGCTGCAGGAATTATTGTTGGAGTGCTAAATATTACTGGTCTGGGATTTAACCTTACTTTGGGGTTGACAGAGATTGGTAATCAATATGGGTTACTCGTTATGTTATTGTTGACTGGTGTAATTGCTATCATTTTAGGGATGGGTATGCCAACGGCAGCAGTATATATAGTACTCTCTGTCGTATTGGCTCCA
>CABXCS010000033.1 GCA_902510755.1 uncultured Woeseiaceae bacterium | reverse complement strand
TTGATGATCTAGCTGAGAGTATTAAGGCCGGTGAAATGAATTTTGAAGTAGTTATAGCAACTCCAGATGCCATGAGAATTGTCGGTCAACTTGGTCAAGTATTGGGTCCAAGGGGGCTAATGCCAAATCCTAAAGTTGGCACTGTAACAGCTGATGTAGAGACTGCAGTGAAAAATGCAAAAGCAGGCCAAGTTCGTTATCGAACAGATAAAGCGGGCATTATTCATTGCTCTATTGGACGTACTGATTTTGAAGGTCAGCAATTGCAAGAGAATCTAACAGCACTGCTAACTGATCTTAAGAAGGCTAAACCGTCTTCTGCAAAAGGAGTTTATTTAAGAAAAATGACTGTATCTTCAACTATGGGTCCTGGTTTGAAAATAGATCAGGCAAGCTTGGGAGGGTAGTCAAGAATTTTTATTGATGGTTGCGGCCATCAATAGAGGTCATCAATTTAGTTAATTAAATTGATGTTAATCGAAGACCGTAGGTGACTTATTTTTTAGTCTTAATTTCCTACGCAGATGGTGTTAACTGATTCTAGTTATGATGAAGTCACTATCTCGATAGACTTTTGATAGTTAAGTTTTATAGCTATCAAAATAAAGCTAGAAAGGGAGGCAGAGATTGTTTCTGCCTGAAATGTGACTTAAAAGCCAGGAGAAATTAATGGCATTAAGACTCGAAGACAAGAAACTATTTGTCAAAGAGATGAGTGTGATAGCAGGTGAATCTATTACAGCGGTTGCTGCTGAGTATAGAGGCTTATCTGTCGCAGACATGACTGAGTTACGTGCAGAAGCTCGTAATAGAGGTGTATATCTTCGTGTTGTGAAGAATACATTAGCGCGTCTAGCAATTGAGGGAACTGATTTTGAGTGTTTAAAAGAGACTCTTAAGGGCCCAATTTTACTCGCATTCGCAAAGGATGATCCAGGTGCAGCAGCAAGAGTTATAAAAGATTTCGCTAAAGAGCATGAGGCTCTGAAAGCGGTTTCGTTAGCTTTAAGTGGGCAGTTACTCCCAGCTTCAGATCTGAAAAAATTGGCAGAACTGCCAACACATGATCAAGCAAGGGCGATGTTGCTCGGCTTATTAGTGACTCCAATGATGCAATTGGCGCGAACTCTCAATGAAACGCCAGCAATGCTCGCTCGAACACTATCCGCTCGAGGTGCGCAGGCTGAATAATAGTTTTGGAAAAATTAACTTAAATCAGGTAACTGAATAAATAATAAAATAGAGGTATAAAGACATGGCTATGTCAAATGAAGATTTACTAAAAGAACTAAGCTCAAAATCAATAATGGAAGTAGTTGAACTTGTAAAAATGCTTGAAGAAGAATGGGGTGTTTCTGCTGCAGCTCCAGTTGCTGCAGCTGCTGGTGCTGCCCCTGCTGATGCTGAAGCAGCAGCCGAAAAGGACGAGTTCGATGTTGTATTAACAAGCTTTGGTGAAAATAAAGTTGCAGTTATTAAGGCAGTGAGAACCATTACTGGGCTTGGTCTAAAAGAAGCTAAAGACGCAGTAGAAGGTGCACCATCTACCGTAAAAGAAGCAGCTCCTAAAGATGAAGCAGAAGAATGTAAGAAACAATTAGAGGAAGCTGGAGCTTCTGTAGAATTAAAATAATTCTGAGTCAAAATTTACACGGATAAATTTTTATCCGTGTAAATTGATTCTTAGAAATTTTAATTATGGATTTAAAAATATTTATGACCTCCTTATAAGGTGAACTTGAATGGCTTACTCATTTACTGAGAAAAAAAGAATACGTAAAGATTTTGGTAAACAACCTACAATTCTTGATGTTCCTTACTTATTATCAATTCAGTTAGATTCTTATAATAAGTTTCTACAGCAAGGTATTCCTACTGATGACAGAAAAGATATAGGCTTAAATTCAGCTTTTAAGACGGTGTTTCCGATCATCAGTTATTCTGGAAACGCCTCACTTGAATATGTGAGTTATAAACTAGGCAAACCAGTCTTTGATGTTCAAGAGTGTAAGTTAAGAGGTCAGACATATGCAGCACCAATTCGTGTAAAAGTGAGATTGGTGATTTATGACAAAGAGGCTAGCGGAAAAGTTAAGCCCGTTAAAGAAGTAAGAGAACAAGATGTCTACCTAGGTGAAATGCCATTAATGACTGATGATGGGACGTTTGTTATCAATGGAACTGAACGAGTAATTGTTTCTCAATTGCACCGCTCACCTGGTGTGTTTTTTGATCATGATAAAGGTAAGTCGCATTCATCAGGAAAACTATTATTTTCGGCACGAGTTATCCCTTATAGAGGATCTTGGCTTGATTTTGAGTTTGACGCAAAAGATTCATTGTTCGCGAGGATAGATAGAAGAAGAAAACTACCAGTCACAATCATCATGAGAGCTCTTGGTCTTAGTAATGAAGAGATGCTGAATATGTTCTTTGAAACAAATGAGTTTCAGCTATCTAAAAAGAACATCAAGATGACCTTGATCCCTGATCGTCTCAGAGGCGAGACTGCTACTTTTGATATCAAGTTGGGTAGGAAATTAATAATTGAGAGAGGTCGGAGAATTACAGCGAGACATGTCAATGAGATGAAGAAAGCTTCGACTAATTCATTGGTTGTACCTGTGGATTATTTAGAGGGAAAAACAATTTCGCATGATGTAATAGATAAAGATACAGGCGAACTTCTTGCTGCAGCAAATGATGAATTAACCCTGGAGTTAATTGAGAATTTGATAGCTAATAAAGTAGAAACCATTAATGTTTTGTATGTTAATGATCTAGATAGAGGTGCATACATCTCTAATACACTCAGAATTGACCCGTCCTCAAATAGAATGGAAGCGCTTGTTGAGATATATCGCATGATGCGCCCAGGTGAGCCTCCAACTAAAGATGCTGCTGAGAATTTATTCCAAAATCTATTCTTCAATAATGATAGATATGATTTGTCTGAAGTTGGGCGTATGAAATTTGATTCGCGTATTCAGCATGCAAAAATAAAATATAGCAATTTAGAGATCGCAGATGAAGGTGAAGACACTCAAAACGATAGAATACTAAATAAGGAGGATATACTCTCAGTAATCATCCAGTTAATATCAATAAGAAATGGAGAAGACACTGTAGATGATATAGATCATCTAGGGAATAGACGTATTCGAAGTGTTGGGGAAATGACTGAGAATGCGTTTAGAGTTGGACTTGTTCGTGTAGAAAGAGCGGTAAAAGAGCGCTTGACGCAAGCAGAAGCAGATAACCTTCAGCCACAAGATATGATCAATGCTAAACCAGTAGCGGCAGCTGTAAAAGAGTTCTTCGGATCAAGTCAATTATCACAATTCATGGATCAGAATAATCCGTTATCTGAAGTAACCCACAAAAGAAGAATTTCAGCATTAGGCCCTGGTGGTTTGACTAGAGAAAGGGCGGGTTTTGAGGTTCGGGATGTACATCCAACACATTATGGAAGGGTATGCCCAATTGAGACACCCGAAGGACCAAATATTGGCTTGATTAATTCTTTATCTGTATTCGCTAGAACAAATAATTATGGATTTCTAGAGACGCCATATCGAAAAGTTCAGAATGGGAAGGTAACAAGTGAAATTGACTATCTGTCTGCTATTGAAGAAAGTGGATTTATAATCGCTCAAGCAAATTCAGAACTAGATAAGAAAGGTAAGTTTGTCGAAGATTTGATTTCTGTTAGACACAAAAATGAATTTACATTAGCGAATCGTGATGATGTGAACTATATGGATGTGTCACCAAGACAAATAGTATCCGTTGCTGCTTCTTTGATTCCATTTTTAGAGCATGATGATGCAAACCGTGCTCTTATGGGCTCAAACATGCAGAGACAATCTGTACCTACCTTAAGATCTGAAGCCCCTCTTGTTGGTACAGGTATGGAACGGACTGTTGCAATAGATTCGGGCGTGACTATAGTTGCAAAGAGAGGCGGTGTCGTAGATTCTGTAGATGCTTCAAGAATTGTAGTCCGAGTTAGTGATGATGAAACCAATGCATCAGAGTCTGGTGTAGATATTTATAATCTTATTAAATACACAAGGTCTAACCAAAATACATGTATCAATCAAAGGCCATTAGTAAAAACAGATGATGTGATAAAAAGAGGAGATGTCTTAGCTGACGGGCCTTCAACAAATCTTGGTGAATTAGCTTTAGGGCAAAATCTAATGGTGGCGTTTATGCCATGGAATGGTTATAACTTTGAAGATTCAATACTCATTTCCGAAAGAGTGGTTGAAGAGGATAGATTTACTACTATTCATATCGAAGAGATGACATGTGTTGCCAGAGATACAAAATTGGGACCAGAAGAAATTTCAGCTGATATACCTAATGTTGGCGATGCTGCGCTGAGTAAACTTGATGAATCAGGTATCGCATATATAGGAGCCGAAGTAAATTCAGGTGATATTTTAGTAGGTAAAATAACTCCAAAAGGAGAGTCTCAACTTACGCCAGAAGAGAAATTATTGCGAGCTATATTTGGTGAGAAAGCGGCTGATGTAAAAGATACATCTCAACGCGTACCCTCAGGAATGGATGGGACAGTAATTGATGTTCGGGTATTTACTCGAGATGGGCTGGAGAAGGATGAGCGAGCTCTATCTATAGAAAAAGCAGAGTTAGAGAGAGTTAAAAAGGATCTGGACGATACGAGAAGAATTATAGAAGAAGATATATACCAAAGAGTGGAAAAAAACTTAGTCGGTAAAGTTGCCCAAGGTGGCCCAAGTGGATTAAAAGCAGGAACAAAAATAACTGTAGCTTATTTGGAAGAATTACCAAGAGATAAATGGTTTGAGATCAGACTGAAAAATGATTCTGCTAATCAGCAACACGAAAAATCTGCGGATAGAATAAATATTCATAAAGAAGAGTTTGAAAAATTATTTAAAGAAAAGAAAGAAAAAATTACTGCTGGTGATGATTTGCCTCCTGGTGTATCCAAAATGGTTAAGGTCTACATGGCCGTTAAACGACGGATCCAGCCAGGTGATAAAATGGCTGGTAGGCATGGAAACAAAGGGGTTATATCAACTATTGTACCTGTTGAGGATATGCCTTATATGGAAGATGGAACACCTGTTGATATTGTTCTCAATCCATTGGGCGTTCCATCGCGAATGAATGTAGGTCAAGTACTTGAAACTCACCTTGGAATGGCTGCAAAAGGTATCGGTAATAAAATAAATGCGATGATAAAAGAGCAATCTTCTATACAGAAGGTGAGAAAATTCTTAGAGACGATTTATAATACAACTGGTGGCAGAATCGAAAATATTAAATCATTTTCAGATGAAGAAGTACTTGAGCTTGCTGGAAACTTAGTGAATGGCTTGCCTACTGCAACTCCGGTCTTTGATGGTGCAACTGAAGAAGAAATTAAACGTCTTCTAACTATTGCTGATCTATCTGAAACTGGTCAATTTGAGCTTCGAAATGGAAGAACTGGCGAATTATTTGACCGACCTATTACTGTTGGTTATATGTATATGCTGAAATTAAACCATTTGGTAGATGATAAAATGCACGCGCGTTCTACTGGACCATATAGCTTGGTAACCCAACAGCCACTTGGTGGTAAAGCTCAATTTGGTGGGCAACGGTTCGGTGAAATGGAGGTATGGGCACTCGAAGCTTATGGTGCCGCATATACCTTGCAAGAGATGCTTACAGTCAAATCAGATGACGTACAAGGAAGAACGAAAATGTACAAAAATATCGTCGATGGTGAGCATGAAATGGATGCCGGAATGCCTGAGTCCTTTAATGTTCTAGTTAAAGAGATACGTTCACTTGGAATTAATATCGAATTGGAAACAGACTGATGAAAGATCTATTAAACTTATTTAAATATCAAAATCCTGTAAATGACTTCGATGCAATTAGGATAGCACTTGCATCACCCGAGAAAGTTCGCTCATGGTCATTCGGTGAAGTAAAAAAGCCAGAGACCATTAATTATAGAACTTTTAAACCAGAAAGAGATGGTCTTTTTTGCGCCAAGATCTTTGGTCCCGTAAAGGACTTTGAATGTTTATGCGGCAAATACAAGCGATTAAAACATCGTGGAGTTGTTTGTGAGAAATGTGGGGTAGAAGTAACACAAACAAAGGTGCGTCGTGAGAGAATGGGGCATATTGATCTAGCTACACCTGTTGCACACATTTGGTTTCTAAAATCACTTCCATCAAGAATTGGCCTTATGCTAGATATGACTCTTCGTGAAATTGAAAGAGTATTATATTTTGAAGCGTTTGTTGTTGTTGAGCCTGGGATGACTCCTTTAGAGAAAGGCCAATTAATGACTGATGAGATGTATTTAGAGGCGATGGAGCAATATGGAGATGAATTTGATGCAAGAATGGGTGCTGATGCGGTCAGTGACTTACTCTCCTCTATGGATCTGCAAACCGAAATGCTTCAAGTTCGAGAAGATATGGGTGCCACACGCTCTGAAACTAAATTAAAAAGATTATCTAAAAGATTAAAGCTGCTTGAATCTTTTGTTGAATCAAAAAACAAACCAGAATGGATGATATTGAGAGTTTTACCAGTATTGCCACCAGATTTAAGACCACTGGTTCCTCTGGATGGTGGGCGTTTTGCCACATCAGATTTAAATGACCTATATCGTAGAGTGATAAACCGAAACAATCGACTTCGGAGATTATTGGAACTTAATGCCCCTGATATTATTTGCCGAAATGAAAAACGCATGCTACAAGAATCTGTTGATGCCTTGTTAGATAATGGCAGAAGAGGTCGTGCCATTACTGGAACAAATAAAAGACCTCTTAAATCATTGGCAGATATGATTAAGGGTAAACAGGGTAGATTTAGGCAAAACCTTCTCGGAAAAAGAGTAGATTATTCTGGTAGATCTGTAATTGTTGTTGGTCCAACTTTGAGACTCCATCAATGTGGGCTGCCAAAAAAAATGGCTCTCGAGTTATTTAAACCATTTATTTATTCTAAATTACAGTTACGAGGTGAGGCCTCTACTATAAAAGCTGCTAAACGATTAGTAGAGCGAGAAGGTCCAGAAGTATGGGATATTCTAGAAGAGGTTATTAGAGAGCATCCTGTAATGCTCAATAGAGCACCAACTCTTCATCGATTGGGTATACAGGCATTTGAGCCAGTTCTTATTGAAGGTAAGGCCATTCAATTGCACCCATTGGTCTGTACTGCATTTAATGCTGATTTCGATGGCGATCAAATGGCCGTACATGTGCCTTTATCGATCGAAGCACAATTAGAAACTCGTGCTTTGATGATGGCGTCTAATAATATTTTATCCCCTGCTAATGGCGAGCCAATAATTGTTCCTTCGCAAGATGTTGTTTTAGGTTTGTATTATATGACAAGGTCAAAAGTTGGTGGAAAAGGTGAAGGAATGATCTTCACCGATATTGATGAAGCCAGAAGAGCTTATGAAAATAATATAGTCGAATTACAAACAAAAGCAAAAGTTAGAGTTTCTATTCAGGAAATTGATGAAGAAGGAAATCAGCAATTAGTTACTAAGTTGGTGGATACAACTGTTGGAAGAGCATTACTGTCAACATTATTACCTGCTGGGTTGAGTTTTGATCTCGTTAATCGTGATTTAACAAAAAAGGCAATTTCGAATTTGGTGAACTCTTGTTACAGAGTCTTAGGATTGAAAGAGACCGTAATATTTGCTGATCGTCTTATGTATACTGGCTTCCGCTTTGCTACCATAGCAGGAATTTCTATTGGTGTTGACGATATGGTAATTCCTGAGTCTAAAAATGAAATATTAGATACAGCTGAAGCTGATGTTAAGGAAATTCAAGATCAATACTCATCAGGTTTAGTTACTGACGGAGAAAGATACAATAAAGTTGTAGATATCTGGTCAAGAACAAACGAACAAATAGCTAAAGCCATGATGGATAAACTTGGAACCGAATCTGTACAAGACAGTGAAGGTAATAAAGTTACTCAAGATTCGTTCAATTCGATATACATGATGGCTGACTCTGGCGCGCGTGGTTCTGCAGCTCAAATTAGACAATTAGCTGGTATGAGAGGCTTAATGGCTAAGCCTGATGGCTCTATTATTGAGACTCCAATTACTGCTAACTTTAGGGAAGGCTTAGATGTTCTTCAATACTTTATCTCTACGCATGGTGCTCGAAAAGGCCTAGCTGATACTGCTTTAAAAACAGCAAATTCAGGTTATTTAACAAGACGTTTAGTTGATGTCGCGCAAGATTTAGTGATCACTCAAGAGGATTGTGGTACCGACAAGGGAGTGTCAATGTCTCCAATTGTAGAGGGTGGTGATATTGTGGAGCCACTTCGCGAAAGAGTGTTAGGGAGAGTTCTAGCGGAAGCTGCTCTTT
>CABXCS010000032.1 GCA_902510755.1 uncultured Woeseiaceae bacterium | reverse complement strand
GATAATGACAATTTTAATCGCACATCGAGGTGCAAGTGGCTATGCTCCTGAACATACCTTATGCTCGGTTGCTCTTGCTTATGGCTTAGGGGCAGATTTCATTGAGCAGGATATTGTTTTATCGCGAGATAATCATCCAATAGTATTACATGATATTTATTTGGATCAAGTCACTAATGTTGCGGAAGTCTACGAAGACAGAAAAAGAAGTGACGGCCATTGGTATGCTAGAGATTTTCTTTTAGCGGAGCTTAAACAGCTAAGGGTTCATGAGCGCGGACTTGAGGATAATAGTGGCCCTATATATCCAAATCGATTTCCTTACAAGAAAGGAAAATTCGAAATTCCAACTCTTCAAGAGGAAATTGATTTAATTAAGGGCTTAAATCAATCTACCGGAAAAAATGTAGGTATTTATCCAGAGATCAAAAGACCTGCGTGGCATCGGCAAGAGGGTGCTGATATTACTCAGTTCGTTCTTCAGGTTTTAATCAAAAATAATTATCGGACAGAAGCAGATAATATCTATCTGCAATGTTTCGATTCCTTGGAGTTAAAACGTGTAAAAGCTAAATTTAATTCTGCTTTACCTTTAATTCAATTGATTGGAAAAAACTCTTGGCGAGAATCAGCTGATGACTATGACAAGATGGTTTTAGAGGCAGGTTGTAAAGAAATTGCCAACTACGCAGTTGGAATTGGTCCTTCACTTGATCTTCTTTATACAACTAGTTCAATTAATAATAACGTTATTCCAACAGGTCTTGCTAATTATGCAAGGAAATATGATCTAAAGATGCATCCTTTTACTTTCAGGAAAGATAGTTTCCCATTAGTTTTCGAATCATATGCAGAAATGATTGCTTGGTTTACAACTGAACTTAAAATTGATGGCTTTTTTACAGATTTTATCGATATCACAAAAAAGCTAGTGGAAGTTTCAAAGTGTTAATTGCAAAGTTTATCTCATTTAAGTGTCAAAATTATCTAAGTACCACGAAAATATCTATGCATCTAGATTAAATATGGTAGTTTCATGCAAGTCATATAAGTGACAATTACCCTTCCAAAACGCAATAATACATGTATCATTGGTTTTATAGAGTTTAAAAACTTTATGTTTAGTAGCAGCGGTAAGTTAATTACAACTGCATGTGGTCCCAACATCTTAATGATGAAGGGTTGGTATAATTTAGTAAATACCGAACTTAAATGTCTTAATAAGCAATAAAAGACTGAGTTTTCGGGGGGAAATATGAACTTTAATATTCGTCGCAAATTAGCGAAATCACTTTGCATACTGGTTGGCTTTACTGTTACTAGTGTCAATGCTATTGAAATTGAAGAAATTGTTGTAACAGCGCAAAAACGCGCTCAAAATCAACAAGATGTACCTGTCGCATTGGATGCGTTTTCAGGTGAAATGCTTCAAAAATCAAGTATTAAAACAATGCGTGACTTGGCAGGAATGACACCTTCACTTGATTCTTATCAGAGTCAAAGTGCTGGTTTCTCAAGCTGGGGAATACGTGGATTAAATACTAGCTCACAAAACTTCGGTCTTGAATCTGCTGTAGGTGGATATGTTGATAACGTATATCGTTCACGACAAAGCTCGATTAGTAATCAGTTAGCTGATATTGAGGCAGTTGAAATATTACGTGGTCCTCAAGGTACATTATTCGGTAAAAATACCTCTGCTGGTGCGGTTAATATTCGAACAGTAGCGCCTAGTCATGAAAGAAACGGTTTCTTTGAGATTGTCGGTGGCGACTATGGTTTGGTAAACGTAAATGCCGCTGCTAATGTATCTTTAATAGATGATAAATTAGCCATGCGCGCAACCTTATTTAGTAGTGATCGTGATGGGTATATAACCAATCTTTCGGATGTAAATGGTCCTAAAATAAATGATCGAGATCGTATGGGTGGTCGTTTACAATTTCTATATACTCCAAGCGATCGTACTAGCATGCGTTTAATTATGGATTATGCTGAACTCGATGAAGTTTGTTGTGCTGCAGGGACTATGAAAAATAACTTTGTTAGCCCGGTAACTGGTAAGCCTGGTTCAGACGGCCTAATTGCTGCACCAGTGGCAGCAGGTGGTTTAGGACAAAAAGTTGCATTGGCCTCTGGCTTTAATAACCTAGGACAATACCTCACACATAACCCAGAATCGAAGGCTGAGGACAAAGGCTTGTCATTAGAAATAAATCGTGATTACGATAATATGACGTTAACCTCGGTAACGGCCATTAGAAATTTCGATACGAATGATTTTGGTGACGTCGATTTTGGTGCCGCTCCATTATTAACAGATCGTAACCTCTTAGATCTCGACTCTTTTTCCCAAGAGTTAAGATGGTCAGGTGATTATGAAGGCGCTAATGGCAGAGATGGACATTATCAGTTTGGCTTCTATTACTACAGTCAAGATGTAAATAATGATTCAACGTTAACCACTGGCGCACAAACAACAGCCTTTTTTGGGATTGACCCAACTCTCAAAATGGCCACTGATGCGTTAGCAGGCCTATACGCTGGAGCAACTGCCGGTATAGCTGCAGCAATTACTGGAAATCCAGTAGCTTATGGATTACCAGCAGCAGCTACGGCAGCGCAAATTAATGCTGTTGCAGTCGCGGCGAATCCATATCCAACAGGAGCTGCTGACTCTTTCCCAGATGGTGCATATGCACGTGATGTTATGAATCAAGAACATAAGAGTTATGCTTTCTTTGGTCAAATAGATGTCCCAGTGAGAGATTATTGGACCCTAACAGCCGGTTTGCGTTACACCAATGAAGAGAAAACTATGGTTGGTACTTATACGAATAGTACGATGGGGCCAGTCCCTGATATCGTATCAACCGGTCCAGGCTCTATATTGCATACTTTAGGAGCGATTAGTTTAGGAGCAATTAATCCAGTAACTCAAGCAACTACTGTGTTACCTATATTAGCCCCTCTGTATGCACCAACTTGGGGTTATTATACTCAACCATCTTTATCACCACGCCCAAATGTGAGTGAGAAGTTAGAAGATGATCAGGTAACTGGTAATATTAAAGTTGCTTATCAGCCTAATGATGACATGATGTTCTATGGCTCATACTCGACTGGTTATAAAGCTGGTGGTACAAATACGGATCGACTTTCTATTGGTCTACCTTATATCTTTATGCCAGAGAAAACTGAAGTATTGGAGTTTGGTGGCAAAATGGACCTGACTGACACATTAAGAGTCAATGTGGCCGCTTGGAAAATGAATGTTGATAACCTTCAAGTAAGCACCTTTACCGGTAATTCGTTTAACTTGCAAAACCAAGGTTATACTGAAGCCTCGGGTGGTGAGTTAGACATTATCTGGGCGCCTACAGAGAGCACGCAACTAGACGTTAGTTATGCTCAAGTAGTGGCAACAGCTAAAGAATTTACTGGTGCTAGTTGCTGGGTAGCCACTCCATGGCACACAGGTTTGATTGATCCAGGTGCGCCAGGTGCTGATCCAGATGCAACTGCGTGTGATCATTCTGGTATTACAAAAGCAGAACCTGAGAACAGACTTTTTGTGGCACTTACACAAGGCTTCAATTTAGGTGATACGACTGGATACATACGTTTAGAGCAGCAATCAGTAAGTGAGTCAGATACTCTAGGTTCAGGTGACCCATTACACTTCAGACCTTCATTTACGTTTGCGAATGCAAGACTTGGCTTTATCTTTGAAGAGCTGAACTCTGAGCTCGCTTTCTGGGTAAGAAATGCTACTGACGAGCGTTTTTATGAGTCAGTATTTAATAATCCAGTTCAGGATGGTAGCTTAAGAGCTTATCATACAGAACCCAGAACTTGGGGTGTTAACTTTAGAATTAATTTTGATTAAGCTCTAAAGCCATTAAGGAAAAAATAGCAGCACGTCTTTGGCGTGCTGTTTTTTTTTGACTTACTTAAACGAATTGTTGCAGCATTAACATTCAAATGAATAGTTACACTATATAATTAGTTTTCCTTATAACTGAGGTATTTATGCAGCCCAATCAGATTAAGAAAAAACCACTCGATGTACTCATTATTGGTATGGGTTTTTCGGGTATTGGAGCAGCTATTAAGCTTTTAGAAAGCGATATAGATAATATTGCAATATATGAAAAATCTGATGGTATTGGTGGCACATGGCATGAAAATAGATATCCAGGTGCAGCATGTGATGTCCCATCACATTTATATTGTTATTCATTTGCCCCTAATCCAGATTGGTCTCATGTGTATGCTAGACAGCCTGAAATTAAAGAATACTTAGAAAATATAGTTAACGATTATGAGCTTATGCCGTATGTGAATTTTTCGGTGAAAGTGACAGACTTAATCCTAGACGAAGTAAGTGGTCTCTGGGAAGTGCATCTTGCCAATAACGATATAATTCAAGCGCATCATGTAATTCATGGAGGTGGTGGCCTTCATCAGCCCTTTATCCCAGATTTTAATGGATTGGCAAAATTTGATGGTGAGGTAATGCATACCGCTCAATGGCGAGACGAAGTTGAGCTAAATGATAAGAATGTTGTGGTCATTGGCAGTGCAGCAAGTGCCATACAAGTGATCCCGGAAATAGCAAAAATAGCTAAGACGCTTAATGTGTTTCAGCGCACACCTAATTACATCATACCCAGAGGAGACAAGAAATATACATCTGCGCAACAACAACGATTTGCAAAATATCCATGGTTACTGAAACTCTATCGCTGGTTTATATTTATCCGCATGGAATTAATCGCGTTCCCGATAGTAAAAAAAGACTCAAAAATAGGTGCAAATGCAGCGAAACGAATAAATACTTATATGCGCGATTCAATCAATGACACCGCATTACATAACAAACTGCAACCCAAATATAAACTGGGTTGTAAGCGAATTTTGCTTTCAGATGAACTCTATCCTGCTCTGAATAAAGATAACGTTAGTTTGATAACATCACCAATTAAACAGATTAACAACAATCATATTATCGGTGAAGACAATATTAAGTATGCTGCAGATGTCATTATAATGGCTACCGGCTTTGATATAAGCAAGCAATTCTATTCCATCAACATGGTAGGTAATAATGGAGTTACTTTACACGAAGTTTGGTCTGATAATGAAACTGCCTATAAAGGTTGTTCAATCTCTGATTTTCCTAACTTTCATATGGTGACTGGGCCAAATACGGGTGCAGGAACGATATCTCATGTGCATATCATTGAGCAGGAATTAAATTATATCGTTAAATTGATTAAACTTGCAGGAACTCATAAATATATTGAAGTGAAAGAAAAAGAGCAACTAAAGTACAACCTTGATGTCCAAGCTAAATTGAATAATAGTGTCTGGTCGAGTGGCTGTAGTAGTTGGTATCTTAATGCAAGTGGTGTTAATAATACGCTCTACCCGGGGCATGGCAGATCATTCAAGAAACTACTCTCAGATGTTCGAATAGAAGATTATACGCTTACAGCGAAACCATGAGCGAATTATTAAGTTCTGATTACTATGAATGTGCCTAAAATAAAGTTAGCTTATAAATTGTATGGGAATCCATCCGATCCTGTCGTTATTATAGTGCAAGGGCTAGGCATGCCACTTACTGCCACTCCACCAAAATTAGTAAAGAATTTAGTTAAAAAGAGCTTATGTTTGCTTTTGATTGATAATCGCGATATTGGTCAGTCTGATATTATTGATATAAAGCCCCCGAATATCATACTAGAAGCACTCAAATACAAATGCGGTTTTCCAGTTAATTCTTGCTATAGCCTTAAAGATATGATGAATGATATCAATAATTTATTAGAATCAATTAATGTAGATAATGCACACATAATTGGGGTATCAATGGGTGGTATGATTGCTCAATTAATGGCGATTCATCATCCCGGTAAAATAAAAAGCTTAACTTCTATTATGTCTACTTCTGGAAATCCAAAAATGCCTGGGCCTCACTGGGACGTGGCAAAATTCATTTTATCGGGAACCAAAAATAAAAATATCAACAGTCCTGTGTCATTTTATCACCAACTATGGAGACTTATCGGTAGTCCAGTATATCCTAGATCTAGTAGTGAGTTAGATGAATTTGTTGATCGTATTATGAGTCGTGGAATGACATCCGGAGGGTCTATTAGGCAAATTTTAGCCATACTTTCATCATCAAATAGATGTGCTGATTTAACAAAATTGAATTTGCCAACGCTAGTTATCCATGGAGATAAAGATAAATTAGTCCCAGTTGAATGTGGTATAGATACGGCAGAATGCATTCCAAATGCTAAGTTATGGCTAATACCCGGTATGGGTCATGATTTTCCTTATGAATTATTGACCGAATTTACTAATAGAATAGCTGATCACTTACATAGTGCAGAAAAATAAAGTTCAACATGAAAAAATTCACTGATAAGAAAATTGTAATTACAGGTGCAGGGTCTGGTATTGGTAGGGCGCTTGCTATTGAGTTTGCCAGCTTAAATGCTTTTTTGATTTTAGCTGATAATGACACCTCCAATTTATCAGAGACTCGGAGCATTCTCAGAGAAATGCAAATCGATTCAGCTTGCTATGAATTAGATGTTGCAAGTTATCAAGCAATGCATGACTTCGCGACATCTGTGTATCGTAATCATGGCGATATTGACATCTTGATTAATAATGCTGGTGTGACGTTAATGGATCGATTTATTGATGGTAATTTAGATGACTTTCATTGGCTTATGAATATAAATTTCTGGGGTGCAGTTAATGGTGTCAAAGTTTTCTTACCAAGCTTATTAAGGTCGGAGAATGCCTACATCATCAATTTATCCAGCATTTTTGGCATTATGGCTATACCTGGCCAAGCTGCCTATAATTCTTCAAAATTTGCACTCAAAGGTTTTACTGAAGCTCTTAAGATGGAGCTATGTGAGTCATCAGTTAATGTTTGTAGTGTCCATCCAGGTGGTGTAAAAACAGAAATAGCAAATAATGCTAGAGTTGGGAGTAACACAAGCGAGGCTTCACGGACCAAGTTGCTTAATGAGTTTGATAGATTAACTTACACTTCGGCTGAAAAAGCAGCTAAAGAGATTATCAAAGGAGTTCAGAAGAATAAGAGAAGAATAATGATAGGCATGGACGCCAAACTTGCTGACATACTAGTGCGGTTATTTCCAGGTACTTATGAGAAAATAATGGGTCTAGAAGAGCGAGTAAGTAGGTTAACCAAGCTCTAGGGTTATTGATTAATAGCGACAAAAATGAACCAGAAAAAAGGTACAACAAATATCGTAAAACCTACAATAAACAAGAGTATACCGATTATTTTTCTCTTTAAATTATCTTCCATTAGTTTGCTCTTTGTAGCTCGAAAAGGAGAATATCTTATCACAGTCACATATTTAGGATTTAAGTAATCTTGGTAATCGGCAGAAGGAAAAGTTTGTGATCAAATATTTTAATAATTTTATTAAATTAACTTTAAGTATAATTTTTTTATTATTTTTTTTATTGGTATTTCTATATGTTAAATCACCTATTGAGCCGATAATATGGCAACCATCTTTAAATCCTGGTCTTACGGGAGAGTTTTCAATTAATGAGAAGTTAAAGCCAATTAATCTAATACTTAAGGGAGTAGGGGTTGGGGGTGAAGATATTACAAGAGGTCCTGATGGTTATTTTTACACTGGCTATCGAGATGGTCGCATCATCCGCTTTGATATAGAGGGTCACTATGATGTTTATGCCAACACATATGGCAAACCCTTGGGTATGGACTTTGATCATTATGGTAATTTAATTGTGGCAGATGCTGACAAAGGTTTGTTATCAATCAATCGGAATAAAAAGGTCAGCGTTTTAACCGACAGTGTTAATGGTAAAAAAATGCTATTCGTGGATGACCTTGATATTGCAAGAGATGGTACAATTTGGTTTTCAGATGCGACCGAGCTTTATACATATAATAATAGCACATACAGTATTCTAGAAAATAAAGCTACGGGAAGGCTGCTAAGCTACTCACCCGTAACCAATGAAACTAAAGTACACTTAACAAATTTACATTTTGCAAATGGAGTAGCTCTAGGACCAAGCGAAGAATATGTTTTAGTAAATGAAACAGCTGGAGCTAAAATTAAAAGATTGTGGCTCGAGGGTCCGAATGCAGGTAAGAGTGACTATTTAATAGATGCCCTACCTGGGTTTCCTGACAACATCTCCTTTAATGGCGTTGATACTTTCTGGGTTGCATTACCAGGTATACGCCAACCGATTATTGATATGCTTGCCAATAAACCATTTATACGCAAGTTGATCGGCGGACTTCCATTAGAACTTATTATGCCAAAGAATACACATGCATTTATTTTAGGAATAAATCCATCAGGTGAAATAACACACAATTTTCAGCACAAAGAATCTCTTATCAAAACACTCACCAGTGTCAACCAATGGGACAACCTTCTCCTTATAGGTAACTTAGACTCGGATTTTATTGCATTACTAGAGTTAAATTAAAATGACACTTTAATGTTTTATTATGTAACAAAGGCTGATTATTAATTGAAGCCTAACTTTATTTGATTAAACTTCAATTTAGTTTAACTGTCTAAGGATATCAAAATGGGAAACAAACAAAATCTTTGCACCGCAATTTCTGTTGTAGCATTATCCGCGTGTGGTGGTGGGGGAGGTGATGGTGGAGATGTTGCCGCAACTGCAATGGATGCATATGCTGTAGTGCAAAATGTGGCTCCTGTCATCAGCTCAGCTTCGACATACTCTGTTGCTGAGAATCAAACCAATGTGGGAATAGCATCTGCCACTGATACGGACTCAAGTAATTTGAGATTCTCACTTAGCGGGACCGATGCAAGTGCGTTATCAATAAATTCAGCTACTGGTGTAATGACATTTAATGCTGCGCCTGATTATGAGACAAAAAATTCTTATGCCGTTACTCTAAATGTATCTGATGGAGCTCTATCTGCAGCTAAAAATATAACCATAAATATAACAGATTCTTTAGCAGATAATACACTCGCATGCTTAACTGTAATTTATCCAGCCACTCCAGCTGCATCATCATCTGACAGCGTAATGAATTATTATTCTTATTCATGGCAATCCATCGATTTTGAAAATCTCCCTATCTGCTTGAATTACTGTACA
>CABXCS010000031.1 GCA_902510755.1 uncultured Woeseiaceae bacterium | reverse complement strand
TGTCATCCATGGTTTTGGAGCTTGGCTTTGAAGCTCCAAGCAAAGCATCGAGCCCTCTTCCTAGTCTTTTTTTTGTAGTCATATCACCAGTCTTTTAGTTATTTTATTAATCTTTTAATCCGTTAGCGCAGAAGTATTAGATAATTAGGCAATTGATTGAGCTGTATCATCCTCTCTTCGTAACATCTCGCCAGCTAATGCCAAATATGCCAGTGCTCCTCTTGATTTTCTATCATGGAAGAGTACCGGCCTGCCAAAACTCGGAGCTTCTGCCAAAGTAACATTTCTTGGCACAACGGTTCGAAATACTTTATCGCCAAAATAATCTATCAATTGTTGGGAAACTTCATTAGATAAATTGATCCGATGATCAACCATTGTTCTTAATAGGCCATATATTTCTAATTTTGGATTAACAGTTTTATTGATCTGATCAATTGTATTGATTAAAGAAGTTAGGCCTTCTAGAGCATAATATTCGCACTGCATAGGAATTAAAACGCCATCAGCTGCAGTAAGCGCGTTTACGGTGAGCATATTAATCGACGGCGGACAGTCAATTAAAATAAAATCATATTTATCTTTTACTAGATTTATTGCTTGTTTTAAACGCATCTCGCGCCCAATCTCCTGCAAAAGCTTAACCTCAGCTAATGTTGCATCTTCGTTTCCGGGAAGCAAGTCAAAGCCACCTTCTTCAGCTCTCAAAATAACATCTTGAGCTTTCGATTCACCCAGCAATACATCACAAATGGTCAGCTCTAGATTACTTTTTTCAATACCACAGCCCATAGTTGCATTGCCTTGTGGGTCCATATCTATGAGCAAAACTTTTCTTTTTGTAGCGGCCAGAGATGCAGCCAAATTTACGCATGTTGTAGTTTTACCTACGCCACCTTTTTGATTTGCTATCGCCAAAACACTAATCATTTTACTGGCTTTGTCAAAGAGATAATATGTCTTTCATGCGTTTCCAGGCCGGGCACTGAAACACGACAGACGGAGGCCTTCCATGCGGCAGGGATTTTTTGTATTTCTGTAATCGGCTTTTTTCCTTTTAATGCAATTATTGAGCCTGCTTCATGCAACATATGCTCAGTTAAGCAAATTAGTCGCGGCAAATCAGTTAGTGCTCTTGCAATTACAGTATCAAAACCATTGCTCGGAACATAGTCTTCAGCGCGATTTTTTATTGCTGAAGTATTTTTTAACTCTAAAATATTGATTATATGTTTTATAAATCCTATCTTCTTACCATTACTATCTAACAATAGAAATTCCAGACTGGGATCGATAATTGCTAATGGTAATCCCGGAAATCCAGCACCTGTCCCAACATCGATGATTGATTTTCCCTTTAGATGTGGCCCAACAATTAGGCTATCTAATAAATGACCGCTAACCATATCTTCGATGCTACGGATGGCTGTAAGATTTATTTTTTTGTTCCATCTTTCAAGCTCTTTAATTAGTACAAGTAATTTTTCAATTTTATTGGAATCTAATTTTAGATTTAATGTAGTCAACCCATAATTAAGCTTAGCGCTAATATTATCGTTGATATTAGACACGCGAAACCAATAATTAACTTACTAAAAGAGACATAAAAAAATCAACAGCTGTTTTATTAAAAAGTGAACTATCAGTGTAAATCTCTCTGAGGGTGTTCCATTGTTTTTCACGCAATTTATGCTTGACGCTATTTTCAAATTTCTTCTGCAAAACTGGTATGCCTTCTGCTCTTCTCTCGCGATGCCCTATAGGATAGTCAATACTGATACAATCTGTACAAGACCCATCCTTGAAAAACACCTGAATTGAATTTCCAATGTATCTTTTGTCAGGATTAAAATAATCGTCAGTGAATGATTTGTTTTCATTAACTGTCATTTTTTTACGAAGCTCATCAACTCTCTCATCAGCAGCTATGCTATCTTCATAATCAGCCGCAGTTAACCGTCCAAATATTAATGGAATTGCCACCATATATTGTAAACAGTGATCACGATCAGCGGGATTATCAAGAGGACCTGTTTTATCTATTATTCGAACCCCAGCTTCCTGCGTTTCAATAACTATTTTAATGATTTTATCAATTTTATTTTTTACTTCAGGATGAAGTTGCATTGCTGCTTCAACAGCGGTCTGAGCATGAAATTCTGCAGGATATGAAATTTTAAATAATATATTTTCCATAACATAGTCATTTAGCTCTCTATTAATTTTGAATTCATTTCCCTTAAAAAGAACATCGTAAAATCCCCATGTTTTAGCTGATAATGCCGACGGATAGCCCATTTCACCAGCCATAGCTATATAAGCTAATCTAGTTCCACGACTGGTTGCATCTCCTGCTGCCCAGCTCTTTCTTGAGCCAGTATTCGGTGCATGCCGATAGGTTCTTAGTGCTCCACCATCAATCCAGGAATTGGAAACTGCATTAATAATTTGCTCTTTATTTCCACCCAACATATGCGTGATTACCGCAGTTGTGGCAACTCTCACCAATAAAACATGATCTAAACCAACTCTATTAAAACTATTTTCTAGTGCCAGTACACCTTGAATTTCGTGTGCTTTTATCATGGCATTGAGCACATCTTTCATGGTCAGTGGCGGCTCATCAATCAATGAAGCTTGACGGCTCATGTAATCCGCAACAGCAAGAATTCCCCCAAGATTATCAGAGGGATGACCCCATTCTGCAGCTAACCAAGTATCGTTGAAATCAAGCCATCTAATCATTGCGCCTATATTGAAAGCTGCCATGACTGGTTCTAATTCGAAGGACGTCCCTGGCACTCTTGCTCCCCCGCTAAGAGTAGCTCCTGGAACTATTGGGCCCAGCATTTTTTTACAAGCAGGATAATCTAATGCCTGAAAGGCGCAAGCAAGAGTGTCCATCAGGCAATGGCGAGCCGTTTCATAGGCAAGATCAGAATACTCACTATCCATACAGACATAATCAGCAATTTTTACAATTATTTCATCCGGCTCTGCTCTAAGAGCAGATCGAATATCTAACTGAGACATGGTTTCTCCACAAAATTATTATCTTATTTAAATACTCAATTATTAATTCCTAACGTGCACTGGCAGCCATGACTTCAAGCTTGGTCCAGTATATTCTGCAGCTGGACGGATCAATTTATTATTCTCTCTCTGCTCCATTATATGTGCAGCCCATCCAGTAATTCTTGAACAAACAAATATTGGGGTAAATAAATAGGTAGGTATGCCCATAAAATGATAAACACTCGCTGCAAAAAAATCTGCATTCGCAAAAAGTTTTTTTTCTTTCCACATCACTGACTCTATAGCTTCTGAAACCGCATAAAGTTTTTTATCGCCTATTTCATCCGATAAAACCTTTGACATTTTCTTATTAACGCTGTTCCTTGGATCAGATGTAGTATAAACACGATGGCCAAATCCCATAATTTTTTGTTTGTCTTTTAAAAGAGAAAGTATTCCTTGAGTAGCCTCATCAGGATTATTGAATTTTTCAATAAGCTCCATTGCTGCTTCATTAGCACCTCCATGAAGCGGCCCCCTCAAGGCGCCAATTGCCCCAGTAACTGCTGAGTACATGTCTGATAATGTTGCTGTGATAACCCGGCCAGTAAAAGTGGAGGCATTAAATTCATGCTCTGCATAAAGGATTAATGTCGTGTCTAAAGTTTTTTGGTGCAGCTTTGATGGAGGCTTGCCATGCAACATATTTAAAAAATGGCCAGCAATACTATTATCGTCAGTTTCTACATTAATTTTTTTTCCATCCTGATGAAAACGATGCCAATAAATTAATATAGAAGGCAAACATGCCAGTAATCGATCTGCCACTTCCTCCTGATTAAGAAAGTCTCTATCTTCTGGTTCGATATTGCCAAGAAAAGATACACCTGTCCTCATCACATCCATTGGATGAGTATCTTTAGGCGTCATTTCTAATACTATCTTTAGCTCATCAGGCAGATATCTTAACTTCTTCAAATTAGCAATATATGTATTAAGTTCATTTTGATTGGGCAACTTACCTCTCAATAACAAATATGCGACCTCTTCAAATGAGGCTTCTTGTGCAAGATCATAGATATCATAACCTCTATAAGTAAGTCCTGCGCCCTCTTTTCCTACGGTGCACAATGCTGTTTCACCAGCAGAAATCCCTGCCAATCCACCCACTTTTTTTCCGTCAGCCATAATTCATCCTCTCTTCATAAATTTTTTTCATGCTTATTATCATTATATAAGCCATCTAATTTTTCTTCGTATTCTTCATATCCGAGTGTTTCATAAAGCTCTGATCTTGTTTGCATCTTATCAATAACACCTTTTTGTGTGCCTTTGTTTTTAATTTCACGATAGACTTTTTCTGCAGCACTCGACATGGCACGACTTGCTGACAAGGGATACAAAGCAATACGCACGCCCACGCCTGCTAATTCCTTAGCTGTGAATAAAGGTGTCATTCCAAATTCAGTTAGATTGGCCAGTACAGGAACGTTTATTGATGAAGTGAATTGTTGATACTCATTTAGAGTATTTAAAGCTTCAGCAAATACAATATCTGCGCCAACCTCAACGTAACTCTGGGCTCTCTCAATTGCAGCAGACTGGCCTTCAACACCATGAGCATCTGTACGTGCAATTATTGCAAAAGAATCGTCTTGTCTTGCATCAACTGCTGCTTTTATTCTGTCTTGCATTTCTTCTGTTGATACCAACATTTTACCTGGTCGATGACCACACCTTTTATCGGAGACTTGATCTTCGATATGACAGCCCGAAGCACCTGCGCGTGACATCTCCCGAATAGTTCTGCCAATCATAAAGGCATCTCCCCATCCGGTATCAGCATCCGCCAAAAGGGGCAGATCACATGAAAATGTAATACGCCTAATATCTTCACAAACATCATTTAGTGTTGTCATAGCCAAATCAGGTAGCCCAAAAGAATGATTAGCTACGCCGGCGCCTGACAAGTAAATCGCCTTAAACCCAGCTTCTTTTGCCAACAAAGCAGAATAAGCATTGATTGTTCCAGCCACTTGTAATGGCTTTTCGTGCTTTAATGCATTCCAGAATTTTTTTGACATAAATTATTCCCTTGCTCACAAAGAAAGGACAAGAAGTCTAAACTACCTGACATCTATTTCCCAAATGTAATTAACATAAAATAAGAAACTTTTAAGTTAATAAATTTCTACTGCATCGATTGATTTATTGTATTTTCACTACTACGCGGCCGCTAACATTTCCATCAATATAAGCATCAAAAGCATTTGGCAAATCATCAAAATTTATTATTTTTGGCGCAATTAATCCAATATCTTTAGGAAAAAGATCATCACCAATTCTTTCCCACACCCTTTTTCTTAGTATTCGAGGTGTATCAACTGAGTTAATCCCTAACAGATTAATCGCACGTAATATTAATGGTATAACAGTAGTTTCTAATTTATGACTCGCGGCCAATCCGATACAAGCAATATTGCCACCATATTTTACAGTGCGAGTCAGCCAAGTTAATGTTTCACCACCGAGATTGTCAATCGCTCCGCCCCAAACAGCTTTTTCTAGTGGCCTTTTACCGTGGTCTAGATCATCTCTCATCAATACCTCAGTAGCGCCAATATTCTTCAAATAATCCAATTTATCTGTTTTACTTGTAAGAGCAACAACCTCGTAACCTTTTGATGCCAGCATATTTATGGCAACACTTCCTACCCCTCCTGTAGCACCTGTAACTAGTATTGGACCTGCTTTTGGAGTTTGTCCATTATGCTCCATATTATTAATCGCTAAAGCTGCTGTATATCCGGCTGTACCTATTTGCATAGCTTGATGAGGATTCATATTATTTGGAATATGTATAATTGCATCCTTATGCACTCTAGCGACTTCAGTATAACCGCCATCCCGAGTCTCGCTTAGGCCGCATCCATTGACTAATACAAGATCACCAATCTTTACTTCATTCGCTGTGCTAGCGATTACTTCTCCCGCCAGATCAATGCCACCAATCAAAGGAAATCTCCTGAGAATTTTTCCTTTTCCTGTTGCTGCTAACGCATCCTTGTAGTTTATGGTCGAATGAGTGACTTTGATGGTTACATCACCTTCGCAAAGATCACTTAGATTAAGTGCTTTAAGCGTGCCGATAATTTGATTATCTTTTTCGTCTATTTGAAATGCGCGAAACGTATTCATTATATCCTCTATTATTAATTAGCTAGATTGATCCAGCCAGCATTCTAATCCCATTGTATTAACTTTTATATCCACTTCTAGAAACTTAAGAATTTCCTGATCACTTAATCTAGAATCATGTGCTTTTAATGAGCCAATAAGAAATTCTGACATAGCCAGACGAATTTCTTTCGTTCTCATAGCTGAAGATTTAAATTTTTTTGCAATTTCTACAAAATGATCTATTGCATTATGCAAATCTTCTGCAAGCCTATTTATTCCAGTAACTCCACTGTAATGGGTCAAATATATTGTACGTGGATCATAAGCTAATATCTCGTCAATTGCTTTATGAGCTTCGTGTGGATCAAACTGTGTCGGTGAGGTGGTTGGAAAAATAAATTCACCTTGTTTTGTATCTAATTCTCTGTATGAAACACCAAAACTGTCTCCCGAAAAAACTGATTTAGAAGACTCATCGTAAATACAATAGTGATGTCTCGCATGTCCTTCAGTATAAAAACATTTCAAAGGTCTATTTTGTAAATATATAATTTCCTCGTCACCAATCACAATCATTTTTTTAGAGGGAATTGGCTCAATATCACCATAAAGATCAAAAAATACTTGTTCACCGTAGACACTCTTAGAACTAGTTACTAGTTTTGATGGGTCCTCTAAATGTTTTGCACCTCTTGGGTGAATGACCAATTTAGCATTTGGAAGTAATTTCATTAATTTGCCAGCACCACCAGCATGATCTAAATGTACGTGTGTAATAAAAACATACTCAACATCGCTGGTATCAAGATCATTTGGTGTTAATGAATCAAGTAAATAAGAGACGCTATGATTGGTGCCAGTATCAACGAATGCCGCCTTTCCATTTTCTATAATTAAATGACTGGCATCAAGATATGGTCTGACAAAATTAGTGTCTATTGTAATAATACCGTGGCACATGCTCTTCTTAAATTATATTAAAATTTGATTATTTATCATCATGCTGATTTGCCTAGATATCTTTTTTTCAGATGAATCAGTAATAAAGATAAAGTTGCAGGTGTTATTCCTTCGAGTCTTGATGCTTGCCCCAGAGTATCTGGCCTGGTGTTTTCTAGACGTTGGCGCGCCTCATTAGATAACCCATGAATTTTTTCATAATCAATATCCTCTGGTAAAGCCAATGCTTCTTGTTTTGCATGTTTAACTATTTCTCGTTCTTGCCTTTCAATGTAACCAGCATATTTTGCTCGGGTTTCAAGTTGCAATTCAATTTGCTCAATCATCTCTTGGTTATATTCTTTATTGTCCCAATTAGGCGCACCAACTGCCGACAGAGAGGTAATTAAATTATGGGTCATTATCGGTCTTTTCAAGAGATCAGCGGCTGTGGATTCCCTCTTATAATTTGGCCCTAAAATTTGTCTATCTGCTTTATTGAGTTCTAATTTTTTTACAAAAATTGACTCTAAACGCGATTGCTCTCTCTCAACTGCAAGCATTTTGTTATTAAATATTTCCCAACGCTCATCACCAACTAAATTCATTTCTCGTCCCATTACCGTCAATCTTACATCCGCATTATCCTCTCTTAATAATAATCTGTGTTCAGCTCGACTTGTGAACATTCTATATGGTTCACTAACGCCTCTTGTGGTCAAATCATCAACCAATACACCCATATAAGAATTCTGACGCAGAGGATGCCAGGTGTCTTTTTCATGCGCCTTTCTCTGTGCATTCAATCCCGCAATTAAACCCTGTGCAGCCGCCTCTTCGTAACCGGTTGTGCCATTGATTTGCCCTGCAAAAAATAATCCTTTTATCTGTTTGGTCTCGAGAGTAAGTTTCAGATCGCGAGGATCTATGTAGTCATATTCAATAGCATAACCTGGTTGAGTGATTTCAGCATTTTCAAAACCAATAATTGATCTTACAAATTCTAGCTGTATGTTTTCAGGTAGACTTGTTGAAATTCCATTAGGATAAACCTCTATTGAGTTATGCCCTTCTGGTTCCACAAAAATTTGATGAGATTTTTTATCTGCGAAACGGACAACCTTATCTTCGATCGATGGACAATATCTTGGGCCCACCCCTTTAATTAACCCACTGTACATAGGTGATTGATCAAGTGCATTTTTTATTATTTGATGAGTTTTTTCTGTTGTATGTGTAATGTGACAATTCAACTGTGAAGGATGTTCGCTACGTTTACCTATGTAGGAAAAAACTGGGCATGGATTATCGCCGGACTGAACAGACATAACATTATAATTGAGACTGTCTTTATGCAAGCGTGGCGGGGTGCCTGTTTTTAATCGATCCACCTGGAATGACATATTTCTTATTTTTTTGGCCAACTTGTTTGATGGTGCGTCACCAATTCTGCCTCCTTCTTCAGAGTATTGTCCGCGAAGTATCTTACCCCCTAAAAAAGTTCCTGTTGTCAACACTACAGATTTCGAATAAATCTTGATATTGTCTTCTGTTTGCACGCCCATTATTCTATTATTTTTTACCAAGAGGTCTTCAACCCCTGCCTCGCATAATGTCAGGCTTTCTTGGTCGCATAATATCTTTTGAATTGCTTGTTTATATAGATCTCGGTCCGCTTGTGCTCTGGTAGCTCTCACTGCAGGCCCTTTGCTTGAATTGAGAATTCTAAATTGTATTCCGGAAGCGTCAATGGCTCTAGCCATCGCACCACCAAGAGCATCAATCTCTTTGGTCAGGTGGCCTTTGCCAATACCACCAATAGCTGGATTACAACTCATTTGACCTAGAGTGGCCAGCTTGTGAGTAACCAATAAAGTACTAGCGCCCGCCCTTGCAGAAGCGAGCGCAGCTTCAGTTCCAGCATGACCTCCACCTATGACGATTACATCAAATTTATTATTTTCAGGCATGTTACATATTCTATTTTAAATGAATGATTCTATACTTAATGTTCTATTTAGAATTTAAGTGTCCAATTAAATATACTGTTCTTATTTACCAATACAAAATTCAGAAAATATTCTTCCAAGTAAATCATCGCTATCAATTACACCAGTCATTTCATGAAGCGCCGCTTGGCATAATTTTATTTCTTCTGCAAAAATTTCACCAGCATGCTCATGAATTAAGGCTTTTTTGCCCAAAGAAAAATGTTTTATTGCATTTTTAATCGCAT
>CABXCS010000030.1 GCA_902510755.1 uncultured Woeseiaceae bacterium | reverse complement strand
TCGCAAATCGATTAATGCATCCTTCATATGAAATAATCAGACAATATGCTGTAAGGTTATATGGACATCCTTCACATGAGGAGATAGCTGCTCTCAAACGTGGCGTTACTTTAAGTGATGGCCCAGCTGCTTTTCTTAATATTAAAAAGAAAACAAAAGGTATGGCAAATTCATGGTTTGAGGTATCACTGAGTGAGGGTCGAAAGCATGAAGTAAAGCGACTTTGGCAGGCAGTTGGCTATGATGTAAATAAATTAATTAGAATAGGTTATGGACCAATGTTGCTACCTAAGTCTCTAAAAAAAGGTAAATATCAAAGCTTAAGTAAGAAAGATGTTAACGTGCTTTATGATTCTGTAAAGCTATCTAATGAAGCCTAAATCATCAAAAACTATTGTGCATGCAGGCATTTTCCAGTTATACCATTACTTTCATCGCTTATTAAGTATAAATATGGTGACAAGATCTCTTCAGGTTTTCTTAATCTATCTCTGTTTTCAGCAGGATATGCCGCGAGACGCATTTTAGTTTTAACAGCGCCTGGATTGACACAATTAACTCTTGCAGCTGTATGACTTAACTCTTCACATAAAATCTGACTCAAAGCTTCTGTGCCAAATTTTGATACGCTATAAGCACCCCAAAATGCTTTTCCAATCTGACCGACACCACTGCTGGTAAAAATTATAGATGGTTGTTTAGATTGTTTGAGGTAGGGTAATAGTGCTTGAGTTAAAACAAATGGAGCGGTTAAATTTACATGCAATACTTTCTGCCATACCCCAGGATTGTATTGTTCGATGGATGATCTATCTCCTAATATACCTGCACAATGTATTAAGCAATCAATTGATTTGAAATTAAGATCAATACTATCAGCAAGTGATGAATATTGTTCTGAATCAGCAGTCTCAAAATCCAGCTGTGCAATTGTTGGTGTGGATTTAGATAGTGCTGTGATTTCATCGTATATCGATTCTAATCTTTCCTTATTTCTGCCACTAAGTATTACTTTACCTCCTAATTTAGCTGCTTCTATTGCGAGCGACCTTCCAATACCATCTGTCGCGCCAGTAATAAATATGACCTTATCTTTAAAGGCATCGACTTTAGGTTCAAATTTTGTAAATTGCTCGTTGATCATGATAAATATTCTTCTATGATTTAATCTTTCTGACTATCAATTTTTCGTGTTGTTCTATCAAGTTGTTTAATTTCTTCAAGTTCTTTTTTAGAATTAACGCCTAACTCTTTGAATTTCCTTGCTCCAGGTATAACATTTCTTTCGAGTGAACCGACTGCTTTGTTATAATTGTCCACACTACTAGACAGTTGATTGCCAACTTTATTTAGATGGTTTACAAATGTAGCTAATCTTGAGTATAAATCTTCAGCTAAGCTTTTGATTGTATTTGCATTATCTGCTAGAGCTAGTTGACGCCATCCATATTCAACAGTCTTGAGTAAAGCAATAAAATTTGCAGGAGTGGCTAGTATTAATTTATTCGAAAGAGCATACTCCATCAGGCTTTGGTCTTCCCTGAGAGCAGCTATTAGAAAATTTTCACCGGGTATGAATAGGATCACAAATTCCGGACTTTGAGGAAATTGGTCCCAATAGGCTTTTTTAGAGAGAAGCTTGATGTGTTCACGGACATTTTTAGCGTGTTTTTTTAGGAAGATTGCTTCTTTGTCTTTATCATCGCATTCGGTAGCATTTAAATAGTTTTCTATGGGTGTTTTTGCATCTACCACTAAATCTCTATTATCTGGCATCCTGACAATCATATCTGGCCTAATTACACCATCACTACTTTTTGTATGAACTTGCTCTGTAAAATCACAATGTTCTGACATTCCAGCAATTTCTACTACTCTTTTTAATGT
Organism: uncultured Woeseiaceae bacterium; assembly: GCA_902510755.1. Classification (GTDB taxonomy): domain Bacteria; phylum Pseudomonadota; class Gammaproteobacteria; order Steroidobacterales; family Woeseiaceae; genus SP4260. Next base: position 7,557 of record CABXCS010000030.1, on the reverse strand, counting down.
CATTTCCCCCCATCGACCCCTTACTTCAGGTCTTCTTAGTGCATTTACTAGATTATTAGTCTCATCTGATAATGATTTGTTATTTTGTTTCATTTCTTCTAATAAGGTCTTAATGCCACCTTGATCTTCACTACGAGATTTTTCCAGTTCTGTGATTTGTTTTTGTGATTGTTCTAATGCTTTTTTGATTGGATTAACGAGGTTTTCGACCGCTTTTTCACTTTTTTTAAGTTCGGTAGTGGATCTTTCTTGCTGTTTACTGAGATTTTGCTCTGCAAGCCTGAGGAAATTTTCACTATTTGCTTGTAATGATTTATTCGCTATATCTTGAAAAGCTTGAGTTAGTGGGCTCGCAGCAGCTTTTATAGCAGTTTCTCTTTCTTCAGCGATTATATCTTGATGCTTTATCTTTAATTTTAATGATGTGAGTTTACTTCTGAAATATAACCATGACAAAGAGACGCCTGCCAAGCTACCCAGAGCAAAAAGTAAAAGTAATCCTGAGAATGCTGACTCCATCATAACCTTAACTCTCTTTTAATAACTGCACTCAGTTGATTCGGGGTATCAACTATTAAAGTAGCTTTCCATTTAGCTGTATCATCCCCCTTTTTAATGTACCCATAATTTACTGCGATTGTTTTCATTCCAGCTAAATTACCAGCATCAATATCTCTTTTTGCATCACCCACATAAATCGAATTACTAGGTGTTATGTTCATCATATTACACGCTAAGATTAATGGATCTGGATCTGGTTTTCTTTTAGTTATCGTGTCACCTGAAATTACGTGTTGAATATATTGATTTAACTCCAATAGGAGAGGCAGTGTCATTCTTGTAGGTTTGTTTGTAACTATACCCCATTTGATATCATTTTTTTCAAGTTGCCTTATAAGTGATTTTAAAGAGTGAAAAAATTTTGAGTGAATACATAATTTTTTTTGATATTGGGATAGGTAGATGTTTTGTAACTTAAGGACTTTTCCTTCTGATACTTCAGGAAAACCCAGCTTTATCAGACCTATAGATCCATCAGAAACATAATTCCTTGCTGTTGTCATTGAGATATGTTTATCACCATCATATTTTTGAATCATATCTAAAAGAATACTTGCCATATCTTCTGCTGTATCAATTAATGTTCCGTCCAGATCAAATAAGACTCCTGAGTTTTGATTAGGTTTCTTCATTAGGCTTCATGAAGTGCATCATATAATTGACATCAAGATTATGGGTGAGGGAATATTTTGAAATAAAGGGATTATACTCAAGACCGATAGAGCTTTGTAACTCGAGTAGTGACTGGCGTGACCAAGATTCCATGCTGGATGGTTTTATGAATTTACTATATTCATGTGTTCCAACCGGAAGTAATTTTAGAATATGCTCTGCCCCGATGATGGCAAACAAAAAGGATTTTAGATTTTTGTTTATGGTTGAAAAATAAACAGAACCACCAGGCTTTAGAAGATCTGCACATGATTGAATAACTTTACTTGGATCAGGGACATGCTCAAGCATTTCAAGACAAGTTACAATATCAAAAGAACCTGCTTCATCCTCAGCAAGTTCTTCTGCAGTCATTAGCTTGTAATCAACTGTTGTTTTAGATTCAATTTGATGAAGCTTGGCAACTGCAATTGCTTTTTCAGCCATATCGATACCAGTAACTATGCCACCTTTTTTGGCCATTGCCTCAGACAGTATTCCTCCGCCACAACCAATATCAACGATCTTCAGGTCTTTCAAGTTAGACTGTCTGCATATGTAATCTAATCTAAGAGGATTTATTTCATGAAGTGGCTTGAAATCACCATCTGTATCCCACCAGCGTGAAGCCAATTCATTGAATTTGCTTATTTCCTCTTTGTCGATATTTTGTTGGTTTGCGTTCATATAAATTAATTTATTTATCAGTAGTCCGAAAGCTTATCTTCATGATGTTATTGATAATAATTCTCATGCTAATTTTATTGTAAATAACATTCTAAATAAACTCATATTTTATGCCGAAAAGTTACGTTATATGATAGTATAAGTTTAGAGTTAATTCTTTTATTTTTGAGTAACTTTTTCATTAGGTGAGAGAATAAAACGAACTTGTAAAATTCTAAAATTAGATAAACTTTGGCCCTGGAATTTATGTCAGAAGCAGCGAAAGAAATATTATCCATAAGCCTCGAAGAGGAAATGAAACAATCCTATCTAGATTATGCAATGAGCGTAATAGTAGGACGTGCGTTACCCGATGTACGTGATGGACTGAAGCCGGTGCATCGGCGTGTCTTATACGCCATGAAAGTCCTTGGCAACGATTATAATAAAGCTTATAAGAAATCAGCTCGTGTCGTTGGTGATGTAATTGGTAAATATCACCCACATGGTGATACCGCGGTATATGACACTATAGTTCGAATGGCTCAACCATTCTCTATGCGTCATATGTTGGTTGATGGTCAAGGAAATTTTGGCTCAGTTGATGGTGACTCTCCAGCGGCTATGCGTTACACAGAAGTTAGAATGGCAAAAATTGCACATGAAATTCTTGCTGATCTTGATAAAGATACTGTCGATTTTCTGGAGAATTATGATGGCTCTGAGTCAGAACCATCGGTAATGCCAACAAAAATTCCAAACTTATTGATTAATGGCTCATCTGGAATTGCTGTTGGAATGGCGACGAACATTCCACCGCATAACTTGACAGAAATTATTAATGCTTGCTTGGCCATCATTGATAATCCCGATATTGAAGTTAAGGATCTTATGGAACATGTTCCTGGACCTGATTTTCCAACTGCAGGAATTATTAATGGCACTCAAGGTATTTATGAGGCTTATTGCACTGGAAGAGGCCGTGTTCATATTCGTGCTAGAACCGAAGTAGAGAGCCTGGGTAAACGTAATAAAGAAGCGATTATTGTGACTGAGTTGCCATACCAGGTTAATAAAGCGAGATTAATCGAAAGAATTGCGGAGTTAGTTAGGGATAAGAAAATCGAGGGAATTAGTGAACTTCGTGACGAATCAGATAAAGATGGCATGAGAATTGTTATTGAACTTCGTCAAGGTGAAGTTACTGATGTTGTTCTAAATAATCTATATAAACAAACTTCTTTGCAGACTGTTTTTGGTATAAATATGGTCGCTCTCCATGAAGGCCAACCAAAATTACTTAATTTAAAGCAGGTACTTGAAGCATTTGTTGCTCATCGTAGAGAAGTAGTAACAAGAAGAACAATATTTGAACTTAAAAAAGCAAGAGGAAGAGCGCATATTCTTGAAGGGCAAGCAGTCGCACTTGCGAATATTGATGAAGTTATAAAATTAATTAAAGCATCTCCAACACCAGCTGTTGCAAGAGAAAACTTATTGAAAAAATCCTGGAAACCCGGAAATGTAGCAAAAATGTTGAAAGATGCTGGCGATATGGATACCACTCCAATTGATGTCGACCAACAGTACGGCTTGATTGATAAAAAATATAGATTATCGCCGATACAAGCTCAGGCAATATTAGACTTGAGGTTGCATCGATTAACTGGCTTAGAGCAGGATAAAATATTAGATGAATACAGGAGCATTCTTGAAATCATCAAGGATTTATTGCGTATCCTTTCTGATACTGATGTTTTGCTTCAAGTAATACGCGATGAATTACATGAAATCGTTGAAGGATATGGTGATAATAGACGAACAGAGATTAATGAAGATTACACTGATTTAGTTGATGAGGATTTGATACCCGATGAAGAGGTCATCGTAACTTTGTCGCATAGCGGTTATATCAAGGCACAATCTTCAGATACTTATCAGGCTCAAAAAAGAGGTGGTAGAGGTCGTTCTGCTACAAAAATGAAAGATGAAGACTTTATTGATAAGTTGTTTGTAGCTAACACGCATGACACATTGTTGTGCTTCTCTAGCAAAGGAAAAATCTATTGGATAAAAGTTTATCGTGTTCCCCAAGCAAGTAGGGGGGCAAGAGGTAAGCCTATTATTAATTTGTTGCCACTGGAAGAAGGCGAGAGGATAAGTGCAGTTCTCCCTATTCGTGAGTTTACCGAGGACTCATATGTGTTTATGGCAACAAGTAATGGTACCGTTAAAAAGACGCCATTAACTATGTTCTCGAAACCAAGATCGACTGGAATTATTGCCATTGGTCTTAAGGGTGATGATCTGATTGATGTTGCTATAACTAATGGTGAAAATGAAGTACTACTAGTTGCTAACAATGGTAAGGCGATTAAATTTAATGAAAAAGATGTAAGGCCAACAGGCAGGACTGCTTCAGGTGTTCGTGGTATTCGTTTGAAAAAAGATTATCGTGTAATAGCACTTTGCATCGTTAATGATGGATTAGTCCTTACTGCTACTGAAAACGGTTTTGGTAAACGCACTAAGATTGATGAATTTAATACTCAAAATCGTGGTGGGCAGGGTGTAATTGCAATCAAAACCTCAGAAAGAAATGGTCTCACAGTGGGAGCATTGCAGGTCAATGATGAAGATGAAATAATGTTAATCAGTTCAAATGGTACTCTAGTTAGAACACCTGTTGAAGGTATATCCATTGTAGGTAGAAATACACAAGGTGTAACTCTAATTAGACTTATTGACGATCAAAAATTAGTCGGTCTAGCCAGAATTGAGGCAATTGAAGAAGATGATGGTGCTGATGAATAGTTTAGTTTTCCTTCACTTTTAATTGTCAGAGCACTTTTTGATGAAACGTGTATATAATTTTTCTGCTGGACCTAGTGCGCTTCCAATAGAAGTTCTTGAAAGAATAAAAAATGACATACCAGATTGGAATGGAAGTGGGATGTCTGTAATGGAGGTTAGTCACCGAGGTAACTCATTTGTTGAGGTGGCTGAAAATGCTGAAACAAACCTCAGATCATTATTAAGCATTCCAGATAACTATAAAGTATTATTTCTTCAAGGTGGCGCTACACTTCAATTTGCAATGGTCCCAATAAACTTAGCTCCACGAGGAGGAATAGTTGATTATGCTATTACAGGGAGTTGGGGTAAAAAAGCGGCAAAAGAAGCAAAAAAATTTAATCAAGTTAACATTGCTAGTGACTCGAAAGAAAGCAACTATTCTTTGATCCAAAAAGAGCATGACTGGCAAATGAATAAGTCTGCAGCATATATGCATATTACCTCCAATGAGACTATCGGGGGCGTTGAATATAATTTTTTACCTGATACTGGCTCTGTACCAATTGTTGCTGATATGTCGAGCTCTATTCTCTCTAGGGAGATTAATATATCGGACTATGGGTTGATCTATGCTGGAGCACAAAAAAATATCGGACCTGCTGGCCTTACTTTGGTTATTGTAAGAGACGATTTAATTGGCTACGCCAAAGAAGAAACTCCTAGTCTGCTGGACTATCAGACTTACGTTGATTCAGATTCAATGTCTAATACTCCACCAACATTCTCATGGTATGTTGCTGGCTTAGTATTCGAATATTTATTAGAAATGGGTGGTATCAAAGAAATTGAGAAGAAAAATATAAAGAAAGCAGAAATGCTCTATCATTACATTGATTCGTCAAATTTTTACAGCAATCCTGTTAATAAGGATTCACGATCGAGAATGAATGTTCCATTTTTATTAAAGAATCCAGCTTTAGAGGAAAAATTCTTAACTGAATCCAAGTATGCCGGCTTCGTTAATCTCAAAGGTCATCGAAGTGTAGGTGGGATGAGGGCATCTATTTATAATGCAATTGATGTTAATACTGTTAGCGCACTGATTGAATTTATGGAAACTTTTGAAGTCAAAAATAGTGAGTAGTAGGAATGTATAATATAAAAACTCTTAATAATATTGATCAAAGTGGCCTTGATAGGTTCTCTAGTGAATCGTTTACTATAAATGCTGATAATCATGATATTGATGCAATTATTTTACGTTCTTATGGTTTACATGACTTTGAGATACCAGCCTCTGTAAAAGCGATTGGAAGAGCGGGGGCTGGAGTAAATAATATACCTGTAGATGAAATGAGTTCGAGAGGTATCCCTGTTTTCAATGCACCAGGAGCTAATGCTAATGCGGTTAAAGAGCTTACTCTTGCAGCATTATTTATTTCAGCGAGAAATATATGTAGTGCAAGAGACTACGTTAAATCTATTAATCCTGATGATGTGAATTTAAAATCTTCAATTGAGTCAGGCAAAAAACAATTCGCGGGTATCGAGTTACCCGGAAGAACTCTAGGAGTTATAGGCTTGGGCTCTATCGGAGTGCATGTGGCAAATGCGGCTCTTGCTCTGGGTATGAAAGTTATTGGTTTTGATCCAAAGGTTACTGTAACTAACGCTTGGAAATTATCATCAGGGGTTGAGAAAGTCGATGATCTTGATGAAATATTCAAAAGATCTGATGCTGTTACCATTCATGTGCCTTTGGTTGAGCAGACGGAAAACCTTATCAATGCTAAATGCTTGAATCTACTTAGAAAAAATTCTATTTTAATTAATTTCTCAAGAGGGGGCGTGGTTAACACTTCTGATGTTTTGAGTGCATTAGATGATAATTTCTTGAGTAGTTTTGTTTGTGATTTTCCAGAACCACCTCTAATGAAGCATCAAAAGGTGATTGCGTTACCTCATTTAGGAGCTTCAACTATGGAGGCGGAACAAAATTGTGCGGTAATGGTGGCAGATAACCTTATAGACTATATAGAAAACGGTAACATCAATTACTCTGTTAATTTCCCTACCGCTGTTATGAATAGAGCGGATGGCTATAGATTGACAGTTGCAAATAAAAACATTCCAAATATGGTTGGACAAATTTCAACATATTTAGCTACTGCAGGTCTAAATATTGAAGATTTACTCAATAAATCATATGGGGATCTTGCTTATACAATTGTGGATTTAGATACTGAGATACCCGAAAAAATTATCGATCAGATTTCCAGGATAGAGGGTGTTTTATTAGTCCGTAGTTTAGGTTGTTCGTGAATTATAGTTTTATAATTAATTACAACATGTTAGCTTATACATTTATATTAACTTCAAGCTTTTAAAATGAAAACTAAAATCAATAAATCTAATATTAAACTAACTGATATTCGTGATGATATTGACAGTATCGATTCCGAGCTTCAAAGGCTTATAAATCAGCGCGCAGAACTCGCAAAAAAAATTGGCCTTGCAAAAGATAAAAAGGGCACCTCTACTGATTTTTATAAACCGGAACGTGAAGCTGATGTGCTTAGATCTGTAATCGAGAGAAATAATGGCCCATTAAGAGATGAAGAAATAGCGCGTTTGTTTAGAGAAATTATGTCAGCTTGTCTCGCACAACAAGAGCCACTTAAAGTTGGGTTTCTTGGTCCAGAGGGAACGTTTACACAAGCCGCAGTTTATAAACAATTTGGGCATTCAGTCAGAGCGCTTCCTTATGGATCTATTGATGAAGTTTTTCATGAGGTTGAATCTCATGCCGCAGATTTTGGTGTTGTACCAATAGAAAATTCAACCGAAGGAACCGTTAATAACACATTAGATATGTTTGTCTCA
>CABXCS010000029.1 GCA_902510755.1 uncultured Woeseiaceae bacterium | reverse complement strand
TTAACTATATAAATACCTTAAAAGATTTATTAAATCCAATCGGAAATAGGAGTGGAATGATAATTAATTCAGCTTTTGAAGATCTTGCTACTCCAAAAAAATTAATGATGGTTGGATTTAATCCAGGTGGCGTTCCTAGTGACTTGATGACTTCAATCAAAGAGGATTTTACTAGGCATTCTAAAAATCCATCATTTAATGCTTTAAATGAACGGTGGGGTAACCATTCTTCTGGTAATCACCCAATACAATTGCTCTATCAGGCATTAATTAAAAATACAGAACTTGTGTCTGGTGATATTTTAAAGACCAATATTTTTTGGCAGAGAAGTGCTGACATCGATAAGTTGAAAATTGATGCATTACTAGAAAATAATTGCCGTAAAGGCTTATTATTAAATATCAAAATCCATCAGCCTAAAAGTATAATTTTCTTAGGTCATATGGCTGCTGAAACTGCAAAAAAATGGGCGGACGCTAGTTTTAATAAAGGTGATATACAATATCCTTGGGGGAATAATCAAAAAATTAAATTTTATTCTATGAAATTTGATGATCATCGAGTTAAAGCCTTTAGTATTCCGCATCCCAGTAGATTCGGATTTGGGTCAAATATGTATAGATTAGCCGCTATTTTGAAGGCTGCAAATAAGTGTGATATTGAATTAAAGATACATGGTCATGGATAATCTTCAATTCACCAAGCATGCCATGATCCGCTCTCAACAGAGAGGTATTAATAAATTTGCGATTTCAATAATTATGCAATATGGGCATTTTTCACATGTTAGTGGCGATGCTAAATCCTGGTCGATGAGCAAGCAAGAGAAGCGATATGCTAGAGGTGATCTAGGTAAAGCATTCACTAAAATAGAAAAGAAATTGGGTTACTTAGTTGTCAAAAACAACACTCTAATTACCGTTGCGCATGCACACAGAAAATTTAAGAAAAAGTAAACGAAGGTTAGCTGAGGAGGAGAATAATTATGGAAAAAAATAAAATAACATATACATTGGATGAATATAGTTTGAGCTTAATTTGGAAGAGTCTCTATGAGTCAGGTCACGAAGATCAAGCCGCTGAATTAGCTGAAAACATGATAGAACAGGGCTGTCAGGAGTTGGTCGGGATTGATGATATGTCACTAATACTAATGTTTTGGAAAAACTATTTAGAAAAAAATAATCTCATTAAATTTACTAATAACTTACATTAAATCTCTATATGAATATTCTAGGAAAATTACTAAAGTCAGGTCAAACAGAAATGTTAGAGCTGCAGTGCCCTAATGGCAATCATTATTTTGGTGCCTCAAAAGATGGGAAACTTCATGGCATGGGCGTCTGTATTTATGCTAATGGAGATAAGTACACCGGTAATTTTAAATTTGGAAATATGCATGGTTTTGGCAGAATGGAATATTGTAATAATGATATTTATAAAGGTAATTGGGAAAATAATTTAATGCATATGCATGGAACTTATATAAATGCTAATGGCGATAAATATATAGGTGAATGGCGACACGGGAAAGCTCATGGTCATGGAATAGCAGAATATAGTAACGGTGATTACTACTCGGGTGAATTCCTTAATAATCTTTATCATGGCAGAGGAACAATTATTTATGCAAATCATGAAAAATATATTGGAGATTTTAAGAACGGAAAATATCATGGATTAGGAACAGAAATTCTTGGTGTCTATCATTTTTATATGGGTGAATATAGAGATGGAATAAAGCATGGGCAAGGAATGGCCTTACTTGAAGACGGCTCTACTTATTTTGGTGAGTTTTTCAATGGAAGATACAATGGTCATGGGATTGGAGTTGAGGCACACAATAATATTTTTATAGGCGAATTTAAAGATAATAATTATTGCGGTCACGGAAGATATATAGAGGCATACGGGGAAAAGGAGTGGGTTGGTGAGTGGCATAATAATCAACTTCATGGCAATGCTACTACTTATTATCGAGATGGCACTTGGTTCAATGCGGAATTTAATAATGGCATATCTAGTGGTCATGTTAATATAAATCTTCCTAGTGGAGATAAGATATCTCGATGGATGAAAAATGATCAATACTCAATAGATTTTAAAAGCTTTTTAAGATCGGAGAGTCAAGATTTTAAAGGCAGGTATCTTAGTGATATCTGGAATTTTTCTGATGAAGAGATTGAATTAACACATGATTTTATCTCGTTAGTTTTTCCTTTGGATAAACCCAGTGAAAATACCTTCCATGGTTTTTATTTAAATGACGAGTCAGTAACAAAAGAAATATCTGTGGATAAAATTGCTCGTTCTAACTTAAAGAGATCTGCAGCATGGTTCTTTTCTTATTTGCAAAGAAATAATGCCTGGAAGTCAAATTTCAATCATAATCAATTTAGAATCACCAGGATTATAAGGTCACTTAGACTGCTTGTTTCAGGCAAGGTAGCAGATAAATTTTATCAAGATGTTCTCGAACTTCTTGATAAAGATCATGTGATCAACGAAAAATCACTCGTTTTTTGGGCAGGTGCCTAAATTAATAAGTCGTTCTTAATTATTTATCATTTGATGTATTTTTTCGATATGCTTTGGCGTAGTTCTACAGCAGCCACCCACTATTGAAGCTCCTGTTTTAATCCATTCTTTGACACTCTCAGAGTATTGATCTGCATTGATTGGCTTACGAGATTCTCTTTGAAGGTCTTCCGCATTATCAAGAGCATCATCACCAAGTTCAATGTAATCTACAATTTCAGAATTAGCATATCCACCAAAAGGTTTTTTAACTTCATTGGCAAATATTTTCATGGCTTCAGAAGTCATATTCGCACTACAACAATTTATCAAGAATGCGTCAATATCATAATTTTTAACAGCAGTTAATGCTTCGGTGAGCGATTCTCCACTTGGAAGTGTGTTCTTTCTAACCCCATGTAGAGTGTAGCCAAGCCAAACCTCCATCCCAATATCTTTACAAGCTTTTAAGGCACCAATTGCTTCTGCTGAAGATGACATAGTTTCTATCATAATGAGATCTACGTTATCCTTTACAATTTCTACAATTTCAGAGTATTTTCTCATCAGTGAGTCAATATCTCCCACAAGATCGGGACGATAACTTGTATCCAGAGGTGGAAGTGATGCTGCAATCTTAGTATTACTATTAGTGATTTCTCGTGCCTCTTTCGCTAAATCAATTGACAGTAGAGTCAGATCTTCCAGTTTGTTTCTGAGGTTCTCTCTTCTCAATAAATTCTGGGTAACGGCATAATTATTGGTAGTTATGATCTCTGCCCCAGCAAGAATATAGTCTTTATGGATATCCACAATTACCTTAGGATTGTCCATCAGAGCTTGAGCTGACCATATTGAATTAGTGTGTGATGGTACCTCAAAACCTCTAGCTCTTATTTCGGTTCCCATTGCACCATCTATTAAGGTAATTTTATTTTCCATTATATAGCTTCCTTTCATTTAAAAAAAAACCCATCAGCCTCAGCTTGATAGGTTTTAATGCTCCTATTTAGCTGAATTTATTGAACGCCCGCAATCGGGTACAAATCGGCGTTTCAAAACAATGATAAGAAAAATGACGGCAGTGGTAAAGAAATTAATTACAAATTGAGCAGGTATTATTTTTTTTTATATTAATTTGACGCCACTCATTTGATATACCTTCAAATATATTAAGATGAGTATCTTTTCTATGAATATTACAAATAATTTTAATGGTTTCGGTTGCCATCATAGCGCCAATCACACCTGGAATAGGGCTAAGGACACCACTCCCTTGGCAATCTTCTAATGATTCATCTTCTGCTTTATAGAGACACTCATAACAAGGCTGTAATTTATAATCGTTTCCGAACACACTATAATGACCTTCAAAACGAATAGCCGATCCTGAGACAAGATAGTGGCCATATCTTACGCAGTATTTGTTAATCTCAAAACGAGTATTAAAATTATCACTGCAATCTAATATGATGACCTTATTATTCAGTTGCAGTGCCTCTAATTCTTGCTGATTAATTTTCAAAGACAGTGCTTCGATATTATTTATAGGGTTAATCTCATTCAATCGTTTCTTTGCAATCATGATTTTGGACTTACCTATATCATCTGGACCAAATAAAATTTGCCGACTTAGATTTGATGCATCAATGCTATCAAAGTCAGTAATGATCATTCTTCCAATACCACTACTATTAAGATAACTTGCAGCAGCACAGCCTAATCCACCCATGCCAACAATTAAAACAGTGGCACCTGATATTAATTGTTGACCTTTCTGGCCAATCTGGGGAAGCGATATATGTCTAGCCCCTCTTTGCATAAAAAGTGTGGAATCTGACATAAAATTACTCGATAATTTTTACATCTACGATGATTATTGCCTCACTAGGTACATCTTGATGGCCATTACTCATATGGGTATTAATTGCTGCAATGCTGTCTACAACATCCATTCCAGAAACTACTTCTGCGAAAACTGCATAACCGAAATCACGACCACCATGATCAAGGAAATGATTATCCGCAAGATTAATAAAAAATTGTGAAGTTGCGCTATTAATTTCCGAAGTTCTAGCCATAGCTAGAGTGCCACGAAGATTTTTCTTCCCATTATCAGCCTCATTTTTTATTGGTTCTTTAGTCTGTTTAGGTTGCATATCCTCTGTCATTCCACCACCTTGAATCATAAAATTTGGAATAACACGGTGAAAGATAGTGTTTTTATAGTAATCATCATTTATATATTGTTTGAAATTAGTTGATGAAATCGGTGCCTCGGCTTCAAAAAGATTAATTTCAATTTCACCTTTATTGGTAGTTATCTTAATCATGGTTTTTTCTCTAGTTAGTTTGAAAGTTTTTAAATGAGTTTATTAAAAAGCTACTTTGCCACAGTTAATCTTGGAAATCCTCTAAGATCACGAACACATTTAATAACTTCCCATTCAGCTGATGTTAGAATTTGATTGACTTCATTTTCTTGATCTTTGCCATGCTCCAGAAGTAACAGACCATCTATATTTAAATAAGATTTAGCATTAAGCGCTATATGGCGAATAGCGTCAAGCCCGTCGTTTCCAGAAATTAGGGCTTCAATCGGTTCAAACGTGAGTTGAGAGAGAGCATGATCTTTCATTTTTATATAAGGGGGGTTACTTATAATAATATCAAAGTTCTTTTCTTGAATTTCCAGAAACCAATTACTTTCATGAAATGAGATATTCTCTATATTGTATTGCTCTTTGTTGCGTTTCGCGACTTTAAGGGCCGCTTTAGAAATATCACATGCAATAACTGTTGTATTGGGTCGCTCCAGTGCAATAGAAATAGCTATAACGCCACTTCCGGTTCCCAGATCTAATATTTTTTTATTTTCAGTTTCAGAGGTTAAGTTCAAAACCTCCTCAATAAGTAATTCACTCTCAGGCCTTGGGATCAAAGTAGCGCACGACACCTCAAATTCTCTTGACCAGAACTCTTTCTTACCCAAAATATAGGCCATTGGTTCATTTAACATACGTCGTTGACAAAGCTGCTCAAGCGTATTTTTTTGATCTTCGGTTAGAGTATCTTCTTTATGGGTGTATAGGTGGGCTCGAGAAACATTTAACGATTTCATTAATAATAACTCACTATCTAATCTTATAGAGGAACTGACTAGTCTGAGTTTGTTCTTGAGATCAATAAATGCGCTTTCAATATTCATGATAATTTTTAAGTTGCAACTGTCTTATGCTTTGTTATATATATTAAATTCAATTTTATCGGAAATTATAAGAATTATGAAAGTATTCTCGAACATCTTAGACATGGTTGGAAAGACTCCCATGCTAGAATTAACGCATATCGATACTGGCCCTTGCCGTCTTTTTTTAAAATTAGAATTGCTGAATCCAGCAGGATCAATCAAAGACAGGATTGGGGTGTCGATGATTGAAGAGGCGGAAAAAAGGGGTGATTTAAAGGCAGGGGATACTATAGTCGAGGCAACAGCAGGTAATACTGGCCTTGGTCTAGCTTTAGCGGCTGCCCAGAAAGGTTACCCGCTTATCTTGGTTTTACCAGATAAGATGAGCCAAGAGAAAATTTTCAATTTACGCGCAATGGGCGCTGAAGTTGTGCTTACTCGGTCAGATGTTGCAAAAGGGCATCCAGAATACTATCAAGACCTCGGTGAATCACTAGCAAAAGAAAAGGGCGCCTATTTTATAAATCAATTTGCTAATCCAGATAATCCTTTAGCTCATGAAATTGGAACTGCTCCAGAAATAGTGGAACAAATGAGTGGTGAGTTAGATGCGATTGTCCTCGGAGTTGGTTCGAGTGGAACGGTCACTGGAATTAGTAAGTATTTAGCTAATAATGCACCAGATGTGGATATAATATTGGCAGATCCAGAAGGTTCAATTTTAGCAGACTACATAAATCATGGGGACCTGCATGATAAGAATGCCAGTTGGTTAGTTGAAGGGATAGGAGAAGATTTTCTTCCTTCAATTTCTGATTTTAGTCGAGTTAAACAAGCTTATTCAATTACTGATCAAGAATCATTTGATGCCGCACGCATGTTACTTAAAAAAGAAGGTCTATTAGCCGGCTCATCAAGTGGAACTTTACTAGCAGCGGCAATTAAATATTGCCAAGCACAAACAGAGAGTAAAAAAGTAGTCAGTTTTGCTTGTGATACTGGAAATAAATATTTATCAAAATGCTTTAATGATTTCTGGCTTGAAGATCAGGGTTTTATAGAGCGTGAATCATATGGTGATTTGAGAGATTTAATAGGTAGACTTCATGATGAGAGAGCGACTGTTGTTGTTGGTCCAGATGATAGTTTAACTACCGCACATAATCGACTTCGAAATGCTGGCTTCTCGCAACTCCCAGTAATAAGTAGCAATAAATTGGTAGGTATCATCACTGAAGATACAATTATTCGTTTTGTATTTGGTAAGCCGGAGATGATGAATAGAAGCGTCAGTGACGCTATGGAAACAGCTTTTATTAAGTTAAATAAAACAACCAGTCTTGATAACTTGGTTTCATTCTTGCACGTACAACCTTATGCTGCGATCATGAGCAATGAATCATTTTTAGGGTTAATAACTCGTGCTGATGTTTTAAATTACTTGCGAAAAAAAATTTAGAAATTGTCATTGCTAATTTTTGCTAATTGATCAGCCTGGTATTCATCGATTAAGGGTTGGATAACTTGATCAATATCACCCTCAATAATTTCATTTAATTTATATAATGTTAGATTAATTCTGTGATCGGTTATTCTTCCTTGAGGAAAATTATAGGTCCTGATCCGTTCAGACCTGTCACCGCTACCAACTTGTAATTTCCTTTCTTGGGCTTGTTCATTAGCTTGTAATGATAGTTCAGCATCCAGAAGTTTAGCTTGCAATAGAGACATTGCTCTTGCCTTATTCTTATGCTGTGATCTTTCGTCTTGGCATTCAACAACCACACCACTTGGGATATGCGTCAGACGAACTGCAGAGTCGGTTTTATTCACATGCTGTCCACCAGCCCCAGATGCTCTATATGTGTCAACCCTCAAATCACTGGGGTTTATAGTAACCTCTTCAATTTCTTGAGCTTCCGGGAGAACTGCAACTGTACACGCAGAGGTATGAACACGGCCTTGAGATTCGGTAAGAGGAATTCGTTGAACGCGGTGAGCTCCTGATTCAAATTTAAGTCTCGAAAAGATATTATTTCCAGAAATTCGAGATATAATTTCTTTATAACCTCCATGCTCACCTTCTCGCATAGTGATTATCTCAGTAGACCATTTCTTATCTTCAGCATATTTTGAATACATTCGAAAGAGGTTGCCAGCAAATATTGCCGCTTCATCACCACCTGTACCAGCTCTAATTTCAAGAAAAACATTACTTGCGTCATGAGGATCGACAGGAATAAGAGATTTATTTATTTCTGTCATTAATATAATGATTTTCTCTTTTAGAATGATTGCTTCGTCTTCACCCATTTTTTGGATATCTAAATCATTATCTTTAATCATTTCTTCTGCAGCGATCAAATCTTTACTCAATATTTCATGCTCATTAAATAATTTTATGATTGGTTCAATATGAGCATATTCGAGTGATAATTCACGAAACTTGTTTTGATCAGAAATTATTTCTGAATCTGCCAAGAGTGCTGAAATTTCTTCCATTCTCTCACTGGTTATTTCTAACTTTCTTTTTATTGAGTCTTTCATATTTTTTCTCAACTATCATCCAGATCAAATAATCTGGAAATTAATTGAATGGATTCTGTGTCAGATTCTTTAGCCGCTTTTTTTAACTTTATGTTTGGTAAATGCATTAATTTATTGATTACTGTTGAGGTATTCTTTTCTAATACTTGTTCAATATCATCACCTTTTTTTAATTGCTTGCGACTTTGTTTTAAAATCTCCTGTTTAATCTTTTCACCATATTCTCTTAGGGCGATAATTTTTGAATTAATGGATAGCATTTTTTGTTTTTCCATGTATCTAGAAGATTCTTCTAATACAAGATTGTTAGCTTGAATAGCTGCTTCTTGGCGGTTTGCCTGCCCCTCAAGGATGACTTTTTCTAGATCATCGATAGTATATATATATATATCTTCAAGATCTGCAATTGTGGGCTCCATGTCTCTTGGCACAGCAATATCTACTGCAAAAATTGGTCGTCTTTTACGTGCTTTTATTGCTTTTGATATTTGTAGTTTGGTAATTAAGTATTTTTGACTTGAAGTTGCGCTAATAAGTATATCTGCTACTTCTAAGATACCATCAATATCATTTAAATCGATAGCGTATCCATTAAATTTTTTAGCTAGTTTTTGTGCTTTTTCAAAATCACGATTTGCGATGAAGAGTCGACCAATCCCTCTATTTTTTAGATGTTTTGCTGTTAATTCAATAGACATTCCGGCACCAATTAATAGAGCGGTATGTTGTTTGAAGCCAGAAAAGAATTGATTTGCTAATGTGACAGCCGCATAAGCAACAGAGACAGGACTTTTACCAATTTCAGTGTTGGTTCGTATTTTTTTTGCCACTGAAAAGACATGTGCAAATAATGGATTTAATATATCTTTAATAGTTCCACTTTCCTGGGCAGTACGAAAAGCTTCCTTTAGTTGACCGAGTATTTGTGGCTCACCAAGAATCATTGAATCCAAGCCACAAGCGACTCGACTTATATGATTAATTGCTTCTTCACCGCTTTTGGTGAATAGATGCGCAACAGTTTCTTCACTGATATCTTTATATTTAATCAACCAGGCCTTAACCTGAGCTAATCCTTTTTCATCAGAGTTGAGGTAAAGCTCACTTCGATTACATGTGGACAGGATAACTACTTCATTTACTGACTCGATAGCATTTATTTCATTTAAAGCATCGAGAGTTTCCTCATTTGAAAACGCCAGGCGCTCTCTTATTATAAGAGGTGCTGTATTATGGTTTAATCCAAGAATATTAAATGTCATTGTTTTCTAAAAAAGAA
>CABXCS010000028.1 GCA_902510755.1 uncultured Woeseiaceae bacterium | reverse complement strand
GCCCTGGTGTCGCTATAACTAAAACATTAAATTATCCTGACAATGTAGTCTTTGCGACTTTTTTACCCGGTAAGACTTATAACTGGTCAGTAACAGTGGATGGGGTTAGTAGTGGTAATTGGGCATTTACGACAGATGATAAAATATATCCATTGAATGATAGATCTATTGACATTAGTGCTGCTGATGCAGAGCTAATCCCAAGACATAATAAAAGTCTTCAAGTTGAGGAAAACGTACTCTCTTTTTTACGTTTTGATATTCCAGAATCAATCAATGTTAACGAAAAGATATATTTAAATATAACTCCGGAGCAAATCGATAATCTCGGCGGGGCGATTATTTTATATAAATACAATTATCAAGGCTGGGGTGAAAAGTTAAATGAAAAGAATTTAGGTGTTATTGATCATAGCCTGTTAACTGTTTTAGAGAGTTTTTCAAATTTGAATACAGGTTCTAAACTTTCCATTGATATCACAGATCATATAAATTCAACTGGGGAGCATTCCTTTGCATTGGGGGCAACATTATCAACGGATAAAGTTTCCTTTTACAGTAAGGAAAAACTTGTCACGGATGGAGTAGATATTGTTGTTTCGCCTGGTGATCTTTTAGGTCCATCAGGAAATGGCAGCGGGTATGCGCCCCAGATTGAAGTATGGCCAAGTATATCCTTTGCTCAATAAAGATATCTTTATATTGTGAATTCATAACGCTGTGCTAAAATAGCCGCTCAGCGGGAATAGCTCAGTTGGTAGAGCGCAACCTTGCCAAGGTTGAGGTCGCGAGTTCGAATCTCGTTTCCCGCTCCACATCTCTTAATCATAAAATCCATAGCAATATTTGCCTCCAGGCTAGATGCAGAATATTAATTAAGTAAATCTGCCAATCAACTCAACTGCTGTGATTATGGATGGAGAGCTTATTAGCGGCAGTTTATCTTGGAAATAATGAGAGAGTTAATTATTTCGCTACTACACTTATCACATTCGAACCGATACTCGTGCCATTGGTATTTTTGGCAAAGATCCGATACCAGTAAGTAGTTGCTGCAATTACAGTTGAGTCAGTAAAAGATTCAGTTGTTGGTACGCCGATACTAGCATAAGCTCCTGTGGCTGAA
Source organism: uncultured Woeseiaceae bacterium (assembly GCA_902510755.1). Classification (GTDB taxonomy): domain Bacteria; phylum Pseudomonadota; class Gammaproteobacteria; order Steroidobacterales; family Woeseiaceae; genus SP4260. Next base: position 8,874 of record CABXCS010000028.1, on the reverse strand, counting down.
GATTTACGCTGCACATCATAACTTTCTTCAGAGGTATCTCCAGCGGTCCAGGTTAAAGCTATGGTTCCAGCAGCTGCTGAAGTGAAGGTCAATGCAGCAGTACCATCTGTTATTACTCCAGACGTATGAGTTGGGGCAATAGTTGCTGTGGTACCTGCAGTGGTGACGGTATAAAAATTAACCCCTGATTGAAGCACGGTATTCAAGGAATAAGTAGTTGATGCGGCCCAACTTGGTTTATCTGAAGAGGTGGCACTACCGGCAAGAGTTGTTGGTGCAGCTGGAGGGAGGTTAAGTTTTGTGCAATTAGTTGTAGAATCATTAATATTCTCCATAGTAAAGCATTGCCTTGCAAGCATTTGAATATCATAGAACCCGGTGTTGTAGCATGTATTTTCGTACTGCCCAGTATCCGTTAAGCCATTAGTTACAACTATTTTTCCATTTACAATATGGGCGAGACAATTTTGAGCATTCGTTTCTTGGAAGCCTTGTCCAAAATTATGTGGATAGTTAAAACGTACCTTTAAATCATTGTGAGCGGTTACATTAACCTCTTGCGTCATTGTATAAAGACCATTAGTGTTTTGAGAGTAACCATTATGTATAACACCACTGCCTTCTGCTCCAGGCCTTAAAGTTGACGTGCATTGCCACTTGCCCAATAAATCTGGTGTAGTTATTCCACCTGTCTGTATATTATTGATGCGAGTTAATATTTCGTTTAATACATCAGCTGACACAACATCACCTTCATTTATAGTGATGCTCTCAGGAGAGCATATAACTTCATCAGCATGAGCATTGACAAATAGAGGTGTAATGAAAAATATTATTCTTAAAAGATAAGTGCTATTGAAATTTTTGATTTTCATATTTACTTTCACCGTATGTATTTAATTTCTGTAGGCGTTCTGCATCAGCAATTTCTTTATTTCTGCTCGCTAAGGCTTGAGTTGTTATGTTTATCGCGGCATCTTCTAATGCTTTTAATGCTGTGGCATTTGCAGCCGCTTCAGCTTGTTTAGTTGCTGCAGCTGTTATGCTTGTATTAACAGCATCAGAGCCCCCATCGCCACAAGCAGATAGTGCCAATAGAATGATTCTTAGAAATAGTTTATGCATATCTAGCAAATTATCAGATAATTAGGATATTTGTAAAATCTATTAAAAATTTTCATAATTATTGATTACAGTATAAAATATATTAAAGGCCCTCAGCTCTTATGCTTAATTATCTTATTTTCATTCAAATCTTGATGTTTAGCCACCCAGTCTTTTCTTATAATGCCGATGAAATGGCGCAACTCAATAGCACAAAAATATGTATGAATTGTAATTTAAACAATTCTGATTTATCAGGAAAAATATTAATAAACAGTAACTTATTAAACTCATCTATTTCAAATTCTACTTTAAATGATGCTATTTTTCGATATGCAGATTTACAAAATGTAAGATTTGTTAAATCAGAATTAATAAATATAGATTTTACAAATGCAAATTTAGAAAATACAAATTTTAGGTTGTCAGATTGCACAAATAGTGATTTTAGCTCAACGAATCTCGATAATGCCGATTTTTCTGGGGCTGATTTAAATGGTGCGATATTCGAAGGCGCCCAATTAAGGAATGTGAATTTTAGAAATGCAAATCTTGAAGCAACTTTTTTTGTATCTGCTGATTTGACTCAAGCACAGCTGAACCAGGCGGCGTTAAATAATGTCAATTTTAGTTACGCTATACTAATTAAATCAAACTTTTCAGCTGCGAATTTAAATGGAGCGAATCTGGCAAATACAGATGCAAGAGGTTCAGATTTTTCAAATGCGGAATTTGTTAATACTGATTTTACCAATACCAACCTCAGTAATGCATCTCTATATGGCGCTGATTTAACTGGCGCTGACTTAAGATTTGCAAATCTTACTAATACAGATTTAACTAATGTGAATTACTGTAATACTCAAATGCCATGGGGGCTCATCAATGACGATTGTGAGAAATAAGAACCAACAGGTTTAATTAAATAATTATGTTTAGTTTTAGCTATCGAGGTTTGTGCGCACGCACTTTCTTAACTGAAGGTCTTCAATTTCTTCAAGCAAAACCTTTAGTTTTCTGAATTCATTAACTTCAGGTGCAACCCCTGATGACTGATAACCTACAAAATCTTTACCAGTAATTGGGTTAGATATCGAGATCCCTGCAAGAAAAGTAGGGGTACTTCGCGCCGCACCTTCAATTTGTTCCTCAGCGATAGTTGTGATCAAGGATGCCACTTGTATTTTTGCCTCATTTAACTGACGGCAGTTTAATACAGCTGGGTTCTTATCAAAATGAACTTCATGCTGCGCTATTTCTGGATAAACATAAACTGGTGATGCACAACCAGCCAGGAGCACAGAAGTTATAGTGAATAGTAAAGAGAATTTAGTGATATTAGACACTTGCATTTGTTCCTCGCTGATGATTTCTTAAATCTAAGAAAACTAACATTATTATAAATGACATCTGATGACAATAACTATACAACTAATTGCAATGATATCCAATCCTAATAATAGTTATTTTTGTTTTCGTGCAGATATTTAGTTCAAAATAAACAGATTTTATAATTTGTTTTCACTTAGATGAGTTAATTCAACATTTTAAATATTATAAATGATCTGTCGCACTAAAAGAGGCTACTTTAATTAATGTTTCATCATTCTTTCCTCTAGCGTTTTCTTTGGCACTGATTTTTGTTGTCCAAGCCATTATAATTACATTATTGTGGGATGTTATTTGCGGCACACTGTAGCGTGGAATATTTCCAGTAGCATCAACTGTCAGTTCATATAATTTATTAGAATTACGCTCTATCATACTGAGCATAAGAGCTGCACCACCATTTGCTATTTTTTTCTGCCAGACTATCCAGGTATTCATATTTTTATCCATAGTAAGATTGATATGCCCAATAGCTACATTTGAACCTATCAACAGAGGGTCATTAAATATGTTACCGCCATCACTGGAATTTATCACTTTAATCACTGGATGATTGTTAGCGCCAGTGAACCACCCAATTGTTACATTATCTTCTTTTGCAAAAATTGATGGTCCGTTTACCGGGCAGCCAGATATTTGCCAGTTATCATTATGAATTGGTTTACCTGCACTCCATTTATCATTAATTTTTTTGGTTATATAAATATCTCTTAGTTCACCTTCAGTTCTATTTCTATATATTCCGATTGGTCCATCACTACCAATTGCGATATCTGTTTGGCAGCACTCACAAACTAAACCATCAATTAAGCTTGAGTTAATAATATTTTGCTGTGTATTTATCACCGCACCACGAAGAGACATTCCTGTGTCATTAGGATCTTCAGAGAAATCATTGACCATTTTTCTTCCATCAAGATAAATTAAACCAACTGAATCCTGATCTTCGTATAAGCTCACAAAACCATGCTCAGTGGGAGTGTCATCTTGATTGACCAATTTTGGGACTGACCAATCATCACCGTTATTCATTGAGTGCGACAGGTAAACGTCATAAGCGTATCTATCTTCGTTACTCTTAACTAACCAATGAGCCGTGAAATTTTCTTTACCTGTATGTAATAGGGAGGGGAAGTCGGCCCAATTAATAAACCAATTGTTCCCAGTGGCAACAGTTTTTTTATCACCCCAAGTATTATTATAGATTTTAAATTTAACCGCATAACCTGTTTGAGTTGGCTCGAGCCAATTTAATGAAGTTACACCAGTTTGACTGGTGGTTAAAAATGGTGACATACTGCCAAGAGTTTTAGTGATGAATCTATCATTTATTTGTATTTCGAGTGGCGCCGCAATCTGTTGAGCTTGTGTTGTATGGAAAATACAACTGAAAAGAAATAAAAATAAAATTTGATGAGAATTATTTAACATATAAGTATTGATTTCATTGATTATAAAGATTACCAAGGTATACTTCGACTTAGTTGTAAAACACAATATTAAGTTTATCTATGATTGTTAAGTTAATTATTGTTAATAATTGTTAATAACCAAATATGGCTAGGTGGCAGAGTGGTTATGCAGCGGTTTGCAAAACCGTGGACGCCGGTTCGATTCCGACCCTAGCCTCCAATTATTTGTTTGTTAGCCCGGGTGGCGGAATTGGTAGACGCTACGGACTTAAAATCCGTTGTCCGAAAGGACGTGCCGGTTCGATTCCGGCTCCGGGCACCATGATAAGTCATTGATAATATTCAATTAAACCTCTTTGTTGATTTTCTTTGGAAGATTAGGGAAGGGGTTTTTTTGAAAGTATCCAAAAAGTATCCAATTTTTTGATCGTTTTTCGAATATTCAATAATACTTATGTTATTGTGAATTTTATGATACCTGTAAAACTTCATTGAGCGAAAATGAATGAGAGATAAAACACGTGATCAAGCAATAGACTTGATGAAAAAAGCTCAGTACAGTGCTGCTATTCCTCTTTTTTTAGAATTTCTCGAATCAAATCAAGATGATTGCTCTGCTCACTATATGCTCGGGCAATGCTATAGATTAAATGGACAATTGGCAGATGCATTAAAAACACTAAAAATATCTGAAGAACTATTGTACGTCGTTGCTTATAAAGATGATGTAATTATGCAAAAATCTATATATCTTGCTCTTGGTATAGCATATCAACTCAATGAAGAATTTGATGAGGCTGTTAGGATTTTTAAAAAAGGTATTAGTAAATGCGAAGGAGCTCCCGATAAGGAAATAACCAATCAGGACAAGGAGCATATTTTATATCAAGATATCCAACTTCATAATTCTCTTGGGCTTACCTACAAATATATGAATGAGTACCACAAAGCTCTAGAGGCATACATAAAGGCTCGAGAAATAATTATTTCTGAAGCTACTAAAGGCTCAGGGGAAGCTCGACAATTAGAAGATGGAACTAAAACCTATCACGTAGACCCAGGTAAAACTTACTTAAAACTAAAATCATCAATACAATACTGCAATATTATGAGTAATATCGGTATGGTATATACTGCTATAGGCGAGTTAGAAAGCGCAGAAAAAGCATTAAAAGAATCTATTGAATTTATACCCGAAGGCACTGATTTTCCTCCACCACATGAAGGTTTGGCTTTTATAAATAGTAAAAAAAATGATTAGGACTTAAAATCCGTTGTCCGAAAGGACATGCCGGTTCGATTCCGGCTCCGGGCACCATCCAAGACAATCTAGTAATATCTTTTGCACTCGAAAAATTATCGATTTATATAGAAGATGAGGAGGATATTGTTCCAAGTTACTTATCATCACACCCATTAACCAAAGATAGAATAAGCTCTATAAATAATGCAATTAAGTAATGAGTATTAATATCAGGCAAGGTGACTAGTTTTGCATAACATAAGAATAAATTTTTTTAAAACTTTAAAATCAGAGAATTATCAAATAGTTGCGAATACTTATTGTTATGTGGTTAAATCTAGTAATGATCTTTTACAAAAATATAGATAAAAATAGAAATGTTTGAATTAATTGGTTCAATTACACCTTCTCAATTTTTGATAATAGTCCTTTTGATACTGTCATTAGCAGTGATCATAGGAGACAGCGAAATAACTCCATGGGTAGCAGCATCAATTATAATTGTTTCAGGTATTGATTTCATAGGAGGTTCTCCGTTAATTCAACTGATTAGTTTTTCTGTTTCATTTTTCTTCTTTATTTTTTATGCACGTAAAATTTTATATAAAAATCAAAATGAAAATAATATAACTGAAAATATTGACTCTATGCTTAATCAGAAGATTGTAGTAAAAAAAATAAATCAGGATGACAGTTCATCTGGGGTAGGATTATCTTCTAGCGGAAAAATGTGGAATATAAGATGCGAATCAGGGTGCTCTGTTAGCCTAAATTCAGAATATGAATGTTTCAAAATTGAAGGATTAACCCTAGTGGTTAAATAAATAGTTACGAGGAAAAGAAATGGAAATATTTTTACCATTATTTGTGATCTTTATAATATTTGTATCTGTATTTGCCTCTTATCAGGTAGTACCAGAGGCAAATGTAAGGTTAGTTGAAAGATTAGGAAAATACCAAAAAACACTTAGACCAGGAATAAGGTTTATTATTCCATTCTTTGAGAAGATAAAAGTACCTGATATTACTACTTATGATAAAGATCCCGCATCTCCAGAAGATGCAAAAAGTAAGATGAGGTTTCTGGTCAATGGAAAAGGGGATATACCTCAATATGAAATAATTATGGATCCCCCAGAAATCGATGCCATTTCAAAGGATAATTCAATTGTTTTCCCGGATTCATTATTGTATTTCAGAATTGTTGAACCTGTAAAAGCAGTTTATGAGATTGAAAATCTAGGAATTGGAATATATAAGTTACTTGAAACAACATTAAGGCAAGAAATTGGGGTAATGAACTCCGATGACATAATTGCTGGTCGCGAATCAATAGGAACTAAGTTAAAAACTGCATTGGAAGAGGCAACAGCAGCTTGGGGGACTGTAATAACTCGTGTAGAAATAGAAGAAATTAGATTCGATCCTTTAGTAACGCAAGCATTGAGTGATCAAAGGGCTGCAGAATTAAAGGGAAGAGCTGATGTAGTTGCTAACGAAAGACAAAGAGAAGCAGCAATAGTTGAATCAGAAGGGGTAAAAGCATCAGCAATAATTATAGCTGAGGGTGAAAAACAAGCTAAAGTATTGGCAGCAGAAGCTCGTTTTGAAGAAGAAAAGCTTGAGGCTGAAGCAGATTTTTTGAAAGCATCGAGAGCATTAGAAGGGCAGGCACAAGGGACTGAGGCTCTAGCGAAAGCTTTAGAAAAAAATCCTACAGCAATTGTCTCACTTGAGGCTTTGAAAGCTCAAATTGATGTTGCTGCTGCAATTGGGAAATCTGAAAATACTTTAATCATTCCTGAAACCACTGCAGGACTATTCGGTGCTATAAAATCAATTGAAAAGATTATGCAAGTTAAAGCAGATGATAAAAAAAAATAAAATCTTAATGTAGTATTTTATGGATAGAAGAATAGAAAATATAGAAAGAGAGAGAGTAAAAAAACCAAATAAATCATGGGTATTTTTTATTTTAATACCAATTTTTGGAGGTCTTTTTTATTATTTTACAAATATTCAAACTGAATTAGATAAAAATAATGATTCTTTAAAAAATCAAATAAATAATCTTAGAATAAATGAAAAAGATTTAACTGCATTAGTTTCAGATCAAAAAGTTCTAATTCAAGAACAAAAAATAGTTTTAGATCGAAAAGAAGCGGAGATAATTAGATTAAAAGAGATACCTATAGCTAATTCTTCTAGCTCTGAAGAGAAACTTAAGCTTGAGTTAGAGCTACAGAAAAAAATAATAACAATAAGTAATCTTGAAAATCAGATAATTATTTTAAATAATGAGTTATCAAAATTTAATGAGATCCAAGAAATTTCATCCTTGATTTCAGAGATTAAAGAAGATGCAGCTAATGAAAAATCAAATAGGATTGAACAGCTAGATAAAAATAATGAATCTTTATCTTCTCTTGAAAATGATAACTTAATTCCTAAAATTATTAGTAGTGTTCCACCTAAATATCCATCTAGAGCAGTTCAAAGAAACCTTTCAGGTGAGGTAGAGTTAGTATTTGATATTGACCAGTTTGGAAGACCTCTGAATATTCGAATTTTAAAGTCAACGTCCAGTCTCTTTGAAGCCTCAGCTATTGCTGCTATAGAAAAGGCTGTATATTCAAGACCTAACGATAGAGATGGAAATGCTGTAAGGTATTTAGATATGACAAAAAAATATGTTTGGAAGCTTGAATAAAGCCTGAAGCGCCAACACCATCGGTAATATTAGACCTTACTCTGAGCATGATTGATAACATGCTCATAGTAAATCCACCTGATGAAGTTGACACTATAGACGATAGCACGAACACTAATGCAGTTAATTTATTAGATGTAGATTTTTTAGAGTTTGATGAATTAGAAAAAGACGAATTGCAAGAAGATAATCTGGAGTATACCGAGTTAGATATTGATGCCTTGCAAGTGAACTTTCTAGAGGATCTCTTAGATGTCATTCAAGAGGTGGATGAGCTTAATAAAGCAAATCAATCATTAGCAGCAGATGGCATAAAAGGTACTGCTATCGGATTTGATGCTGATACCCAGATCAATACCTTTGTTAACGATAATGAGGTAAAGTTTATTCGTAACGTTCAAGATTCAATACAAATAAGTTTATCTCGTGGTGATTCTACAACTGTTATTATGGAGCAGGAGGGCAAGGTAAATCGAATTGCAGTTAATGGTGGATCATCCACGATTAATATTAGACAAGGCAGCTAAAAGTTATACAAAAGTTATACGAATTTTTCCTTTTTTTTATAACAATTGCTCATATTTATATTATTCTATAATACTCAAGATACTCTATAAGCCCCTAGATAAGCTAATATAAGTAATATGATTACGCTATGCTATTAAAAGACACGGACTTAAAATCCGTTGTCCGAAAGGACGTGCCGGTTCGAGTCCGGCCCCGGGCACCATCCAAGACAACCTAGTAATATCTTTTGCAAGGAGCTGCTCTTTTGTTGTAAATTAAGCACATGAAAAAACTACTCCTCATTACTGCGCTCTTATTCTCAATCAATGCCCAGGCACAAACAACTTGTCCTTCTGATCAATCCGTAAGGTGGCATAACTGTGTTGGCACTTACACTTGGGGGGAAAATTCAGAATGGGTTGGAGACCAATACGTCGGTGCATGGAAAGATGACAAACAGCACGGACAAGGCACTTACACTTATGCCAGTGGAGTCAAATACGTCGGTG
>CABXCS010000027.1 GCA_902510755.1 uncultured Woeseiaceae bacterium | reverse complement strand
TTTTAACGAACTTAAAACTAAACAACAGAATTTAGCCAATATTGATCCTTTTAAAGCGGTCAATTTAATCAATTCTGGAGCTAGCGTTATAGATTTAAGATCTTCTGATGCTTTTAAGACAGGGCATATAGTAAATTCAAAAAGCATGACTGTTGACCAATTAAACACAAGTCATGAGAAGCTAAAAAAATCTAAACAACGAGCCATGGTAATCGTGTGCAGTGATGGTTCCATTTCCAGCAAGGCTGTTAATAAACTAAGATCTGATGGTAAAGAAAATGTATTTGGTATTAGTGGTGGTCTAACTGGCTGGTCAGAAGCTAATATGCCGCTTGTCACAAAACAAAAAAAATAATATGAAAAATACTGCGAATGTTATCATCTACACTGCTTGGTATTGCAGTTTTTGTGATTCGGCAAAGGCATTATTAAATGAGAAAAAAATATCTTACAAAGAAATACCAGTAAGTAAGAATGATGCCCAATGGAAAGAAATGGAACAATTAAGTGGTAACAAGACAGTGCCTCAAATTTTTATAAACAATAAAGCTATTGGTGGCTTTGATGACCTATCTTTACTAGAAAAGACTGGGAAATTAGATCAACTAATAAAATAATTACCCTTACTAATAATACGCCCAAGGAAATAAAAATGTCTGATAAAGAACCATCAAAACAAATTATAATTCAAAAATTATATATAAAAGACGCTTCATTCGAATCCCCAAATACACCCAATGTCTTCAAAGGAGCAGAGTGGAATCCAAAAACAGATTTGAATTTAAGTAGCACGCATGTTCCACATGAAGATGATACTCATGAAGTCATCTTAACAATTACTGTTGAGGCGAAAGACGAAGATAATGTAATTTTTCTTGTAGAATTAAAACAAGCTGGTTTATTTCAAATCACTGGCTATGAAAAAGAAGAGCTAGAAACAATCATTGGTATTTTTTGTCCAAATACCCTATTCCCCTATGCCCGAGAAGCAATCGCGAATATTATAACAAAGGGAGGCTTTCCAGAATTTCTATTACAGCCTATAAATTTTGACGCACTATACAAAGAATCAAAACGAAGAGCAACAACTCAAGGCGAGGAAACAAATAATGATGCTCCTACGGAGACAACACACTGAGCATCAAAAATAATGTTTCTGAATTAATGCCTATTACAGTTCTTGGAGCAGGCTCCTGGGGAACGGCATTAGCACTGCAGTTAGCAAAGAAAAATCGCACTGTGAATCTCTGGGGAAGAGAATCTGAAAATATTACCAACCTTATTCAAACACGAGAAAACAAACAATACTTACCAAATATATTTCTACCAAAAAATATAGTTATATTTTCAGAGCTTAATGCTGCTTTAAAAGATGCAAAAGAAGTTTTAATAGCAGTTCCTAGTGACAATCTCAGAGAGATATTAATAAAGATGAAGTCACTAAATAAAAACTTTGACATTTGGTGGGCGTCAAAAGGCTTCGAAGTAAACACAGGATTATTGCCACATAATATATGTGAAGAAATATTTGATGAGAATCAAAAAATGGCCATTATCTCCGGACCTTCATTCGCAATCGAGGTGGCTCAAAATAAGCCTACTGCCGTTACAATAGCCTCAAAAAACAAAGCTTTTAGTAAATACCTCGCATCCAATATCTCTGATCTATCTTTTCGTGCCTATACCTCTCATGATATTACTGGAGTCGAAATTGGTGGTGCAATAAAAAATATTCTAGCTATTGGGGCTGGCATTTCTGATGGATTAGATTATGGAGATAATTCGCGAATTGCCTTAATTAATCGTGGGTTAGCAGAGATGCAAAGACTTGGAGTAGCCCTTGGCGCAGATAACAACACTTTTCTCGGTCTTGCTGGAATGGGTGATTTAGTTTTAACTTGTACAAGTAATCTCTCAAGAAATCGTCGTTTTGGCTTAGCGATAGCGAAAGGGAAAACTATCTCCGAGGCAAAACTAGAAATCAATCAAGTTATTGAGGGCATTACAGCCACAGCAGCAATGCACAACCTATCAAAAAAAATGCAAATTGATATGCCCATATGTACAACAATAAATAATATTCTGTTTAATGGCCTGAATCCTGAAAATGCGGCTAAGGCACTTATGTCGAGGGAGCTTCAGTCAGAATAGGTGATTGGCCAATATATTTTTTTTGTCGCCAAGCCTCATAAATTACCACTGCTGTGCTGTTGGATAGATTCAAGCTTCTGCTTTTCTTTAGCATTGGAATTCTTATAACTTGATTAACTCTTTTATCTAATAAGATACTACTTGGCAGCCCTCGTGTTTCTGGGCCAAATAAGAAAGCATCATTTATTTTATAGTTTGGCGCATCATGACTAATCCTGCCTTTTGTGCTGAATGCAAATAAGCGAGGATTATTAAGATATTCTAAACATTTCTCTATAGATGCATATGTTTTAACTTCAGCGAACTCTCGATAATCAAGTCCAGCTCGGCGCAATTTTTTTTCGTTTAAATCAAACCCCAATGGCTCAATAAGATGTAATTTAACACCAGTATTCGCACATAAACGTATTATATTCCCTGTATTAGGTGGAATTTCAGGTTCATACAAAATCAAATTAAACATTTAAAGTCCTTAAAATATTATATTCGCTGAAAAATACATTATTCTTTATAATTAATGATGAAGATACCAATAAAAACTTATTATGGATAAAAACAAAACAAATCCCACAAGACCTCTCCAGACAAATTTTTGTAATTTATCTTTATCTTCGCCAACTATTTTATTATCTGGTTGTGTCGGCTTTGGAGAAGAATACACAAGAATAGATGGTTTTTCGAATACAGATGTTGGTGGGGTGGTCTTAAAAGGGACAACGCTTGAACCACGACTGGGCAATAAAAATCATCGCGTCTATGAAACGCCCATGGGCATGTTAAACGCTATTGGTTTACAGAATCCGGGCTGTGAGCATGTGATAGATAAAATTTTGCCAAACCTTATAGCCAATGAAACACACTTCATTGCTAATGTTTGTGGCTCAACCATTGATGATTATGGTGCAGTAACTGAGAAATTCGATGATTCAATGGTTTCAGCAATTGAAATAAATATCTCATGTCCAAATATAAAAGAGGGTGGCGTCTCTTTTGGTAACTATCCTGAGATGTCTGCAAAAGTTATTAACGCTTGTAGAAAGCGAACAAGTAAACCGATAATTGCAAAACTGTCGCCAAACCAAACTGATATAAAAGAAAATGCTCGTCGATGCATCGAAGCAGGTGCAGATGCTTTAAGTGTTATAAACACTGTTATGGGTATGGCTATTGATACTGAAACTCGTGAGCCCATAATTGCAAATGTACAAGGTGGATTGTCAGGTCCAGCTATCAAACCAATCGCATTACTAAAAGTCAAACAAGTCTATGAAGTAGCTGGGCCACATGGGATTCCAATCTTAGGGCAAGGCGGCATAACAAATTCAAATGATGTACTAGAGTTCCTAATAGCTGGCGCAACTACAGTTGGAATCGGCACTGCTCTCTTTTATGATCCAATGATATGTAAAAAAATTAATGAAGAGCTTATCAGTTATATGGCTAAACATAATATACAATCCGTTCATGAGATAGTTGGCAGCCTCAAAACATAAAAAAAGCCGGTTTAAAAACCGGCTTTTTAAATTTCAGTTTGTTTTATAAACTGTAATACATATCAAACTCAACTGGATGAGTTGTCATCCTCAAACGTGTAACATTTTCCATTTTAAGTGCAATGTAAGCATCAATCATATCATCACTAAATACATCGCCTGCTTTTAAAAACTCCCGATCTTTATCCAATTCTTCAAGCGCCTCATCCAATGAAAAGGCTACTAGTTGCAATTCCTTCTCTTCTTCAGGAGGAAGATCATAAAGATCTTTGTCCATTGCTTCTCCAGGATGGATTTTGTTTTTAATTCCATCTAGCCCAGCCATCATCAGGGCAGAAAACGCTAAATACGGATTTGCCATTGAATCAGGAAAACGCACCTCAACTCTTCGCGCCTTTGCATTTGCTTCATACGGTATTCTGATGGATGCAGAACGATTACGAGCAGAATAGGCCAATATAGTTGGTGCCTCAAAACCAGGAACTAATCTTTTATAACTATTTGTGGCAGGATTGGTAAAAGCATTAATAGCTTTGGCATGTTTTATCACGCCTCCAATATAATGTAATGCAGTTTCTGAAAGGCCACCATAACCGTCCCCAGTAAAAAGATTATTACCGTCCTTGAAAATAGACATATGCACATGCATACCGCTTCCGTTGTCGTTCACTATAGGTTTTGGCATGAACGTAGCTGTTTTACCGTAACTGTGTGCAACATTATGAACCACATATTTAAAGATTTGCACTTCGTCAGCTTTTCTTGTCAATGTACTATATTTAGCTCCAATTTCACATTGGCCAGCAGTTGCTACCTCATGATGGTGAACTTCTGTTTCCACGCCCATTTCATCTAAAGCCAGACACATAGCAGAACGAATATCATGTAAAGAATCAACTGGAGGTACTGGATAATAACCACCCTTCACACCTGGTCTATGTCCTGTATTACCCTCTGCATACTCTTTTCCAGTATTCCAAACAGCTTCCGTAGAATCAATCGCATAAAATGCACCCTTCATGCCATCGTCCCAACGCACATCATCGAAAATGAAGAATTCATTTTCTGGTCCAAAAAAAACATCATCTCCTATTCCTGTGGATTTGAAATAAGCTTCTGCTCTTTTTGCGAGTGATCTTGGGCAACGATCATAACCCTTCATTGTAGAGGGCTCAATAACATCACATCTCAGGTTCAATGTTTCATCTTCAGCAAAAAGATCTATCACCGCAGATGATGAATCTGGCAAAAGAATCATGTCTGATTCATTAATTGGCTTCCAGCCACCCAATGAAGATCCATCAATCATTTTTCCATCCTGAAAGGCGTTTTCATTTATCGTGTGTGCTGGCACTGAGACATGATGCTCTTTGCCTTTTGTATCAGTAAAACGAAAATCTATAAATTTAATGTCTTTATCTTTAATTAGCGCTAAAACTTCTGCATTAGTCATTATTAACACTCCTTAGTAGATTAAAATTTATAATAGGTATGGATTGGGATATACCCAACATAGTATTTACTAGATTATTCATATTGCTCCTCGTTCGACTTACGTCGAATAAATTACTCATTTAATACTGGCAATAGAAGATAGACTCTTGAGATAAACGACTCCGTTTCTTCAGCTTCGGCTTACTTGCGTCTCAATATTGGTTTAGAACCAACTTTTTGCAGGTTGTACGAATTACACCATCCAAGATATGATACTAATAAATAATCAGAGGATCAATTTACATTTAACTAATTTAATAAATTATTTAAAAAAGAAGCTCAATATCATTGCTATTTTAAGATCTCAATGAGAGTTATAATATTCTAAAAATTCGAAGTGATAAAAATATGACAGCAAAAACAATGGAAGAATTAGTTGCTCTGTGTAAGCGCAGGGGGTTTATTTTTCAGTCAAATGAGATATATGGTGGGCTTCAAGGCTTATATGACTATGGCCCTTTGGGAATTGAGTTGAAAAATAATCTCAAAAAAGCATGGTGGAGCAGCATGGTTTATGAACGGGATGATGTTGAAGGTATAGATGCTTCAATATTAACTCACCCTAAAGTGCTCAAACAATCAGGGCACGAAGATACTTTTTCTGATCCCTTAGTAGATTGTCGTGATTGTAAATCAAGATGGCGTGCAGATCATTTAAAAGAGGGCAAATGCCCCTCTTGTCAATCTGATAATCTAACTGACCCGAGACCTTTTAACCTGATGTTCAAAACCAGTGTGGGCCCAATAGATGATGGCAATTCTTTTGCATATTTAAGGCCAGAGACTGCTCAACAGATATTTGTTAATTTTAAAAATGTACTAGACTCCACACCACATCATCTTCCATTTGGAATAGCACAAATAGGTAAAGCATTTCGCAATGAAATAACACCACGAAATTTTATTTTTAGGGTCAGAGAATTCGAGCAAATGGAGCTTGAATTTTTCGTTGAAGAAGGCACAGATGAGCATTGGCACAAATTGTGGACTGACCTCAGACTGCAATGGTGGTTTGAACAAGGCGTCAATAAAGAGAACATTGAAATTTTAAATGTACCCTCAGACGAGCTTGCACATTACTCCAAAGCGACCATTGATATCATGTACAGATTTCCTCATGGTTTAGAAGAGCTCGAAGGAATAGCTAATCGTACTGATTTCGATTTAGGTTCCCATTCTAAAGGACAATCAGAACTTAATATAACTGCTAATGTAACAAAAAATAAATCTTCAAATAGCAAACTTGCGGTTCAAAATAGAGAGACAAAAGAATGGAAAATACCATATGTGATAGAGCCTTCAGCTGGTGTTGATAGGGGTGTTCTTGCCTTATTAAACGAAGCTTACAAAGTTGAAAAGCTAGAAAATGGCAAGGAACGAACTGTGTTAGCTTTTAAACCTCACTTGGCTCCTATAAAAGCTGCGGTAATTCCATTAAAAAGAAATAATGAACAATTAGTTAAGCTTGCTGCGGATCTAAAATCATTATTACAAAAGAAAAAATTAGGGAGGGTAGTTGTTGAGAATTCTGGCAATATTGGTAAAAGCTATCGGCGTCACGATGAAATTGGAACTCCTCTCTGTATAACAATTGACTTTGAAACTATAGAAAATAATACAGCAACCATAAGAAATAGAGATACCATGCAACAACATAGATTGAAGCTAGAGGATATACCAGAATTTTTTGCTGCTAATATTGAAGCTAATTAATGGATAAAATCTGTATACTCATGAGATGATCGCATTACGCTCACTTTGTTTTCAAATTTATCTATATATTTCTGTATTACTTGCCAGTATTCTTGTTGTCTTATCATTTCCTTTTTCTTATTCAATAAAGTTTAAGATTGCCCGTCTATGGGGACATAGTATGCTCTATATGGGTAATGTTCTGTGCAATATCAAACTGAATGTAGAAGGACGATGTAATATTCCATCTCAGCCCAGCGTTATTATGATCAAACACTCAAGTGTCTTTGAGGCTTATGTTCAGCTCGTGGTTTTTCCAGAACAAACCTGGGTAGTTAAAAGAGAATTACAGTGGATCCCAATTTTTGGTTGGGCTCTCAGCTTACTAAAAGCTATACCTATTGATCGTAAGGCTGGCACATCGGCTGTTACTCAAGTTATCAATGAAGGTAAAAAAAGACTAGCTAGTGGAATCTGGATCACTATTTTTCCTGAAGGTACTAGAATGAAACCAGGTGAAACAAAAAAGTTTGGTATTAGTGGAGCTGCACTGGCCGTGGCATCGAAAACACAGATTCTTCCTGTAGCTCATAATGCTGAAGATGTTTGGGAGAGCGGTAAATTACTCAAAAAACCAGGAATAGTTAGCTTTTGTATCGGAGAGCCGATTAACACAGAGAATAAGACAGCAAGAGAGATCAATGATGAATTAAAAACGTGGATTGACTCAAGAATGAAATTAATTAGTGAAGCTCATAATTAGACATCCAAATTAACGGTAGTTAATGCATTCTTTTCAATAAATTCTCGCCGAGGTGCAACCACATCACCCATCAAAGTTTCAAATATCTCATTGGCTTTGAAAGCATCATCCACATTGACCTGTAAGAGCCTTCTTGTTTCTGGATTAACTGTAGTTTCCCATAACTGATCAGGGTTCATTTCTCCTAACCCTTTATAACGTTGTATATACTGACCTTTTCTTGCTTCTGTTAAAAGCCATGTAATCGCTTCATCAAGAGTATTTATTTCTTTATTCTTGTCGCCTTTCAGTAGGAACGCACCATCAGATAGTAAATTTTTAGTCTTTAATTTTAGACTTATAATTGACTTATAGTCACTGGTTCCAAAAAATGATCGTGGTATGTGCCTGAGAGAGACTACACCATGTTTAATTTTCTTTACTGTAATTTTCGAGCTTTTACCCTCACCCTGATCACTATCGAGGACAAGTGATAATGTTTCATCTTTATTTTCTTGGTCTTTTTTGATGCTAAGTATTGATTGCAATTCTTTATCGGCAGCTTTTATATACTTAGATAATTTCTTGTTATCTTGCACCTCTTTGGTAGAGATTTGCTTCACATTACAGATGGCTCGAATTACTTCTTCATCATACTTTGCTGATAGTGAACTTATAATTGCTTCACTATGCATATGTTCATTTGCTAAATCCTCGAAAGCTATATCAGATAACGCAGGAGAGGTCTTTGAAACATGCAGTTTCGCGTTTTCCAGTGCTAGCTGTAATAAATACCTATTCAATTCAGGATCATCTTTAACATATATTTCTTGTTTCCCTTTTTTTATTTTATATAACGGTGGCTGAGCAATATATATATGCCCTCTTTTAATTAACTCCTCCATTTGTCGATAAAAAAACGTTAATAGCAGAGTTCGAATATGAGAACCATCAACGTCAGCATCTGTCATAATGATTATACGGTGATAGCGTAACTTATCTGGATCGAAATCTTCTTTTCCAATTCCACAGCCTAATGCTGTTATTAGTGTGCCAACCTCTACAGAGGATAGCATTTTATCGAATCTAGCTTTCTCAACGTTTAAGATTTTTCCCTTTAGTGGCAATATTGCTTGGGTTTTTCTATCTCTTCCTTGTTTTGCTGAACCACCCGCTGAATCTCCCTCGACAAGGAATATCTCTGATAATGCTGGATCTTTTTCCTGACAATCTGCAAGTTTACCGGGCAATCCAGCAATATCTAATGCCCCTTTTCTACGAGTCATTTCTCTAGCTTTACGTGCAGCATCTCTAGCGCGAGCTGCGTCGATAATCTTACTAACGATAATCTTGGCTTCTTGAGGATGTTCTAGTAAAAACTCTGAAAGTTTTTCTGCCATAGATGATTCTACTATTCCTTTGATTTCAGATGAAACTAATTTGTCTTTTGTTTGAGACGAGAATTTTGGATCTGGTACTTTTACAGATAGAACGGCTGTTAACCCTTCTCTTGCATCATCACCACTAGGTGAAAACTTATCTTTTGAACCAGCAATCTCTTTCTCTATATAATTATTAAGAGTTCTTGTAAGTGCCCCTCTGAAACCAGCAAGATGGGTGCCACCATCGCGCTGAGGTATATTATTTGTAAAGCAAAAAACATTTTCCTGGTAACCGTCGTTCCATTGCAAGGCAGCTTCTACAACAACATCATCCCTGGTGTTGGTAAAACTAAAAATTTCTTTATGTACCACTGTTTTGTTTCGATTTAAGTGTGTTACAAATGCATTTATACCACCCTCATATTCAAAAATGTCGTGCTTGTCTTCCCTTTCATCAATTAACTCTATTTTGACGCCAGAGTTAAGAAAAGAAAGCTCCCTCAGTCTCTTTGATAAGACATCATAGACGAACTCAATATTCGTAAATGTTTCCTCGCTAGGTTTGAATCTTAATTTTGTACCAGTAGCTTTAGATTTTCCTATTACTTTTATAGGCGCTAAAGGTGTTCCTTCTTTATATTCCTGCTGATATGTTTTGCCATCTCGGTTAATGGTTAGGACCAAATGTTCAGATAGGGCATTTACTACAGAAACCCCAACACCATGAAGACCACCTGAAACCTTATATGAATTATCATCAAATTTACCGCCCGCATGCAAAACCGTCATAATTACTTCCGCGGCAGAGACCTTTTCTTCTGGGTGAATGTCAACAGGGACGCCTCGCCCATCATCCATAACTGTGACCGATTCATCCGCATGAATTGTCACAGAGATAAGGTCACAATGACCAGCGAGAGCCTCATCAATCGAGTTATCTACAACCTCAAAAACCATATGATGCAGGCCGGTACCATCATCAGTGTCACCTATATACATTCCTGGCCGTTTTTTTACTGCATCTAGGCCTTTTAAGACTTTGATATTACTACTATTATAGTCTTCTTCCGAACTCATACGTGTGTCCTTATGATTATCATCAATAGTATAGCATTTTAGAGCAAACAATGGCTAAATAAATGAAGATTTCATGGAAGTGCTGAGTGAGAGAGCAGTAATTTTAAGTTATTGATTTATATATATTTTTTATGATATTACACTAATTTAACCTTACCATGTTCCACGTGAAACACAAAATACTCATCAGGAAAAAAATTCTCATGTTTTTCAATTGACGTAGCTATAATTTGAGGGCCCATAGCAACGACCTCCTTCATTAATTTATTAAGAGAGTTATTATCCAATTCAGCCGATGGGTCATCTAGCAAGAGAAGAATGGGGCTTTCCATATACTCTTGTACAATTTCTACAGATCCCAGCACCATGGCACAAGCTAAGAGTTTTTGCTGGCCTCGAGAAATGTACTTTTTTGCTCTACAGGCAGCGTATGTTATCGAAATATCTGCCCTGTGAGGACCAATTTGTGTACTTTTAAGCTGAATATCTCTAGTTTCAGATTTTATTAAAGATTCTTCAAGATTTTGATTGTCGGGCCAACCACGATCATAATGAAACGAAACACCATCATCCAGGAGTGATGTACTAATTTGGGATACCGAACTTTCGAGGACCTCGAAAACCGAACATCTTAATTTGTTAATTTCTTCACCTAATGCGATAAAGCCCTTGTTCCAACTCCTAAGTTCCTTGTTGTTGTGGTTTTTAAGCAAGAGATTTCTTTGTTTCAAGGATCTTTTATATTTTCTCCAAACCTTTAGATAAGATGGTTCCACGTGAAACACCACCCAGTCAAGAAATCTACGTCT
>CABXCS010000026.1 GCA_902510755.1 uncultured Woeseiaceae bacterium | reverse complement strand
GCAAAGATGGGCCGAGCTGGAAAAAAGCAACTGCTGATGGATTGAACGTTGAAGAGCCAAAAAACGCTGTTGTTGATGCGGCCATCACAGCATTTCTAACTCCTGATTTAACGCAAGAGCAGCTGTATAAGGATATTGAAAATTCTTTGAATCAAAACTCAGCAATCTTATTCGCGCATGGATTTAATATTCATTACAAGCAAATCAAGCCACGTGAAGATCTAGATGTTTTCCTAATCGCACCAAAAGGTCCTGGTGGTTTAGTAAGAAGACAGTACCAAGAAGGCCACGGTGTTCCTTGTTTGGTGGCCGTTGAGACAGATCAAACAGGATCTGCGCTGAACTTAGCACTTAGTTATGCTCATGGGATTGGAGGTGCGCGTGCAGGTGTTATCGAAACAACTTTTGCCGAGGAAACAGAAACAGATTTATTTGGCGAGCAAGCTGTATTGTGTGGTGGTGCCACAGAGTTGGTAGTGGCTGGATATGAGACGCTTATAGCAGCAGGCTACCAACCTGAAGTTGCTTACTATGAATGTATGCATGAATTAAAACTTATAGTCGATCTTCTTCATGAAGGTGGATTGAGAAAAATGCATGAATTTATAAGTGATACAGCGGCCTATGGTGATTTAGTTAGCGGTCCAAGAGTTATTGATGAGCATGTTAGAAATAAGATGAAAGATGTATTAACTGACATTCAAGACGGAACATTTGCAAATAATTGGATAAACGAGAATAAAAATGGTCAGCCAGAATTTAAAAGAATGATGAATGAGGATCTAAATCATTCTATCGAAGAAGTAGGTTCAGATCTCAGGGGTCGTATGGATTGGCTAGAAAATTAATATTACAACTTTGGAAAAATAATGAGTTATAAAGGTGGAAAATACATATGGCATAACAATCAGATGATTGATTGGAATGAAGCAAAAGTTCATGTTCTCTCGCATGCGCTTCATTATGGATCATCTGTCTTCGAGGGTATAAGGGTTTATAAAACACCAAATGGATTAAAAATATTTCGTCTGGATGACCATATCCAACGTTTATATAATTCTGCAAAAATATACAGAATGCCAATTCCATTCACGATAAATGAAATAAACGACGCCTGTAAAGAATTAATCAGAAAAAATGAACTTAATAATGGAGCTTATATTAGACCTATTGCTTTCAGAGGTTATGGTGAGATAGGTCTAGCGCCAAAAGATGATCATCCAGTTGATGTCTCAATTGCGGCCTGGGAATGGGGAACCTATCTCGGTGCAGAAGCTCTTGAAAATGGCGTGGATGTTTGCGTCTCGAGTTGGCAAAGAGTTGCACCAAACACCATTCCAACACAAGCAAAAGCTGGTGGTAATTATCTATCAAGTACTCTAATAAGTACTGAAGCAAAACGCCTTGGCTTTGATGAGGGTATTGCATTATCAACGGATGGTATGGTTAGTGAGGGAGCGGGTGAAAACTTATTTCTCATAAAAGGTGGAAATATTTATACTCCTCCCGCGTCATCAGGAATCCTAACAGGAATAACAAGAGATACTGTCATCAGACTATGTGAGACAGCTGGTATAAACGTAAAAGAACAATCTATTACTCGCGAATCGCTATATCTTGCAGATGAAATATTCTTTACAGGCACTGCAGCTGAAATAACACCAATAAGATCAGTCGATAGGATCATTATAGGTAATGGTAAAAGAGGAGCCATGACATCAGAATTGCAAAATAAATTCTTTGGTTTATTTTCAGGAGACACCAAGAATTATGATCATTGGCTAGAAAGTGTTTAGTTTTTTTAATAAAAGTTACTACTAAGATAAAACAATGCTATCTGAAAACGATAATACCCTCTTTGAGAATGTCTGGTTAGAACACGAAGTTAGGCCAGAATCTAAAACAAATCCTGCAATCATTTACATTGATCTTCATTTAATACATGAAGTCACAACCCCTCAAGCATTTTCACTTCTGAGAGAAAATAATCTTAATGTGAGAAAACCTAATCTAACCATAGGTACAATGGACCATTCCACACCAACATTACCTATTAATTCCTTCAAAGATATTGAAATCGCTGGAAAAGATGCGGCAAATCAAGTCAGGACAATGATGCAAAATTGCCATGATTTTGGAATTGAGTTATTTGATTTTGACAGCAAAAACCGTGGCATAGTTCATGTCATAGGGCCAGAGCTCGGACTAACACAGCCAGGTAAAACTATTGTTTGTGGGGATAGTCATACAAGCACTCATGGTGCTTTTGGTGCCCTAGCCTTCGGTATAGGTACTACTGAAGTAGGTCATGTCTTAGCGACCCAATGCTTACTTCAACGAAAACCAAAAACATTACTCATCGAAGTGAATGGAAAACTACAAAAAGGTGTTACCGCAAAAGATTTAATCTTAGCAATTATTGGTAAAATTGGTGTTGCCGGAGGAACTGGCTACGTATTGGAATACACTGGTGAAGCCATAAGAGCGATGGACATGGAAGCCAGAATGACTATCTGTAACATGTCTATCGAAGCTGGGGCCAAGTCCGGTATGATTGCACCAGATGATATCACATATGATTATCTTTATGATTGTCCGAGATCACCAAAAGGTAAGGATTGGGAAACAGCATTAATGAGATGGAAATCACTCCCTAGTTCAAGCAACGCATCCTATAATAAAAAGATAAGTATTGATGCTAATAAGCTCACGCCAATGATTACGTTTGGCACTAATCCTGGAATGGTAGTAGGAGTTAATGACCCTATTCCTGAAAACTCCAGTGATAGTAGCTTCAATAAAGCTATAAAATACATGCAGGTATCGCCAGGCAAACCTCTGAATGAAGACCCTGTAGACGTAGTATTCATAGGTAGCTGTACGAATTCAAGGCTAAATGACCTCAAAGCTGCGGCACTAATATTAAAAGATAAGAAAATTGCAAATGATGTCACAATGCTCATCGTTCCTGGTTCACAAAAAATTAAATATGAGGCAGAGGCTCTAGGTTTACATGAAATCTTTTTGGCCGCTGGAGCTGAATGGAGAGAATCAGGTTGCTCAATGTGTCTTGGTATGAATGGTGACACAGTTGAATCAGGCAAATTAAGCATTAGCACCAGTAATAGAAATTTTGAAGGTCGCCAAGGAAAAGGTGCGAGAACAATTTTAGCCAGCCCATTGACGGCTGCAGCATCAGCAATAGAAGGAAAAATTGCTGATCCTAGAAAATATATAGAGTAACCCAATGAAACCTATAACTTCCATTAAATCTAAAACTGTATCGTTACAAACAGCAGATATAGATACGGATCAAATTATCCCAGCACGCTTTTTAACAACAACTTCTCGTGAGGGACTTGGTGATAAACTTTTCCATGACTGGAGATATAATGAAAATGGTGAAGAAAATCCAAATTTCCTACTAAATAATAAAGAAAACAAACAATGTGAAATACTACTTGCTGGAGATAATTTTGGATGTGGATCATCTCGTGAACATGCTCCATGGGCTTTAATAGATTATGGTTTCAAAGCAGTAATAAGCTCTAAAATTGCTGATATATTCAAAAGTAATGCCCTAAAAAATGGCTTACTTCCAATCGTTGTAAATAAATTGATTCTAGAAGAACTAATGAATAAATCTGGTGAAACGCTTCTCATTGATATTGAAATGTCTAAAATCATCACGCCAAGTAACATTGAAATTAAATATGAAATTGATGAGTTTTCTAAATACTGCATTATTGAAGGTATTAATCAGCTTGGTTACATACAACGTCACAATAAAGTAATTGAAAAATTTGAGGAAAAGAGAATATGGACGCCTTAATAACCCTCTTACCTGGAGATGGCATTGGTCCTGAAGTAGCCCAATCCGGAAAGAATGTGCTTGCAAGAATAGGACAACAATTCGGTCATAATTTTACCTTTTCAGAACAATATATAGGTGGTTCGGCAATAGATCATTGCAATGATCCATTACCATCAAATACCATCTCTAGTTGTAAGGAATCAGACGCAGTTATTCTTGGGGCTGTAGGAGGTCCTAAGTGGGATAATCCCAATGCTAAAATAAGACCTGAGCAAGGTTTATTGGGTTTAAGAGCAGTCTTAAAAGTTTTTGCTAATATTCGTCCCGTTCAAATTATACCTTCATTGTCCAATGCTTCCCCGCTAAAAGAGGAATTGCTTAAGGATATAGATCTACTTGTTATACGAGAGCTTACAGGTGGGATATATTTTGGAAAAAAAGAACGAACAAAAGAGTCTGCATCAGATTTATGTATATACCAAAAATATGAAATTGAAAGAATAATAAGAATTGCGGCCAATTTAGCAAAAGCAAGGAAGAACAAGCTATGCTCGGTTGATAAAGCAAATGTTCTCGAGACCTCGAGACTCTGGCGTGACGTAACTACAAACCTATTAGCTAATGAGTTCCCCAATACCAATGTAGAGCATTTATTGGTTGATGCGGCTGCTATGTATTTAATTAGTCGCCCAGCTGACTTTGATGTAATAGTCACTGAAAATATGTTCGGTGATATTCTTACTGACGAAGCATCAATGTTAGCCGGATCGATGGGAATGCTACCTTCAGCTTCGATTGGTGATGAGAAAGTAGGTTTATATGAACCAATTCATGGATCTGCACCAGATATTGCTGGAAAAGGTATTGCAAATCCTTGTGGAATGATTGGAAGTATAGCTTTATTGCTCAGGCATAGTCTGAACCTGGAGGAAGAAGCAAAACTCGTTGAAGATGCAATTTACAATACAATCGAAAATGGAGCGAGAACTGCTGACCTTACAAAAGAACACAATAAAGCTCTAAGCACAGTCGAGATGACACAAAAAATTATTGATAATTTAGAATTTTAAAAATACTGTATATATGGATATCAAGAAATACGTAAGGCCAGAAGTACTGAACTTACCAACTATTAATGCACCTGATATTAGTGACGGAATGATTCGTTTGAATGCCAATGAATCGCCGCAGTATCCCTGGGGTGATAAAAGTTCGAACCTCAATAGATATCCACCAATTAGACCTTCTACTCTTACTCATAAAATGGCAGAATTTTACTCAGTTAGTATGGATGAAATTTTAATATCAAGAGGAAGTACTGAAGCCATTGATATAATTATTAGAACTTTTTGCAGACCTAATTTGGATAGGATACTAATAACTCCACCAACATTTGATATGTATCAATTCTTTGCAAATTTAAATTCGATAGCGGTTTGTGAAACTCCCCTCCTCCAAGAAAATAAATTTGAATTAAATGTAAGTGATGTGATTAATTCTATTAAACAAGAAATAAAATTAATTTTTTTATCTTCGCCAAATAATCCGTGTGGAACATCCGTAAGTAATAATGATGTTATCAAAATTCTTAATGCAGCTAATGACAATGCCTTAGTGGTTTTAGATGAGGCCTACATTGAATTCAGTTCACATCAGACAATGATTAATATGATTAATGATTACCCAAATCTAATTATTCTTAGAACGCTTTCAAAAGCTCATGCACTTGCTGGAGCAAGATGTGGCGCCATGATTTCTAATAATAAAATAATAAGTATATTACAAAAGATTTTGCCGCCATTTTCCTTCTCTATACCAAATATAGATCAAATAGAGTCAGTTTTATCCTCAAAAAATATAGATGCAGCTCGACATCAAATTGAAACAATAATTCAAGAAAGAATTAGATTAATTGAAGAGCTAAGAAAATTAAAATCCGTTGATCAAATTTGGAGTAGTGATGGTAATTTCATAATGATAAAGTTCAATAACCTGGAGCTTGCAGTTAAAGCTCTGAACAAACAAAATATCTTGGTTGGCTTACTAAAAAATAATACAGCATTAACTCAGTGCGCGAGGATTACTATCGGTACAAAAAGTGAGAATAACTTATTATTGGAAACTCTAAGAGATTTAGTGTAACTAAATCATCACCTCATTAGGAATATCTCTTAAATTATAATTAGAAGCCATTGATCGAACATAAGCACCAGTATTAGTTATTAAAATAGTATCTTCCTCATTGGAAAGTGGAAATCTTCTATCATTACCAAGTTTATCTCCAGATTCACAAATAGGGCCAACAATGGAGACTAATTCAGACTTTGGTTCAAAATATCTCGATAGATTGACAATATCATGAAAAGCATCATATAAAGCTGGTCTGATTAATGTGTTCATTCCAACTTCAACACCAATATAAGATTTCTCACCTTTCTTTTTTAACTGGGTTACTTTTGTAAGTATAACACCAGATTCACCAACGAGATATCTACCAGGTTCCAGCCAAAAATCATACTCTGGATATTTTTTTTTAAGTTTTAAAAGATGAGAATTTAGCAAATCAAGATCAAAAGATGGGTCGCTTGTTTTGTCTCTGATTGGGATACCGCCACCCAAATTTATAATACGAACATTGGGTAACTCTAACGAAATCTTAATCAGCTTTTTTGCCGCTTTGATCCAACTTTCAGAATCTGAAATACCACTCCCACTATGAGTATGAAGACCAATTATGTTGATCTTATTCTTACTGATAACCTCCTTCAAATTTGATAATTCATCAACTGGTATACCAAATTTAGATAAATCTCCACCTGTGTTTACATATGAATGATGGCCATCACCAATATCCAAATCAATTCGTAGGAATATATCTTTTTTTTGAAAAATCTCAGGCCATTTTAACAGGGGATATATATTATCCACAGTGACAGAAATATCACTATTCAAGGCAAATATATAATCATGTTTTGGGGCAAAATTGGGAGTAAAAAGAATTCTTTTTTTATCTAATCCTGGAATTATTGAGATTAAATGATTGATTTCACCTGGTGATACACATTCAAAACCAACTCCCGTGCTTGCTATTATTTTTAATATTTCCGGATTAAAATTTGCTTTCATCGCATATAAGATATTTGAAAATGCAGACTGACTTTGAAGATTCTCCGCCTTATCAATTATTGCGTCTTTACAATAAACTAGAGCATTCCCATATTTTAAAGATAACTCGAGTAATTGATCTATTCTTCTAGTCCACCAAAAAGGTTCATCAAAATTCTGCATGTCTGTTCACATTTCTTACCAGGAAGATGCTTCGGTTACTGCGCCCTGTGATGCAGAGGTGACAGTTGCTCGATACTTTGCTAATGCACCTCTTGTTATATCGGATTTTGGGCGAATCCATTTTTCTTTTCTTTTGTCAATTGTGGTTTTCTCAACTAAAAGATCAATACGCTTAGTCTTTGCATCAATACTTATTTGATCGCCATCCTCCACCATTGCTAAAGGACCTCCAACTGCCGCCTCCGGTGTAACATGGCCAACAACAAATCCATGACTCCCGCCAGAAAATCTACCATCAGTAATTAAAGCTACTTCTGAACCTAATCCCTTACCTATTATAGCTCCAGTAGGACTTAACATTTCCCTCATACCAGGACCCCCTTTTGGCCCTTCATAACGGATTATAATGACATCACCAGCATGAATTTTATCATTAAGAATTGCCGCCAGTGCAAGCTCCTCTGAATCAAAGCATCTAGCATTGCCCTTAAAAAATAAACCTTCTTTTCCAGAAATTTTTGCCACAGCACCCTCCGGTGCGAGATTCCCATAAAGCACGTTTAAATGACTATCTTCTTTAATTGGAGAATTAAAGTTCATTATAATTTCCTGATTAGAAGGGTAATCTTCAACATTTCTAAGATTTTCCTCTAAAGTCATTCCAGTAACCGTAATACAATCACCATGCAATAGGCCAGCACCCAATAGACGCTTCATTAATGGCTGTATCCCACCTATTTCAATTAAATCAGACATAAGGAACTTGCCACTTGGTTTAACATCAGCCAATACAGGAACTCGTTTACCTATTCTCGTAAAATCTTCCAAACCGATATCAATATACGCCTCTTTTGCCATCGCAATGATATGCAGTACAGCATTGGTCGACCCTCCTAGAGCAATAACAACAGTTATAGCATTTTCAAAAGCTTTTTTAGTCATTATGTCTCTAGGTCTAATATCCTTTTCAATCAGATTCATAACAGCTTCACCAGCTTTATGACAATCTATTAATTTATTACTTGAAACTGCTTCTTGAGCTGAGCTATTACCTAAACTTAAGCCCATAGCTTCAATCGCTGATGCCATAGTATTTGCAGTGTACATACCTCCACAAGCCCCTGGACCAGGTATCGCAGTTCGTTCTACTTCAAGTAATTCTTGCTGACTAATTTTACCACTTGAGATTGCTCCAACAGCCTCAAACACTGAAACAATATCACGTTTTTTTGGACCTGGCTTGATTGTCCCCCCATATACAAAAACCGACGGGCGGTTTAATCTTGCCATTGCCATAGCGCATGCAGGCATATTTTTATCACAACCGCCAATCGTCACCAAACCATCAAAACCCTGTGCTGCAGTAACAGCCTCAATTGAATCAGCTATTATTTCACGAGAAACTAGAGAATAACGCATTCCAGAGGTACCCATTGTAATACCGTCTGAAACCGTAATAGTATTAAAAATTACAGCTTTCGCTCCTGAGCTCTCGACACCATTTGAAGCCTCAATCGCCAATTTATCTAGATGCATATTACAAGGTGTAATATTACTCCAAGTCGAGGCGATACCAATTTGAGGTAACTTAAAATCACCTTCTTTAAATCCGACCGCCCTAAGCATTGCTCGACTGGGGGCTTGCTCCACACCATCAACAATTTTCTTAGAATATTTCCGAAGTGATTTTTTTGTCATATTGTTAGCTCAAAATTATAAACTTATAGATAGTTGTTTATTATATTACAAAAGTGAATAGAATTTATAATCTATATAATGATCTAGAGATGTAACTTTTATCTAAAATATTTTTCCTGGATTCATGATATTTTTTGGATCAATAGAGGTTTTTAATGCCTTCATTAGATTGATCTCTATAGTGGATTTGTAAGATAACATGTCTTCTTTTTTTAAGATACCCACCCCATGTTCTGCACAAATACTCCCACCAAATTCAATCGCACATTCATATACGATTTTATTGATATCTTTTTTGAAGTGCTTGAACTCCTCAGCTGTCATTGATAATGGCTGGGACACATTAAAATGAATATTCCCATCACCTAGGTGACCAAATGCTACAATCCTGGAAGATGGTAAAAAATTTAAAACTTCTCTCTCAGCGTAATTAATGAACGAGATAGCATCACCGATTGGTACGGAGATATCATGCTTAAAGCTCAACCCATGGTGTTTTTGAGCTGCAGATATTGAATCTCTAATTAACCACAATGAATCCTGCTCTGCTTTATTTTTTGCTATTACAACATCCTCAATAAATCCAAAATTCGTGATACTCATTAAATGACTACTAATTTGATCTAATGATGAATCAGATAACTCAATTAATAAGTAATATTCATAACTCTTCATAAGAGGGGGTTTTATGTTTGGCAAAAAATCAGTTACAAAATTTAATGCACGTTCAGATATCAGTTCAAAAGTCTCAATATTATTTTTATATTTTTTTCGTATATTTTTTAAAATAAACTGAATAGCTTCTCCACAATTAACTCCTATGAAAAGAGTTATGATTTCGCCTGGAACTGGATACAGCTTAATTGATGCTGCAGTAATAATACCTAAAGTTCCCTCCGCACCTATAAATAACTGCTTAATATCATATCCCGAGTTATCTTTTATTAGACTTGATATTCCATTCCAAATACTACCATTTGGTAATACCACTTCAAGACCCAGTATTTGCGAGCGAGTTGAACCATATTTAAGCACATTGGTTCCGCCAGCATTGGTTGAAATATTACCACCAATCTGGCAACTTCCAGATGAGGCCATATCAATTGGGAAAATGAAATCATTTTTTGCTACTTCTTCTTGCACATTAGTCAATAGGCATCCTGCCTCTAGTTCAATAACCTGATCTTCTATCGAAATTTTTCTTATCTTATTTAATCGCTCCAATGAAATTATAACTTGTGTGCCTGTATTATCTGGAATTGCACCACCACATAATCCAGTATTACCTCCCTGGGGTACTACTTGGATATTGTTTTTAGCGCAAAACTTCATTAATAAAGATACTTCCTTAGTAGAATCAGGAAAAAGTATGATCATCGGATTCCCGATTAATGAATCTCGCCACTCAGTAATATAACCATGCATATCTTCACGGTTTGTTAGCCAAGCATCTTTACTGACAAGACCTTTTAATTTTTTAACAATATCCTCTGACATAATTATTGCGTAATACTAATATTCTGCTCGTAAGTTAACCAGTCAATATTACTTCCACACATAATCAAAATAATTGTTTTACCGTCTAACTCTTCTTTTAAGGGGCCTAATAATGCAGCTGTCGACGTGGCACAAGCTGGCTCAACAACAAGATTCATCTCATCAAATAATATATTCATCGCAATACTAATTTCTTTTTCACTAACCAAATGTGATCCATCTATATTTTTTTTACAATATTCAAATGATATTGGCATAGCAAATGGTGCAGCTAGGCTATCGGCAATGGTTTCAATATTATCCAATGTCTGTGGTGCATTCTCCTTAAGACTTCGATACATAGTATTAGCCTCTATTGGTTCAACGCCATAGATGCCACATTCAGGAATTTTTTTTCTCACAAAAGATGATAAACCAGAGCACAAACCGCCACCCCCTATTGGTACTACAAGTGCATTCATACCTGAAGATTGATTACATATTTCATAACCTAATGTTGCGGTTCCATTGACTATACTTTGACCTTCAAATGGATGAATAAAATTAAGATTTTCACGCTCCTTGATTAGATTAACAATTTCAAATGCATCACCCGAATTCTCTGCGAATACAACCTCTGCTCCTAGTTTTTGGCACGTAGAAACACGAAATTTATTGGATGACTTGGGCATGACTACTTTAGCTTTCAAGCCGAATGATTTAGCGGCATAAGCGACAGCAATAGCGTGATTTCCTGCGCTAACAGCTACTACACCACTAGATAGCTCTTCTTTACCAAGGCTCAATATAGATGCGAGAGCACCTCTTAACTTAAAAGTACCTGTATTTTGAAGAAATTCTAATTTTGCTAATATCTTAGTTCCTCTAGAGAACCTTTTCTCAAGCTCAAAGCATCTCAATAATGGAGTTTTGACCAGATGTCCATCTAAAGCTGTTCTTAATTTCTCTATATAAGCGATATTTATATCGTCAACCATATTAAAACTTTATATATTAATTTCTTGATTACCTTAC
>CABXCS010000025.1 GCA_902510755.1 uncultured Woeseiaceae bacterium | reverse complement strand
CTTCATTATATGGGATATTATAAGCATCACTATTTGTAACGGTTGAAAATACCATACAAGTCTCACCATTATAATAAGCACCATTAGAGGTTTCATTCCAAGAGCCACTAAATGCAATACTTGAATTATCTTCAAAAACAAAATAACCCATTTTTTTATGGTAAAGAGGATTAGTGATATCGCTAAATCTTTCAATTTTTTTTGGATAAGCAAATCTTAATTCAAGCTGATTATTAGCAATTAAATAATCTAATAACTTCAATCTAGCACCGTAATTTTTCTTATCATTATCGAAAGATAGAGCGGTCAAAATAATAGTATCTTGATGCTTTTCAATAACTCGTTGTCTATCAACATCATTAAAAGATTGACTTAATGCTATTGATAATTGTTCATCTAGCGATAAAACCTCAGTCATATCACATAGAATTTCTATAGTTACAGATTTATTAATAATATTTACTAATGATCCAGCCCATGATTTTAATGCTGCAGAAGTAAAAGAGTAGGTAACTCTTCTATATTTTCTGCAATGCTGTAGACAAGGAACAAGAAAATCCTCGCTTATGACACCTTCCTCACTATTACTGTATCTTCTTTTTATTTTAGAGTGATTCATTGATTTAGTTTTTTACTTAATTTTTTAAACTCATAAATCCATTCAGTTTATATCAGTTAGCTTTTTTGGATGCTTTTGTTTCTTTTTGCATCAAATCTAATTCTAGATTAACTCCATTAAGCCTCTCTTGAGCAAGATTAAAATAATTCTTACTGATCTCGCTACCAAGAAATCTTCTTCCAAATTTTTTTGAAACAACAGCAGTAGTTCCAGTGCCCATAAAAGGGTCATAGATAACATCACCTTTAACTGAAAAGCTTTCAATGATTTTCGCAACAAGCTCTTCTGGAAAAACAGCTGCATGGTTATTAGATTTACTCCGGCTTTTTTTCACCAGCCATAAATCGTCAAGTTCCCCTCTATTAAATTTACCTTTTTTTCTGAACTGGCGGCTGATTGGATAGTCATTTTCAAATACTAAAATTAATTCTGTTCTGCGATTGAGAACATTCTCCAACATTGCAGGTTGGCCATGACCCTTATCCCATACAATAATTTCTTTCAAATAATCAGAAAATTCACCAATCATTTTAAATATTGATCTTTTACTACCAGTGACAATTTGGATATTGTAAAAAATTAGATCACTTACTCTTAATAGCTCATTTAGAACTTCAGTATGAAATTTATTATATTCATCTATTGGCATATTATCTGCGAATTGAACATGATCTTTAGAATCCTGAAAATATTTTGTACTAAATTCATTTATCACTTGCCTGGAATGATACTTACCATCACTGATCCTTAAATTCATATTATATGGAGGAGATGTAATGACCAAATCAATAGAGTTATCCTTGATTCTGGACATAGTTTCAATACAACTCTCATTATAAATTCTATTTATTTTCATATTCATTAAGATAGTAACAAAAAATTAAATATAGGAACATTGACATCATCCAACTGATATTAATTAATTATAATTATTTTTCTATTGATTCAATACAACATTCAGAATTAGGCTTATCTGATTATCCAAAATATCTCCTCGTATTTTTGCATTGATCTTTTTTAATGCCGTACCCAGTACAACCCCAAAACTTACCGAACCTGCCTGACCTTACTTTCATCGGTCTACCACATTTATCACAAATATCTAGCTCTTTTTTACAATTAGGATTGTTACAAATTGATAACTCAACATTGTCTATTGAGGGTGACTTGCAGTCACCACATTCTCTGGGTTTTGATTTACAGATTGAGCCGGAAGAACAGCTATAAAATGACCCATATCTTCCATTATACCGCTTAAAATATCCTTCACTACAGAGCGGACATTTAAAAATCTCCCGATACCTTTTTTCAAACGTCTCCGATATAATATGTATTGGGTATTTTGGGGATAGAATTTCATTTACAAATTCCGATGTAGCCATTGGATCAGCAATAAGGTAACTCTTTTTGCGCGCGCGCGTAAGAGCCACATAAAATAGCCTTCGTTCTTCTGAGTGTGCAAATGTGTCAAGCATTGGTAGTAAAGCTTCTATAACCGCTTCCTCTTTATTATTATTGGGAAATCCTGATCTGCCTTGGAAAAACCCAATTAAAATACAATAATCTGCCTCCAGACCTTTTGAGCGATGAAATGTCCAAAATTTCACATTGCTTTCAAGACCTTCTCCAATCAAATATTTCTTTGCATCATTAATCAGATAATTATATCTTGACATAACTGCAATCTGTCCACTGTGATCCTCTTTTCTTATTCTTTTTATCACCTCAGCTGATCTCTCCTGTAACTTGTCTTCATGATCGAGGGTACTATCTAACAGATAAACCTGTCGTTTTTTAACCCTTTCATGCGTGGTAATTTTCTTAACATATTGCTCTGGGTTTTCCATAATAAATGTGCCCGCAATATCTGCGATACTATTGTTATATCTGAATGTCTTATCCAATTTTGTAATGGTATGAGAACCAACCAGCTCTTCAAATCTTGTCGTCAGCTCTAACTTTCCACCAGAAAACCTGTATATAGATTGCCAATCATCGCCAACGACCGTCAGAATAGGAGATGGACCATGATCAATAAGAGTTTGTACAAATTTCATTCTTGACATTGATATATCCTGAAACTCATCAACCAATATGTGTTTCCATTTCGGAGTAAATACACCTTCTTCAATCACTTTTGTAGACAAGATAATCATATCCTCAAAATCAATTCTATCTTGATTTCTTAGCTCTGCCTGATAGTCATCAACCAGAGACTTGAAAAAATCTCTGTAATCATCAGCATAAACAATATTGTTTAATTGCAGGCGATCTAAAATACCATCGCTATCCAGACTTTCAATTCGTATCGCTTCCAGGCACTTAAGATACCTAGAGGCATTTACATCGATGAACCCTAACTTATTCAAAACGGATAAAATTTCATCATCAGGCAGTTTTTTTTGTCTGACACCGACCTCATTTAAAATGGTTTCAAGTCTTGCTTCAAGCTTATCTTCAACCCAATCATAGTGATAAGTTTCAATTAGCGTGGTTTCACATTCTTTATGGAGGGCGCGCTTACGCTTGATCTGCTCATTATATTCAACCTTATTAATATCTGACCTGACATTTCCTAAGCGATCTATTCCAAAATGCTCTAAATAGATGCTCGTTTCATTTATATGAAAATCAGGACGATAGTCATATCCTATTTCGATACGCCTTTTAGTCACATATGGGGCTTCATATTCATAACTCACACCATTGAGAAAAAGCCAATTGGCAATGAGGAGTTCTTGATAGCCCTTGACACGCTCGCCCTGCAAAGTTCTGTATTCGTTATCTCTTACATAGGCATCATATTCTTCCTTAGTATCAAAATCGAATGGATTAATTGGTTGGTACGAAAGTTGGATAAATTTCTTAAGCTGCTCAGGACCAGAACTAATGTAATCAACTAACCACTTAGAAATCCACATTTTTAATTTTATCTTGTCAGTCGCAAAATCAGATACATAAGTAGTTTGTTTGGTTTCTCCCAAGATTTGCTTTCCAAGAGCATGAAATGTTTTTATTTTTGGGAGTGAGCTTTCAAAGCCAGTTAATTCTTTGGCACGAATATTGAATCTATCTTTAAGTTCATTTGCTGCAGACCGATTGAATGCAAGAAGCAATATATCTTCATCATTATTTTTTTTTGGTATCAATTAGATCAAGTGCCTTTGCAACCATAACGGATGTTTTCCCTGTTCCCGCTGCGGCAAGTACGAGATTTCGGTCATTGCTTCTTGCCACCGATAGTCTTTGCTGTATGGTTAACGGGTTTCTTTCGACGTTGTCAAAAAAATTACTTCTTTCCCTGCAGTAATCTATTTCATAATTTTTTCTAAGCTCTTGTGCTGTATCACTAATCGGAAAATATTGATCTAACTCTTTGAGTTTTGTGAGGCATAATTCATCAAAATTATGTTTCCAGCTATTCTTGTTTCTACGATAACTTTCTATAACAGTGCCACAAGAATCTTGAAGCTTAGTAATATCGCTATCTCGCAAATATTGATCTAATGCTAGCTTTTTAAATTCATCATAAGTGGCTTCTATTTTTTTTGATAAATGGCCAATTACTAAAGATTGAAATTTAACAAAATTATGCGGTGTATTTTTATTTAAAAAACGAATATCAAAGGTACTTATATCCGTTCTTAAATCTACCTTATAGCCAAAAATTTTACGTTTTATTTGTGGTATATCTATAAAAGAGTCGAATTCAAGATGGATTATGCGATTTTCTTTATTATGAATTTTTAGTGACTCATCTGATGCTTCTAATTTGGAAACTCTGGCAAATAACTTGCCAATGAAATTTGGATAAATTGAAATACTTGTCATTTAAGTCTCGAGTCAACTCAATAGCCTATAGTATACAGTCAATTACTATCTTCCCAAGAAAATCTGATATATAATAGATTCTGTATCAAGAGCAGAGTTAATTCTCTCTCCAACCTGCTAGCTTCTAGCAAGGTGGAACATAAGATACGGCTGTTCAAGCAACCAAAAGGAGAACAAAAATGAAGAAAAAATCAAAGAAAATCTGGATTGAATCAGATGAGAACATGCTTGATGGTGTGGATATTAAAAAAGTTATTCCACACCTGAATGAAGTTCTTGAAAATAAGAAAAGAGAAGCTGAAGAAATAGATCCACCTGATGATCTTGAACAAAGGATACTGGATAGTCATCCATTGCTCTCACTCGAAAGGTTAAGAGAGATGCTTAAGTCACATTAAATGGAGAAGATAATGAACGAAAAATACACACCAGAATTGGTTAAAATCAACGATTCTGAGTACGCTTATTATGATGAGCAGGGTCACCTACATATGGATGGTGCTGATTATCTTGAAGGCTTTCCAGATTATGAATGGTTTTTTGCCACACACAAAGATAACTTCCCAATGCTCTATAAAGCATTATCAGGTGATACTGAGGTTCACGAAGACATAGCTGAAGTGTTTATGAGCTATTTGGAAGAGAAAGGTACTCCGGTTAGTAAGCTAATGGATATAAGCAAAGCTAATGAGTTGGAGTATCAGTTTAGTAACTGGATGTAGCTGGTTAATTGTTATGATGAAGAATTTCTATGAAAATATAAAATTTTGTCCTGTCGTAATAAATATATAGCATCAATCGTCCTTTATTTAATAACAACAAATAAAGGAGACAATAATGAGTAAAACAAGGCACATTAAAACCAGAATGAATGAACGAGGAATAGATGAACAACTAATTAAATTAGTATTAAATTTTGGGGCCTCACAAATTAGAGGTTCAATATGCAAATACTTTTTATCAAAAAAAAATATTGATAAGACACTTCAAAGAATTGATAGATTGAGGTCTCAGATAATAAGAGCAAAGGATAAAGGTGGAATAATCTTAGTTGCTAACAATAATAACGGAATACAAATAACAACTTATAGGATGGAAAATTAAATAAAATCAATCTCCTAATTTATTATTTAATTAAATAATTATTCTTACTTTGAATCATAATCAATATAAGTTTATATTTTAATTATGACTAGATACGAAGAATATAATGAACTAAAAAAAAATTTATACCCAAGATCACCTCTTACTATTGAGGATTTTATAAGCAAAAAGCATGAATATCTAAAAATATACTTTTTATTAGAGGAATCTAGAAGAGATTTAAAGGAATATAAATCTAAGGTGATCTTATCAATTATATTGATGAAAGCAGCAATGGAGGAATTATCACCAAACTCTCATGATTTTATAAATTTGAATGTTGAAATAGCTAAAGCTAATGGAATGAAGTTATTAATTAATGAACAGCTAGAGGAAAATTACAATCACTCTCGATCTAATTCCCAAAATTTTCAACAATGGTATGAAGAAAACTATCCAGATGACAATGAAAATACTTACGAGATATAACCTTTTTTGTTACTTATAATTTAATTAATAAAGAGGTTTAATTTCACACTATCAGTAACTTACATTGGCGCTCGGAGCTATAATCAAACAGCACGACCTTTCGGACAACGGATTTTAAGTCCATTGTGTTAAAAACACGCCTTTTTGGTCAAAACTCACAATCTCCATATCTCAAAGGATATATTATCCAAGTTCAGACAACCCGGCTTGCTTCAAACATTCATATGTTTCATTGCCAGAATTAGGATTAAATATAACAAAACCATCCCTTCCTCTTGATAGAAGGACCCTATAGCTGTTAATTCTTAATTGATCTGGATTTTTAGCCTTTGATCTTGGCTGCTTAAGGGGGTTCCATTTAGAATTCATCCATATCAAGTCATCTCCCCAACATATTACTGGAAAATCTAATTCAAGCCCTTGGCACCCAAATTCAGTAACAACGTCTACTAATTGACAGCATGATTTATCTGAATCTTGATTATCGTTATACCAAGGACCATGTTTAACTCTTCTTGTCGCATCCCATGTATTATCTACACCGAAATTTTTAAGATTCTTTGCTTTTGATGAGGCAATTAAACCATAACGCTTATCAATTTCACCTTCATAACGAGAACTGAGATATTCCTTTATTGTTAACAAAGAATCACTTATGTACATGTTAAAACCATCGCTCTTTATTTTTAAGGAAACTTCACGAGCTTTATTTATCTCTCCGGATAACAGGCAATCAATCCACTCATGAACGTCACCTGCTAAATGGCTCCTTAAAGTTGTATCGAGATTTAATTTATCTTCAGTTATTACTTCTAATCCATCAAAATGGATCTTTATTTTTTCTGGACAATGTATTTTCCATTCAGATGGCATTGATTCAACAGCTTCTCTCCACTGACTCAATCCAGACTCTTCACCCAAATGAATCTCTTGTCCCTGCCCGATTAAACCTATCATAAGTGACGATGAGCGCTTTTCCCCCATTATTAAAAAATCTTCTGGCTCTGAATTACCTGTAGGTCTTTTTGTTCTGACCCTTTCCTCATCCCAAGCTCTTTGTGCTTCATCATATATCCATATGTTTTCAGAAGGT
The DNA here is from genome assembly GCA_902510755.1 of uncultured Woeseiaceae bacterium. Classification (GTDB taxonomy): domain Bacteria; phylum Pseudomonadota; class Gammaproteobacteria; order Steroidobacterales; family Woeseiaceae; genus SP4260. Next base: position 5,305 of record CABXCS010000025.1, on the reverse strand, counting down.
AATTTCTTACTTCCACCGCCGTATGATTGAAGATACCCGTGAACATCTCTCACAAATATAGTGCTTTTTAGAGAGTGCTGAAGCACATTAACCAATGGTCCATTACCAGATAAGAGAACCGATGTTTTTTTTTGGGTGTCATTATTATGAAAATTCTCATATACGAATTTGAGACCAACCAAAGTTTTTCCCGCTCCTGGAACTCCTGTAACTAGAGCTAAATGTTTTTCATCATAATTTAAGACTCTTTCAGAAATAGATTTTAAATAATCTATAGTTTCAGGTATTCCAGCACTATGTGCTCTCTTAATATTAGGTAATGCTTGATTATTAAATATATTTCTTGCCGCCTGCACCAATGATGGCAATGGCTCATAGTCTGAGTTGCACCAAGATAGGACGTCTATTTCTTGTAATTTATCATTACTTTGAATTAGTTTAATTAATAGCTTAGATAAATTATCAGGACTTACAATTTTCGTACCATCACAATCTTCATCGATATTACCACCTCTTGTTAATACCAAAATAGGTACAACAGGATATCTTCTGGATTCATAATGATAATGCTCAATATCTCTTGAATATGCATTTAGCTGATCAATTGCAGCTTTACTTGATCTAGAGTGGTCCTTAAATTCAAGAATCAAAATAGAAGACGGGCTTAATAAAACAATATCTGGCCTTCTTCCCCGCTCTCTTGGAAGTTCATACTCGAATATGAGTGACCAATCTATAGTGTTTTCTGACTCTATTTCTACAAGCGATTCAGTTAGCACATCAAAACAATTTTTCCATGCATTTAACTGTGATGATGAGGGTCTCAAATTTAAAAGCGATTTTAGATGATTAGATAATTGATTAATAAAATTGGTTTTATCCAGGCCTAAAAAATTATTGACGGAACCATACCATGCACAGTTTTCTCTTGTTGATTCATATACCAGTCTTCCATCATGTAAAATTTTATAGTTCTTCTTACTACATAAACTGCAAACAAAATTACGTACTTTTTTTTCTATTTGATCAATATGCAAAGATAACTCTCTATCTTCACTGAGCTTTTTTTTATTTCCACAAACACATATTATTTCAATCATGATTTAGCTCTTCATAAAAACTATATTCACTTTCTTAGTCATGCTCTTAAGTGAGGAAGCATCAAAAAATTGAGAGGAATATAAAAGATGAATATTTACCGAACATCACAACATATTGAAGTAGAAAGAATATTTTTTCAAATGTCACACTTTTGTGTCCCCATACTAGGTTTATAATAAAGGGTGTACACAAAGTGTTTTTACTACTTTTTCTTGTTTAGATTTACTCATTGTTACTCTCCTGTTGTTAAGATTTCCAGGAGAAAGTGAGTGTCAATCCGTTGCGATTTTTAGTGGTGCCCGGGGCCGGAATCGAACCGGCACGAGAGTTATCTCAACGGATTTTAAGTCCGTAAAGTTATTTTTGATTTACAAAGGATTTGGTAGCGGGGGTAGGATTTGAACCTACGACCTTCGGGTTATGAGCCCGACGAGCTGCCAGACTGCTCCACCCCGCAACAACGAAGCAGAATCATACAAACACTAGTGGGTTATTTCAACCTCTAATTACACTTAAAGAGTATTTAATTTATAACACTCAGGCAATATTGCATTAATGCGGCGGGGAAGATTCCAAGACCTAAGATCAAAAGTCCGTTAAGACTGGTCACCAAACCAATGTCTTTACCCATATTGATAGCTTTGGTATTGACTGCTTTTTCAAAATACATATACCAAATAACCCGTAAATAATAATAAGCACCAATCACTGATGAGAGCACCATAATGATAGCAAACCAGGTAAAGCCCGCCTCAACGACTGTGTTAATGATGGTGAGTTTTGCGAAGAAGCCAACCCAAGGTGGTATACCAGCCATCCCCAACATAATAAAGAGCATCAGCATGGCTAACCAAGGATTACGCTGCCCTAGCCCTTTAAAATCATCTAAGGACTCTGCTTCCTTTTGATCACTTAAAATGATCACCAACCCAAAAGCACCCGCCGCCATTAGCACATAGGTTAAAGAATAAAAGAGCGCAGCCGAATAGCCGATCTGAGAGCCTGTGAATATACCAGCAAATATAAACCCAACATGTCCAATCGCTGAGTAACCCAGCATGCGTTTAATATTGGTTTGGGCAATGGCCACAACATTCCCCAAGACCATAGACAGGAGTGAAATGATCATAATAATAGCTTGCCAGGAGGCATGAAGATCTCCCAAGCCATCAACCAACACCCGATAAATCAAGGCAAATGCAGCAAGCTTAGGCGCTGTGGCAATAAATAAAGTCACTGGTGTTCTGGCACCTTGATACACATCTGGGCGCCACATATGAAACGGCACTGCACCAAACTTAAAGGCAATGCCCACGATCATAAACGATACCCCAAACCACAGTGGCAAGGAGTTAAGACTTGGATCATTCGCAATTGCGGTGGCTATTTCGTTAAATTCGATGGCGCCAGTGACCCCGTATACCCAAGAAATACCATACAACAATGAACCAGAAGCGATGGCCCCTAAAATGAAATATTTCATGGCTGATTCTGCTGCATCTCTGGAGTTTCGCTCAAAAGCAACCAGTGCATATAAACTAAGAGAAAGCGTTTCTAAACCTAAATACATAATCAATAAGCTGTTTGCAGAGATCATGATCAAAATCCCCAACAACCCAAAGAGGCTTAACAAAAAGAATTCACCTTTCATTAATTTAGTTTGGATTAGGTAATTTCTGGAGTAGATAAAGCCAATACCAACCATGACAATCGAAGCCATTTTCAATAATCCCGCCAGAGGATCATTAACATAACTACCATCAAATAGGTATTGAGTCGTAGCTGGCATGTTACTTAACACCAAAAAACCTGTCCCAACTAATGAAGCGAGGCTCAGAGTATAAGTAATGGCCCGATTCTCGTCAGTAACAAATAAATCAACCACTAAAACTACGCAGATCATGGTCAGTAAAAAAATTTCAGCTGAAGCTAGAATTAAGGTTTGCATATCCATTATGTTGCGACCCCTACTATCTTAGTTTCTGAAATTTGCAGCATTAGTTGCTCAATGGTCGCAGTCATCATATCAATCATGGGTGCCGGCCAAATCCCAACTAAAAGCACTGAAATCGCCAGTGCACCTAAGATATAAAACTCTCGGTCATTAAGATCAGTGAGTTTTGCCACATTATCATTGGCAACTTCACCATAGAGCACACGTTTTACCATCCATAAGGTGTAGGCCGCGCCAAGAATCAGGGTGGTTGCTGCTAGAAAGCCATACCAGATATTAGCTTTAAAACTGGCCAGAATCACCATAAATTCGCCAACAAAGCCGGAGGTACCAGGTAAACCTGCATTCGCCATGGAAAATAGCACCATAAACGCCGCAAACACAGGCATGGTATTGGCTACCCCACCATAGGCAGCGATCTCACGACTGTGCATCCGATCATATAGCACCCCGACACACAAAAACATCGCACCAGATATAAGTCCATGGGAAATCATTTGCACCATGGCTCCTGTCACCCCAAGAACACCTTCAGTGGTGGTATTGAATGACCACACAATGAAAAATCCCAAGGTAACAAACCCCATATGGGCAATCGAAGAGTATGCGATCAGTTTTTTCATGTCTTTTTGCATCAAGGCCACAAAGCCAATATAGGTCACCGCAATGAGTGACAAGACAATCATCATAAAACTAAAGTATTCACTAGCATCAGGGGTGATTGGCATTGAGAGTCGAATAAAACCGTAACCACCCATTTTCAACATAATAGCCGCCAGAATTACAGAACCACCTGTCGGGGCCTCTACGTGGGCATCTGGAAGCCAAGTATGGACTGGCCACATCGGGACTTTAACCGCAAAGGCCAATAATAAGGCGATAAAGATTAATTGTTGCTCCAGTAAACTCAGTGGTGCAGCCATAAAGTTCAAAAGATTAAAATCAGAAGTTTGACTGTAGAGATAGATAAACGACACCAACATTAATACTGAACCTAAGAAGGTATATAAGAAGAATTTAAGTGTAGCGTAAACTCTTCTCTCACCACCCCAAATACCAATTATCAAGAACATTGGTACCAGCATCGCTTCCCAAAAAACATAAAATAAAATAGCATCTAAGGCGCTAAAGACCCCAATCATCAAACCCTCTAAAATCAAAAAAGCAGCAAAGTACTGGGCGGGTCGCACCTTGATGACATCCCAGCTACTGGCAACCACGAATGGCGTAATAAATACCGTCAATAAGATCAACGGGACAGAGATACCATCCACACCCAGGTAATACTCAATATTCAGTGAAGCAATCCAAGTGGCTTGTTCAATAAATTGCATCGAGTGGGTGGTGTTATCAAACTCAAAATACAACCAAATCCCAAGAACCAAGGTCAAGATTGAGGCGCTGAGACTGAGGTAACGAATTATATTGTGCTTACGCTGATCCCCATCACCGATGAAGAGTAACACCACACCAGCCAGTATGGGGAGCCAAATCATCGTGCTTAAAATTGAATTCATCAGCATAATTACACCCACAGCAACCAAGATAAAATAGCGATGAGACCAATAATCATCGCGAAAGCATAATGATACAAATAACCCGACTGTAATTGCCTGGCGACGGATGCAATTGAACGAACTGTCGCAGCCGTGCCATTCACTAAACCATTATCTATGATTTTAATATCACCTTGTTGCCATAAAAACTGACCAATCGATTTACCAAGATTTGGTAACCAAGACATCCATAATTTATCGAAATAATATTTTTCTTCCAATAGAGTCACAATCGCCGACAATTTTGCTTTTATCATAGCTGGGATATGCGGTTGTTTTATGTATAAGTACCAAGCAGTTAAAAAACCAGCCAATGCGAGATAGAAAGCCAAGCCAGCTGAAAATGAATGTACCAAGAAGTCCCAACTACCATGAAATTCTGGGGCCATTTCACCCAGAACATCATGGGTTGGTAATACATAGATTGCTTCATTAAAATAATCACCAAATAAAACCGGCCCAATCGTTACCCAGCCAATGATTAATGAAGGGATCGCTAATAAGATCAGGGGCATAGTAACCACCCTAGGTGATTCATGCAGATGACTTTGTGTTTTTTTATTCATTCTCTCCTCGCCATGAAAGACCAGGAAAAACATTCTAAATGAATATAGAGCAGTAATAAAAACACCCAATAATACACTCATATAAGCAATCCAATAGATTGGCCCCTGCCCTAACCAATGGGAATGTT
>CABXCS010000024.1 GCA_902510755.1 uncultured Woeseiaceae bacterium | reverse complement strand
AAAAAAATCGACCGATCAGATCCTCTAATTACTTTTCCATGCCATTTTCCAATAAAAGTTATTGGTGATGATGTGCAAGATTTTTATCATGCTACTGAGAGCATATTGAATAAACATAATCAAAACTTTCATCCTAAAAATCTGAAAAAAAACTCTAGCCAGAAAGGTAACTATATTGCTCTTACCATCAATTTAAAAGTTGATAGTCAAAAACAATTAGATGCTATATATAAAGACTTCTCTGGTAATGATCACTTTAAGTTTGTCCTATGACAATCAAAGAAGATCAGGTAAAAAATTATAAAATAGATGTACATGATTTAGGTATCACTGAGTATGATTCTGTATGGTCAAAAATGAAAAATTACTCTAGAACTCGAAATATTAATAGTAGTGATCTAATTTGGTTTACTGAGCATCATGCAATTTATACTTTGGGGCAAAATGGAAAAGATGAACACATCATCAATCCCGGAAAAATAAAAATTCTAAAAGTAGATCGTGGGGGACAAGTTACCTATCACGGCCCAGGACAAATCATGATGTATATTCTTATGGATATTAAGAGAATAGAATTAAACATACGGCAATTAATATCCGTACTGGAAGAGTCCATCATTAATTTATTATCAGAATACAATGTGAAGGCACATCGTAAAGAAAATGCACCTGGAGTTTATGTAAACTCTAAAAAGATAGCAAGTATCGGGCTACGTATCACCAGAGGATGCAGCTATCACGGACTTGCATTAAATCATAATACTGATTTGAAGCCATTTACTGGTATAAATACATGTGGTTATAAAAATTTAGATATTATAAATATCAGTGACTTAGGTATCGATGAAAATAAAAGCACCATTCAAATAAAATTAGAGTATTATTTTAAAAAAAATATTTTCGATATAAAAAGCTACTCAGCTTAATAAACCTCTATACATGCCCGTTTAGCTCCTTAAGTCTTTCGGGAGTTCCAATATCATACCAAGATCCATTATGAAGACTTCCAGATAAAGATTTCTTATCAATCTGGTCAAATAGGAGAGGGACAATTGAAAATCTTCTAATGCTTTGGTTGGAAAATAACTTTGGATCATAAACAGCCATACCGGTGAATGTATATGGCAGAGACCCTTCTCTCTGAATTAAATTATCCTTGAGATTAAAGTCACCAGATAATCTATATTTAGGATTTTTAACTAGTACTAAATGCCCAAGAATATTGGGTTTCAAATCAATTATAGGTAATTCATAGTCAGTATAAATATCTGCATTTATAACCCAAAATGGCTCTTTACCTAACATAGGCAATGCGCGAACAATCCCGCCTCCAGTCTCTAATATTTGATTCTCCTCAGGACTGTATATTACTTTTATACCAAATTTTTCACCAGATCCAACATAATCAATTACTTGATTACCTAACCAACCAAGATTAATTATCACTTTTGTTATACCAGCTTGGATTAACATCCTAAAGTGTCTTTCCAGGAGTGCCTCTCCGCCAACTTTTACAAGTGATTTAGGTGTTTAGTTATATTTTTCCTTATTGAAAAATCAATCTTTGAATAGAAATCTAATACGAGATCATTTAGAAGGTTATCTGATAATGATATATAGCAATCCCTGAGTAGTGAAACTAAATCATATGTAATAGGTCCAATTACAGCGTCCTGATAATCCAAAATACCTGGATTATTATTCTGAGAATAGATTAGATTCCTAGAATGGTAATCACGATGTACGAGGACTTGTGGTTGATTTAACGCATTAGATGCCAGTATTTGAGTGCAAGCTTCCCATTGCGAGAGCTCTTTTTTTGTAAATATATATTTAAGCTCTTTGGTGCAAAACCAATCAACGAATAGATTCATTTCTTCTGATAGAAGAGAGTGATTATAACTCGGGAATTCTCTTACTATTTTACTTCCATTTACTTGTAGTTTTAACAATTCAGATAATGCATCATTATACAGATTAATTTGCATTCCCTGATCATCTAAAATGCGATCTAAATAATGCTGTGAACCCAAATCTGTTAGTACAAAAAAACCATCATTATAGTTCGCCTCTATGATTTCCGGACAATTAAGTCCCATTCGATGAAATAATTCTGAGTATCTAACAAATCTATGGTTATCCTCTATTAATGGAGGGGCATCCATAACAATATATGATAACTCTCCATTCCAAACTCGATAATATCGCCGAAAACTAGCATCTGAAGAAGCTTCCTGAATATTTGCATACGATGCATCAGGCAATTCCTCAAGCCAATTCAAAAGTAACTTAAAACGTTCATTCTGTTTCATCTGTATATAAATAATTTTTTACCCTTATCTGATAAAATTCAATAGAATATAACTAGTAAATAATAGATTTACTTAATTTCACTGCTTATCTTATACGGATATTATATTTTTGTTTAAATTTTTCTTTCAATTTTTAACCATATTATTGGCTCTCTTTTCTCTGAATACTTATGCAGGGCAGAATAATTTCTGTGATATGCCTGTATCAAAAACATATACTCCCTTTATTGATAAATCCATAAATTTTGAAGCCGATAATATTTTCTTAGACCTAAACTCAGATCTTTCAACGAGTTTAGAGGGAAATGTCTTAATAAAGGATAGTAAAAATATAACCAGTGCTAATCGAGCCAAATATGATCCAAGTAGTGAATCACTTAATTTGGATGGTGAGGTTAATTTTTCGAATGATAATTTATCAATCATCAGTCAGTCGGCTTTATTTTCATATTCAAATGGTGAGATTATTTTTGATGAAGCACAATTCATATTTGACAATAATACAGCAAGAGGAAATGCTGAGCTCATAGAAATCCAAGACAAGGGCATTTTAAATCTAATTAATGTGAATTACACAACTTGCCCAGTAGGATCAAATGATTGGATCCTCGAAGCACAAAATATAATCTTAAATACCGATACAGGATCAGCAAAAGCAGAAAAAGTTGTTTTAAGTTTTAAAGACATTCCCATTGTTTATTTACCAAAAATATCATTTCCTCTGGATAATAATAGGAAATCTGGTTTCCTTGCTCCTGAAATTGGTGGTGGTGGCAGGAGTGGTAATGAAATTAGACTTCCATGGTATTGGAATATTGCACAAAATTATGACGCAACGATAACTCCGAGGATTCTTACTGGCAGAGGTTTTCAATTGGGTAATGAATTTAGATATCTAACCAATACTAGCAAAGGCTCAATGCAAATTGATTATTTAGCAAATGATAATATTTTTGGTGAATCTAGATATCTAGTAGCTCTGGATAATGAAACAAATTTTTCAAATGGGTTACGCGCAAAAGTTGATTTTGGAAATACCTCTGATGGGAATTATTTTGAAGATCTGGGAGGTAACCTAAGTATGACAAGCATCACTCATCTTAACCAAGAGTTATCATTTGATGCTTATGGTCAGTATTGGTCAATTCTAACACGTTTCCAAAATTATCAAACTATAGACAAGAGTCTAAGCCTAAATGAGCGCCCTTACCATCGCTTGCCACAAATAAAATTTAGCGCCTTACTGCCATACAACCCATTCGGTGTATCAGCGAGAATTGATAACGAATTTGTTTACTTTGATCGTGAAGTTGGGACTACTGGCTGGCGAATTGATACTGAACCTCAAATTGAATGGTCCATCAAAAATGATGGTTGGTATATTAATCCAAAATTATCACTAAAACATACTCAGTATGAACTTAAAAGTCTTACTACCAATAAAATATCAGATCCTAGTCGAACATTACCTATCGCCAGTCTTGATGCAGGCTTATTTTTTGATCGAAAATTAGGTGATAGTAATAATTTTACTCAAACATTTGAACCCAGGTTATTATATTTAAATGTTCCATACAGAGATCAAGATGATCTACCAGTTTTTGATACAATTGAACCAGATTTAAATTTAGTACAATTATTCCAAAAAAATCGTTTTTTAGGTATTGATAGAATTGCTGATACTGAGCAAATCAGTCTCGGATTTAGCTCTAATATAGTTAATAATAGCAATGGCAAGCAAATAGTTTCTGCTACTTTGGGTAAATCTTTTTACATGAAGGATCAAAAAGTAAACCTGCCGAATAATAATTTAATTATGAACTCAACTTCTGATTTTATCGCAGAATTACGTTTTCTTATATTTGATGACCTCAATTTTAACTTTTCCCATCAATGGAATAACGGTGACTCTGGAGTAACTAGTTCGCATGCACGGATTCAATATCGCCCGGGCAATAATAAGATCCTAAACTTCGGTTATCGTTTTCGCGAAGATTTATTGGAACAAGGAAATATCTCATGGTCTTGGCCAGTCACTCAAACATGGAATTTTTTAGGTCATGTTAATTACTCCGTTCGAGATAAAAAAACACTCGAACAATTTTATGGCCTAGAATACGAGAGTTGCTGTTGGGGAGTTCGGATGATATACAGAGAATACGTTTCTACAAGAGATGGGCAAGAGGACACCTCATTTGGCATTCAATTAGTTTTAAAAGGAATGACCAGTATAGGGACAAAAGCAAATAAACTTTTAGAACGTGGTATCCTAGGTTACTCAAATTACATACAATAATGATTATGAAAATACAGCAATTTACCAAAAATATATTCCTCCTTTTGATAATAATTCAATCGAGTTTTAATAGTGCCGCTGCCCAGGAGGAATTAATAGAACTTGATTCCATAGCTGCAATTGTCAACGAAGGTTTAGTCTTGAAAAGTCAGCTGGATTTTCAAATTCAGACTATTACTCGACGTGCTAGTGTGGAGGGTTTTCAATTACCCGCCAGAGATATAATGGAAGAACAAATACTAGAACAGCTCATCGTAGAGGAAATTCAATTACAACGCGCCGGTCAGATTGGTATTCAAATCTCTGACCAGATGCTTAATGGTGCTATAACCATGATTGCTGAAGAAAATAATATTCAATTTGAAAATTTACCTGCAATGCTGGCTGCAGATGGTATAGATTATGGTCGATATCGTCGTGATTTAAGGAATCAATTAATACTTGAACAACTTCGTCAGATAGATGTTATCGGGCGAATAAATGTCTCACAAAGAGAGTTAAACCAATGTTTTGAGTCCCTAGATAGTAATGTGATCAATAATTCAGACTACAACCTATCTCATATATTGATATCAGTACCTGAATCTGCAACTGCTGATGAATTCAGAAAAGCTCAAGTAATTGCTGATCAAGTAATCACAGAACTCGACAATGGTGCGGAATTCGGAGAAATGGCAATCACTTACTCTGATAGTCAAACTGGTATAGAGCGTGGCTTCTTAGGTTGGCGAAAAGGTGATCAATTACCTACTTTGTTCTCCAATATCGTTGGAACAATAAAAAAAGGCGAGTTTTCAAAACCCATTCAAGCAGTCAGTGGTTTTCATATCATCAGAATTAATGATATGAGAAGCACTGAAGAACGAAGTGAAATTGAACAAATGGAAGTACGGCATATTTTAATTATACCTAACCAGATAATTGATAATGCTACAGCAAGACAAAGACTAAATGAGGCCCGTGAGGAAATAATTAACGGTAAGGAGTTTGGAGAAATAGCCAAACTTCTTTCAGAAGACCCTGGATCTGTAAATGAAGGGGGTTCGATGGGCTGGGTCAATCCTGGGACATTTGTAACTGAATTCGAGAATATAGCTAATAACATAAATATCGGTACAATTTCGCAACCATTTCAATCTCGATTTGGCTGGCACATACTAGAGGTTACTGGTAGAAGAACTCATGACAATACCGAGGAACTCAGAGAATCTAATTGTAGAGCTCAAATTACAAATAGTAGGCTTGCCAATGAGTCTGAACTTTGGATACGACGGATTAGAGATCAGGCTTTTGTTGAAAAAAGACTCTAACTCAGAGTCGTCTGATTAGAGATATTTCATGCATTTTTCAAATCTTGCACCCGATCACCTGATAGCAGTAACTGTTGGTGAGCCAGCAGGTATCGGTCCAGATATTTGTCTTGATTTAGTCAATCAATCATGGAGTGGCAATATAATTATTATTGGCGATTCAGAAGTTATGAGGGAGAGGGCTAATTTATTAAATAAAAATATAGATTTTATAAAATGGTCTCCACAAGACAATGTTTTACAAAAATTACCGAAAAATACCCTATTCATATATGAAAAAAAATTTGCATCAGAGGTAATTTGCGGAAGCCCAAACTATAAAAACTCCCAAACGTTAATTGATGGTTTAGCTGAGACAACAAAGCTCTGTTTGAATGGTCAATTTCAGGCGATAGTTACAGCACCTATCAATAAAAGTCTAATTAATGATGGCGGAATTGACTTCACAGGCCATACAGAATTTCTTGCAAATCAATCTAATATTAACAAACCGGTTATGCTATTAGCTGCAGGTAACTTTCGTGTTGCACTTGTAACAACACACATACCCTTATCAAAGGTACCCTCTAGCATAACAAAAAAATTATTAAGCGAGAACATAACGATTGTTAATCGTGACCTAAGAAAATATTTTAGGATTAATAATCCGCGAATACTGGTTTGTGGCTTAAATCCTCATGCCGGAGAGAATGGTCTTCTCGGTAAAGAAGATCAAAAAATTATTGAACCAGTCATTAATGAATTTCAGTTAAGAGGTTATGATATTAAAGGACCTTTACCAGCGGACACCATATTCTTAAAGGCAAAGCAAGAGTGTGATGTGATTATCGCTATGTATCATGATCAGGGTCTACCTGTCCTCAAATTTGCTGGTTTTGGTGAGGCGGTTAATGTCACTTTGGGCTTACCTTTTATTAGGACTTCAGTGGATCATGGTACGGCATTTGATATTGCTGGCAAAGGAATCGCCAGTTCAGAAAGCTTAATCTCTGCTGTAGAATTAGCTATCAAAATGCTTTGATCATGCATGTCAATTTCCGCACCAAGAAAAGATTTGGTCAACATTTTTTAGTTGACCAGCAAATTATCGATTTAATTACCAAACACATTAACGCGAAATCTGATGATCTAATAGTTGAAATTGGACCAGGTAATGGTGCAATCACCGAGCCGCTAGCCCAAAGCAAGCCAATGATGCATCTCATTGAATTTGATCGTGAATTAATCCCTATACTGCAAAAAAAATTTGCCTCATATGCTAATACAAAAATCCATCATGAGGATGCTTTGAAATTTGATTACTCGTTACTCGGTCAAAAGTTACGTTTGGTGGGTAATCTCCCTTATAATATTTCCACGCCATTATTATTTCATCTAATCAAATATAGAAAGAATGTAACTGATCAGCATTTCATGTTACAAAAAGAAGTTGCTGACAGATTAACCGCCAAACCAGGCAATAAAACCTTCAGTAAACTAACAATCATGTTTGGAACTTTTATGAATAGTGAGCATTTATTCGATGTTCCTGCCGCTGCATTCAAGCCGCGTCCAAAAGTCATATCTTCCGTGGTGAGAATAATACCGAAAAATGACAATCAAATTCTTGTTAATGATCCAATCATATTAGAAAAAATAGTCACATCTGCATTTACTCAACGAAGAAAGACACTTAGGAACTCACTTAAAGGAATTATTTCTGATAAAATCATGCAAGAATTGGGTATTAATCCTAATCAAAGAGCCGAGGAGTTACCCATACCAGTCTGGACAAAATTAGCGAACAAATTAACTGAGTGACCATGTCTTATGTCTAAAAATTCAAACATTAATATAAAAGTGAATACCAATTATATTCATGAACAATCTGAACCTGATGATAGTCGTTACGTCTTTTCTTATACCATTACCATCTCCAATCAAGGTAATATTGCGGCGAGATTATTGAGTCGTCACTGGGTAATTACAGATTCTAACGGAAAAATTCAAGAAGTAACTGGCGATGGTGTGGTTGGCGAACAACCTAAATTGAAACCTGGTGAAGAATTTATTTATTCAAGTGGTGCCATAATTGAAACCCCGGTAGGAGCAATGCAAGGAAAATATTTTATGGAAGCTGAAAACGGTATTAACTTTGATGCCCCGATTGCTCCATTTACGCTCGCAGTTCCAGGTATGTTGCATTAAGAAATAAAGGAAAATCTTTGGCAATCTATGCTATAGGGGATATTCAGGGTTGTTATGATCCTTTCAGAAGATTACTTGATAAAATAAAGTTTGATCCTGCTGAGGATCAGTTGTGGCTTACTGGTGACCTAGTCAATCGAGGAGTGAATTCACTTCAAACATTAAGATATGTAAAGTCGCTTGGTAAAGCAGTAATTTCAGTTCTTGGAAACCATGATTTACATCTTTTAACATTACATTATGAATTAAAACCTATGGATAAAGGATCACTAACCCTCAGGAATGTACTTGATGCGCATGATAGAGATTCACTGATGGAATGGTTGAGACGTAGACCATTAATTCATTATCAAAAACTAAAGAATCGTATGCTAGTTCATGCTGGAATTTATCCCAGATGGAGTATTCAAGAGTCGATAGCATATGCATGTGAGATCGAGAAATATCTGAGAGGCCCGAAATGTAAAGATCTATTAAGCCAAATGTACGGTGATGATCCAATATCCTGGTCCAATGAACTATCAAAAATAGAACGATATCGATTTATAATTAATGCTTTTACACGAATGCGGTTTTTAGGAACCAATAATACTCTTGATTTTGACTCCAAAGGGACGATTAATAACCATAAAGGATATTTGTCACCTTGGTTTGATCAATTAAATAAGCAATGGATTAATACCACCATAATTTTCGGACACTGGTCAGCTCTTGGCTTAATGATTAAACCTAATGTAATTTGTCTAGATACTGGGTATGTCTGGGGAGGAGAACTTACGGCCATTAATCTAGATAATACTTCCACCATAGTCAGAGTAAGTCAAATTAAATGAACCATCTTTAAAAATTTTGCATATAATAAAGAACTAAATATATCGTATGGAGAAGACCATGAAATCCCTACTAGCTTTTAATTTTCAGGAGTGGATTGAGAAACATCGACACCTTCTTAAACCTCCCGTATGCAATCAACAAGTATTTGAAGATAATGATTTTATAGTAATGGTAGTTGGTGGACCCAACTCTAGAACAGATTATCATTATGATCCTGGTCCAGAATTCTTCTACCAACTGGAAGGTGATATGCTGCTCAAAACCATTCAAGATGGCAAACGAATGGAGACGGTAATCAAAGAAGGTGAGATTTTACTCTTACCACCTACAGTTCCTCATTCTCCGCAGAGATACGCGGACACTGTTGGGCTAGTAGTTGAGAGAAAGCGCTTAGACACAGAATTAGATGGTTTTTTATGGTTCTGTGAAAAATGTGATAATAAATTATATGAAGAATATCTGTATATCAATGACATTGTTGGTCAATTACCTCCAGTTTTCGACCGTTTTTACAGTTCTGAAGCCAACCGTACTTGCAAAAAGTGTGGCGAAATAATGGCTGCAGAATAACGAGAAAACTGATGTTAAAGATAGATATTCATACTCACATATTGCCAAAAAGTTGGCCAGATCTAAAAGAGCGCTATGGTTATGGTGGTTTCATGCAACTAGAGCACTGTGGTTCTGGCTGCTCCAAGATGATGATGGATGGCAAGCATTTTAGAGACGTAGCGCCAAATTGTTGGGATCCTCAGGTGAGGCTGGAGGAATGTCATCAAACAGCTGTGGATGTTCAAGTTTTGTCCACCGTTCCAGTCATGTTCAACTATTGGGCCAAACCAAAAGATACAGCTGATCTGGCAATGATTTTAAATGACCACATTGCTGAGATTGTCACTAATCATCCCAAAAGATTTATTGGTCTTGCGACGCTCCCTATGCAAGATATTAATCTATCAGTTAAAGAGTTGGAGCGCTGTGTTAATACTAAAGGTATGGCTGGCGTTCAAATAGGTTCTCATATAAATGGGTGGAACCTTGATGACCCGCGGATTTTTCCAATTTTAGAAGCAGCGCAAGATTTAGACACTGCTATTTTTATTCATCCCTGGGATATGCTGGGTAGTGACCGAATGAACCTCTATTGGTTACCATGGCTAGTGGGTATGCCAGCGGAAACAGCTTTATCTATTTGCTCGATGATCTTTGGTGGCGTTTTCGAAAAATTACCTGATCTAAGAATTGCTTTTGCTCATGGAGGTGGTGCATTCCCGAGTATTATAGGAAGGTTAGAACATGGTTATAATGTTCGTCCTGATATTGTGGCAACCCATAATCAAAAGAATCCCCGAGATTACTTAGGAAAATTTTACTTAGATTCGCTGGTTCATGAACCAGCTGTTTTAAATTATATGATTGATCTCTTTGGCGCAAACTGTATCGCTCTCGGGAGTGATTACCCGTTTCCACTCGGTGAAGACAAACCAGGAGAGATGATTAAAAATATGCAATTAGATGACCAAACAAACCAATGGTTATATGCTGATACCGCTTTAAGATGGCTCAATCTCAATCGAAAGGACTATGAAAGGTGAATAATTTCAACTTCGAAACAAATCGAACCTATGCTCAATCACTAGACAGTCAGGATGATCTGGCTCACTATCGCTCTGAATTTTTATTTCCAGAAGATAAGAATGGCTATTCGTGCGTATATCTTTGTGGTAACTCACTTGGATTACAACCAAAAAAAGTTAAGCAGTACCTTAATGAAGAATTGGATGACTGGTCAAAATATGGAGTACATGGTCATACTAAAGCTGGTCGTCCCTGGCTAACCTACCATCTGCAAGCGAGGTCAGGATTCGCAGAGCTAACCGGAAGTCTAGAACATGAGGTAATTGCTATGAATACCCTCACGGTCAATTTGCACATGTTAATGACTACTTTCTATCGACCAAATCAGAAGCGCTTTAAAATTCTCATTGAATCAACCGCTTTTCCCTCAGACAGATTTGCTGCTGAATCTCAAATTCGTTTGCATGGATTTGACCCTAAGGAGGCATTGATTGAATGGCAACCAAAAGATGATGAATTATTCATAGATGACCTACAACAAATAATAGCTGCTCAAGGTGATGAGATTGCTTTAATACTAGTACCGGGTATTCAATATTACAGTGGCCAAGTTCTACCTATGCAAGAAATCTGTCAAATGGCAAAGAGTGTGGGTTGCAATGTTGGTCTTGATTTAGCGCATGCTATAGGAAATATAGAACTTGAACTACATAAGTGGGCTCCTGATTTTGCTGCTTGGTGTACTTATAAGTACCTTAATGGTGGCCCTGGATCAGTTGGTGGAGCATTTATCCATGAAGCACATCATGGTAGTGCCGGTAATGAGCAACTACTTGGATGGTGGAGTAATGACCTTGAAAGTCGATTCAAAATGGGGACAGAATTCGTCGCAGCCAAAGATGCAGATCTCTGGCAAGTCAGTAATCCACCGGTTTTCTCATTAACCCCAGTAATCACCTCTTTACATATGTTCCATGAAGCATCCTTTAAAAAACTGCGTAAAAAATCTATTCAGTTAACCAATTATATGGATTTTTTAATTCAAGATTCATTTAAAGGCAGAATAGAATCTATCACCCCACCACTCAATCGAGGTTGTCAATTATCTCTAGTAATCCTCGATAAAAGTCTCAATGGTAAAGCTATATTTAATTCCTTAACAGAAAAAAATGTAATTGGTGATTGGCGTGAACCCAATGTCATTCGGATGGCGCCCACTCCGTTATACAACTCTTTTGAAGATGTTTTTGAGTTTGTAGAGCGCCTCAAAGAAGCGATTACTGAAAATAATATTTGATGAGCTCAGCGTCAATAAAAATCCTTGGCTCGGGCCTCTGTGGTAGTTTGCTTTCGATCATCTTAGCAAAAAGAGGATATGCAGTAGAGATTTATGAATCTCGGAGTGACCCCAGAAAACTGAGTCAAGTGGCAGGAAGATCAATTAATTTAGCAATGTCCTCCAGAGGTATCAATGCGCTCAAGTATGCTGGTATCTTCGATCAAATAAAACCCCTTCTTATCCCTATGACAGGACGAATGTTGCATTTTAAAAATGGCGACAAAGAGCTCCAACCATATGGACAAAAAGAAGATGAAGTTATTTACTCAGTATCACGTTTTAATCTCAACCAGATTTTGATCGAAACTGCTGAAAAAAAATATCATGTTGATATCAATTTTGAACATTCAGTTAAGTCTTATGATCCAGAAAATGCCAAGATTCAGATGCACTCACCAAAAAAAGAGTTTTTCCTGGAAGCGCAAAAAATATTAGTGGCTGATGGAGCTGGCTCAGTGATTCGTAAGTCCTTTAATGATAGAGCACCAATCATGCCAAGCGAATCTATTTTACCGCACAGCTATAAGGAGCTCACCATACCCGCAAATGATGATGGTAGCTTTCAACTGGAAAAAAACGCCCTCCATGTTTGGCCACGGGGTCAATTTATGCTCATTGCACTCCCCAACCCTGCTGGCGATTTTACCTTAACGTTATTCATGCCAACAATGGGTAAAGATAGTTTTGCCGAATTATCCACAGATGAAGCTGTAACAGATTTCTTTGATCGTCACTTTGCTT
>CABXCS010000023.1 GCA_902510755.1 uncultured Woeseiaceae bacterium | reverse complement strand
ATTGGGGCGCTAAAATAAAATGGAGCCCTGACGGTAAAAAAATCGCCTATATGCGAAGTGGTGATCCTAATCTTTTGTGGTACTCGATAACTGGAATCGCAATCACTGATGTTGAAACAAAAAGAACACAATTAATAACTGCTAGTTTAGATAGAAATACTAGCTTTCCAGAATGGGGCAACAACTCCGATACACTTTATTTTATTATCGAGGATAATATGAAGAGTCAATTAGCTGTATTTGATAATACGCCTAATGAACTTTGTGATAATTCGACTATCATCAATGATAATTATTCTGTTGAACAAATATGTGACTACTGGGATTCATCTATAAAAATTATTACAGAAGCTAAATATTTTATATCCAATTACTCTAAAGCTTATGATGTCGAAAACAATTCGATTGCTTTGTCTATGGCAACAGCAAGAGCACCAAATGAAATCTTTATTCTCGAAGAAAAAAAGCTTCAACAACTCAGTAATCACAATAGCGAGTTCCTGTCTGAAAGATTACTCAATCCCCTAGAATCTCTCTCCTTCTCTAGCTTTGATGGTACCGACATACACGGTATGTTAATAAAACCCCACAACTTTAATGCTGATCAAAAATACCCCTTAATACTAAGAATTCATGGCGGTCCTGTTTCGCAATATGATCAGCAGTTTTATCTTCAATGGCAAATATTTGCCGGAAATGAATATCTCGTTATGGCAGTAAATCCAAGAGGCAGCTCAGGTCGTGGTGAAGATTTTCAAAAAACAATTTTTGCTGACTGGGGCAATGTTGATGCTAAAGATATAATTGCTGCAGTTGATTTTGCCCTAACTTTTGATTTTGTTGATGAAGATAAGCTTGGTATTGGTGGATGGAGCTATGGTTCAATGTTGACGAATTACGTAATCAGCATGGATCAGAGGTTTAAGGCTGCAACTTCTGGAGCTGGTATTAGCAATATACTCAGTGGCTTCGGTAATGATCAATACATCAGAGACTATATAACCGAGCTAGGTTTACCATGGAATGAAACAAATAAATGGCTAAATGTTTCTGACCCATTCTTTAATGCCAATAAAATTACTACTCCCACTCTATTTTTAGTCGGTGAAAAAGATTACAACGTTCCATTAATAGGCTCAGAACAAATGTATCAAGCACTAAAGTACCTCTCTGTACCTACTCAATTAATAATCTATCCAGGGGAACATCATTCTTTTAGTACGCCAAGTTACGAAAAGGATGTTATCGATAGGTACTTAAATTGGTATGATAAATTTCTTAATTAACAATTATTTATAATACAAATCTAATTAATTGGTTTATATGCAATGACTTTAATCTCAATCAAGATCAAGGGATGTGGTAATTGATGCACTGCAACAGTTGTTCTGGTGGGTCCATTTTCATCAAAAAATCCAGCATATGCCTGATTATAGCCTTTAAAATCATTCATATTGACAAGATATGTCGTTAAATCAATAACGTCTTCTAAAGAGGCTCCCTCGGAGCCTAATATATCATTTATATTATCCAACACCGCTTTTGTTTGTTCTGCAATATTAAGTTCAGTATTACCCATTGAATCAACTGCTGCACCACGAAAACTTCCATCTGGATTACGCGAAGATACGCCTGAGACAAAGATCAAGTCCCCCACTCTCTTAATGTGTGGATATTTTCCTCTAGGTTTAGCTTTGTTATTCAGTGTTGTGGTTGTCATAGTCATATTTACTTCCTAACAATCCAGAGATTGCAATTATAATTTATCTAAAATTGAAACATCACTGCCATCGTAATAAGCCGTATCAATCCATCCTTTTTCGTCATAATCATTCATACAAGCTTCGGCAAGTGCTTCCATATCATTTAGTGCGCCCGTGCCTTTAGCGTTCATAAGTGCCGAAATTCTAATGAGCTCATGATTACCCGCATAATTCCTTTCATACAGTTCATGGCGGCCACCAAATTCAGTGCCAATAGCATCCCAAAGTAATTTCATTATTTTAATTCGTTCAATATGCCCCATTCCTTTTGAACCACGCACATATTGTTGTAAGTATTTATCTATTTCTGGGTTCTCAAAATCACGTGTACTAGAAGGTAAATAAATCAGTCCTGATGCCACAATTTTTTCAACAATTGCTTTTATTTGTGGATAAGCCTCAGTTGAAAATATTCGATAGGCCGCTGCTGCCTTGGCACTTGGTAATACCGCTTCACCTACCCATGGTTCAGGTGCGCCAGCCATAGCATCTGTGAGCGACCAGAATAAATTACGCCATCCGACAACTTCACCTAAAAGAACTTGCACGCCACGAAAAGTATCAGTCCCAGTTGCCTTTAATGCTTTACTAAGAATACCAACAATAAAATCTAGTTTTACAGACATTCTGGTAGCGCTTTGAAATGTATAACCATTAACAAATCCAGAACGCGGATAAAATGCTTTCAACATTTCAATATCCCGATGCACAAAGACATTTTCCCAGGGAATAAATGCATTATCAAAAATGAAAATTGCATCATTTTCATCAAAGCGACTAGATAATGGATAATCAAATGGAGAGCCAGTCGTAGCTGCATTAAGCTCATATGAGGGGCGACATATTAATTTGATCCCTGGTGTACGCATATCAGCAAGAAACATAATCGCCATTGAATCATCGTTAATTTCTGCGGCCATATTTTGACCCAGGAAGTTGTAATGCGTTAATGCGGATGAGGTGGCTACTACTTTTGCTCCTGAGACATAGATACCTGCATCGGTTTCCTTGTCAATCGAGATATAGACATCCTTAACATCATCCGCAATTTTATTTCTATCAATTGGCGGATTTACTAATGCATGATTCACAAAAGGAACAGCTTCTTGTGTTCTTTTGTACCAATGTTTAGCATTCTCAGAAAATTTTCCATAAAACTCAGAATTTGCACCGAGTGTATTGGTAAAACTAGCCTTGTAATCAGGCGTTCGCCCCATCCACCCATAAGTTAATTTTGCCCATTCCGCCATAGCATCACGCTGCTTAAATAACTCTTGGCTATTACATGCATAGCGAAAAAATCGGTGTGTATAACCATTTGATCCAGTGTCTGTTTGGCATGTCAGGATCTCTTTAGTATCCTCTGCATGTAACGCATCATAAAGCTTTGCAATAGACTGAACGGAATTTCTAAAAGCAGGATGCTTAGTGACATCTTTCACCCGTTTACCATAAATATAAACTTCACGATCATCCTGCAATGACGCTATGTACTCCTCTCCATTGAAGGGTCGATTTTTACCATCTAGAATTTTTTCTGGTGCCTCAAAGCTCAAGACATAACTCCTATATTTATTATTGGGCAGGCAATATTACAATGTTAGATAAACTATTAATTAGTTGTAAGTTTCTAACAAATAGCTTACTAATACAATTATATCCTATAATGTTATTTACTTATCTTTAAAACAACCTGAGGTTAATCATGCCCCTCAATACCACAAAAGAAGTTTTTATAACATGTGCTGTAACTGGTTCAGGCGCCTCTCATAATAAATCTGATCTGGTTCCAAGAAGCCCAAAAGAAATCGCTGAAAGTGCAGTTGATGCAGCAAAAGCAGGTGCTGCTATTGTCCACTGTCATGTTAGAGATCCAGATACAGGAGAACCAGCTAGATCACCTGCATTATACAAAGAAGTCACTGAGCGTATTCGTGATTCAAAAACTGATGTCATTATCAATTTAACTGCCGGAATGGGTGGTGATGTTGTATTTGGACCAATAGAAGCCCCACTGCCATTGCTACCCACTACTGATATGGTTGGAGCCAGTGAGCGAATGCAGCACGTCATTGAATGTCGACCTGAAATATGCACTTTGGATTGTGGGACCATGAACTTTGCCGATGATGTGATGGCAAATACACCCAGCATTCTTCGAAGCATGGCAAAGATCGCTAATGATTGCGATGTGAGAATTGAAATAGAGGCATTTGATACTGGACATTTATGGTTTGCAAAGCAGTTGGTCAAAGAAGGTATTATTCCAGATCCCGTGCTTATACAACTATGTATGGGTATCCCTTGGGGCGCTCCTGATGATCTTAATACATTTATGGCTATGGTGAATAACATCCCAAATGATTGGGTGTTTTCAGCTTTCTCAATCGGTAAAAATCAAATGCCTTATGTAGCTGCAGCCACTTTGGCGGGAGGAAATGTGCGGGTTGGTCTAGAAGATAATATATATTTAGAGAAAGGCCAGCTAGCTACTAATGCCGAGCTTGTGGAAAAAGCCTCATCAATCATAACAAATCTTGGCTCAACAATAATTGGACCTGATGAAGTTAGAAAGAAATTAAATTTAAAAAAATGCAGTTGACTAGCTCAATTAACTCTGTGGTACAATGCCCTCGATATTGAAATACTTTCAACAAATACTCAATAAATAATAAATGATTTCTGGAGAGGTGGCAGAGCGGTTGAATGCACTGGTCTTGAAAACCAGCAAGGGTTTGTAGCCCTTCGAGGGTTCGAATCCCTCCCTCTCCGCCATACCCTTGAAAGTCAATAAAATAATGACTTCCAAGAAATACATATGAAAAATATGAAAGAGTTTTATACTACTAGTGGGCTTTCTATCTATGACCATCAACCTCAATTTTTTTCTCAGTCTTAATTGGTTTGAGTTGAATCTTGCCTGTCATTAACCATCTTGTAGTAAATGGTATGATTATCGATAGAATTAATTTATAGGCATGATCTTCAATATAATAATAATTATCACCTATCAGAAGTCTTACCCAATGAACAAAATAAGCATAGCCTAGCAATTGAAAAATAACACATGTACGCTCCAAATCTTTTCGATATAGCGTTCTTAAAATATTTTTCATTTTATTGTTTGGATAATTAATTTAGGTTTTCAATACATATTTCACTGTTATTAACTGGAGAATTAACAAAATCACTAACCGGATAAAATTCAGTTGATTCGGATAGTTTTGAATTATAATTATCGTCGCCATTAATCCAATTTTTAGCTTCATTATAACTCAGCAAGACGGGCATTCTATGGTGAATCCTCTTTAAGTTATTATTTGCATTTTTAGTGACCAAGGCACAACCATTTTCACCCTGATATGAAGTGTAAATAGCTGCAAAAAGAAATAAATCATCATTATTATGAAAAAAGTACGGTTGTTTTTTTCCATCCTGCCGATACCATTCATACCAGCCATCAACTGGAATAACACAACGCCCTGCATCTCTAAAACTTGGCTTTTCATGTAATGTTTCTGATCTAGCATTGATCAAGTTCATAGGTTTTTTTGCCCACGTTGGATTGAAATACCAACGCATCATTTCTATTTTCTTAGTAACTGTTAGTATATTTTGACCAGGAGACACATTGAAGTGAGGTTTTATCTCAGTTCCAAAATCTTCTTTGATCTTTTTTGTATTTCTCAGGGTGAAACGACCACACATAAGATTAACCAATTATTAATATCAACAGAGTGCTCAAGAGATTTCTTCTAATGATAATGAAAGTATTGCCTCATGTGACTTTTTTACATCATTTAGAAGTCGACTGTATAAGTATGAAAAAAGTATTATTCCAGAATTCATTCCATAAAATTCATTTGAGAGATAATAATCAGAGTCAAATATAAAATCCTTCAATATAGGTCGCCCATATATCTCTCCATCAAATGAATTATAATCAATAGATATTCTAAAATGCTCATATATTGCCAGTGTATATTCCTTCATAAGAATATCAATTTCATCAGAAATACTATAATTTCTCTCTTTTTGATGATTGTATATCTCTAATAGTTTACTTTTAAGCTCCTTGTTTTTGATAAGTTCAAATGATCCTGATGAAACTAATTCTGTAAAAACTCCATCTTGGGGAAAAAAGGAAACAGAAACATTTATACTAATAAGCTTCTCTATAGTTTCAACATCACTAAGTTGCTCATGATTGTTATCTATATCTCTTTGTATTTTATTGATCTCTATTTGAGATTGACTAAGTAAATTTTGCACATTCTCAATTTGCTCAAGGTCATTTGTGACCGCTCTGTTAAGATCGCTTAAGAGTTCATTTTTAATCTCAATATTTTTACTTTCTATCCTCATCTCTTCAATATAAAAAGAGAATAGAATTCCAATCACAATCACCGTGCCTTCAAAGGCATATTTATACATTATTAATTCCTATTTACTTAATTCTTCAGCCGCCACTCTAATCAAACCGTTTGGACCACCAATACGCCTACCGCTATCCCACTTCATGTCATAATCAAATGTTATCTTTTTTTCTAAAATTTGATCTGTCGTAAATCCCTCACTTATGAGGTCTGTTACTCGTTTTTTTACCTCATAGAGCATATCAAGACCTTCCATCACACGACCGTACTTAACCACCCTACCATGACCTGGAATAATTTTAGTATCTTGATTTATTATATTGACCAGTAGCTCATAAGCCTTAATGGTGCCCAAAAAACTTCCTCCGTTAGTAACATCAATATAGGGATAACTTTCCGATCTAAATACATCACCAGTATGGATCACATTTGCATTTTTAAATTTTATAAATGAATCATTGTTGGTATGTGCATTTGGTACTTTAAATACATGCACAACCTCATCATTAATATAAAATGTGACATCCTCACTAAAAGTAACAAAAGGTGGTGTCTGATTGTATCCAGCTTTAATCATTTGCGAACGAACATTCTCATGACCAACAATCATGGCGCCCAATCGCCCAAAATTCTCATTGCCACCAGTATGATCTGGATGCATATGTGTATTGATAATATAACGCACTGGTTGGTGGGAAAGCTGCTTAATTGAATCGATTATCTTATTGGTTAAAGGTGCATATTGATCATCAACCAATAAAATCCCATCATCACCATGCAATAAACCAATATTACCTCCCCGGCCCTCAATATAATAAATATTGCCTGACACTGGATGCAAAATAATATTTACATCATCAAATACTTGAGCGAATGTGACTTGCATAAAAATAACAAGACTTAAAAAACCAGAAAATATAAGTTTCTTCACCATAAGATTGATCCGAAATTATATCTAATCATAAGTTTGGTTTATCCAATTTCACGAATTAGTTCTTGGCTACACATGTAACCTGGGGTACCTGCTACTGATCCACATGGATAGGTTCCTGCCCCACATAGATAAATATTCTGTTTGTCCGCAAAGCGATAAAAATGATTTTCAGGATCACTGGAAAAGTTTCTATCAAAATAGGTCTGTCCACCCGTCATCATTGTATGATCAAGATTACCACCAGGAAAATGAAAAAGCTGCTGTAAGTCACGGGGCGTGAGTAATTTCGTCCAAATACAGTCTTCAGGATTATTCACGTATTCAAGCACTTTTTGCTTAGCACTCTCTTCCACATCAGGGAGATCTTGACCTTTCTCTCCTAAAGCGAAATTTTTAAAGAAAACAGCTAAACGATCAAACGGTTCTTTGTGCCCCATTATTCTTTGTGCAGCCCCCTCACAATAGATTTGCATATAACCAGGTTCATACTCAATGTCACTATCAACAACCTTGAGTGTAGCCTGCTCAAATGCATCCAGAGTATCTACCGAAAATATAAATCTAAAAGCAGCATCTGAATCTGATAAGTTGGTTGAATGCTTCCACTCAATTGGTTTTTTGAACATCATATTTAATTTGCCGCTGCTTCCTAAATATTTTTTGTTTTCGGCAGACTGAGTAAGTGTATTATCACCAATTAATTTATGAGCCGTAAGTGGATCAGTGCCAAGCACAAGATAATCATAATTCAGATAACTTATGTTATCGCCATTTTCCAACGTTAGCTTATTTTCTTGCGAATCTATTTCCAGTACTTTACTTGAAAGATAGGACTTAACGCCCAAATCTTTATTGATTTCACCTAATTTCTCAGTTACTTGCCAATTACCAATTTTCACATGCCCGTAATAACCATCAAATATTGATCCAGAATCCATCACCGGTAATGTAAAGGCAGAATATGGATCATCGAGCGAAACTGGACCACTTTCCGAGACAGTCATTGCCATGTAGAGTTTCGCCTTCTCACTAGTAAAATAATGGTTGAGTAAAGTCCTCGCATCACCACTCACCCAGAGTTTAGTAAGGGTATCACCTAATTCATTTTGCGCAGCATTAAGAGTGGGTGGGTGGGCCTGACGGTATCCTTTTTGCAAAAAATTAATTATTTTTGCTTCGTCTTGTCTGAAGGCCTCAACCGCACCACTCTCTCCCCATTGCTTGGATAGCTCTAGATCAAGGGCTTTTGGGTCACGATGAATAAAAGTAGGCTCGCGATCACCGGGAAAAAATATAAACTTAGGGTGAGTTGGGACAAAATATTCTAATTGTTTTGATAGACCTGTTTCCACAAATATAAATTCTTGCATCAAGCCGAGCACAGATGCTCCAAGTGCGTATTTATGTGGAATTTTATTGTAAGACATCTCCTCAGAGACACAAGCCCCTCCCAGACGATTTGCCTGATCGATTATTGTAACATGGCAACCTTGTCTTTGAAGATAGTTGGCTGCAACAAGTCCATTAATTCCAGCACCAACTATTAGGATATTTTTCTGTTTCATTGATTAGATTATATTGAAGTAATTTCAAAAAAGAATAACAAAATGCAGAGAAATTGATCTGTATCAAAAATCAAGTAATGTAATTCCCTTGAAACTATTCATTGCGGTCTCAAATGAATCAGATGGATCATCTCGTTCTATAAAATAATGTTTCAAGCCAGCAATTTTATTTATTGCGAATATAGCAGAAAAATCAATAATACCTGCCCCAACATCCGTCATATTCGATGAAGGTGCCATATCTTTAACATGCCACAAAGGAAATCGGCCAGGATTTTTATGAATAAACTGAACTGGATCCACTTTGGCCTTTGAGATCCAGTAGAGATCGAGTTCAAAATTAACAAAATTTGGGTCTACCCTTTCAAGTAAAATATCCATCGGGATTTCCCCATCTAACATCTGAAACTCAAAATCATGATTATGGTAAGCAAAATTTAACCCAGCAACCTTACACTTCTCTCCAAACTCAGAAAACAAATCCGCATGTGCGTAATACTGATCAATTGATTTTCTCTCACTTGGATCTAACCAAGCCATAACAATATATTGATGGCCAATTGCTTTAGCTGATTCAATCACTTGATCTCCATAATCCCGTATGAGTTGAATCTCAATATGTGTTGATGGAGAGGTTAACCCAAAATCGGTTAAGTAATTCTTAATTTGTTTTGGGGTTTGGCCAAAATATCCAGCAAATTCAACTTCTTTATAACCAATACTTGAAATCTTCTGAAGTGTCATAGCTACATCTTTTTTCATTTGATCTCGGACTGTATATAGCTGTATGCCAATATTTCCTAAGCCTTGTTCTGAAAGAGAGGCAGCCTTCAAATGAGAAATATTTACACCTAGTGCGGCAGGAGCCATTAACATTGATTTTTTTAGAAATTCTCTACGTAGCATGATGTTGATATCCTTTTTTCACAAACGTCCTTCTTGGAGCATCTCGACCGCGTTTGCAGCAGCTCTTGCAGTGAGAGCCATGTATGTTAACGATGGGTTTTGACAAGCACTCGAGCTCATACAAGACCCATCAGTTACAAATAAATTTGGTATATCATGTGCCTGATTGTATTTATTCAAAACTGAAGTTGTTGGATCATGACCCATTCTTGCAGTACCCATTTCATGTATAGCTAATCCGGGTGGAGCAGAATTATTGTAAGTCTTAACATTTTTCATACCTGAAGCTTCGAGCATTTCTTTTGCATCTTCAGCCATAACTTTGAGCATTTCTAATTCATTTTCTCTAAGTTTGCACTCAATATTCAAAATCGGGATTCCCCATTTATCTTTTAATTTATTATCTAACCAAACTCGATTTCTCTCGTCTGGTAACATTTCACCAAAACCACCCAAACTGAAGGTCCAAGGACCTGGATGCCTTAATTGCTCTTTTAAATCAAGCCCAATACCTTTTAATGTTTTAGCGCGCTTCCAACTTGGACGTTTACCGCCACCCTGGAAGCCAAAACCGCGAAGAAATCTATTGTCCTTTGATGTTACATTATGATAACGAGGAATATATATACCATTTGGTCTCCGACCTTTAAAATATTTATCTTTAAAGCCTGGATATTCTGCGTTAGCACCACTCTCAAATATATGATCCATTAAATTTAAACCCAGATAACCACTAGAATTCGCAATTCCATTAGGAAAGCGCTCGCTTTTTGAATTAAGCATGATTTGGGTACTACCCAATGTTGAGGCGCATAAAAAAATAATACGGGCGTTGACTTGAGAGCGCACATTAGTCTTTGCGTTAATAATTCTAACACCTGTTGCTTTATTTGTGCCCTCGTCATAAACGATACTATGTGCAATCGAGTCAGTTAGAATGGTTAAATTATTAGTCCGCCTAGCAGCTGGGAGAGTGGCTGATAAGGTACTAAAGTAGGCTCCAAAAGAGCAACCTCTCTCACATTGGTCTCTACTCTGGCACTGGCCCCGACCAAGCTCTAAGTGCTCTTTTGTCGGTTCGGTTAAATGAGCACATCTACCAATAATCATAGTTCTGTCTGGAAATTGTTGCTCGATTTGTTTTTTCACTTCGATCTCAACACAATTCATTTCCATGGGAGGTAGAAATTGACCATCAGGTAATTGCTCTAAGCCTTCTTTCGAGCCACTTATACCTGCGAATTTTTCAACATGATCATACCAAGGCGCAATATCTTTATAACGAATTGGCCAGTCAACACCGTGACCATCTTGCTTGTTTGACTTAAAATCCATCTCACTCCAACGGTAACTTTGCCGGTACCAGAGCAATGAACGACCACCAAGCTGATAACCTCGAATCCAACTAAATGGTTTATCTTTCTTGGTAATATAAGGATGCTTTCTATCATTAACAAAAAATTGTTTTGTAGCATCATCAAGCGCATAGCATTGCTGTTGGATAGCATATTCCTGGTTTAAAACATCCTCGGGAATTGAGCCATGATATGGTAATTCCCATGGCGCCTTACCTTCACCAATATAATCCTGGCCATGTGTTGTATTAGGCCCTCTTTCAACTAATAGGACTTTTAATCCCCTTTCGGTCAATTCCTTGATGGCCCAACCACCCGATATACCCGAACCAACCACAATCGCATCAAAATCAGTGCTCATTACTTATCTCAATTATTTTATTCATCACGCTGACCACGCCTTATCTGCTTTGGTGTATGGTAAGCAACCTCTGTAAATACCAGGCATAGGATCATAATTTAACTCCATTGAAGCACCTTCTTTTGATGTATAATATCCTGAAATCACAAACCATTTAAAACCATGAAAGAATTGTATATTTTTATCTGTATTAGTATCAGAGTAATTATCTATACTGATTAAAAAGTTGATTTGCTGTTGCCTATCACAGTCATTGAAGTTCAAAGAAAATTCCTTTTTTACTGCATTATTGAGTTTAGCAACACCAAGATGATATTTTTTTTGCGTATCAGAAGAAGCCCATTCGGAGAGCATCATATCAATATAATTATTTACAAACGCATCAAGTGCGCCTGGCGTGTCGGACCTAGGAATTATCAAATCAACCATATTTGACACCATCATAAATTCATCAGAATTAAAAAACTGAGGTGCAAAGTGCTTATCATTAACTGCAGCAGATAAGAGTTCTATTTTTGCCAGAGGTATACTGGCACCCAAGAGAAGACTGATATTCTTAAGGGCCATCCTTCTTGTTATTTTAATTTTAGTGTTAATTATCCTTCCTCTTTTTTTTAAATTACCTGCAATATATTTCTAACTGCCCTACTATTATTTTGTTTTTTTGGCCAGCATTCAAGCCCTATAAAACCTTTATAGTTTAAATCTTTTAGTTGCTCAAAAATAAAATTATAATTAATTTCACCTGTTCCAGGTTCATTTCTTCCGGGTACATCTGCAACTTGGATGTAACCGATCTGATCTATTCCGAGCTTGATATTTTCTATTAGGTTGCCTTCACTCAACTGCATATGATAAAGATCCCAATTAATCTTTACATTG
The DNA here is from genome assembly GCA_902510755.1 of uncultured Woeseiaceae bacterium. Classification (GTDB taxonomy): domain Bacteria; phylum Pseudomonadota; class Gammaproteobacteria; order Steroidobacterales; family Woeseiaceae; genus SP4260. Next base: position 1,385 of record CABXCS010000023.1, on the reverse strand, counting down.
GGGGAATCAATAGAACGACAAATTGATAATGCATCAGCAGACCCATTTAAGAAGTGACCTTCATGATCAACCGGATTAAATGGCTCAAGAATTACAGTTTTTCCTGATTTTTCAAGCATTGGGGCAACCCCTTCTAATGCTTTGGTTAAATTACCAATACTCTCTGAATGTGTCATTGTATTGAGTGTTTGATGACCAACTACGGTAAACATTGGCGCATCAAGAAGGTAGGAAATTTCAATAGCTTTTTCTATTGCATCAACAAATGCAGCATGATTTTGAGGTGAAGCCAAACTAGGGCCTTGCCATCCAGTAAACTGAATTATGTTTAACTCAAGTAGTTGACAGATTTTGGCAACTTCTTGCATATCTCTTGTTGGATCGGAGTGACTCCAAAATTCTACCGATTTAAACCCTGCATCTGCGGCAGCTCGAAATCGATCCAAAAAAGACAACTCTGTCCACCATGATTCCATGTTACATGCCAAATATTCTGGTATCAGCTCATCTCGATGACGCATTAGAGGTTGTGCATTTATCAGAGGTCCACTCAATAAGCCACTAAGAAATAGACTTAAGACTTGCCTACGGCTCGTCATAATTGATCTTTTAATGAATTTTTATTTACCATACAGTGACTCTATACCAAGGGATTCATAACTAGCAAATATTTGTCTATTTTATGAATGATAGTCATAATAAAAAAATATCATAAAAGGCACCTATATGGATAACACCAGACAAAAAAGATTATTTGTAGCAAGCTGTATCTCATTAGTCCTGACCTCTATGACTTTTGCAATTCGTGCAAGACTCGAAACTGTGTTTGGACCAACGGGAATTGGTTTATCATTAGAGCAAATAGGTTATGCTTTTATGCCAGCCTTCTGGGGTTTCACTATAGCAATTATATTGGGTGGTAAGCTTGTTGATTCTATAGGTATGAAAAAAGGAATGTGGTTAGCATTTACTTCTCATGCAATCGGTATAATTTTGACGTTAGCCGCTAATGATTTCACTTCTCTATTCACAGCCACGGTTATCATGGGGCTTGGCAATGGAATGGTCGAGGCAGTATGTAATCCATTAGTCGCTAGCATGTACCCAAGAGAAAAAACAAAAATGTTAAATCGTTTTCATTTATGGTGGCCAGCTGGCATAGTAATAGGCTCATTAGTTGGTTTAATCTTAATGGATATAATGAACCTAAATTGGCAATTGATGGTTGCTAGTCTTTTTGTTCCCCTTGCCCTCTATGGATATCTACTGATTGGTCAAACTTTCCCTCAAACTGAGAGAGTAACTCTGGGAGTTAATCAAAAAGATGCACTTAAGAGTCTCACTAAGCCACTTTTTTTATTCATTGCATTTTGCATGCTCCTGTC
>CABXCS010000022.1 GCA_902510755.1 uncultured Woeseiaceae bacterium | reverse complement strand
GTTGGTATTGTTGCCATGTTAGCGCCAGGTCTTTTTGTATGGGGACGTTTTGTTGATGTACCAGAGAATGCTCTTCAAGTAGAAGTCCTAGGTCAGCAATGGCACTGGAGTTATCGATTACCCGGAGCTGATGGTGAATTTGGTAATGTAAGCGCTAAGTTAATTACAAAAGAAAATCCTTTTGGTATGGATTACGATGATCCTGTTGGTCAAGATGATATTTTGATCAGCAGCCCTGAGCTTCATTTACCTATTGATGTTCCAGTGAATTTAAATTTGCGTTCAAAGGATGTACTCCATAACTTCACCGTCGCACAATTTAGGGTGAAGATGGATATGGTGCCAGGTATGGTTACGAGTTTATGGTTCACACCAACCAAGGCAGGACGATATGATCTTCTGTGTGAAGAGTTGTGTGGAATTGCGCATCACACAATGCGTGGAGCTGTAATAGTTGAAGAGGCGGATGATTATAATAATTGGGTGGCTTCAAACCCAACTTTTGCGGATGTACAGGTGCGCATGGCTTATGAGCCTCCACCAAATGCTCCTGCCACTCAGTATGCAGTTTGTGCTGCTTGTCATGGGCAACAGGGTGAAGGTATGACAGTTTTGAATGCGCCGAAAATTTCAGGTCAAAGTGAATGGTACTTAAGAAAGCAGCTGGAAAATTATAAAAATGGTCTCCGCGGTTCGCATAAAGATGATGTCTATGGTCAACAGATGGCACCGATGTCGATGACGTTGTTTAATGACGAAGCGATGGATAATGTGATAGCTCATATTCAAAGTTTTCCTGATAATCCAGCACCCAAAACAATTGAGGGTGATATAGAGAGCGGGAAAAAGACTTATGCGGTTTGTGCCTATTGTCATGGAGATAATGCTCGAGGTATTAAAGAAATGAATGCCCCAAGAATGGCAGGAATGACTGATTGGTATTTAGAAAGACAGTTACAAAATTTTAAACATGGAATTCGTGGCCAACATCCAGAAGATTATTATGGCAAACAAATGAGTTTTATGGCAAGAATTCTGCAGGATGATAAGAAAATAAACGATTTGGTTGCATATATAAATACATTATAAATAAGGTTAGTTTTTAGAATTTAATTTTAAACAGAAAGAAAAGTAAGGGGAGCCTAATGGCCTTTGTAGCATTTGCTGATCAAGATCATGAACAAGAACATCATGATCCACAAACGTTCTTAACAAAATATGTCTGGAGTCAAGATCATAAAGTTATAGCAATTCAGTATGGTGGGATAGCTATATTTGTGGGTTTGATTGCATTGGGACTATCAATATTAATGCGGTTACAGCTAGGATTTCCAAATTCATTTGCGGTGATCAATCCAGAAAGCTATTATCAGTTTGTCACAATGCATGGCATGATCATGGTAGTGTACCTGCTAACCGCACTATTCTTGGGTGGTTTTGGTAATTACCTAATACCCTTAATGTGTGGCGCGCGTGATATGGTGTTTCCATTTTTAAATATGCTGAGCGTTTGGTTCTATCTCTTATCAGTCATTATACTATTAGCCAGTTTTTTTGTACCTGGAGGAACTACTGGTGCAGGTTGGACGCTTTATCCACCTCAATCTATAGCTCCCGGTACGCCAGGTGTGGATATGGGTATAATCTTGATGCTCGTCTCATTGGGAGTTTTCATTGTTGCTGCAACAATGGGTGGATTAAATTACGTAACTACAGTACTCCAAGCAAGATGTAAAGGCATGACATTAATGCGTTTACCTCTCTCAGTATGGGGTATATTTGTGGCTACAATTTTAGCCTTGCTTGCCTTCCCAGCATTGCTTGTAAGCGCTATCATGATGATTCTAGATAAAACTATTCAAACTAGCTTTTTTATGCCAGCAATGATTTCAGCCGGGGAGCAATTAAGTTATAACGATGGTAGTCCGATTCTATTCCAGCATTTATTTTGGTTCTTTGGTCATCCTGAAGTATACATTGTTGCGCTTCCAGCATTTGGTCTTGTATCAGATGTACTAGCGACACATGCTCGAAAAAATATCTTTGGATACAGAATGATGGTATGGGCTATTTTAGCGATTGGTGGCTTAAGCTTTATAGTTTGGGCTCACCATATGTATGTGAGTGGGATGAATCCTTATTTTGGATTTTTCTTTGCTACTACCACCCTTATTATAGCCGTACCTACCGCGTTGAAAGTCTACAATTGGGTTTTAACTCTGTGGCAAGGCAACATACATCTTAGAGTTCCAATGTTGTTTGCTATTGGATTTATATTTACGTTCATTCATGGTGGTTTAACCGGGATATTTTTAGGTAATGTTGTAATTGATTTGCCACTATCCGATACCTATTTTGTAGTAGCTCACTTTCATATGGTAATGGGCGTCTCACCAGTATTAGTTGTATTTGCTTCGCTCTATCATTGGTTTCCATTAATGTCTGGTAAGATGTTTAATGAAACCCTAGGTAAGTGGCATTTTTGGCTAACTTTCTTGGGTGCTTATTCAGTATATTTACCTATGCATTATTTGGGTTTCCAAGGTGTGCCAAGGCGTTATTTCTCAATGGGAAATACTGACTTTCTTCCTGAGTCAGCTCAGATGCTAAATGCGAGTATCACTGTATCGGCAATTATTTTGGCTGCAGCTCAATTACTGTTTTTCATAAATATATTTATTAGTTTGAGAAATGGTAAAAAAGCTAAACCAAATTGTTGGGGTGCAACCTCACTCGAATGGCTCACACCTGATTTACCACCAAAACATGGAAATTGGGCGCATGATTTACCTGAAGTGCATCGATGGGCCTATGATTACAGTGTCCCAGGTCAAGAACAAGATTTTACTCCACAGACAGTACCTGCAAGTGAAGTACCTGTTGGACGAGATCATGGTATTTCGCACGACGACACATAGGGGACGTAATAAGAAATGACTATAACTCTTATTTTTCTTGCTTGTATCATGGCTACCGTAATTACTTGGCTGCTTAAGCAGACACTTAATACGCAACCATGGGTGTCTAATACAGAGGCAGATGCGGTTTCTGGAATATCACTTAATACCAATCCGCAAGCTATTGGACTGACGACATTTCTTGCAGTAGCTACTTCGATGTTTGCTCTATTCGCAAGTGCCTACACTATAAGAATGACAATGCCAGACTGGAGCCCAATGGATGAGCCGTTAGTGCTCTGGATTAATACTGGTTTTTTAATACTCGCTAGTATTGCTTATCAATGGACTACATCGGTAGCACTTAACAGTTCCATTAAGAAAATTAAAATTGGACTTATTGCCTCTGGGATTTTCTCTATATTATTCTTAGCAGGACAATATTCAGCTTGGCAGGAACTTATTGCACAAGGAATGTATGTTTCATCCAATCCTTCCATAGCATTCTTCTATGTATTGACAGCAATGCATGGTTTGCATCTTGTCGGTGGGCTTTACGTTTGGGCAAGATCAATGATCAAAGTAACGCAAGGCATAGAGAGTAATGAAGTTATCCGAATAAGTGTTGAGTTATGCACCATCTATTGGCACTTCTTACTGCTTGTTTGGGCATTACTGTTTAGTTTAATGATATCAACTTAAAATTTAGAAGGATTAGTTTTATGTCAGAGACATCAATGGCGCAGGCGGGAGAACCTTTGAAGGATGGATTGGCTGGAGTTGTAGCTGATTATTCTGCAGATAAGACAGCATTCCAAGTCCCATGGGGCAAGGCAATGATGTGGATCTTTTTATTGAGTGATACTTTTATATTCAGCTGTTTTTTGATTGGCTATATGACGGTTAGAATGTCTGCCCAAGATCCTTGGCCACTCACGAGTGAAGTGTTCTCATTAAGCATTGCTGGGCATCCTATTCCATTATTACTTATTGCGATAATGACTTTCATCTTGATCACCTCCAGTGGCACTATGGCAATGGCTGTCAATTATGGGTATAGAAAAGATAAGAAAAAAACATTTTATCTAATGCTAGCAACAGCAATCTTAGGTGCTTCCTTTGTTGGTATGCAGGCATTTGAGTGGACAAAGCTGATTGTCGATGAAGGTGTAAGACCATGGGCTAATCCAATGGGCGCCGCTCAATTTGGCTCGGCTTTCTTTATGATTACTGGATTTCATGGGTTACATGTGTCAGCAGGTGTTATTTATCTTCTTGTTGTAGCATTTAGAGTTAAGAGTGGATTTTATGAACGACGTGGTAATGATTATGGGATTGTAGAAGTTGCAGGTCTTTACTGGCATTTTGTAGATCTCGTTTGGGTATTTATCTTTGCATTTTTCTACCTTTGGTAATAATAGGAGTATTAGTTTATGTCTGAAGGACAACAGCATCCATTAAGTATTTATTACTCGATCTGGATTTTACTTTTCGTAGTTAGTGGCTTCTCTTATGCAGTTGATTATTATCAACTTCAAGGTACATTGAGATGGACATTGATTCTAATATTTATGTTTATTAAAGCTGGCTTTATTACAGCCATATTCATGCATATGACTTGGGAGAGAATGGCATTGCAATTAGCAATATTAGTGCCTCCAATATTTTTAATGATATTTATTGGCATTATGGCAATTGAAGGTGACTATACTTTTTTAACGCGGATAGAGTTTTTCACTGAAAGTGATTTTGTTCCTGTTTATCATAATTCTGGGGCAGCACATTAATTTATTTTGATGGAATTCCTTATTTTTTCTGCTATGGTAGCAACTTCATTTGATACCCTATTGGTATTTATTGTATAAAATTGATCTTCGTGCATTATTAATTTTCCATCGACTATCACTGTGATCACGTCTTGTTCGTCAGTAACATAAACTAAGTGCGATGCAATATCATAATTTGGTTGATGATGCACATCGCTGAATTCAACTTGAATGATATCGGCCTTCATACCAACCTCAAGCCTCCCAATTTTATCTCCTAGACCAATAATTTGTGCTCCATTAGTCGTTGCCATTCTTAATATTGTATTGGCAGGTAAAGCCTCAGGATCCATTTTTGTTACTTTTTGTAATAGCGCCGCTAATCGCATTTCTTCCCACATATCAAGATCATTATTACTAGCTGCTCCATCTGTACCTAGGCCAATAAGAACACCAGCTTCAAGCATATCAGCGATGGGGGAAACCCCTGAGGCTAGTTTCATATTGGACGTTGGGTTATGAACTACACCTACATTTTTATTAGCGAGAATTGCAATTTCTTTTTTAGTTGGCCAGACTACATGAGCTGCAATGGTTCTCCCATTAAAAAAGTCAATGGAATCGAGTGCTTCAATACTGGTCATCCCATAATTTTGTTTAGAGTATTGTAATTCATATTCAGATTCTGAAAGATGAATACTTATTGGTGTATCTGTAAGCGCGGCTACACGGCGCGTTTCTTTTAATTGTTCTAAATTTAATGAGTAAATTGCATGTGGGCCTAAGATAGGAGTTACAAGTGAACTTTTTTTGGACCATTTTTTAATGAATTGTTCTCCACCATTAATAGCATCCTGTGCGTTTTGAGCATTAGGTGTTTGGTTGTCACTAACGGTTGAGGATACAAATCCTCTAATTCCACAAGAGTTCACTACTTTAGAGATAACTTCTGGGTAAAAATACATATCTACGAAAGTTGTGGTACCACCTCGAATCATTTCCCAGCATGCTAACTCCGTCCCAATGCGGACAAATTCGGCAGATACAAACTCTTGCTCTAAGGGATATATGTAGTTAGTTAGCCAGTCTATTAATGATCGATCATCAGCAATACCACGAAGCAATGTCATTGCAGCATGAGAGTGACCATTTATAAGTCCTGGCAGAGCAATTCTGTTTTCACCTGAAATATGATTATCACTGGTATATTTTGCATTTATTTTCTGTATATCAGCAATTTCTATTATTAAACCATCATTGATCGCGATTGATGAGTTCTCGAGAATGGTATTCAAAGCATCCATAGTGAGAATATTTTTTGCTTCAACAATTAAATCGATATTGATTTTTTCATTAGATTGTTCTTTCCCGTTAATATTATGGGAAATAAAAATTAATAATAAAATGCAATAAAATTTTAGTGTTATGGTATGCATGATAGCTTAATCGGTATTTTAAATTATTACGTTAACCTATATCATGATTGTTTTAAATACCACAATCCCATTTCATTAAAATTTAAATGGAGAAACTTATTATTAGCTTAGTCGGTATAACAGTTATTTTTGCTATTGCCTATCTACTGTCAGAAAATCGCAAATTGATAAATGCAAGGATTATTATTGCAGGATTTTTTTTACAGTTTTTGATCGCTTATTTTGTCTTAACGCTCAACTTAGGAAAGCTAATAATAGAAAAACTTAGTGATGGCGCAAGATACATAATTGATTTTTCACAAGAAGGTGTTGCTTTTGTATTTGGGCCATTAGCAAATGAATGGAGTTTTGCAATTAATGCACTACCAGTTGTGATTTTCCTATCTGCATTGACAGCAGTTCTTTATCATTTGAGAGTTATGCAATTTTTTGTATCCCAAATTGGTGGGTTAATTAAAAAAATACTTGGGACAAATACTATTGAGTCAATGAATGCTGCTGCTAATATATTTTTGGGAATGGATAGCTCACCTTTGGCAGTTAAGCCCTATTTATCAAAAATAACTGATGCGCAAATGTTCGCTATAATGGTATCTGGCCTAGCTTCAGTTGCAGGGACGGTTCTCTTAGCTTATGCACAAATGGGCGCACAACTGGAGTATTTACTTGCGGCATGCTTTATGTCAGCACCTGGCGGTTTAATGATGGCTAAGATTATTTTTCCAGACGACACCCAACAAGTTAGCTTGAGTGACGATTTAAGTATGGACTCTATGGAGAGTCCGCATACAAATATCATTATGGCAGCTGCAGTTGGTGCGAGTGATGGAGTAAAACTAGCTGTAAGTATTGCAGCAATGTTGATTGCTTTTGTTGCACTGATTGCACTTACAAATAGTTTATTCGTTGGTTTAGGTTCATTGGTTGGTATTGAAGATCTAACTATGCAAAAAATACTTGGATGGGTTTTCTCACCTATTATGTTTTTATTAAATATTCCTTGGGATGAGGCACAAGCTGCTGGAGCATTGTTTGGTGAAAAATTGATATTAAATGAATTCGTTGCTTTTAGTCATTTAAATGAATATTTATCTGGTATGAGTGAAAAAACCACAGTTATAGTGACTTTCGCTCTCTGTGGATTTGCGAACTTTGCCTCAATTGGTATCTTAATGGGCTCACTGGGTATTTTAATGCCGGAAAAAAAAGAATTTATTGCTCGATATGGATTAAAAGCTGTTCTGGCTGGATCATTAGCAAATCTTATGAGTGCAGCTTTCGCAGGATTATTATTCGTTTAATAGAGGTCATTTGAATTATGCGTGAAAAAATTATAATTGATTGTGATCCTGGCCAAGATGATGCGGTCGCTCTTTTTTTAGCGATTGCTGCACCTGAGGAGTTAAATATTCTTGGGATAACCACCGTGGCAGGAAATGTTCCATTAGAATTAACTCAAAGAAATGCCCGTATTATTTGTGATATCGCGAATTGTAATGATGTTGAAATCTACGCTGGCTGCTCAAAACCCATACAGTTAGATCTAGTAACTGCAGAAAATGTGCATGGAATGTCTGGCTTGGATGGGATAGAAATATACGAACCAATAAAAAAAATTAATAAACTACATGCAGTTGATTTCATTATAGATACATTGAAATCAGCGAGTGAGAAATCAATTACACTGGTACCAACAGGGCCATTAACAAATATCGCACTTGCTATGATAAAAGAGCCATCTATTAGAAACAGTGTTAAACAAATCGTTCTGATGGGAGGAGCAATGCGAGAGGGAGGTAACCTTTCACCCTCCGCTGAATTTAATATTTTGGTAGACCCTCATGCTGCTCATATAGTTTTCAATAGCGGGCTGCCAATTACTGTGATGAGTTTAGATGTTACACATCAGGTTTTAACAACTAAGGATAGGGTGAAAAGAATTAGCGATATTAATAATCCTGTTGCACAGGCAACTTCAGGGATGTTACAGTTTTTTGCACGTTACGATTCCGATAAATATGGATTTAATGGAGCTCCACTTCATGACCCTTGCACTATTGCTTGGCTTTTAGAACCTGACTTATTTCAGGGGAAACTGTGTCATGTCAGTATTGAAACTAGTTCTAAATTGACCATGGGGCATACTTCTGTTGATTTTTGGGGCGTGACCAATAAATCACCAAACTCTACTTGGATGCATACTGTCGATGCAGATAGCTTTTATGATCTTTTAACCGAGCGTATGAAAAATTTTGATTAAATTAATTTTAGACCTCATATCTATTTAAAATTTCTTGATCTATCCTGGCACCTATTTGTTGGATGACCTTGCAGGCAGCCCAAGAACCAATTTGTGCACACTCTTGAAGTGATTTCTTCTTAGATAGTCCAAATAAAAAGCCTGCAGTGAATGTGTCACCCGCTCCAGTAGTATCAACTACATTGCTAGTAAAAATAGCATCTTGTTTAATGATCTCATTTCCTTTTATTATTAAGGAGCCTTCTCCTCCTTGAGTAATGACAAACAAAGTATCTTGGTGTGAAGCAACTTTATATTTCATTTCTTCCAGTGATGTTGCTTTTGTGAGGGCCATTAACTCATCTTGGTTTCCAAAAACTATGTCGATGTGATTATTTACCAATTCTTTAAAAATTTTATGATGCCTTTCAACACAAAAAGCATCAGATAGCGATAAAGCTATCTTTACCTCAGAGCTAGATTTATATTTTATGACCTGATTTGCAATTGCAATACTATCCTTGATGTCCCATAAATAACCTTCTAACAGGATAATATTGGGATGACCTATGGTTTGCTGATTGATATTGTCAGCCGAAAGCTCAGTGCAAGCACCTAAATAGGTTTGCATAGTTCGTTGCCCATCCTCAGTGATAAGAATATGACTTCTGGCTGTTGGTGAGCCATTTTCAGCTGGGCTTAGTCTTACATCTACACCCAAGGAAAGCATATCAGCCACAAAAGTCTCACCTAACGCATCTTTTTTGACCTGACCAATATATCCAGCAGTACCTCCAAAACTGGCATAACAAGCTATCGTATTAGCAATTGAGCCACCTGACATTTCTTTTTTTTGTTGCATTTTTTCATACAAGCTTGATGCATCTGATTCATTGATCAGCATCATTGAGCCAGGCTCGGCATTGAGCTCAACAAGAAAATCATCTGTGACTTGGGATAATATATCTACAATTGCATTACTGATCCCCAAGATATTAAAATTATTTCTCATCTGATTTGCCTTATATTCAATTTAAATTTTATATATTCTAGGTAATCATTATAGTTGTTTAATTGATTAAACAGTATTTAATTTTAAGGGTGTTCATATGAAAAAAATTTTTCTTAAGGCTGAAGAATTGTTGCAAGATTCATTTCAGCTTGGTTTGAATGTCATTGATAGTAAATATAATCCGACAATATTAGTTATTTTATGGCGTGGGGGAGCACCAATTGGAATTGCAATACATGAGCTTATGAAGTTTTATGGTTTTAATGTTAAGCATGAGGTATTAAAAACATCATCCTATAAGAATCTTAAGCAATCAAAAAATATCCATATCGAAAATCTAGAGCATATAACAAATAAGATAGTTAAAACAGACAAGCTACTTTTTATTGATGATATTTTTGATACAGGTCGTACATATGAGACTGTATTAGCTTTACTTAGAGAGGAGTGTGGCGATAATTATCCACAAGCAATTCGTCTTGCCACTCCATGGTTTAAACCAACTAAAAATAAAACCACTCTTGCTCCAGATTATTATCTTTATGAAACCGATGAATGGATAGTTTTTCCACATGAAATCGAAGGCCTATCTAAGGAAGAATTACGGGAGCATCGGATCCTTCTGTCTAATCGTGGTATTGAAAAATTGATTTAATGGTAACGATGTAAAAAAATAAAGGAGAATAATTTATGCGTATTTTATTTTTTATAGGATTATTGATTATGGTTCAGCTTACAGTTGCTGAAACTGTATTAGTGACTGGCTCAAATCGTGGAATTGGCCTTGAGTTTGTAACGCAATATGCCGATAGAGGTTGGCAAGTGATAGCGACCAGTCGTTCCCCTGATGATGATGATGAATTAAAAAATTTAGCTAATAAATATGAGAATATCTTAATTGAAAAACTTGATGTGACTGATCAGAATCAAATTAATTTTCTGGCAAGCAAATTAAGTGAAGAGCCGATCGATATACTCATTAATAATGCAGGTTTACTTGGTAATCGCCAAAAGCAGTTATGGGGAAGTATTGATAACGAAACTTTTTTTGAGTTAATGGCTGTTAATGTTCTTGGTCCTTTAAAAGTCTCAGAGGCGTTTGCCCCTCATGTAGCATTGAGTGATAAAAAGAAGATTATTGTTTTATCAAGCATAATTGGTTCAATATCAATGCAAAAATCACCTACACCATTGCCTTTACTGGCTATTAGTAAAGCAGCTGTAAATATGGCAATGCAAACTGTAGCAATGCAATTAAGAAAAGATAATATTACAGTAGCCATGATATTTCCGGGCTCAGTGCAGACTAGGATGATGCATCAAGCATTTGGTATGTCCATAGAGCAAGCTAGTGAAAAAAAAGATTTTAATTATGGTTTCTCCTCACTCACTCCAACTCAGAGCGTGACTAAAATGATTTCTGTTATAGACTCACTGGATGGTGAGGAAACAGGTGTTTTTCTTAACAATGATGGTTCTAAATTACCGTGGTAAAAATTCATTATTATCTTTCGATTATATTTTTATTTTTTTATTACCCTGCTCTAGCAAATGAACAAGGATATTTGGTTTATCAGAAACATTGTGCTGATTGCCATCAGGATGGCAGATTACGTGCCCCTTCATTAGGGGCAATTAAAAAGATGAGTGAAAACGGAATACGGCAAGCTCTAACCATGGGCGTAATGAAGGAGCACTCAAGAAATATAGATGATGTGGACTTTGATAAATTATTATTATTTTTATCATCTCAAAAAAATAATATAATTAAAACTCAAATTAATGAGTGCTTTGAACCATTTCCGACTCATTCAAAGATACTCTGGTCAAATTGGGGTAATGGTCTTTCCAATCAAAGGGTTCAAATTAAAAGTTCACTTAATCCGCAGAATATCAATAAATTAGAATTAAAATGGGCGTTTGGTTTCAAGGATTCAATTAGGATACGCTCACAACCATTAGTCACTGAAGATGCAATTTATATTGGGAGTCAGAGTGGAGATGTTTATGCATTATCTTTGGATACTGGATGTGAGTGGTGGAGTTTTAAAGCAGATGCTGAAGTCAGAGGTGCAATAACATTATCAGATGATAAAAAGAGTATTTTATTTACAGATTTTGCCGCAAATGTTTATCGTTTGAATTCTTTGAATGGAGAAATTGAGTGGAAAAAAAATGTGGCTACTCATCCATTAACAACTATTACAGGTTCAATTGCGGTAACACAAAATTCAGTATTTATTCCGTTATCATCCACAGAGGTTGTAAGTGCCATTGATCCTAATTATATGTGTTGCACTTTTCGAGGAGGTCTTATTGCGCTCAATACCTCTGACGGTAGTGAGCAATGGAAAATGCATACTGTGCCTGAGCCAAAAAAAACAGGATATAATTCAAACAAAATATCATCATGGGGCCCATCTGGGGCACCTGTTTGGAGCACCCCCACTATAGATATAAAGCGTGGACTAATTTACATAGGTGTTGGTCAAAATTATTCACATCCAGCGACAGAGCTGAGTGATGCAATAATTGCTTTGGAAATTGAATCTGGAGGAGTGGTGTGGCATAAACAAACATTATCTGGAGATGTATGGAATGCAGCATGTGTGACCAATAGAATCAATTGCCCAGGTGACTACGGCCCAGATTATGATATTGGAGCATCTATTATATTGATCGAAGGAGATAAAGACATCTTACTTGCTGGACAAAAGTCAGGCATGGTATTCGCGATGGATCCAGATGATAGAGGTTCTATAATTTGGCAAAAGAGAGTTGGGCGTGGTGGGAAAAAAGGTGGTATTCACTGGGGGATGACAATAGATGATGATAGTATTTTTATACCAATAGCTGATTTACCTGAAAAAACAACATCTCAATTTAGCCCTATGCCAGGTATTCATGCTCTTAGAATAAAAGATGGCTACAAAGAATGGTACAGACCAGCAATACCTGTTTGCAAGGATGAAGAGTATCACTGTTATCCTAGTGTATCAGCTGCTCCATCAAGAGCAGGGGATATGATAATTACTGGAAGCATGAATGGGATCATTGAGATTATCTCAACTAGAGATGGAAACTTATTGTGGTCTTTTGATACTGTCAAACAATTTAAAACAATCAATCAGATACCAGCAAATGGAGGATCCATTGATTCAAATGGACCATTTATTGCTGGGAATTATTTGATAGCAACTTCTGGGTATGATATCTATGGGCAACTTACTGGTAATGTCTTGCTAGTTTTTTCTGTAGAGGATTGAATAATGAAAACTGTTGTTATAACTGGTGCAAATCGTGGTCTTGGATTAGAGTTTGTTCGTCAGTATGCAAATGATAATGCCACTGTCTATGCGATTTGCCGCAGCAATCAGGATAATGATGAACTAATCTCTCTCTCACATAATAAAAAAGTAGTTATAATTATTGCAGATCTTTTGGATCATAAATCAATTGATAGAGTAGCTTTAAAGTTATCAAATGTAGCGATTGATATATTAATAAATAATGCAGGGATATTTGGACCCAAAGCGCAAGCAGATGGAGATTTACGTCAAAGTTTCGGGCATATGAATTATGAGAAATGGCTTGAAATACTCAAAATTAATACATTAGCACCTTACAAATTAGCTGAAGTATTAATTAATAATATGAAGCTTGGTAATGACAAGAAAATTATTACTTTATCTGGCACTGCAGGTTCAATTTCTGAGGTACAACCATCAGTTAATGCATATCGAAGTTCAAAATGTGCTGTGAACATGGTTATGGCTAGTCTAGCAAAGGAACTTCAGTCAGATGGGATTATAATTGGTTTGATTTGCCCTGGCTGGGTTAATACTAGAATGGGTGGGAATCAAGCTCCAATTAAAATCAATGAAAGTGTGACTGGTATGCGTGAAATAATAGATGGTTTGACAATAGAGAATTCTGGCGGTTTTTATAGATATAATGGCGATGTAATTTCATGGTAAGTATACTGTTTATATATATTTGAACTAAATATGATTTTAAATAATTTAAAAAATCCACTTGATATCATCGTTTCTGAGACACCAAATTTTTCAGATCAGGAAGCTATAGATATTGTTAAATCTAATTATGAGATAGATGTTACAGTTAAAAAATTAGTTAGTGAGCGAGACCAAAATTTTTTAATTGAAACTCAATCTCGTAAAAAACAAGTATTTAAGATAGCTAATTGCGAAGAAGATCCAATTGTCACTGATTTTCAAATCAAGGCTTTAACTCATATCGAGAATAAAGGTGACAGCAGAGTTATTACTCCAACGATTACAAATTCAATTTCTGGTAAGGATGCAATTCAAATACGAAAAAATGATAAAATTTTCACTGCGAGAATAGTTTCTTATTTAGAAGGAGAGCCTCTATGGACATCTCCTAACTCTGTACCTGATAATGAATTAGCTGGTGATATGGGGAGGTATTTAGCAAGATTAGGTAAAGCTTTGAAGGATTTCAGTCATGCTGGATCTAATCAAAGTTTATTATGGGATATGAAGCAAGCGCTATTCTTGCGAGATATAATCAGTCATATATCAGATAAAGAATCTCAAGAGATGGTTACTGAAGTATTGAACGTGTTTGAAAAAAGAGCACTTCCAACTTTTGATTCCATAAGATGGCAAGTTATCCATAATGATATGAATCCCGATAATGTCTTAATTGATACAAAAGGTAATAGAAATGTGTGTGGGATAATAGATTTTGGAGATATGGTCTACTCTCCTTTAATCATTGATCTTGCCGTGGCAGCCGCCTATTTAGAAGTCGAAGATGGTAATCCATTAAATCTGATAAATCATTTTGTCGCTGGCTATAATTCTGAAAATGCGCTTGATCTTAATGAGATAAATATATTATTTGATTTAATCAAGGTAAGGGTAGCAACTACTGTAGCTATTGCAGCATGGCGAAAATCATTTCGAGATCCAGATGATCCTTATTTGGTTATTAATTCAGATAATGGTTCTCGTAAATTTTTAGAGAGGCTTTTCGAGTTGCCAAGAGAGCATGCAATTCAGTCTTTCAGACAGATATGTGCATCTAGTGCTAAGTAAAAACTTAGCTAACTTAGTTCATAAGGTGATGAATATTAAGCCGAGTGAATTTCAAGCGACAATATTATCATTTAGTTTTGTATTCCTTCTGATGATCGCTTATTTCATTCTGCGACCAGTAAGAGATGCTATGTCGAGTGATTGGTCAGACACTGAACTCAGTTGGCTATGGACATCAACTTTCTTTTTCAGTTTTCTGGCGGTCAGTTTTTATGGAGAGATAATCTCCAGATTCAAGATAAAGTATATCATCCCCGGTGTGTATGTCT
>CABXCS010000021.1 GCA_902510755.1 uncultured Woeseiaceae bacterium | reverse complement strand
CCAGAGCTTGGCTGAAAAAGTGGCATGAATGGCGACCCAATGTCTCTGTTGATTATCATGAAATGGGCAGTGAGCAAACTTATTATTTTTCTCCTGGTGTCTCAACTCGAAATCACCCTTTAATTCCCAAACAGGGAATGGAGTTGGTTGCTAAAGTTGTAAAGCCAGCTGAAAGATTTCTGGACGAGCAAAAAAGATTGTATTTTCACGGTGATCGTTATGACCACTTTTTTCTTGGTAAGGGCTCTTCTTTCCCGCTAGTGAATGGTAGTATCGGTATTTTGCATGAAGCTAGCTCTGCTAGAGGTATTCAAGTGGAAACAAGTAATGGGATAAGAACCTATCGTGAAAATATTATTAAACATTTTCGAACCAGTATCGCGAATGCACAAGGCGCTGCAACAAATAAAATAGAACTACTAAATTATCAAAAAGATTTCTATCGTGATGCTTCAAAGCGGGCTGCAAATCACCCTATAAAAGCCTATATCTTAACCGCTGGGAAAGATAAGGCACGCCTGTATCATTTTGTTGAGCTCTTAAATTTTCATCAAATTGATGTCTATCACCTCAAAAATGATGTAGTGCATGATTCAAAAAACTTCACCCAAAGTGACTCTATAATCATACCGCTTGATCAAACACAGCATACTTTAATTAGGGGTATGTTTGATCTTGCGCGGGAGTTTGAAGATAGTAAATTTTATGATGTTTCAACTTGGACTTTGCCGCTGGCATATGGGATGGAATATAGTTCGATAAACAATATTAGTATCAGTAATGAATGGCAAGGAGCGGTATTTAATAATCTCAAGCCAACTGCACCGCTGCCAGATAAGCCAGAGTATGCATATGCTTTTGAATGGTCAGGTTACTACGCTCCTAAAGCACTATATAAAATTTTAGCTGCTGATCTCTATACAAAAGTTGCACTCAATCCTTTTAGCGCATCGACAACAAATGGCTCTCATAGTTTTCAGAGAGGCAGCATTATTGTCTCATTTGATCGCCAGAATATGAGTCCAGAAGCTATTTACAAAATCATGCAAGATGTTTCTCAAGAGCATGGTATTGAAATCCATGCACTAACATCTGGACGTAGTGTAATTGATTCTAAAACGCCCGATATTGGTAGTCAGTTCAATAAAGCATTAAAAAAACCTAAAATCCTATTAATCGCTGGTCGTAATATGGATTGGTATAACATTGGAGAAATTTGGCACTTGTTGGATCATAGGATGGACATACCGGTCACAATAATTGATCGTAATATGCTCTCAAATACAACTTTTGATCGTTATACTCACATTATATTTGCCGGCGGTAAATACCAGAATTATCTACCAGACGAACTCTTTAAGATAAATGACTGGACAAAGAAAGGTGGTACCATCATTGGCATTAGGCAAGGTGCCAATTGGCTTTATGACAACCTATTAAAAGATAATGCGGTTACTATGCCAGCGATTGGAGTTCCTGAACCCATAGGGTTGCCTCCATCAGCAACTAGAGAAATGTCATTAGCTGCTACAACGCATACTGCCAATAGATATCCTTATGCGGAAAAAGAAAGTCGTGATCCATTAGAAGTTATTGGTGGTAGTATTTTTGGTGGTAATCTTGATATTACTCATCCACTGGGCTTTGGGTATACAAGCACCGATATTGCTCTACATAAGAATACGACCAACATTCTCCCTCGATTGAAAAACCCGTATGGCACCGTTATAGCATATAAAGAAAATCCTTTATTATCCGGCTACGCCTCAAATAAAAACCAAATGGCACTCGCCAATACTGCAGCACTAATCGCTGAAAGATACGGTGAAGGTAGCATCATATTATTTGCTGATGATCCGAATTTTAGAGCTACCTGGTATGGCACCAATAAGCTATTTTTAAATAGTTTATTTTTTTCCCTGACGTTTGATCCGCCAAGATGATCTATTATGGGATCACCGAAAAAATCACTCTAGAGGGGTACTGAAAAGAATGATGAATGGTATTGTTAGCCACTACACCGTCAACTTCATCATAATTATTTCCACCCGTATTCAGATTTCTCATATATTGAGGAAACTTACTGGACGATACTTCTATTCTTATTATATGACCCTTTTTAAACACATGGCTTGTGGATAACGGGGTCGGCTTAATCTCGTAGACTTCGTTATCTTCCATCAGAATCGTTTTATCATAACCTTCGCGATAACGAACCCGAAATATCGTATCATCAACATTGAAGGCTGCGCCATCTGGATGAACATCCACCAACTTTACAGTTACATCAGTATCTTTGGCATCAGAAGAAATATATATGATGGGCCTAATATGCCCGGTGACCTCGAGATCTTGAGACATTGGTTCTGAAGAATAAACCAGCACGTCCTGTCTTGCCTCGATCGCACGTTGATCATAACTGCCTCCCAGGGCCGCTTTTTTATTACAACATACGCCACCACCAAGCGCTGGCACTGGATTCATAGGGTCATAAGTAAATTGGTCACTCGCTGAAGGTGAACGTGAATGATCAATTAACTTTCCGTCACCAAATAAACTATTAGCCCCAGCGTTACTTGATAGGAATAACGTCATTTGTTCGGCTTTTTTTGGAGGCCACGTATCGGCCGATTGCCATTTATTTTCACCCATTGTGTAATATTGAACCTTGGGTAGCTTTTTAAATATTTTGGATTTCTTATCTTTTAAATAATAATCAAAAAAGCTAAACATCTGCTCATAGAATGGAAATGTGGCATTTCCTACATTGAGCTCACCCACAATGAGATCCTGGTTCTCAGGAATACGATAAAAGCCACAATGTAGAGTTGGGGCCATAAGCATGTATTGGCCTTCTCTGACCCTCTCATTTTTTCCTTTATTTCTAGCATGGTTAAATATGGCTAAATTAGGGCCCTGGCTCACGTCAAACCAACTATTAAACCAAAAAGCGGGTACGTTGAATTCTTCATTATCATGGTAAAGACCACCATCATACCAATCAGAATGATCTGGTGTTCTTCTCATTAATGTATCCATTGGTCCACTATTTGCTCCCGCATCCACAAGCCAATCTATAGATGGTAATTTTCGTAATTGTTTAATCCAATCAATTTCCGGCATATCAGGTGCAAGATCATATAATTTTCTTAATCTCTGCAAATCTTCTTGGGCCATTCCTTTCGGAAAGCGCGGGTATACTTGTTGTTGCACACTATATAACCAAACTGAAAAAAGCGTTTGATGCACTCCACCTTTATACCAATTACCCTGTTCATAAAATTCACCCACCCGACCAATACCTGCGCCCGCCGCCATCGGCACCATGGCCTTGTGTGCTGGATGTTCTTGTGAAGCGAGCGCCATTTGCCATTCAGCAGAAGATGAGCAACCTAATGTCCCTACATTTCCATTGGACCAAGATTGATCAACAAACCAATTTAATGCGTCAAAACCATCGGTTCTGGGGTTGCCCAATATCTCCCATTCACCTTCTGAATAATAACGACCTCTTTCATTCTGAACTGCAACCGCGTAACCGCGCTTTACTGCTTCATAAGTCCACTGCAATGTAGCGCCACGAATTTCATTGAAGTTATATGGTGTTTTTATAAAGATTAAAGGTACGGTTTCTTCACTATCAGTAGGAATATAAATATCTGTTGCCAACCGAACTCCATCTCGCATTGGAACCATGACCATAGTGTCTGCTGTCGATATTGCTTCTAGATCACTTAATTGGATTTCTGCATTTGTTGATAAAGAAAATAACAATAACGCAGGCCATTGAAATACACGTATAAATCTCACTATATGACGCCTTTTAATATATTTTGACTATCCTAAAAAGCAGAGATTATACCGATTCCAGAAGCCTGATGTAGCAAATAATAATTATTTTGATGACAAAAGAATTTCTGGTTTTAGTACCATTCCTTTTGATATGACTAAATTAATTTGACGTGTATTGCTGATATTTTCCAGAGGATTGGCGTTCAGCAAAACCATATCAGCTACTTTTCCAACATCGAGTGTACCCATTGATTCTTCGAGCGAGAAAAATTCGGTTGGTCGCACTGTGGCTGCGTGCAGAGCTTCAAGCGGAGTTAAGCCAGCTTCAACCAAAAATTCAAGTTCTGTATGTAAACTGTATCCTGGTAATGCATAACCAATAGGCGTATCTGTTCCAGCGCCAATTGGAACACCCCTTCGATTCATTCTATCAACTAATTCCATACTCCAAACAGCAAACTCTGATCCATACCAATCCTGATCCTTTTTTTGTTCAAACCAGTCTTCAGTCGCCACAATCCATTTTTCTTTAGCTCCGAATGGAACCTGCTCTAATACAGTTTGCCAATCATTTCTTTCATACCCTGGATACATTGAAAAGGCATTCAGTCGGAGTGTTGGCACTTGAATTGTTTCTTTGAGATTATCCAGTGTTTGATTACAACGCTTTTCATCATAATTTTTTATTGCTGGTAATCGTTGCAAAGTATGCAAGCTACCTCTTAACCTCAAACCTGCCCCTTCTTTATGGGCATTTAATATAGATAATCTTTCTTCATGCAGTTCTGCTGAATTTGCCGCACAGTCTAACTCCACATTTCTCAGATGTTCCATGGAATCAACAATCGGTCCTGCCATACTTGCGGTCATGGATAATGGCACATGCGCTGCGATTGGCAACTCATATCTAGATGCTGCCTCAGACAAGCCAGTGAAGACTTCTGGGGAAACCATTTCATATATTTTTATAAAATCTACGCCAGCGTTATACAGAGCTGCTACTTTTTTCTGCGCTATATCAGTTGAAGAGTTTTGAGTGCCAATTTCTGGGACCAAACCTCCGTCGTAGACCACAAATTCACCATCTAACAAAGGGCCACTAAAATACACTCTTGGTGAAATTGCATTCTCAGCACGCATTTTTTTTATCACGGGTTCGAGCTTTTCAATTAAACCGCCGGTATCACGAACACTTGTAATGCCGTATGCTAAAAAAAGATTCGGCATATCTTCGGTAAAAGCATCATCATAAGTTAAATGAACATGCATATCCCATAACCCAGGAATCAAGTATTTACCAGTTCCATCAATAGTTTGAGATACGTTCAAAGGTTCATCGCCAGTCATTTCAATTGCTGTTATCTGATCTTTTTCAAAAAATACAGTGTGTTTTTCACGTATACCATTTATTGAATCAATTACAGTTACATTTGTTATGGCTGTGGCATCTGTGAACTTTTTAGGCGAGCAACCATAGAGTGAAATTGACAGTGTTATAAATAAGGCCATCATCCCAATGTTTTTCATATCTATTTTCCTGTTGATAGTTTGTATATGCTTAACTATAACATTCATATTTTTTTTAATTCTTGATTTAATTTTATTGACTCTATTGTTACTAATCGGCATGCTTCTTTTTGTTAGCATTTCAACCCCATATTAGAGCAAAATATTATGAGCGAAGATAAATACTCACCTTATATCAGCCTTGGATCGCGTGTTAGAAAATCACCTTATTTTGAATCAACAAAACAAGCTGGCGCAAAGGCATTTTCCATCTATAATCATATGTACATGCCCACGCTATACACCAGTGTAGTAGATGAATACTGGAGCATGGTAAATGATGTGGTAATGATTGACGTTGGGGTAGAACGACAAATTGAAATCAGTGGTCCTGATGCTCATAAATTAATCCAATTTATAACCCCAAGAGACGTATCTAATTGTGATTTAGGAAAATGTTATTACATTCTTCTAACCGGGGAAGATGGCGGCATAATAAATGATGCGGTTTTGCTTCGATTAAATGATGAGCAATTCTGGGTTTCACCTGGAGATGGTGATGTTTTATTGTGGATTGAGGGTGTTGCTGTTAATTCTGGTATGGATGTTAATGTATATGAGCCTGATGTTTCACCACTGCAAATGGGCGGACCCAAATCTCCACATGTTATGTATGAATTATTTGGGGATTTAGCAATTGACCTCGGTTATTATCGAGCTGCTCAAACTGAAGTTAATGGAATCCCTTTGGTTTTGGGCAGAACTGGTTGGAGTGGAGAATTGAGCTATGAATTGTATCTACAAGATGGTTCTCGTGGTAACGAACTTTGGGACTTAGTGGCAAAAGCAGGTGAAAAATATAATATCAAGCCAGCTGCACCTCAATTAATTAGGAGTATTGAAGGTGAATTATTATCCTATGCATCTGATATCAGTCGTACTGACAATCCATATACCATCGATATGGGCAGGATGGTTAATCTTGAAAGAGAAGATGACTTCATAGGTAAAGCGGCTTTGCAAAAAATTCATGCCGAGGGCGTAAAAAGAAAATTAGTTGGTGTTGAAATTGCTGGTGATCCAATCAATGCACCACCAGAGCACCTTTGGGCCATTAAAGATGATCATAATTCAATTGGGCACATAACGCGCTGCATTTACTCGCCGAGATTAAAGAAAAATATTGGCTTCGCAAATGTGCCTATCGAGTATGCTGAAATCGGATCTAAACTTTCAATCGATTCACCGCATGGACTTTTAAGCGCTTCTGTTTGTAAAAAACCCTGGTTTCCGGCTGAAATTAAAATACCAAAAGATGATTTTATTTAATTATCAAAATCACTAGTCGCAAAGTCAGTTACTGCTTTTGCTCCATTAACTATTTTTTCTTCTATACTGAGTGTTTCAGGTAGAACATTAAGGATAAAAAATACCGCGAGCTTACGCTTATTATCATAAAAATTACCTTGTCTTTCATCGATAGTCGCCAAAATATCTGACCATAATAATGCGACAATATTCAAAGAAAAGTAACGCATATACTCGGTTGCATTTGACATAGCATGAAGTGTTTTGGTACTGGCCTGCTCAACAATAACATTAGTAATTGCTTTGAAACGATCAAAGGATTGTTGAGTTTTTTGATTTACCAGTAGTGTTTTTGTGCTCTTTAATGAAGCGCCATGAGATAATTTACTTTCCCAATGTTGGATAAAATTCTTGATTAAGGAGCCATTCTTGATCATGAGCTTACGAAACACCAAGTCAGCTGCTTGCACTTCGTTTGTTCCCTCATAAATAGTGGTAATGCGACAATCTCTAACCAATTGCTCCATACCATAGTCATGCACAAATCCATGCCCCCCAAAAACTTGCTGTGCCGCTAAAGTACTTTCCATCCCAAGATCTGATAGATAAGATTTTACGACTGGGGTAAGCAATGATACGAGATTGTCCGCATATTGTTTTTCAGTATCATTCTTTGATTTTTGCATTACATCAACATAGTGACCAACATGTGTCGCTAGTGCTCTCCCGCCCTCAATTTGACAACGCATACGTAACAATATCTTTTTAATTTCAGGCTGCTCAAGAATGGGATCTGCCTTTTTGTTCGCACGTTTTATCCCGGGAACCTTGCTTTGAAGACGCTCTCTCGCATAATTGTATGCATTTTGGTAAGCGATATCTGCAAATCCAAGCCCTTGAATTCCTACCGTTATTCTTTCTGCATTCATCATCGTAAACATCGCCGCTAAACCTCTATTTTCCTGCCCAATGAGAATGCCTTTGGCGTTATCAAAATTTAATACGCAAGTTGCTGAGCCTTTGATGCCCATTTTTTTCTCTATCGAACCAACTGATACACCATTTAATTCTGCGGTCGCTTGTCCTTGATTTATGTTATTACGAGGCACCAAAAAAACACTAATGCCTTTACTTCCCTCAGGGGCGCCATCAATTTTTGCAAGCACCATATGTAAAATATTCTCGGTTAAATCTTGGTCACCAGATGTAATAAAAATCTTAGTGCCGTTAATAAGATATTTTCCATTCTCTAGAGTTGCGCGTGTTTTTATTAAACTTAAATCGGTACCACACTGCGGCTCTGTTAAACACATTGTGCCTGACCATGCACCTGAAGCTAATTTTGGTAAATAAAGATCTTTGACTTCTTTAGAAGCACTATTTAATAGCAGCTGATATGCCCCATGACTTAATTCAGAGTATAATTTAAAGGCTAAATTGCATGCGCTGAGCATTTCATCAAAATAAAACTGTACTAGTTTAGGTAAGCCACTACCACCATGCTCAACATTAGCGTCAATTCCGGTCCATCCAGATTCAATATAAAGTTTATAAGCTTCCTTGAAACCCGGTGGTGTAGTCACTTTACCATCATTTAATTTAACGCCAATTTCGTCACCCACACTATTCAATGGTAACAATTCCGAGTTACAAAATTTACCTGCCTCACTCAAGATGAACTCAATATCTTCAATACTCAAATCTTCATAACCAGCTAAATGATTAATATTTTTTATTCCTATCCATTCTCTCAATAAGAAAACTATATCTTTAATAGGCGGCTTATAAATCATATTTTCTAACTCAATTTCTAAGAGGTTTGCCATAATTCAACATGTGTTGAATACGCTTTCTGGTCTGCACTGTTTTAGCTAAAGTCAAAAAAGCCTTTCTTTCCATATCAAATAAATCATCTTCATTCATAACAGTACCGGCATCCACGTCACCACCTGTGACAATTCGAGCTATTTGTGTGCCTGTGGTTACATCATGCGAAGTTAAGTAGCCTTTTTCATGAGTTTTGTGTAACCAATTTTGCATATCTTGCCAGACATCTCTTCCAGGCATTATGAAATTACCTCGAATGATGGGCTGATAATTTTTGGCTAATTTTCTTATTTCTCCAACCGCCGTATCAAGCAACCTATCTCGATTCATGACAAAACGATCAATGCCTTCTCTATACATAGCAAGCTCTTTTGCTTCCAAAGGAGATTGCGCCGTTTTGCCGTACCCCACGTTCATAAATGTGGCCCAGGCTGCATCAACTTCATTACCTTTAATGTCACGCCAACGATAAAGTAACTCTTTAACTCCACCGCCACCAGGAACAACCCCTACCAGCGATTCAACCAAACCAGTCACTGAGTTTGCATGATAGACAGTCATATCTGTGCCTAAAATCACTTCAAAACCACCTCCAATTGAAAGCCCTGACGGTGCAGATATCACTGGTATATTTGAATATTTCATAGTTTTAACAGTTTGCTGAAAATGCTTTAAGAATTCATCTAAGCCATTCCAATCCTGAGACTCAATAAATCTTCCTATTGCCTCTAAATTGACGCCGCAAGAAAAATGCGATGCATCATTATGAATGATTAATCCTGTAAAATTCTTCTCTGCATGAGCAACTGCTTGTCCTAATAACTCCATCGAATTGGTATCTAATGCATTGGCCTTGCTGTGGAATTCAACCATACCTATAGCATTATTAATTTCATAATAACTCGCAGCTTTATTTGTCAGTATGGGTTGATGCGTTTTTCGCTCTTCTGTAAATCTTCTCAATCCCTGATCACGCTGAACTCTTTTAAAGGCTCCTTCTGCCGTAAAATACTCAAGATGACCTTCATTTACACGATAAAAAGATTTCCCTGCAGCTTCTTGAATGATCCAAGGAATTTCCCGACCTTCTTTTTTTAATCTTGAGATAAAATTATCCACACCAACCTTATCAATCATTTCAAACGGACCTTGTGCCCAATTGTACCCAAGCTTCATTGCATCATCGATTGCAACTAGTGAAGTGTTTACGTCTGGGACAAGACTTGCTGCATAACAGAATGTATTAGATAGAATATCCCAGGCATATTTAGAATATTTACTATCTCCTTCTAATAACAGAGTAAAGTCATTTTGTTGTTCAGCAACAACTGATAGTTCAGGTCTTTCATAACTAAAGGCTCGATATGTAAAATCCTGAAAATCAAGAGTTTGCTTGCTTGAGCTATCATCTGGATCTTCAAAACGATAAAAACCACCTTTAAGTCCTTTATTGCCCATTAACCCTTTTTCCATCATTTTTTTCATGAGTGGTATTTCATCAGAGACCTCATGAAATACATCTTCCTCAGGTAAGATGTTAATCAAGCTCTTAGCAACATCGCTCATCAAATCAATACCAATAAGATCATAAAGCCCAAAAACACCCGTTTTAGGAATGCCCATAGGTCGCCCAAAAATAGCATCAGCCTCCTCGGGCCTCAGATCATAGTGAAAAGCCTTATGTAAAGCCGTTTGGATAGCAAAGACACCAACTCGATTACCCAGAAATCCTGGTGTGTCATTGCATAAAACAATACCCTTTCCCATATTCTCTTGATTAAATTTAGCCAGACAATCAATGACTTCTGGACTGGTCATTTCGCCTTTAACAACTTCTAAAAGCTGCATATATCTAACAGGATTAAAATAATGTGTAATAGCAAATTCTTTTTTAAATTGATCTGGCATGCCATCAACCAATAATGAAATCGGA
The DNA here is from genome assembly GCA_902510755.1 of uncultured Woeseiaceae bacterium. Lineage (GTDB taxonomy): Bacteria > Pseudomonadota > Gammaproteobacteria > Steroidobacterales > Woeseiaceae > SP4260. The sequence goes on along the minus strand of CABXCS010000021.1, from coordinate 4,851 downwards.
ATTGTAGATGTATTAGAAGATACGATAGAGCCCATTCGCCTTATTTGATCAATCTTTCTATAAAGATCACGTTTGAGCTCCAATCGTTCCACGATAGCTTCAGCAATCCAATCAGATTCTGCTATCAAGTGCATATCATCCTCTATATTACCAATCTTAATTTTATCCAAGATATTTTTATGCAATAATCCCGGTTGTTGTTCATCCAAGAGTCTCTCTATTGCTCTTTCACAAACAGCATTTCGATTTCCATCTTCACTGGGAAGATCCAGAAGGAGAACTTCTATGCCTGCATTTGCAAGCTGGCCGGCAATGCCAAGACCCATTGTGCCAGCGCCAATTACTGACGCTTTTTGAATTTTATACATACGATTAACTCGGTGGATTATTAGCGAAAATAAATGTTTTTAATAAATCTCTACATTTATTTGGATTTTCTAGCGGCACCATATGTCCGCTTTTTTGAATAATTTCAATTTTTGAGGATGACGGGAGTGTTTCGGCCAGTGCCATAGTGGCCTTTCTTGGTGCCATCTGATCTTGGCCTCCCAATATTAATTGGCAAGGCACTGTAATCTTACTTGCAGCTTTTTTCCCCTCTTTATAATTATTACAAGCATTTAAATCGGCATATAATGCATTAGGCACATTCCCTTCTGTAATTTTATAGCCACCAGCAATCATTGAGTTTCCTGGAATCGTGCCTTGATGAAAATGTCCTGCCCTGCCAAAACCCCATGACATCATTTTATCAATGGCTGCCTTTGGTTTATTTTTTGCCGCTTCCAGTAAAAAAGAATTTACTGGAGTTTCATACCCACTAGCAATGAGAGATAAGCTCTTAACTAATTTTGGGAATTTTGAAACGTACTCCATTGAAACTAAACATCCCTGTGAATGCCCAATTACGGACACTTTTGATGCATCAATCTCTTGAATAACATCATTTATCCACACCCCCATTTCTTCAATACTGCTCAATGGAGGCCCTTCAGAATGAGTGTGCCCTGGTAAGTCAATACAGAGAACAGAATATCCTCTGAATGCAAAGAACCTTGAATGTAACCCCCAAAAAGAATGATCTAAACCACTTCCATGAATAAATAACGCCACGGGTTGTTTTTTGTCAAAAATCTTACCGCCCGTGGAGGCAAATATTTTTTTGTTGTTAATGGTTATATACATTAGATATATTTCTTCGCCGCACGAAAACCAATATTAAAATCTTGTGTTATATCACCAACATCTTCTATGCCTACAGATATACGTATCATATCTTCAGTGATACCAGCTGCCACCAATGCTTCTGCATCTATTCTAGAGTGAGTTGTGGTAGCAGGATGAATAATAAGCGTTTTAGCATCACCAACATTCGCCAGATGTGAGGCAAGTTTTACATTTTCAATAAAGGCTTTACCAGCTTCACGACCACCTTTAACACCAAAAGTAATAATAGATCCTGCTCCTTTTGGCATATATTTTTTTGCGATACCATGACTATCATGACCAGGCATATCCGGATGATTGACCCAAGAAACTTGATCATGTTTATCAAGATACTCTAATAATTGTTTTGTATTCAAAAGATGTCGATCCATTCTAAGTGAGAGAGTTTCTATACCTTGTAATAATAAAAATGCATTCATTGGGCTCATTGAAGGCCCAATGTCTCTCATTGCCTCGGCACGAATTCGTGTTGCAAAAGCGCTTGGCCCGAATTCTTCCCAGAAATTAATTCCAGAAAAAGGAGCATATTCTTCGGTTAAAGTTGGATATTTTTTTGAAGCGCCCCAATCAAAATTACCACCATCCACAACAACACCACCTATTGATGTGCCATGACCTCCCATCCATTTTGTCAATGAGTGAACAATAATATTTGCTCCATAATCAAAACATCGACATAAATAGGGCGTGTTAAATGTACCGTCAATCATCAATGGAAGATGATGTTTTTTACATATTTTTGCTACAGCCTCAATATCCATTACAGAAAGCCCCGGATTACCTATTAGCTCTCCAAACACAATTTTCGTGTTATTTTGAATAGCCGCCTCAATGGCATCAATATCGGTCGGGTCAACGAATGTGGAAGTGATGCCAAACCTAGGTAAAGTATTTTTCAAAAGGCTAATATTACCGCCATACATATTTGCTGAAGCAACAATATGATCGCCTTGACTGACTATGGCTGTAAGTGCACAAAAGATGGCACTCATCCCTGATGCAACACAGACAGCAGCTGAACCGCCTTCCAAAGCAGCAACTCGTTGTTCAAGAACTCCGACCGTTGGATTTGAAATGCGATTATAAACATGCCCACCACGCTCTAAATTAAAGAGAGATGACGCAGTATCTGTATCCGAAAATACATAAGATGTGGTTTGATGAATTGGTTGTGCTCGAGAACCAAACTCAGGATCAAGCGTCTGCCCTGCATGAAGACTTAATGTATCGAATGAGAAAAAATCAGACATTTTTATTTTCTATATTTATTTTATTTGTTGCAGATATGATAATTCACCGAAACCATGTTCGCCACTATATCTTTATTCCAAGAGGATTTTTAGGATTAACACCATCCATATACTGTTGTAATCTATCATGACCAGTTAGGCCATAAACTAACCCTAACCAATTATTGAATATTGCTTTTCCAGTATCCCCCCAAGTGTTATCAATACATTTATTCAATTCATCCTCAGGAAATTTTGGCATTACTTTGTTTTGTTGCTGACAGTTTTTTATATCTCGAATGTGAGCGTCAGCTATATTTTTTGCTTCATTATTGAAATAATTCTCAGGAAAACATGGGGGGTCATTTAATTCATTATTCGCATAACGAATTACTTCTCTTTTATATTCTTTTAATAAACTATTAATATCGTATTCAGGATGGCCTTGAAGATAAACGACCCGAAACTGATCTGCACTAACTGCGATGTGTGCACCAGCTTGCTTGCTTTCCGCTAAAACAGTCAGTCCAGCTTCTTCAAATTGTTGTTTACTGATTTCGTTATATCTGGAATGAGGTGCATCAAATCGAGTATTAATATCACGCATCAATGGATGTTCTTTCTTTATGGTTTGATGGCTAAATACACCCCATTTTTTTTGCTCTAACGGGCTACGATTAATATTATATAATTGCTTAACAATGGCATGTGTGGCGAGACATGAACAGAGCGTAGATGCTACATTTTCCAATGACCACTCCATAACCTTAGTCAGTGGTTTCCAGAAAGGTTCATTTATTAAGAGCGGTTGTTGCACATTGGCGCCTGAAATAATTAATGCATCAAGACCCTGCTTCTTTAATTCTTCAAAACTAAAATAATGCTCTTTAATGTGCTCTGCCGCTTTGTCATCTCTATTAAGCTCTGGTAATGAGAATGGATAGACATAAAATTGCGCAATTTGATTACAGTTACCTACCAACCGAATGAATTGATTTTCTGTAGCCGCTAAAGCAGCATCCGGCATCATATTTAATAAACCAATATGTAATTCGCGAATGTCCTGACTGAGTGCCCGTTTTTGAGACAGCACGGTATGTCCCTGAGTAACTAAACGAGAAAATGTTGGTAATTTGTTGTGGGCTACTAAAGGCATATCGCACTACTATTTCAATATTGACTAACTAATACAATATAAAATACTAGATTAGTTAGTGTATTGAAACTCTATCGATATTTTTTAATTATTTTAAAAGGAAGATTAATTATTGCTTAATGCCTTTTAATTTTTGCGTAGCTCGGTATCTAGCATTAGCTTCAGCTAATTCTAACTGTGCGCGTTTAATATCTGTTTCTTCTGAGGCGCCTTTAAGTGCTTCTTCGGCTTGTCTTTGCGCTTCTTCCGCAGCGGCCTCATCTAACTCTTCTCCGCGAAGCGCAGTATCTGCCAGCACCGTGACCAAATGTGGTTGGACTTCTAACATCCCACCCGTAATATAGAAAAAATGTTCTTTTCCATCCTCACATTGAACACGAACATCTCCAGGCTTAAGAGCGGTTAATAATGGAGCATGTCTTGGCGCAATACCAACTTCACCCATTTTTGCTGGAGCATAAATCATGGTAGCTTCACCAGAATGAATTTCACCCTCGGCTGAAACAATATCAATTTTTATGCTAGTCATATTAGGTATCTCATCTATTTATTACATGGTTTTGGCTTTTTCAACAGCCTCATCAATTGATCCAACCATATAGAAAGCCTGCTCTGGGAGATCATCATAATCACCATTGACTATTCCATTAAAGCCTCGAATAGTCTCAGGAAGCTGAACATATTTACCAGGCGCTCCTGTGAACGTCTCTGCCACAAAGAATGGCTGCGAGAAGAAACGAATTATTTTACGAGCACGAGTTACACTCAGCTTATCCTCTTCAGAAAGTTCATCCATACCCAAAATTGCAATAATATCTTGAAGTTCTTTATATCGCTGAAGAACACCTTGAACTTTTCGAGCGCAATCATAGTGCTCTTGACCAATTACATTGGGGTCCAATAAACGACTTGTTGAATCTAGTGGATCTACCGCTGGGTAAATTCCCAATTCAGCAATCTGTCTTGAAAGTACTAAGGTTGCATCAAGATGAGCAAAAGTGGTCGCTGGTGAAGGGTCTGTCAAGTCATCTGCAGGAACATAAACCGCTTGGAATGACGTAATAGAGCCAGTTTTTGTTGATGTGATTCTTTCTTGGAGAACACCCATTTCTTCTGCCAGGGTCGGCTGATAACCCACTGCAGAAGGCATACGCCCCAATAGTGCAGAAACTTCCGTTCCGGCCAAAGTATATCGATATATATTATCGATAAACATTAAAACATCTCGCCCCTCATCAC
>CABXCS010000020.1 GCA_902510755.1 uncultured Woeseiaceae bacterium | reverse complement strand
ACCTCAATAAATTTCAAATTAGCCTCAAGATGGAGTTTTCGAACATTATCTCTATCTATTTGATAAGGGCTTATAAAACTAGATATTGCAATAATTCCTCCATCACCAAATAACTTAGAAACTTCACCCACACGTCTGATATTTTCTTGTCGATCATTCTCTGAAAATCCTAAGTTTTTGTTTATTCCCAATCGAACATTGTCTCCATCCAGACGATATGAAAGGACACCAAAATTATGCAATGCTTTTTCCAAGGCAACTGCTATTGTGCTCTTACCACTCCCAGATAATCCTGTAAACCAGATTGTTGCCCCTATCTGAGGTAAAATCTTATAACGGTCTTCCCGTGATATTTCTCCTTCATGCCAAAATACATTAGTTGCTTTTTGTTTGCTATCCACTTTATTTAATTCTCATTTTAAATTTTCGTCGTATTATATCTGACCTTGAAAAAACATCTCAATAATAATTATAACTTTTCATTCCTTAAGATTTTTCTCTTAAAAAAGACAATCAATAATAAGCTATTTAATATTAATATTGGCCAATTACCAAATAAAACATAAGGAGTTGCACCTTTTCGAGGTTGTGCAAAAGTTGCTAACTTATAGAATACAAATTGATCAGATTGTTTTACCACCTTTCCCTTGGAGTCAATAAAAGCGCTAATTCCATCATTTGTCACACGCACCATCTCTCGACCCACTTCTAAAGATCTCATTCTGGATAATTGCAAATGCTGATGTGGTGCAATTGAATCGCCAAACCAAGCATCATTACTAACATTAATTAATAAACCTGCTTCAGGAAAAGCATATAATTGTTGTGCTCCAAATGCGATCTCGTAGCAAATTGCTACAGCGAGCGAGACATTATTATTAAAATTGATTAAAGGCTGTATCTGTTCACCACTAACTAAATCAGTATTTGGTAAACTTAATAAACGTAGCCACTCTCTCATGAAACCTGGTATCGGGAAATATTCACCGAATGGGACTAAATGCCTTTTTCGGTAATGCTGCTGTCCAACACCATCTATGAATAAAACGCTATTATGATGAGTTTTTGTATGGGTATTTTTTTCCAGAATACCCAACGCTAGTTTCTTTTTAGATTCTTTGAGATGCGTTTCAATTAATTGAAGATATGATCTTATCTGATCACTAGAGGCAGGTATAGCAACTTCAGGCCAAACAATAAAACTACCTTGAGGAGCACCTATTGTAGCCTGTAAATACAAATCCAAAGTTTTAGGGAATTGCTCCGCCTTCCATTTTAAATCCTGAGATACACCACCTTGTATGATTACAGTTTCTATTGGTTTACCATATTCTTCTGTCCAATTATATCCACTAAGACCATAACCAAATATAAACGGAGTAATTATAAATAAAAGGCCTGTGGTGAGTTTTCTTTTTATTAAATAATACAAACATCCAGCAACTCCGAACAACAACCACCATGATACTCCATACACTCCAAGTAATGGTGCCCAACCACTCAATCCTGTATCTATTTGACTATATCCAAGACTCAGCCAGGGAAAACCTGAAAAAAGCCAACCTTTTAACCATTCAATAAGTACCCATATAGATGGCCCAGAAAATATAATTGGAAATTTATTTTTATATGAGAACCAAGATATCAACCATCCAGCAATCGCAAAATAAGATGACATCAATAAAACTAGGCAAATCATTAGAGTTATTGCTATCCAGAGAGGCGCATTACCAAAAATATGGACAGAGATGTAAATCCAGTAAGTACCGGTTAAGTAATGACCTAAGCCAAAAATAAATAAATATTTGGCCGTTAAGTGAGGTGGGCATTTCAGGCAACAATAAAAAACTGCCATCATCAAGAAAAGAGGCAAGTAAAAAAGATCAAAAGGAGAAAATGCAAGAGTTAGTAGAGCACCTAGCAAAAAAAACAAAAAGGCAAGATGCAATGAAAATTGAGTTTTATTTATTTTTAAATTTATTTTATTTAACATAATCTAAAACTTCTGAAAGAATAAATCTTGATTTATTCTTTTGTCATAGATTTTTTAACCTCTAAAACCTCTATGCGTCTTCGATGTGTTCTTATTACTTTAAATTTAAAACCAGAAAAGATTAATTTTTCTCCGTTCCTCGGTAACCTTCCAAATTCATGAACAACCAATCCACCTATCGTGTCATAGGAACTATGCTCAAGCTCACAATTAAAAAATTTATTAAAATCTTCTACTTTTGTCAGCGCAAGAACCAAATATTTTTCAACTCCATCCTTGTCGTGATTTTTTTCAATATACTCAAGATTATTTATGTCGTGTTCGTCATCAATCTCACCAACAATTTCCTCAAGAACATCCTCGATAGTTAATAGTCCAGAGATACCACCATACTCATCAACTACAACAGCCATATGATTATGACTATCACGAAACTCTTTTAATAAAGTATTTAATCTTTTTGATTCAGGAATAACAGATAATGGGCGAAGATAGCGCTTTATTTCAATAGGATCTCCAGTGACTTCTTTAAAGAATCTCAATAAATCCTTCGCCAAAAGAACCCCAATACATGATTCCCTATCCTTACTCATAACTGGAAATCTAGAATGTCCTGAAGTTACAATAATTCTGAGTATATCTTTCAATGAATCTTCATTATCTATCACAACCATTTGTGATCTAGGTACCATAACTTCACGAACTTGTGTTTCAGCCACATCAAGAACGCCTGCAAGCATTTTTTCCTCATCTGGATCTATGGCACCATTAGAATTAAGTAGTAAATTCTTTAATTCACTTCTCTTGAGGGGCTGATCCAAAAAAACCTTCTTCAGACGATTGAGCATACCGAAGAGTCCATTATCATTTGGTTGGGATTTGTCGTTCATTTATAGCTTTAGTATTAGTTTTAAGGAGTAAAATTTCAATCTATATTCCATTTTGATCAATTTTATTAAAAAAATATTTCATTTATATGGATCAGAAAATCCTAATTTTCCACATATAATTATTTCAAGATCTTCCATTTTTCTAGCATCCTTATTATTCATGTGATCATAATCAAACAAATGGAGGAACCCATGAATAGTCATATGACACCAATGTGATTGAATGGATTTTTCTTGTTCAGATGCCTCAGCATTCAACTGCGATGAACATATAACTATATCACCAAGATGATAAACTTGATCTGCTGGCCAAGCCATTACATCACTCATTTTAGATGGAAACGATAATACATTTGTAACTTTATTATATTGTCGAAATTTATTATTCATTGTTTTAATTTCATCTGCGCTTATTATGTTCACAGATAATTCAAATAAACTATATTCAGAAACTAAATGGTGATTAACATTCGCTAACGCGCAATTTAACCATTTCTCAAAGCTTCTTTGATCTGGTATTTCTTCATCACATAGATTATTAATATCTACTGATAAGGTGTGATTTTTTCCTATCATAAAATTTTAATCAGCTTCATCCATTTCATATGCTTCAATGATTAATTTAACCAAATCATGTCTCACAACATCTTGGGCTGTGAAAAATGTAAAAGAAATTTTATCTATTTTTTCAAGAATTTGAGTTGAATGAACTAAGCCCGATTTTCTTCCTTTTGGGAGATCTATTTGTGTGATATCGCCAGTAACAACCGCTCTTGATCCAAAGCCGATGCGTGTTAAAAACATCTTCATTTGCTCAATAGTTGTATTTTGTGCTTCATCAAGAATCAAAAATGATTCATTTAACGAGCGCCCCCTCATAAAAGCTAATGGAGCAACCTCAATAAGATTTTGTTCAATTAATTTAGCCACCTGATCAGAACCAAGCATATCGTATAATGCGTCATACATTGGTCGCAAATATGGATCAACTTTCTGAGACATGTCACCTGGCAAAAAACCTAAACTTTCTCCAGCCTCTACAGCTGGACGAACCAATATAATTCTTCTTACCTCATCATCTTCCAGAGCTTTTATTGCACTCGCCACTGCCAAATATGTCTTTCCCGTTCCAGCAGGCCCAATGCCAAATGACAAATCATTTTTCATTATCGCGGCTAAGTAGGAATTTTGATTTTCACTTCTGGGGCGAATGAGTTTACGTGTTGTCTGAATTTGCCACCTATCATCCATATCTTCGATAGACTTATGTTCAATTGAATCATTTTCTGTTTCTAGCACATCGCACTCCTTCAAAGCAAAATGAACCTGCTCTTGTCTAATAATTTCGTCCATAGTCAGTTCATAGAGCGATTTTATTACTCTGTTAGCGACAATAATCGCCTGATCATCACCGATAACCCTCAAATTATTCCCATTACTCAGAATCTCAATACTTAACTTTTTCTCAATATATCTGAGGTTCTCATCAAATGGACCACATAAATTAGCAAGTCTTGTGTTAGTTAATGAATCAATGATAATTTCTTGAGATGAACTCATATTAAAGAACTGACTTCGAGAGAAGATTAATTACCAACCTAAACAAGCCTACCGCGAAGTGAATTTGGAAGCGCTTCAGTAATCACTACATCTACAAATTGACCCAAACATTCGTCTGTAGCCACAAAATTCACCCAGCGCATGTTTTCTGTTCTACCCGATAACTCAGCCAAGTTCTTCTTTGAGCGCCTTTCAACTAAAACCTTTTGCGTTGAACCAACCATTGAGTGACTAATAATTGAAGCTTGTTTATTTATCTGCGCTTGTAAGGTTTGTAAGCGTTCTTTTTTTACCTCTAGTGCTGTGTCATCTTTGATATTTGATGCTGGTGTTCCTGGACGTGCACTATAGATGAAACTGAAAGACTGATCAAAACCAACATCAGAAATCAATTCCATAGTCTTAAAAAAATCATCCTCAGTCTCACCTGGAAAACCGACAATAAAATCTGAAGATATAGAGATTTCGGGTCTCGCCTCCCTCAACTTACGTATTTTTTGCTTATACTCGATGGCAGTATGTCCTCGCTTCATTAAGGCTAAGATTCGGTCTGCCCCACTTTGAACTGGTAAATGTAAATAATTTGCTAATTCTGGGTTGTCTGAATAAGCCTGGATAAGGCTATCATTAAATTCGACAGGATGTGAGGTAGTAAAGCGAATACGGTCAATCCCATCAACTGCAGCAACATAATATATCAGAGTTGCTAGATCAGAAATTTTACCATCATGCATTTTCCCCTGATATGAATTAACATTTTGTCCTAATAAATTTACCTCCTTAACACCCTGTTGTGCCAAAATATAAATCTCAGCCACTACATCATCTAATGGTCGGCTGATTTCCTCACCACGGGTATAAGGAACGACACAATAAGTGCAATATTTACTACACCCCTCCATAATTGATACAAAAGCTGTTGGCCCCTCAGCTCTTGGTTCAGGAAGGCAATCAAATTTTTCTATTTGTGGAAAAGATATATCAATGACAGGTTTATTTTTTTTCTTTGTATCTTCGAGCATGGCTGGTAATCGATGTAAAGTTTGTGGGCCAAAAATAAGGTCTACAAATGGAGCTCGTTTACCTATACCCGCTCCCTCCTGACTGGCCACACAACCTCCAACTCCAATTAATAAGTTTGGATTTTCTTTTTTCATGGACTGCCAACGACCCAATTGTGAGAATACCTTTTCTTCTGCTTTTTCTCTAATGGAGCATGTATTAACTAACAAAAGATCAGCTTCATCTGCTTTTTCAGTTAACTCATAGCCATGTGATTGCTTAAGGATGTCAGCCATTTTCTCTGAATCATAAACATTCATCTGACAACCCATTGTTTTAATAAATAGTTTATTTTTCATAAGAAAGTTTTAGGAGTCACAATTGTTTTTCCCATAATTGAGATCTTTTGAATTTAAGATGATATTAGGAAAAAATATTTTTCTAGAATGGTATATCATCATCAAAATCATCTGATGCATCAGATGAAGGTGCAGGTGCAGGTGCAGATGAGCCGCTTGAGGCAAACTCACTTCCTGAAGCTCCTCCAGGATTTCCACCTGAGGATCTTCCACCTAACATTTGCATTTCGTTAGCAACTATTTTGGTTGTTTTACGCTTATTACCATCTTTGTCTGTCCAATCATCTACTTGAAGTTTACCTTCAACATAAACCTGACTTCCTTTCCTGAGGTATTCAGAGCAGATTTCGCCTAAACGACCGAAAGCAACAATATTATGCCATGTAACTTTATCAACCTGCTCACCTTGTTTATCTTTCCATGTTTCATTTGTTGCAAGACTAAAATTTGTAACAGCAACTTGATTTGGGGTGAACTTTGCATCAGGATCTTGCCCTAATGTACCCACTAAAATTACTTTATTTATTCCACGTGCCATTTTTATTCCTCATGTTTAAAAGTATCTCAACTTATTATTTTTAACTCTATCTTACTCTATTGTAGAGCTTTGAATACCAAAATTACCAGCAAGTCTCTAATTAAATTCAATTAATCTTTATATAAAATTAAAGATAGCAACCATAAAACAATTAAAACTGCAGTAAAAGTAAAGATATTCTGTGGCTCTAAGGTAAATATCAACCAACCGCCTAATACTCCACCAGAAAATGCCCCTAAAAATTGAAAGCTAGAAAAAACTCCAAGGGACGCACCTTTTAACTCATTTTTTGCCAATATAGATAATTTGGCAGGAAGAGAAGCTTCCAAGAAATTAAAGCCTGAGAAGAAAAATACTAGACTTGCTGTGATAGATAGCATGGAATTGGTGCTTAAGACCAATGTTAATTGACTGAGTAATAATAGTATTACCGAAACAAACAAGAATATTTTTTTTCCCATTCTTCTATCATTAATAATCATCGGCACAGAAAATAGCAAAGAAACTATAAGCGATGAAACATAGATCTTCCAATGATTCACTAGTGAAATATTCAGTTGATCTACCAAAATTACAGGCAAAACAACAAACATCATTGTTAATATCAGATGCAAAATATATACATGCAGATCTAACATTAGTAATTGCGGTTTAAATGCTTCTTTTATATTTAGTCTGACTAGTGGAGCTATTTTTTTATGAGAATTTGGAATTAATGATAATAAGATCATTGCTAACAAGGCTACAAAAGCTGCCAGAAAAAATAATGACCTTACACCGAATAATGCCGCAATTATTGGGCCAAGAATCAATGCCAGAAGAAAAGAAGCACCAATTCCTACACCCAGTAGAGCCATGGATTTTGTTCGGACTTCCTCTCTGGTTGTGTCAGCTAGCAGCGCTGCCAATGTTGCTGAAATTGCCCCTGCCCCTTGAAGAAAACGACCAATAATAACACCATATATACTCCCGCTATAGGCCGCCACTAAGCTACCCACGATAAACACGAAAAGACCAAAAATAATTACTGCTTTACGTCCAATTTTATCTGATAGAAGACCCATTGGAATTTGAAATAATGCCTGTGTTAATCCATATGCTCCCACCGAAACACCGACCAGAAAAGGTGTAGCACCCTGCAATTCTCTGGCAAATATGGATAAAACTGGCAATAAAGCAAATAAACCGAACATTCTGAACATCGCAATAAGCGCAACAATACCAACCACCCTGCGCTCATCTTTTAGCATCTTAGTATCTGAATATTTTTTTTCTTGGGACATTGGAGTATCTATTATTCTCGTAAGGCCATGATTAAACTACAAATAGTTATATTGAAAAGTAATTTTTTTGCTGAAAGTCTTTGGTTTGTTACAAATAGTTAATAAGGTTTTTTGCTCGACACATGCGCTGGCAGTATATTAACAGGTTGTCTCAATTATGTTGTGAAATTATACATGAAATCAATTGATATCCGTGGCGCCAGAACCCACAACCTGAAAAATATAGACATAGACATACCTAGAAATAAACTAGTTGTCATTACCGGTTTATCAGGATCAGGGAAATCATCTCTGGCTTTTGATACTATCTACGCGGAAGGAAGACGACGCTATGTTGAATCTTTGTCTACTTATGCCAGACAGTTTCTTTCGGTAATGGAAAAACCAGATGTTGATCATATTCATGGATTATCTCCCGCAATTTCTATTGAACAAAAATCTACATCTCATAATCCGAGATCTACAGTCGGAACAGTAACTGAAATATATGATTACTTAAGACTTCTTTTTGCGCGAGCAGGAATACCTCATTGCCCAACTCACAAGGTTAAGCTTGAAGCTCAAACTATCAGTGAAATGGTTGATAAAGTATCAAGCTTTCCTGATGGAACGCCCTTTTTAATGCTTGCCCCAGTGGTTATAAACCGAAAAGGTGAGCATCTTCAACTCATGAAGAAATTTCAAGCACAAGGTTTCATTCGTGCAAGAATCAATGGCGAAATATATGAATTAGACGATCCACCTAATCTAGAACTAAATCACAAACATAATATAGAAATCGTCATAGATCGCTTCAAAATAAAAAAAGACATGAAGCAACGCTTAGCTGAGTCATTCGAGATGGCACTCAAAATAGCCGAGGGTATAGCTTATATCGCACCATTCGACCTCAAAGAAGAAGACATTGTTTTTTCAGATCGCTACGCATGTACTATCTGCGGTTACAGTTTGACTGAACTGGAACCAAGATTATTTTCTTTTAATAACCCTAATGGTGCTTGTAAATCATGTGATGGCATTGGACTTAGGCAGTTCTTTGATCCTGAAAAAGTCATCGTAAATGATGAGTTATCCCTTGCAGGTGGAGCAATAAGAGGTTGGGATCGAAAAACTACTTATTATTTTCATATGATTCAAAGTATTGCAAAACATTATAAATTCGACATCGAAACACCCTTCAATGAATTGGATAAGCGTATAAGAAAGATTATTCTTTTTGGGAGCGGAAAAGAAAAAATTGAATTTACCTATCAAAGCTTCAAAAATAGAAAAATAAAAGTTCAAAAGCAGCATACTTTTGAAGGGATAATTCCAAATTTAGATAGGCGCTATATAGAAACAGAATCAAATGCAGTTAGAGAAGAGCTGAGAAAGTTCCTAAACAGTCAAATATGCCCTGATTGTGATGGAACACGCCTAAATCAATCCGCTAGAAATGTCTTTATAAATGATCTTACATTACCTCAAATTAGTGAAATGTCAGTTGAGGTGGCCAAAGAGTATTTTGAAAAAATAACCATCAACGGCTGGCGAGCAACAATTGCAGAAAAAATAACCAAAGAAATTAGTTCTAGATTAAATTTTTTGAGTGATGTTGGTTTAGACTATCTCTCAATCAACCGAAGTGCGGATACACTATCAGGTGGAGAGGCTCAAAGAATTCGTCTAGCAAGCCAAATCGGCTCTGGACTTGTTGGTGTCCTTTATGTTCTAGATGAGCCATCCATTGGGCTTCATCAAAGAGATAACCAGAGGCTCCTCAGAACTTTAATTCACTTAAGAGATATCGGAAACACAGTAATTGTTGTGGAGCATGATGAAGAAGCGATTATGGCAGCCGATTATGTTATTGATATCGGTCCAGGTGCGGGAGTTCATGGAGGAGAAATTGTTGCTGCTGGCACTGCTAAAGAGATAGTAAATAACAAACTTTCTTTAACTGGAGATTATTTATCTGGTCGTAGAACAATACCAATCCCAAAAAAACGGACAAAGGCAATATCTAAAAAAAATATCACAATTAATGGTGCATCAGGCAATAATCTAAAATCAGTTACCACATCTATCCCAATAGGTTTAATGACATGCATAACTGGTGTATCAGGATCAGGAAAATCCACATTAATTAATGATACCTTGTATAAAACTGTAGCGGACGAATTAAATAAATCTAATCGTAATCCTGCTCCACATCATGGTATTGACGGAATAGAGCATATTGATCGAGTTATCGATATCAGTCAAAGCCCTATAGGAAGAACTCCTCGCTCTAATCCTGCAACTTATAGTGGTTTATTCACTCCTATTCGTGAACTTTTTGCTGGAACTCAGGAGGCGCGCTCAAGAGGATATCTACCCGGTAGATTTAGCTTCAATGTTAAAGGCGGTAGATGTGAAGGCTGCCAAGGTGACGGTGTAATAAAAGTTGCCATGCATTTCCTGCCAGACGTTTATGTTTCATGCGATATTTGCCATGGAAAACGATACAACCGTGAGACCTTAGATATTTCGTATAAAAGTAAGAATATAAATGAAATACTTCAAATGACAGTTGAGGAGGCCTCATCGTTCTTTCAGAATGTCCCTGTATTGGCGAAAAAACTTCAAACTCTAATGGATGTAGGTTTGTCATATATAAGATTGGGTCAGAATGCCACCACACTATCAGGTGGAGAGGCGCAACGAATCAAGCTCGCAAAAGAGCTATCTAAAAGAGATACCGGTAATACTTTATATATCTTAGATGAGCCGACAACTGGACTTCACTTCCAGGATATCAATCTTTTGCTAATCGTCTTACATCGCTTAAGAGATAAAGGTAATACAATAGTAGTGATTGAACATAATCTTGACGTGATTAAAACAGCTGATTGGATAATTGATATAGGGCCTGAAGGTGGTGAAGGTGGAGGTAATATAATCGCGAGTGGAACACCCGAAGATGTTGCGAAAAATAAATCATCTTACACTGGACAATACCTTAAGCCTTTATTGTAGATTTTCGAATCTATAAATTATGTTTAAATCTTGTAATTGAGATTATTTTAATTGGCTCATTTATCAATTGGCCTTTAACATAACTGTTCTCAGTTTCCTTGTCAGAAGGTGCTTGATGAATAGCTCTAACAATTTCCATCCCTTCGATGACACGGCCAAACGCAGCAAAACCCTGTCCATCAGAATTGCGAAGTCCGCCATAATCCAAGCCCTCATGATCTCCTATGCATATGAAAAAGTCCGAAGTAGCAGTATTTATCGCCCCACGACTCATTGATAAGGTTCCATCAAGGTGTTTTATTCCGGTTATTCTTGTAGATTCATGCTTAATCATTGGAAAAGCCTTCTGACCATCACCAATACCTCCCTGAATCACCTCAATCTTGGGATTACCATTATCATTTCCATACCTTACCGTCCGATAAAATGAAGTATCATCAAAATACATTCCATCAGTATAATTAAGAAAATTATTTACAGTAATTGGAGCTTCATCAGCATATAACTCTACCTTTATATTGCCAAGTGAAGTACTGAGGTTAACATTAATGACTCCCTCTTCTTTCGCATAAACATAATTTATTGTTATTAACAAAAAGAGCATTAATAATTTGAAATACTTCATACTTGATTTGGCATACATTTTCATTCCTTTTAATAATGAGGTGGGAGCTCATTTATATTATTATTCTCTGAAGAAGCTTCATTTAACAAAGAAATTCTCTCTTGCAGATTTTTAAGTGAACGTTTTAGGACATCAAGCTCCGCTTGTTGTTTTATAATGATAGAATTCAATTGATCCAACAAACTCTCTTGATACGATAATTTTGTTTCAATATCGATTAAACGATCATCTTGCATGTTTATATACTCTCTAATTTTTCATAAAATAATAACTCACTCGCCATTTAATTTAAAAGTTTATAATTTAGATTAAGCTAAACATCATATGAGAATGTAAAATTATGTCATTAATACGATTTGAAGAAATCTCTTTTGAAATAGGAGAACAAAAAATCCTATCAGAAGCAAATCTGAGTATAGAGTCAGGTGAAAGGCTGTGCTTAATTGGAAAAAATGGTGCTGGTAAATCAACAACCTTCAAATTATTAATGAATCAAATTGAGCCAGATCAAGGCTCAATAATACATGATAATGCTCTAATTATCAGTCAACTCGAACAAACCTTACCTGAGTCAGAAGAAAAGTCAGTGCGCGAAATAATAAGGTCTGGTTTATCAGAAATTGAACTATTATTAAAAAATTATCATACCTTGTCAGGAAAAAAGTTGAATGAGAAAGGCCTGCTTGACTTAGAAGATCTTCATAAGAAGATCGATACCCACAGTGGTTGGAATCTCGATCAGAGAGTAGATTCAGTCATTTCTGAATTGGATCTTCCTGCTACAAAGAAAATGAACGAACTGTCTGGTGGCTGGCTAAGAAGAGTCGCTTTAGGAAAAGCTTTAGTGCAAAAACCTGATGTTTTATTGCTTGATGAACCAACAAATCATCTAGATATATCAACTATAAAATGGTTAGAAGATATAGTTTATTCATACAAAGGTACAGTTATTTTTATTACTCATGATCGTGCATTTATAAAAAAACTAGCAACAAGAATTTTAGAGATTGATCGTGGCAAAATTACAAGCTGGCCTGGTGATTACAATAACTATATTGTTCGAAAAGAAAAATCTCTAATTGATGAAGCAAACGAATTTGCTAAATTTGATAAAAAACTTGAGCAAGAGGAAATATGGATTCGACAAGGTATTAAGGCTAGAAGGACGCGAAATGAAGGTCGAGCAAGAGCATTAATAAAAATGAGAGAGGAGCGTCAAAAACGATTAACTTATAGAAAGGATGCCCGTATCAATATTGAGGAAAGTGATAAATCAGGTCGAAAAGTAATAAGAGCAAAAAATATTAACTATCAATATACCAATGAATCATTAATAAATAATTTTTCACTTACTATAAAAAGGGGCGATAGGATTGGCATTGTCGGTAATAATGGTGTTGGCAAAACAACACTATTACAACTTCTATTAGGAAAAATTCAACCTCAATCAGGTACAGTAAAATTCGGTACTAATATTGATATCGGTTATTTTGATCAATTAAGGCAAAAACTCGATCCAGAAAAGTCAGTAGCTGATAATGTTAGTGATGGTAAAAAATATATCAAGATAAATGGGCGTGATAGGCATATTGTGGGCTATTTGAAAGGATTTTTATTTTCACCAAAAAGATCAATGACACCTGTAAAAGTTCTATCAGGTGGAGAGAAAAATCGCATTATTCTTGCCAAACTCTTCACGAAAGCCACAAATCTTCTAATACTGGATGAACCAACTAATGATTTAGATATGGAAACTTTAGATGTGCTTGAGGAACAACTTATCGACTATAAGGGAACTTTAATAGTTGTAAGTCACGATAGAGAATTTTTGGATAATGTTATAACCAGTATGCTTGTTTTTGAAAATAAAACTCTCAATGACTATGTTGGTAACTTCTCAGATTGGCTAAAACGCAAACAACGTTTAACTGAAATCAATCATCAAACGAAAGAATTAAATAGTCCTGCTATAAAAACAAAAAAAATTGAGAAGCTTAGTTACAAGGAAAAGCGCTTATTGGAGATACTACCAGAAGAAATAAAGTCTTTAGAAAAAGAGAAAAAATCATTAGAAAAGCAATTATCAGGACCAACATTTTATGATCAAGGTAAGATAAAAATTCAAGATGCCTTCAATGAGTTTGACAGGATTACTGCAGAAATAGAGGATAAAATTGAGATCTGGGGAGTAATAATAGAAAAAGAGGAATCCATTAAAAGAAATAAAAAACCCCCATCAAGATAGGGGTTTTAGATATTTATAAATTAGATGACTGAAATGTCAAATTTTATAGAATGATATCGTAAACAAATTACGAGCTAACGATATATTTACTGAGGAGTAACATTCTCAGCTTGTGGGCCTTTTTGGCCGTCTGAGACAGTCATAGTTACGCTCTGACCTTCACGCAAACTTTTTCTACCTTCTACATTGATTGCGCTATAGTGCACAAATACATCTTTACCGCCTTCACGTTCGATAAAACCAAATCCCTTTTCATCATTGAACCATTTAACGGTACCTTCTACTTGTTCTGACATTTTCTTCTCTTTCTTTTAATTGATGCCATAATAATATGGCGTTATAAAACCGAATACTTCGGTGCGTTTCTAAGTCATTACTTTGTGTTAATTATAATTATCAACTACTCAGTAAAAGTCTAGATTGTCGCATTTTACGCGTGTTTCATAAATGTGCAAATATTTAAAAAAATAAATTAACTAAAATTATAATAAATTCTAAAATTATGAATATTAATTTTAATTAGCCAAAACCATTTCTAACCAATTTCATCAACACTGATAATGAAAAAACGCGCACTGATGAATTAAAAAAATTTCAACATAAAGTAAATCAAGGAATGGCTTAACAAATGTGTTTATTCAAAAAGGAACCTTAAAGTGATACATGATCGAAACGCAATAAAGTCATTTTATTATTCTTTTTCAATATAAAAAAAACTATATATTTCAATAGGTTCCAAATAATCGATCACCTGCATCTCCTAAACCAGGAACAATATACATCTTATCATTCAAGTGACTATCTATACTTGCTGTGTAGATCTTTACATCTTTGTGTTTGCTTGATACTGAACTCAAACCTTCTGGGCAGGTTACTATACATATCACAACTATTTTTTTAACTCCTTTATCTTTTAGGGCATCGATTGCTGCAATGGTGGATCCTCCTGTTGCTAACATTGGATCTATAATCAAGTGCAGGCCACTAAGGGATTTTTCAGGGATATTCTCATAATAAGTCTCAGGTTCCGCTGTTTCTTCATTTCGAAACATACCTAAGAATCCAACTCTTGCGGACGGTATTAGTGATAGAATTCCATCTAGCATTCCTAAACCTGCCCTAAGTATTGGCACAACTATAACTTCTTCATTAATTTTTTTACAATTAGCTTCTTTTATAGGTGTTTCAACTGTCACATCTGTCAATGATAATCCTTCGAGTGCGCTGAAAGATAACAACATTGTAATTTCAGAAATTAACTGCCGAAACTTCTGGTATCCGGTGTCTTTATCTCTGATTTCTGTTAATTTATCTTGTATGCAAGGATGTTGTATTTCATAGTGCATATTGTAATTCCTCAGGTGTGCTTCGCTTGGTTTAATGAGATTAATTATTGCTTTGTATTCAATTAGGCTAATTTAGTTCCATTCTTAGCCTTTAGGTCGGGTACTGCTAATATCACACTCCCATCATCTTGAGTAAAACCAGTTACCAAGCATTCTGACATTAACGATCCAATTTGTTTTTTTGGAAAATTAACAACTGCAGCTATTTGCTTACCAATCAATTTATTTGGTTTATAGTGATCAGTAATTTGAGCGGATGATTTTTTAACTCCTAATTCTTCACCAAAATCTATTATTAATTTAATTGCCGGCTTTATTGCTTCTTTAAAATACTCGGCTGAAATAATGGTTCCGACACGTAGATCAACTCTCTCAAACTCACTCCAGCTTAAATCAGACATACTATTCACCTCTCACTTGATCGAATAACTTATCACTTTCTAGGATCTCAAATAAGAGGCTCCATTTAAATCTATTATCGCTCCTGTAGCATAATCCATGCCATCCACGGAAAGCATTAAAACAGCTTTTGCTATTTCTTCAGGCTTACCTACTCTCTGCATAGGACTTTGATTTTTGATTGCTTGGCCTTGCTTGCCTTTAAGAGAAGATGCGGCCATATCTGTTTCAACAAAACCAGGTGCTACAACTCCAACAAATACATTATGAGGCGCCAAAGCAATTGCTAATGATTGACTCATCGCATTTATCCCTGCTTTACTTGCCCCATAGGCGGGAGCGTTAGGTTCACCCCTATTAGCACCTCGCGATGAAATATTGATTATTTTACCTCGTTTTACAGACATCATATATTTGGCAGCATAGTAACAGATATTTGCTGGGCCAATTAGATTGGTCTCAAGGGTTGTGCTCCATGCAGCCTGCCACTCCTTAAAAGCAATCTTGGCTATAGGATGGTTAATATACATTCCGGCATTATTGATGACTATATCCAATGCACCAAATTTGCATATGACCTTTGTAATAACAGCTTTAGCTTCACCATCAATGGTCACATCTGACTGAATACAAATGTGTTTTTTACCAGGCAAAGATGCGATTAGTTCTTCAGCTTTATCTTTTTCTTTCTTGTAAGTAATAACAACATGAGCACCATGTAATGCGAAAGATTCTGCTATTGCTTTACCTATACCTCTTGAACCACCAGTAATTAACACTATTTTTTTCTTAAATTGATACATAATAAGATTAATTTAATCGTCCATAGAAAGTCATTCTTGATGTTTCTGATAGTGATATATTAGGCTCAGAATTATAGGCAAGCACTGCTAAAATTCGAGTTAAATCTCCTTCAACAGGAGTTACTCTATGAATTGAGTTCTTCCCCCTAAACAGAACTAATGTTCCTGGTTCCATGCTCAAACTTTCACTGTCAATCTCTCCGCGCAAGAGCTTCTTAACTCCAGAAAAATTCATATCATTATTATCTGTATCTCTAAAATTTCTCACGTATTGAAATTCACCACCTTTTTGTGATTTCTGAATCAATAAAGTGACGGCAAACGATGAATTATCGAAATGCCATCCTAGTTCCTGAGATTGAGCTGCATAATGTATGTTAATTGAAGACAGATTATCCGCATATTCATATAATTGTTTTTTATTTACAGTTTGAGCAATAAAATTACGAAATAGTTGAGAATCATATAATTTTCTTAATTTTGAATTATCTGGAACCTCATCATCAGTAATACAACCCTTGGATGATATTACTTGATGATTATAAGGATGGTCCGACTCAAAATTATTATCTTTTGGAGTAATATAAACATTATGTTGTTGCTCACAATAAAATGCCTTATGTTGATTTTCAAGGCTCTCCTTGATTAGCTCGTCTATGACTTCTTTGACTAAGAAATTAGGTAAAACAATACAACCATTTGAATCAATGGATTTTTTACAATTATCTGCAAACTCCGGTCTATCAATAGGATAGCGATCAAAGTTGACTATTGATTTCAACGATAATTTTTCATCAATACTTATACCCATCTTCTTACTCTGTTTTTATATGACTTATATCTCTCTGTAAATTTTACTTCAAGCATAATTTCCTCATGCTTGATGACCCGTACATTCATTATTGGAATAAATAAAAAAGCAATAAATATAGTACCCAAATTACTATGAATTAATCCAGTGCCAAGAAGAATAATCAGCATACCAAGATACATTGGATTTCTAGTATATAAGTATAATTTATTTGTGATCAAAACTGATGAGCTTTTGAATGGAATAATATTTGTTTTTTGTCGCTTAAACTCTATAACTGAATAAAGAATGATTATAATACCCAATAATATTGCACTTAGACCAAGCAAACTATTTATCCAGCTATTAAATGATAGGATTGTTAAATAATTTAATCCAATAAACTGACAAATCATTATTAACAAACAGATAATTACTGGCGTTGGTCCTTTTTCTT
>CABXCS010000019.1 GCA_902510755.1 uncultured Woeseiaceae bacterium | reverse complement strand
ACTGGACAATAGTGGTGGCGTTGTTCATGAACATGGATTAGCGGCCTCTCAATTAGTTAGAATAAGAAATAAAAATATCAATTTAGTTGTGATAGTGGATAAAGTTGCTGCCAGTGGCGGTTATTTGATGGCTGCCGTGGCCAATAAAATCTATGCAGCACCATTTGCCATTCTGGGCTCTATAGGCGTTATTGCTCAATTGCCCAATTTTAATCGTCTCTTAGATTCACATGGCGTTGATTTTGAGCAAGTTACTGCTGGTCAATATAAACGTAATGTTACTATGTTCGGTAAAAATACTGATGAAGATAGAGCAAAGTTAAAAGATCAACTCGAAGAAGTGCACGAACTTTTTAAGAGCTCTGTTAGTGAGTATAGGCCAGCGATGAACCTTTCTAAAGTTGCAACTGGCGAACATTGGTATGGTCGTAAAGCTCTTGATTTGGGTTTAGCTGATGAAATTAAAACTAGTGATGAATTACTCATTGAAATGAGTAATAAATACGATATATTTAGTGTTAAATATAAATTTAAGCAGCCATTGAAGCAGCGAATCATGGGTGGTATGGACAGTTTATTCGGTAGATTTGAAGATTTTAGATGGCGCCGTAAATTCGAAAGCGAGTTACCTCGTTAAGGTAACTAAAATATAAAATATTCAGAGGAGCTTTAATAATTATGCAGCAAAGATGGATTAAGTATATGAGTTTGCTCATCATCAGTTTAGTTGTCTTATCTGCCTGTGCATCTTCACCTACAGGTCGAAATCAAATGATATTAAAGTCAGATGCTGCACTAGAACAAGAGGGCTCACGACAGTTTAAACGTCTTCGTGAAACTTTGCCATTAGTTCAAAATCCATCAACAATTGATTATGTAGCATGTGTAACTAATGCAATAGTCGATGTTATTGAGGGGCGTGATGCAGATTTATACTGGGAGCTGGCGGTAGTAGACCAACCTGATGTTAATGCATACGTACTCCCGGGTGGAAAGATTGTTGTTAATTCAGGCCTATTAAGCATGACATCTAACCAACACCAATTAGCTGCGGTTATCGGACATGAAGTTGCGCATGTTACCGCGAGACATGCTAATGAACGTGCATCAAGAGCTGCTGTGACAGATATTGGTGTAGATATCGCCGCTATTATTTTAGGTGGTGGTTACAGAAATCAGACTCAAGGAGCAAGAGATGCATTATCAACAGGTGCATTACTCGGCTTGTTAAATCCTTTCAGTCGACTCCAAGAAACCGAAGCAGATGTGATAGGTATTCAATATATGGCAAAAGCGGGATTTGATCCTAGAGAAAGTGTGGAGTTATGGAAAAATATGAATAAAAAAAATGCCTCAAAAATACCTGAATATCTCTCAACACATCCTTCTGGTGAAACTCGAATAGATGATCTAATAGCGCAATATCCAGAGACCTTGAAAATATATAATGATGCACAAAATGATGGGTTAATTCCAAATTGCATACCGTGATTATATTTTGAATTCTCTAATAACTAAAATAATGAAAAAAAGTTTTTTATATAAAAGCTCAATATTTTCTTTATTACTTTTCTACTGTTTTTATTCTTTAGCTCAGGAAACTCCACGAGCACGTGATATTGGTATAAGTTTCAGTGGAATCTCTGGGATGTATAATGCAATCACAGATGTTTCGGGTGTCACCGTTGGGTACAGAACAATTACGAAAGATCTTGAGGATCAAAAGGCTATCCGAACTGGTGTAACAGTAATCCTCCCTAGGGGTAAAGAAACATTAAATCACTCAGTGTTTGGTGGTTGGTTCTCGTTAAATGGAAATGGAGAAATGACTGGAACATCCTGGTTAGATGAGTCAGGCTTCCTCGAAGGTCCAATTGCCTTAACCAATACACACAGTGTTGGTGCTGTACATGACGCCTTAATCAAATGGAGGGTCGCTCAAGGAGGACCTGATACAAGTGGGTTTTGGTGGTCCTTGCCAATAGTTGCTGAAACATATGATGGTTATTTGAATGATATCAATGGGTTTCATGTTAAAACCAAGCACGTCTATGATGCTTTAGAATCAGCAAATGGTGGGCCAGTCAAAGAAGGAAATATCGGCAGCGGCAATGGAATGAGATGTCATGGTTTTAAATGTGGTATGGGTACCTCTTCTAGAGTTTTTGATATTGATGGTGAGAATTATACTGTGGGTGTATTGGTGCAAGCCAACTATGGAGATAAAAAGAATTTAAGAATAAGTGGTTTACCCATTGGAGAGATGTTATCTGCAGAAAATACTGCGCTTAATGCCTATAATCCTCTAAATGGAGATGGCTCAATTATTATTGTTGTTGCTACTGATGCGCCACTGCTTCCACACCAACTAAAACGTGTTGCAAAGAGAGCTTCATTGGGTCTGGCTCGTGTTGGTAGTATTGCAAGGAATGGGTCGGGCGATATTTTTATTGCATTCTCAACTGCCAATTTAATAAATTCATCCAAAAAGATATCTCAAGGCATATTCATGCTTCAAAATGATCATATTAATCCGGTGTTCCAAGCTACTGTGGAAGCCACAGAAGAAGCAATTATTAATGCATTAATTGCAGGCGAGGATATGAAAGGTCATTTAGGTCGTTTTGTTGGGGCGATAGATCATCAAGTGTTAAAAGATATCCTTAGACGACATAATAGATTATCAAAATAAAATTTTTGAGGTAGTTAGATGACACTCCAAGTTATATTTTCTCATGGTCAAGAAAGTGGACCATGGGGGACAAAAATAAAAGTCATGGCCGAACTTGCTACTAAATTAGGATGTGAAGTTAAGAGTATTGATTATCAGGGCATCATAAATGCGGATGATAGAGTTATAAAGTTAATAAATATTTGTGCAGATATAGCTGATCCAATATGTTTGATTGGGTCAAGTATGGGTGGCTTTGTGGCATCGGCAGCAGCCAGTAAGGTTGGTGCCATCGGTTTATTTGTTCTAGCGCCAGCTTATTATATGGATGGTTTTGATTATTCTTCCTTTGAGGCACCAGATATACCAACACAAATTATTCATGGGTGGCGAGACGACATCGTCCCAGTAGAGAATAGCGTGAAATATGCGCGTGAAAATTTAGCTACCTTGCATGTCATTGATGGCGATCATCGTTTAACTGATAATATTGAAGAGATAAACTTATATTTAGAGAATTTCCTTAATTCCATTTATATAAAAGCTTAAAATATTTTTTAAATAATACAAAGACACAGTAATAGTAAATGACATGAAAAATATTAAGGTAGCTTCTTTTTATCGTTTTATTAACATCTCCAATTTGAAGAATAATCAACAGCGATTGTTAAAATTATGCAAAGATTTTAATCTTCTTGGTACGATTTTACTTGCAGAAGAAGGTTTTAATGGATCTTTATCGGGGTCAGAAGAATCAATATTAGAAATTTTTCATTGGCTTGAGGAAGAATTTAATTTGACTGGCGCTATTCAACCATCAGTCAGATGGGGAAATGTAGCTCAACCCCCATTCAATAAAATGAGAGTTAAGATCAAAAGAGAGATCGTGGCGCTTGGGCGAGAGGATATTCGTCCTTATGAAAAATCTGGGAAAGCTTTATCGCCAAAAGATTGGAATAAATTAATTAATAACCCAGAAGCATTGATTATTGATACAAGAAATAAATATGAGATTGATATTGGTACTTTTCCGGGTGCGATAAATCCTCAAACAGATGCTTTTAGAGAATTCTCTGATTTTGCAATGAAATTATCAGTATCAAAAAAAAATAAACCAATAGCAATGTTTTGTACTGGGGGTATTCGCTGCGAAAAAGCCGCATCATTAATGGTTGAACTGGGATTCGAAGATGTCAACCAATTAGATGGTGGGATTCTTCATTATCTTGAAAAAGTTGAAGAAGCACAAAATCAATGGGTAGGGGAATGTTTTGTATTTGATAATAGGGTGGCGGTAGATGATGAAATTAAAGATGGTCAGTATGTTCAGTGTCATGCCTGCAGGCACCCATTATCAGTGAAGGAAACCCTATCTCCTGATTATCAGGAGGGCATTTCATGTCCAAAATGTATCAATAAAATTTCAGAATCACGTTTGGAGCGTTTTAAAGAGAGGCAGAAGCAGATTAACTTAGCCAAACAGCGTGGAGAAAAACATATAGGTAAAGTTCTCATTAAATGAACTTTTACCCTAAGAAAAATTAACGTCTTGTTGAGAGGGCTATATCCTTAAAGTCAAGATTTTCGTATGTAAATGTGCTTTGCTGAACATATTTTCCCACCATCTTATCCCAGTCATAATGGATGCCAATTTTATTCTCGAGCGCTGGATAAATAGTAAATGTGATGCTGTATAGCTCATCCAAAGTACCGGGTAATTTTATATTTTGAGCATAATGTAAATTATCTGACATATTTAGATGAGGAGTTAGCTGTACATGGTTTATTTTACCGTTAGCGCTTTCGATAACAGCAGACACTCCTAGATAAGCTACGAATCCACCTAAAGGTGATCCCTCGGGTGCCTCATCTGACCAATTTGCAAGCATTTCGATATGAATATCAGTATCTGTTTCATTTAAAAAGTAGTTTTCAGGATGAACAATATCTTTTGGCGCCCCCTCGAACACTATATTAACCCCGGGCGATATAGTTTCTCTCCCAATGATCATTTCAGCAAATGAGAG
Organism: uncultured Woeseiaceae bacterium; assembly: GCA_902510755.1. GTDB lineage: Bacteria > Pseudomonadota > Gammaproteobacteria > Steroidobacterales > Woeseiaceae > SP4260. The sequence continues at coordinate 12,845 of CABXCS010000019.1, read as the reverse complement.
ATCAAAAAAAATAAGAAATAAAATTATTAAATAAGGATTCATATGATCAACTTTTTAATTTATTTATGCATCCATATTGGGAATCATTGCACTTTCGAGTTTAGTAATCATATCTTTTAAAAGCAATCTTCTGGTCTTGAGTCGACGCAAATTTAGTTGATCTGTTTCAGGTATTGAGGCTAAGTGGTCAATTTCAGCATTAATTTTTTGATGTTTTACGCGAAGCTCTTTGAGTCTAGAAATTTTCTCAATCGAATTTATATCAACTTTAATTGTCATAAATCTTGGGAGCTAATCTTTGAATTTACCATCTGATTTTTATTCTTACATAAAGTCTTTAGATGGCGCAATTATTCTTTTATTTAGTATTATTGTAATTCTCTACGAATAACTGCTTGTGGATTTGAGAATTTATGACAACAAAATCAGGATTTAGAATATTCTCTTTTGTATTATAGAGCAGAGGTTCACCATTAATTTTTAGAACTAATCCACCTGCTTGTTCTACAACAGCTTGTGCTGCAGCAGTGTCCCATTCTGATGTCGGGCCAAAGCGAGGATATATATCAGCTGAGCCTTCAGCAATTAGACAGAACTTCAGAGAACTACCAACAGGTTGTAATTCAAATTCATCTATTTGCGATAGAAAATTATCTAAACTTTTACCTCGGTGAGATCTACTCCCTACAATTCTGAGTGGTTGATTGATTTTATTGCATACAGAAATTTTCTTAGGTTCATGAGAAGGACTAAGAATTTGCGCTCCTAGTCCCTCACATCCAATGTATGTTTTTTGTGTTACTGGAACATGAACAATACCTAAAAGCGCTTTATGATTTCTAATTAAGGCAATATTTACAGTAAATTCACCATTTTTTTTAATAAATTCTTTCGTCCCATCCAAAGGATCAATAATCCAATATTCCCCCCATTGTCTCCGCTCATCGAAGCTTTGCAATGGATTTTCTTCTGATATAATTGGGATACTTGGTGTGATGTCTTTTAACCCATCAACGATGATGTGATGTGAACGAAGATCCGCTTTTGTGAGTGGTGATTGATCATCCTTTGTTGTGATTAGAAAATCAGAGTTATAAATTTCAAGAATTGCTTTACCAGCGGTTGATACTATTTCTGATAAGGGCTTAATAAGCTGGTTTAAATTCATTTCAAAAATATTGAAGTTGATAATATTAAAAATAAAAATACAGTATATTTATAAAAATGCATACCTCTCTTAATAAAATTTTAACAAATTGCAAAACTTTGATGTTAGATATGGACGGTACAATCTTAGATTTAGCTTATGATAGTTCTATTTGGCTTGATTTGGTACCGAAGGAATATGCACAAAAAAAAGGTATATCTCTCAAAGATGCTAATATCGAATTGCATAAATATTTTGTTAGTATGCAGGGAACTCTGCAATGGTATAGTCTAGATCATTGGAGTGATCTACTCGGTATTGATATTTTAAGAATACATGAGTTACAAAAAAATAATATTCAATATTTACAGGACGCAGAATATTTTTTAAGAAAAATTAAATCCTATGATATCCGTCTTCTTTTAGTTACTAATTCTTTTCGTAGTATTCTTGATTTAAAATCTGAAGTTACTGGTATTGATAAATATTTTGATCAAATGTATGTTTCGCATGATTTTGGTGCTCCTAAAGAAAGTCAGATATTCTGGGAGCGATTCAATGAAATTGAGACATTTGATTGTAGGCAAACAACTTTTGTTGATGATACGGAAAGCGTTTTAGATAGCGCGCGAGAATTCGGTATAGATTCATTAGTTCAGATAACACTTCCAGATAGTCGAAAAAAGGAACAAGTGGCTGAGAATTATCTTGGGCTAAAAGGGATTAATCAGCTAATAAATAATAATGGTTGCAGTAATTAGTATTTTTTACGATATTTTTTAACTCTTTTAAAAGCTGGTTTTTTAAGTTCTGGTAATAGAGTCGGATCATAATTAGCTACAGGAATTTTTTTACCAATATATTTTTCGATATCAGGTAAGGAGATAGCATAGGTTTCACAGCCAAAACTGATTGCATTTCCTGCTGAACCAGCCCTAGCAGTTCGCCCAATTCTATGAACATAATCTTCGACATCCTGAGGTAAGTCATAGTTAATAACATACTCCACATTTGGTATATGTAGGCCCCTAGATGCAACATCTGTTGCAATAAGCACACTGAGTTGGTCTTTTTCGAAGCTTTCCAGCATTTTTACTCTCTTGTTTTGTGCTACATCTCCAGAAATTGCTTTGGCATCAATATCATTTTCTTGAAGATATGCTTCCACTTTTTCAATTTCTTTTTTTGTATTGATAAAGACCATAGTTTTACTATTAATAACCTCTCTAATTAAGCCAACAAGAAGCGGAATCTTCTCCTCATTTGATGGAAAGAAAATTGCCTGTCTAATTTTATCTGCGGTCATTTTTTCAGGTTCAATTCTAACCAATGCTGGCTCATTCATATGCTCGTAAGCTAATTCCATGACACGATGGGATAAGGTTGCGGAGAATAACATGCTGAGTCGATTTTCTGGTTTAGGGAGTCGTCTCAGTAGATAACGGATATCCTTTATAAAACCTAGATCAAACATTCTATCAGCTTCATCTAAAACCAAAACTTGAATATTGCTAAGTTTAAATACACCTTTTTTATAATAATCAATTATTCGACCAGGAGTTCCAATTAGAATATCTAGGCCATTTTTTATTTCAGTTGCTTGTTTTTCATAATCAGTACCTCCGTAGGCTAAACCTATCCTGAGTTCTGTGGATTTAGATAATAATCTCGCATCTTTAGCGATCTGGATTGCTAGCTCTCGTGTTGGCGCTAATATAAAAATGTTAGGATCTAAATTGTCAATTGCATCGGAATTATTATTATTTTTTATAATATGTGTTATGGCAGCTATTAAAAAAGCAGCAGTTTTGCCAGTACCTGTTTGTGCTTGACCAGCAACATCTTTTCCTTTGAGTGCAATAGGAAGCGTCTGATCTTGAATGGGGGTACAATGAGTGAAACCAGCTTGATTAATGCCATCAAGAACACGTTTATCAATATTTAGTTGGTTAAATTCAGTCTGACTTAAATGATTATTTTTCATAGTTTTCTAAAAAAGTTGCTAAAATACTTGCAATATATCTCGTGACAGGTTCAAATTAAGATATTAAGAGACAACTTTCGTTGTATCAATCAAGTTTATACTATCCAAATTCAAAATAAGTGACGTTTAAACTTCGATATATTGCCTGATTGGAAACCAAGCGTCACTTTATTTTTTCAATGTTCATATATTAATAAGGTTTATATGAGCGAAATATTAACTTTGAACTAATTTTAATTCGGAGGATTTAACCGGTGGGTGATAATACAATACAAACTAGTGATGCTGCATTTGACACAGACGTACTTAACTCTGAGAAGCCAGTGTTACTTGATTTTTGGGCTGAGTGGTGCGGACCTTGCAAAATGATTGCACCTCTATTAGATGAGATAGCTAATGAATATCAAGATAAAATTACCGTCGCAAAAATTAATATTGATGAAAACCAAAGTACACCGCAAAAATATGCTGTCAGAAGCATTCCTACTCTGATGATATTTAAGGATGGTAATGTGCAAGCACAGCGAATGGGTGCTTTATCAAAATCACAACTAGTTGAATTTTTGGAAGCTAATATATGAATGAAAAAGTAAATAATAGGCCTAGAAGACCCAAACAATCTTCCAATCACTCAAATCGACGAAGACGAAGACCACCTCGCCGAAATGATGTATATCCTGATGATGCTGAGAGTTTAGAAGTGATTTCTCCTGATCAACTCGAACTCAGTAAGCAAGGGATGAATCTTACTGATTTAAAAAATAAGCCGCCTTCAGAATTAGTCGAATTAGGTGAGTCTCAGGGTCTTGAAAATCTTGCTAGATCGCGTAAACAGGATATTATTTTCTCTATATTAAAGGCCCATGCTAAAAATGGTGAAAATATATATGGAGATGGTGTTTTAGAGATATTACAAGATGGATTTGGATTTCTTAGATCAGCAGATAGTTCATATCTAGCCGGTCCTGATGATATTTACGTTTCGCCGAGTCAAATACGCCGTTTTAATTTAAAAACAGGTGATACGGTTTCGGGTTTAATAAGACCTCCAAAAGATGGCGAACGTTATTTTGCATTATTAAAAATTGGTGAAGTTAATTTTGACGCACCAGAAAATACTCGGAGTAAAGTTCTTTTTCAAAATTTAACACCATTACATCCAGCTAATAGACTGACCTTGGAGCAAGGTAATGGCAGTAAGGAAGACTTGACGGCCAGAATAATTGATATGGCATCACCGATTGGGAAGGGACAGCGTGGTCTGATTGTTTCACCACCAAAAGCGGGCAAAACAATATTATTGCAAAATATTGCATCAGCTATTTGTGCTAACAATCCTGATGTTACGCTAATAGTACTATTAATTGATGAAAGGCCAGAAGAAGTAACAGAAATGGCAAGGACAGTAAGAGGTGAGGTGGTCTCTTCAACGTTTGATGAACCTGCAAGTCGACATGTTCAGGTTGCCGAAATGGTTATCGAGAAAGCAAAGAGACTTGTCGAGCATAAAAAAGACGTTGTAATTCTTCTTGATTCAATAACTAGATTGGCAAGAGCCTATAACACAGTTGTTCCGTCATCTGGTAAAGTTCTAACTGGTGGTGTTGATGCGAATGCTCTTCACCGGCCAAAACGTTTCTTTGGTGCTGCACGTAATATAGAAGAAGGTGGAAGCTTGACTATTTTAGCTACAGCACTTGTAGATACTGGATCTAAGATGGATGAAGTGATTTATGAGGAATTCAAAGGAACAGGAAACATGGAAATTCATCTTGATCGAAGAATTTCCGAAAAAAGAGTATTTCCAGCAATAAACATCAATCGTTCTGGAACCCGAAAAGAAGAACTATTAACGGATCCTGATGAATTGCAAAAATTATGGATTTTGCGAAAAGTGTTACATCCGATGGACGAACTCGCTGCTGTAGAATTTCTAATTAATAAGATGCAAGATACAAAAACAAATAATAAATTCTTTGATGCTATGAAGCGTTAAAACCAATTGAAATATGCTAATAATTTTTGAGGAATAAGATGCGCATAATTTCTATTTTAATAATATTACTAATGACGGCTCCTACATTAAGTAATAATTTAAATCAGGTTGGTGAAAATCAATATAAGATTGTTCCAAATGATAGTTGGATACGAGTCCTCGCTTATCCAGATGGACCTCTACGACGTTTTGGTCATCACCATGTTATCTCACATACTGCAATTAAGGGGACTGTCAAAGTTAAATCAGATCTGTCTAAATCAAGTATAGATCTTGAGCTCAAAGTTTCTGATTTTGTGGTGGATGATGCAACACTACGCATGCTTGAAGATGAAAATTTTCAGAAAGAAGTATCACAGAAAGATATTAATGGTACTCGTGAAAACATGCTTGGAGAGAAATTGTTAAACGTTGAGCAATTTCCATTAATCAGAGTTTCTGCCGAAAAGATATACGGAGAAATACCAGATATTAAAATTGAAACGGCAATTACCATCAAAGATGCTACATATAAAGTTGTAATACCAGCTAATATATCAATTTCCGATAATAGTTTAATAGCGAGTGGAAAATTCGAGTTGAACCAAACGGAAATTGGACTAGTTCCGTTTTCTGCGGCGGGTGGAGCGTTAACTGTAAGAGACTTGCTAGTATTTAAATATGAAATTTATGCGGCATTAGAATAATTAAGTTTTTTGTGCTTTAACTTGATTATGCTTGCATTACGCTGGTATGAATTTTCTCAATTTGAGACCAAGCTGATTCAATAGCACCAACTTGCCATCCCTGCAGTCCGCTTACTTGGTCACCTGCGAAATATATTCGCCCTTGCGGTTCCCTCAATATGGGTAAATATTTTTGACGATCAGGCGGGGACCATGCTGACCATCCAGCTTCACTGAAGCGAGTGCGATGCCAGTCTATTGAGAAAGCTTTATTATCATAATGTTTACGAAATTGACCTGGATGAATAGGCTCAGATCTTTCAAGGGCCTGTTCGACTTTCTGCTTCATGTCTAATTCACCATGAACAACTGCCGCGTATCCGAATGCATAGGCACTTTGAATGATTCCTTTTTTACCGCAATAACCATAAGATGGATAAATGACAGTGTGCCCTGGAATACCTGTCGTGCTTGATCCACCATAAATATTATCATCTTCTTCCCAAAAACGACGATTCATTTGTAGAGCCAATTTACCAACAGTCATTTTTCTGGGCGCATTCATTGCTTCTTTACAATCTTCTGACAAATCAGTTTTAAGTTTCGCTAACATGCCCAATGGAATAGTTGTAATGCAATATGCTGCAGAATGTTTACTCACCTTACCTGTTTTAGTATTACGGTAAGTAACATTAACACCACTGTCATTTTGAGTTAATTCTTGCACCTCAGCATCGTAGATAATCTTGTCACCAACTTGACGTTCAAAACCCCGTGCTATTTGATCCATCCCACCGACTGGTTGATACATTGATTCTGGATGATCGATAGTTGTTACTCCTTGGAAAACATTACCCAAACCAGACTGAAGAATATCTTTAAAAGCATAGGCATTTGTCCCAGCCATAACATCATCCGTACTGACACCCATAGCATTAAAGTTAGATAACCCACGATGACGCGTTCCTTTATATTTAAGGTCTTTGGCATCCAAGAAACCTTCACGAATTAAATAATCTGTGAGTTTTTCTCTATCACGATTAGTTAGTTCCTCATCAAGTGCTCCTTGATCAGTGAGCTTCGCAAGTAATTCAGAGGTATAACCTCGCATATCGGCTTTTATTTCACGTTTTCTTACTCGTTTTCCACCCAAGGGTCCATTTGCATTATTAAATTGTACATATCCCAAATCATTCTCTTGGACCATAATTTCCATTGGAACACCAAACTTACGAATATAATGAAATACAGCATGATGAAAGCTTGGAAGTCTCCAGGGGCCATGATTAAAATATTGACCATCATCAAATTTACAAGTGCGACTTTCTCCATCAATAGTCGTAGTTGTAAACCCAGCTCGTGACGATTGACAACGCCCACCTGCAAATGGACGAGCTTCCAATATTTGACAGTCATATCCACGTAAACCCAGTTCGTAAGCTGCAGTCATTCCTGCTAAACCAGCTCCCAATATGACAATTTTTGTGTTTTTTGGGTTACCAGTCAGATTAGGAGGTGCTTCTGCAGCAGAGGCAATTCCCATATCCCATCCGTTTAGAGCGGTCATCATAGCTGATACACCACCTACTGCAGCACAAGTTTCAAGGAATTCTCGCTTAGTCATGGTATGTGGTTGATAATGATTTTTTTTTGCCATTAGATAACTCCAACTATTTATTGGACTAATTCGAGCTCTACTTGAACGCTTACATCATCAGCAACCCAGTTAGTTGCTTCCCAACCAATACCAAATAATAATCGTTTTATCTCAAAACTACCTGAGAATTCGGCTTTTGTGTCAGTGGCATTAAATTCAAAGACCATAGTTACTGGCTGACTAATACCAACTATGGTTAGTTCACCATGAGCTGCATATTTACCATTATTTAGTGACTCAATAGTGTTAGAAATAAATTTTGAATTCACATATTGTGCTGGATTAAACCAATCTTCTTCCATTAGATAAGCATCATATTCTGCATCACCTGAGTCTGCAGAATTCATTTTGACTACACCTGTGATTTTTCCTGATTCAGGGTCCTGAGGATCAAAGTCAATTGTGGCAGAAAAGACGTCGAATCGGCCGCGAAATGGAGCACCTTCAAGTGCCCCGATGAATCGAACATTACTTTCATCTGCCACTAATTGCCATTCTTTTGCATCAGCCGCTTTTATTACGGAACTTGTTATGAGTAAAAACAATAAAATCCATTTTAATTTAACTCTCAATTTATTTCCCTCTGACTTCTTGGATTCGTAGAAACACACAACTAATTCTCGCGTATCGTGACAGCAACTGAAAAAATTTGCAATCGATTTCTACGTTAAAATGTTACTGTGCGTAACACGAAGCGTATTCAATAATTGAATACTAAATTTCCCCATAAGAAAGCTGATTAATGGAGTATTATGTTAACTGCGTTTTTCGTCAACACTCCATGTGCCACTGCCTTTGGCCGCTATATATAAAAATATGAAGCAAAATAATACGGCTGCATCGCCCTTATTATTTATAGGCCAACCACCACCCATTTTTGAAAAGTGTATGAGCCAGTATGCTCCCGCCATTAGTCCACTTGAAAGAAATGCAGCTGCAGAAGTGCATAATCCTATCATAATCATAGCGCCACCAATTACCTCGATTGGTCCTGCTAAGTAGTACATCCAACCTGCTTCACCTGCCATAATTGCTTGCATTTTTGGTATACCATGAAAGATGAATAGAAAACCTGACACAATTCTTAATAATGCATATGTTTGTGTTTCATACTGTTTCATAAAGCTCATATCTTTACCCCTTAGTTAGAATATTTATATTAATCAATACTATTATTTATGATTATAGAAAGATTATTCCTAATAATTACATAATTAATAGCACTCTGTCGATTTCCTATGAAACTAATTTTCTAATATTGTTAATCACCATCTATAAAAACTAAAGATTTCAGATTTATTAAATTCTTCTTTATTGCTTGGAAGTTCAATATACCCATCAGTGTCAATAAGCGTAGTAAAGTCACCGGAGGTATTAGTTTCAATCGGATTAGCTTCTAATATACCATTTTTTGAATTTCTAATTTTTACTGGCAATAGATAAGTTAAGGGGGGCTTAAATATTATATTTTTTTGTAATTGCACAAATTCACTAATTATATTTCTTTGACCAGAGGCTAAATTTAGTGCTGGAATTACATAATGGCGACAACAAGTAATTGTTGATACCGGATTACCAGGAAGTGCAAAAACAAGCTGTCCCTTGGGCCCAATACCAAACCACATCGGCTTTCCAGGCCTTTGAAGTATTTTGTGAAAGATATTTTTAACGCCTAATTCTTTTAAAATCTCAGGTATGTAATCCGCTTTACCCATAGATACACCACCACTGAGAATAATAACATCTGATGAATTTAAGACTTCATTAATATTTTTATACTGCAACTCTTTGTCATCTATTAAATGCTTATATTCACAGTTTTCATAGTTGTGATTTTTCAACATACTTAAGATTGCTGGACCATTAGACATTCTGATTTGATGTGAGAAGATTTTTTTCCCAGCTGCCACTAATTCATTTCCAGTAGATATGACAGCAATCTTTGGATCAATATTTACAGAAACATTATCCTTATTGCACGAGAGAATTGCGGAAATATCTATTGTTTTTATTTTATGCCCAATATCAAATATCAAAGCATTTAATTTGTGATCAGATCCTTGACGATGGATATATTGATATTTTTTTGGCTGGTGGTTTTGATTAATGACGTATTTTTTATCTTTCTTTATAAGTTGTTCAATCGGAATAATACAATTGGCATGAGTCGGAAGGATTGAGCCTGTCATAATTTCTATACATGAATTTGCTTCCTCAAGTGTGCTTGGTGAGTCACCTGCAAATTGTGTTTCAGTAACTAGAAAGCTACGCCTACCTTGTTCATAGGAATTAAAGTTTATAGCTATTCCATCCATAGTAACTCTATCAAATGGAGGTTGGTCTCTTTCGGCTTGAATTGGTTCCCTAAGTATTTTTCCAATGGCATCAAGCGTGTTTATTTTTTCTTGACCAAATTCAGAGATATTTTCAAAAATAAATTTGATTGCATCTTCAGATGTGATCATTTTATGATCTATCAATAGCTTTGAAACCTATATCGTTACGATGATATTCATCTTTCCATGAAATTTTAGTAACATTTTCGTATGAATTTTTCTGAGCATTATGTATATCATTACCCATACCTACAACACATAAAACCCTACCTCCAGCAGTTAGAATTTCATTTTCCTTTAAAATCGTACCGGCATGAAAAACTTTAGCGTTATCTTTGTCTATCGAGTTTAATCCAGAGATTTTATCCCCTTTGTTATATTTTATTGGATACCCACCAGCTGCCATAACTACACCAAGTGCTACTTTCTCGTCCCAAATAATAGAATGATCTGATAACTTTCCACTGAGAGTTGATGCACATAATTCAACAAAATCAGATTTCAATCGCATCATAATAGGCTGTGTTTCTGGATCACCGAAGCGACAGTTATATTCGAGAATTTTTGGATTACCATTCTTGTCGATCATTAAGCCGGCATATAAAAAACCAGCATAGTCAATACCATCTTTTTTTAAGCCTGATAAAGTTGGATTGATAATTTCATTCATTACTCTTTCGTCAAGTGATTCTGTGATTATTGGGGCCGGAGAATATGCGCCCATGCCACCTGTATTTGGACCTAAATCATTATTATCTCTAGCCTTATGATCTTGTGAGGTTGCTAATGGAAGAACGTTGGTCCCATCGGTAACAACAATGTAACTCGCCTCCTCACCTTCAAGAAATTCTTCAATGACTATTTTTGAACCAGCATCCCCAAAACTCTTTGCTTCTAAAATGTCCTTTACAGCATCAATTGCCTCTTCCTCAGTCATAGCAACAATAACGCCCTTGCCAGCAGCAAGACCATCAGCTTTAACCACGATAGGTGCTCCTTTTGACTTTATATAAGAGATAGCAGGTTCAAGCTGATTGAAGCATGAATATTCAGCAGTCGGAATTTTGTGTCTTTTAAGGAAATCTTTTGTGAAGGATTTTGAGCCTTCTAACTGAGCAGCTTTTGCTTTTGGCCCAAAACAAGGCAGTCCGGCTGCAGCAAATCTATCAACTATCCCCAGTACTAGTGGAGCTTCAGGACCTATTATTGTTAAATCGATATTTTGTAACTTTGCAAAATCTAGGAGGCCATCAATATCGTCAGCCTTAATTTTGATATTTTCAACTTTTTGTTCTCTAGTGGTACCACCATTACCAGGTGCCACATAAATATTTGTGACTTTTTTCGATTGTGAGCATTTCCATGCAAATGCATGCTCTCTTCCACCATTACCCACTATTAGTATTTTCATTATTGCTACCTTAATGTTTAAAGTGACGCATTTTAGTGAATATCATAGCAATATTGTGCTCATTGGCAGCATTGATCACCTCATCATCACGCACTGACCCACCAGGTTGTATAATAGCGCTAATATTATGCTCAGCAGCAGCATCGATACCGTCTCTAAAAGGAAAGAATGCATCTGAGGATAGGACTGAGCCCGATACAGTCAAGCCCTCATCCTTAGCTTTAATTGCAGCTATTTTTGTACTATATACTCTACTCATCTGACCAGCCCCAACTCCGACGGTCATTTTGTCCTTGCAAAAGACAATTGCATTCGACTTTACAAACTTACTTATTCGCCATGCAAATAAAAGATCTTGCAGTTGTTTTTTTGTTGGAGTGATTTTTGTAACAATCTCGAGATCAGCTTCGTTGATCATACCATTATCAATAGTTTGAACTAAAAGACCACCTGATACCTTTTTAAGTTCCAGCCCCCTATCATTTGATGATTTCTGGTTCCCTATATCCAGTACTCTTATATTTTGTTTTTTAGCTAATATGATTTTCGCATCATCAAGTACCCTAGGAGCAATTATAACTTCGACGAATTGCTTTTTGAGGATTGCGGATGCAAGATTTGCATCAAGTGGACGATTAATTGCAATAATACCACCAAATGCTGAGGTAGGGTCTGTCTGAAAAGCTCTCTGGTATGCTTCCAAGATATTATTATTAGTTGCAACTCCGCAAGGGTTTGCATGCTTTACAATGACGCAGGTAGGTTCTTGAAATTGATTCACACAATCAAGTGCGGCAGCACTATCAGCAATATTATTATAGGATAATTCCTTTCCTTGAATTTGAGTTGCTGAGGCCAGAGAGTCGCAGTTATTGGTATTATCATCTTTATAGAAGGCAGCTTCTTGATGGGGATTTTCTCCGTAACGAAGTTTAGAAATTAAATTCCCAGTATAAAAAAATTGATCAGTAAATTTCTCTTGTGAGAACGTTTGGCTTAGATATTGTGTGATAGATGCATCATAGCTAGCCGTATGACCAAATGCTTTAGCCGCAAGTTTCTGTCTATACTCTAAGTTTAATTTATCATTGTTAAATCTATTTAAGAATTGATCATAATCATCAGGGTCAACCAATACAGCAACACTCTCATGATTTTTTGATGCCGCTCTAATCATTGCGGGACCACCAATATCAATATTTTCGATAGCGTCATCTAGTGAGGTATTGGGATTGCTTATAGTTTCTTTAAACGGATATAGATTAACTACTAATAAATCGATGGGGTCTATCAGATGAGTTTTCATGACCGGCTCGTCAGTTCCCCTTCTTGCTAGCAAACCACCATGAATTTTTGGATGTAGTGTTTTGACTCTTCCGTTCATGATTTCAGGGAATCCAGTTTTCTCTGAAACTTCTATGGCTGGAATATTAGCCTTTTTAAGAGCAGCATAGGTACCACCTGTCGATAGAATTTCTATATCATTCTGATGCAAGAAATTTGCTAAATCGATTAAACCATTTTTATCCGAGACACTAATTAGTGCGCGGGTAATTTTAAACATTATCTACCTTTTATTTAATTGAATATGATTTTAGTTTTGTTCTTAAAGTACCACGATTGATACCTAGAATCTCAGCTGCTTGGCT
>CABXCS010000018.1 GCA_902510755.1 uncultured Woeseiaceae bacterium | reverse complement strand
AAGCCAATTGGCATTCTATCACTGATGATTTACCCCAATACGATGAAGATACAGTAGAGGTCAAATCGTGATTCAATTGCGAAAAATGGCTATGTTTGGATTTCCAGAGATAGCGCGTGAACTTGGTGCAGATCCGGCTCAAATTCTCAATAATCATGGTTTACCTGCTGATTACTTCAATGCTATTGAGGTCGATGATGTAATGACAATGCAAGACGCTGAAAAACTCATGAAAACTCTTGCTGATAAAACCAGAGCGCATCATTGTGGGGCATTAATGGGAAGTCGACAAGATATCAGCTTCCTGGGTATTGTTGGTTACATCATGCAACAATCGAACACAGTGCGTCTGGCACTGGATGCTTTGCAAGAACATCTGACTTTGCACCACGACAAAGGGCAAACAGGCGTCGCTAATTATGGTGATGTCTCTGGTATGTATTGGAATAATCCATTGCCTTTTGAGTTGCAACACTACACCAATGAGGTGGCAATGGCACAAGCTGCTGTGGTTTTAAGAGCAATTATTGGTAATCGATTCAGAGCTAAAACGGTACATTTTACCCATGAAGCACCAAATAATATCGAACCTTACAAACAAATCTTCAAAGCGCCTGTATATTTTAATCAAGCTAAAAATGAAATCATCTTTGATAGCATCTTTTTAGAAAAGAAAATTATAAAAGCCGACCCCCTCTTAAAAGAAATTCTCATTAAAAAAATTGAAAAACAACAACCCGATAAAGAGAATGACTTGCTGAGCGAGGTTGAAGATTTGATTAGGCAGTCACTGCAAAGCCAGCAATACCAAATCGAAGTGATCGCCAAACACCTCTCACTTCACCCTCGAACCCTCCAACGCAAATTACAGGATTTAGGTATCTCTTATTCGGGATTACTTGAGAAAATCAGGCGCAGCATCGCCCAAGAACGACTGACTAATGCCAACATATCCATCACACAACTTTCCGATTATTTGGGCTACGCGGATAATACCGCTTTGACACGGGCTTTTAAGCGTTGGTTTGGCATAACTCCATCTGAGTGGAAAAAAAAATACAAAACATAGCCTCAATCAATTATTTAGAGGGGACTGTTATTTGGAGAGAGCCACAAATACACCAGTCCATTTAGGACCTGGAGGATTTGCTTGTAGCGTATTAATACGCGCCGTAAATAAATCATAGTAATGCTTGAAACTGGGCGCCTTATCTTGATAGGCGCTAATGTGCTTCAAGGCAGCATCCCAGTCTTGACTGCGATAGGCTCGCAGGAACTCTTGATGGGCTTTCCGGAAAGCCTCAGCATCCTCGATATCGCTCTCAGCGCCCTCAAATACAGTGTAGATAGTGACCGGTTGCGTCTTTCCTTTGACCGCCAGTAAATCCAGTTCGAATACCTCATAATCTGATAGAGATTTGACAGTATCAGCACCCGCTATAATCTGAAAACCATATTCACCAGACTGACCTTCAAGTCGGGAGGCTAAGTTCACTGTGTCACCCAAAACGGTGTAATCAAAACGCTGTGTTGAACCCATATTTCCGACAACACAGTCACCAGTATTGATACCAATCCCTACAGCCATGGTTTTTTTACCTTCAGCGGCTAACTCTTCATTCAATTTTTGCATGGCGCGCCCCATCGCCATAGCCGCATCTACTGCTAAATTTGCGTGCTCAGGTTGGTCAGTAGGCGCATTCCAAAATGCCATAATACAATCACCCATATATTTATCTATCGTTCCCTCAGTACTTAAAATCTCATCGGACAGGACAGACAATAGCTTATTAATTAATTGCGTTAATCCCTCTGGGTCATCTTTATACTGCTCGGAAATTCCAGTGAACCCTCGAATGTCAGAAAACAACATGGTCATCTCTTTGGTCTCACCACCTAGTACAAGAGATTCACTCGATTGAGCTAATTTTTCGACCATGGCTGGGGCTAAATACTGAGAAAATGCAGTTCTCACTTTACTTCTCTCAAGTTCAGTAAAAAGGAAATTAAAGAATGTAATAACCAAATAAACTATCAAGCAGATGACTGCTGGCGAGATTGGATCAACTAAAAAACGTTCTTGAGTAAATAAATAATAACTGCCATAGAATATACTGCCAAGACCCACTAGGAAAACCACCAGACCACCAATAGGACCCTGTCTTTGAATTACCAAGGTGACCAAAACCGAGAGGCTTAAACCAGCCAGCAACTCTAAGCCAAGCAACCAATCTGGTCGTTGTAAGAAGGTGCCAGAAATTAGTTGCTGAATAAATTGCGCTACAATTGTGACTCCTGGGATATTTTGCTCAACAGCCGTTGAGCGCAGATCAAATAGGCCAGAAGCACTGGTACCAATCACACTAATTTTACCGTCAAAATATTCTTCAGTTAGGGTTCCATCAAGTAATTGCCAGGCCGGTACGATGGTTAAATTTGATATTTGAGTAGAATAAATCCAGAGACTGCCATCCGGATTGGTAGGCATTACCAGATCTCCCAATTTAATGTGATTGATCCCCGTGGCCTCACCGAAGGCTTGTTCACTTGAAGCATTTGAGGACTTAATTTGATAAGTACTGGCGCCAATAGCCACCCTTACCATCTCCAGTGGGAATGAAGGGATTAAAGTCTCACCTACCGTTTCAAAGGTAGGAATAGTGCGGACCACTGCATCATCATTGCCAATGCTCATACTTCCCAGACCCTGACTAACCGAACTCAGAAGTGGAATATTTTGCTCCAGTCCATCGAAATTACGCAAAAATTGACGTGGCTCATCCCCTTGCACCACAACCCCTGCTTTTATCGGTGGTCCCGATACTGTTTGATTGTTATGCAGCGCCAAGCCCAAAACCACAGTACCATGTTCTTCAATAGCGGTACTAAAGACTTCATCATGATCAATGGCTGCGGCCAGTGCATTAACAACCGCCTCGTTATCACGATAAGTTTCTTTTAACTGCCTAGCACCAGTTCGATCTGGCTCAGCAAAAACTATGTCGAATCCAGTAGCAAGAGAGTAATAGCTGCGATTGACTAATTCGGCAACCAGATTTCGTGGCCAAGGCCATTGCCCATAACGCCGTAAAGATTCATCATCAATATCAATCACTATCACAGGATCATCAACTAATGGCTCTCTAGGGTAATATTGTTGAAATCCATCAAATGACCGTAGTTGTAATTCTGTAAACACATCACCAGGATCTAGTAAGGGCAAAAATGCCACAACCACTGCAAACGGCAACAGCAATCTTTTACCTAATTTCGACCAATTGATTTTCATAATTAATGACTCAGCTTAATCTCTATTACTAATCCCATAGATAAATTCTACTTCATTATTTACTCACCAATGAGTACTTATTATCTATTTAGTCACAAAATGTCATAAAAATGTCGTAATTAGCCTAGTTATATTGTAATTAAACTTTAAAATGAACTCTTACCGAATAATAAAATAATAACATGCTAAAAAAAGTTCTCATTCTCTGTAGTTTTTTTGGACTCTTCTTTTCAAATATAGCTATTGCCCAAAATGTAAATCCGACCATTATCGATGAAACTGAATTGGAAAACACGCAAAAAGAGCGGGATCGAATCTTCAGTGAAATAATTGATCAGCCCACCAATATGGATAATTTATTTAAGTACGCCAACCTCTCTATCTTGGTTGGTGACTTGGAAGCGGCAGTGGGAGTGTTTGAACAAATGTTGATCTATAACGAGGAGCTCCCTCGGATTAGACTAGAATTAGGTGTTCTGTATTATCGCTTGGGTGCTTTCACAACTGCTAAGTCCTACCTTGAAAGTGTCAAACTTTATAATCCACCCGATCAAGTCCTGGAGAACGTGAATAATTTTTTGAGCGCCATCGATGACTCTGAACGAACTTTTAAATTCAGTTCTGTCATAGGGACATCCATCACTCGTTCTAGTAATGGAAATTCTGGATTGGACGCTGACATCATCAATATTGCTGGTTACCCCTTTTTAGTCTCCCCAGAAACAAAGCAACAACCAGACTTTAGTCGTAGCTTATCTTACACCTTATCCGTCAATCATGATCTCAAGCATCCACGTGGTGATACCGCCCGA
The DNA here is from genome assembly GCA_902510755.1 of uncultured Woeseiaceae bacterium. Lineage (GTDB taxonomy): Bacteria > Pseudomonadota > Gammaproteobacteria > Steroidobacterales > Woeseiaceae > SP4260. The sequence goes on along the minus strand of CABXCS010000018.1, from coordinate 13,640 downwards.
TACATTGTCTCTCTTTCAGATACCAAACAAGACGAATTTAAACGTTTTGATCTACAAACCATGGTCTTTTCGGCTTCTCGACAATACAACTTTGACGCGGATGAAGGTGATTGGTTCTCCAAACCAACCATTGTGCCATCTTACAGTGCCTTTAAAGTATTCCTAGATGGTGAAGGTTTACTCACCTCGCATAAGCTCTCGACCACCTTTGGAGGTATTCTCAGTAATAGTTCCTCAGCGGCAGTTGAATTGTTTCTGGATAAAAGAGATTTTTTAGGCAACGACACTAAATCAGGACAGATGCAAGGCTTCACTGTAAGTAGCAATCGTTTTTTTCCTGAACGTGGCATAAATGGACAGCTAAAATACGGTTACGATCATTTTAATGCTGGCATTGATTCCGAGAATTACGGCCAACATAATTTTGAAATCAATGCTAGTCGGACAATGTACCTCTCTATTTTACAAATATTTGGAGTGAACCCGCCTTGGCGTGACGGATGGCGAGTCAGTGGCAGTCTAAGTCATCGGATCAAAAAACATGCTTCTGGTACTGAAATTTTTCCGAAACGTAGAGATCGAATTAATTCTCTGCAATTAAGTGCGAGTCGGCCAATCAATGATTGTTGGATATCTAATTTTAGTTATCGTTATAATAAATCCAGAAGCACTATCGATTTATTTAACATAAAAAATAAGCAGGTCAGTATAGATTTTAGTCACGTATGCTTAAATAATTAAATTTAATACTATTGATTGATCGTGGCAATTTTGTCTTCGATCTCACGAAACAAAACTTCATGCTCCTCAAATAGCTCTTCCAAATCTTCTTTAGTGAGCTCCAAGAGTTTTACTTCATCGAGTGTCGTGATCGTGGCATTACGTGTGGTATTTCCCAGTAATCCCATTTCTCCGAAATAATCTCCAGGGCCCAGACGGACTGGCTCATCAATCTCTACTTGCACATGCCCAAACTCGATAATGTACATCGAATCAGCCTTATCACCCTTGCTAAACACTGGTTTTTTAGCTGCCATAATTACTGGATCTAATTTTTGATTAATTTTACTTAATGCCGCGATGGGTAACTTTGCAAATAAAGGAATTTCAGTGATAGTTTCAATACTCACCAAGAAATTCTTCTTCTGAATTTCTTCATAATATGCTGAGGCTAAAATAGCAGCCGGTAATGCAAACATTCCAATACCCAAAAACATAGTCAAACTGGCTAAAATTTTTCCCGTAAGTGTAGCAGGATAAATGTCGCCATAGCCCACCGTGGTGAGTGTTGCAATCCCCCACCACATGGCATCTGGAATACTACCAAATGCTTCCGGTTGTACTCCTCCCTCAATGAAGTAAATTAATATTGAAAAAACCAATAACACACTCAGAACCATGATTTGTGATCCAAGCAAAGCAAAGCGTTGCAGATAAATAGTACGTACTAGAGTATTACTGGGAAATAGAATTCGCGTATGTTTGTATATTTCAAAAACTCGAAATAAACGAAATGCTCTCAGATCGTAGACTCCCCCCAAAATAAAATAGTTCAGGACTACAATAAGATCAACGCCGCCGAGAAAACCAAGGCGTTTGTCTAAATAGGTTCTAATAGCAATTTCTATCACAAAGATAATGATTGAAATCTGATAGAACAACTCAAACAGAAACAACCACTCCGGATAGTTATCCATAATTGTGGTGGAGGCCATAATTTGATGCAAAATATTTAATGCAATCAATATCCCAAAAAAGTTTTCGAGATAACGCTCAAATATATTTTTTATATTCATACTCAATAAACTATAACATCAAAGAATAATGAGCTTACTCTGATTGTCCTTGAGCTAAGGCTGGAATTGCGTTATCCACACTTTCAGGTGTTGACTCCACATACAAAGAAGTCGAAGGATAAGCAAATTCAGAGCCATTTTCGCGTACCACACGCATAATTTCATAGATAAGATTCTGTTTGATAGCGGTGAACTCAGTTAGGTTGACTGGCGCCATATAGCAGAGCACTTGAACATCAATTGAGCTGGCGCCAAATTCAACTGCTCTTGCAAAACAATCTTGCCCAGGATTTTCAGCAATTTCATCAGAGTCATTCATGTAAGTTTCAATATCAGCACAGATTTTTGCCAGTTGCTCGACCGTCGTGGAGTACACTAGATTAATCGTCCAGTTGAGTCGTCGATAAACCATTTCACCGTGATTAATCACTTTCACATCAGAAAGATCTTTATTCGGAATGACCATTGGTGCAGTATTGAAAAGACGCACTGTGGTGGAACGAAAACCAATTTGCTCTACCATGCCATGCATCTCTCCGATGACCTCGATACGATCACCAGGTTGAAAACGATTTTCACCGATAATTAAAATACCCGCAATAAGATTTTTAAATAAGTCCTGTGCACCAAGAGCAACAGCAACTGAGAATAAACCCAAGCCTGCAATTAGGGGGCCAATTTCAACCCCGAAAATATCCAAAATAATGGCTAGGCAAATAATCCCCAATATCATTCTTACCGCACGTTCCAGCCACATTGACATTGATGCTGTCAGCCATGTACTGCTGGATAAAATTCCAAAAATTGGGCTGACTGTGTTCATTAAAGCGCTGAATATTGTAAAAGCCACTAAGGCTTCCACTAAGTTCGAGCCAAACTCACCAAAATCACCCGTGATGGGAAGATAGACTGTCAATACATAAAGACCAATCACAATGGGAACATAACCCAAAGGCCGCTCTAGAGATTTTAACACTACATCATCAATACTCGATTCGGTATTTTCTGTAAGCTTGGCTAAGTAAGCTAAAGCTCTTCGAATAAAAAATATGCGAGCCAAAAATGACAGCAGTAAAATACTAATTGCCACAATAATTTCGGTTATGCTCACGCCCCAGAGACCGTTTACCCAGATCCCATTAAATATATTTAGAAATTCAGTCATAATTTAAAATGAATAAGAAAAGTTAGTGGCAATACCTTCATCGCGTTTGACCGCAGTTGGAGGTGGCCTTGAATCATAGAAAGTATTGTACTGTAATGTAACTTTAAATTTTTCATTCATTTTAAAGTCTAAAGCGCCTATGAGACTCGCTTTAAAATCCTCACTTTCGTCTATTGAGGGCTGGTAATACACAGTAAGATTGAAATCCATATTCTCAGAGATTTCATAATCATCATGGAAATAGGTAGCAAGACGCTCAGTACGTGTTGTTAATCCACTTAAATCTTCCTCATTTTCGGATAATAATCCAACTCCAAGTCGGGCATGATCATTTACTGTGATCCTTGCTCCCGCTCCAGCGACATCTCTTTGCAGGTAACGGAGAAAAGGATTTTTTCCGTGCTGTAAAAACATTTCTAAGTCATAGATGGAATCATTTTTAAGGACAAATCGCGCGTGTGCCAATGTGGAATCATTCCATTTTATGGTATTAGTTTTACGCTCTTCCTTTTTTAACACTAGGAATGAATCATAACGTTCAGTATTATTATCAAAACGAATTTGTGCTGACAATGAATCACGAATTTTATTTCCTCTAGAAGCACTAATTGCAAGTGACATTGAAGTAAAAAATCCAATATCACCCTCACGCCGCATATCTTCGATATTAACAATGGCATCAGCAATGACCAAATTAGGTAGCCCTAAAAGTAAAATCAAGCTAGGTATAAGCGGTCGAATTTTCATTAATCTATTATCCTTTTAAAAAAAATCTGCATTTAATCTTCTTACTTTGTAACCTAAATACCCGAGTATGATACTAATAACCAATGAAAAGTACACCGGTATGGAAAAACCATAAACTGTAATGACTCCACCTAGGACAAAATTTAAAAAATGCAGTATGGCGGCCCAAAATAAAACAAATGAAGCTAACTTTATAACCACTTCCTTACTCACAATATTCACCATAATTAACTACTATAATCACAGTATCCTATAAAAAAAGTATGGAAATCAATTGATTAAAGAAAATTAAATTCTTCTATAAAATTAATTCGCTTATTCTAATTCCAAGATTATTGTCGTCTAATGTCAGTATATGTGCATTTTCAGGGACTGGCTAAAGTATTTTGGTTTTTTGGTAACATTAAAATCAAGAAAAATAGTAACGTATTAATTACTCCGCCAAGTAAATATAAATAATAAAAATCACCTGTTAGTGCGTGACTTTGGGCCACGAGATAAACCACCAATGGCGCTATGGAAAAAGAGAGGATGTACTTCATTCCGTAAATTACGCTCTGATATTCGGCAGGCGCAAAACGAGCTAATAAAATATTTTCAGCTGGTAAAATACTTGAATTAAATGCCACAATTACGAGCGCGAATATAATCAATGTAATATGACTCATATCAGCAAACACAAACAACAAAAGGCCCTGCAATAACATACCGTAAGCATAAATTAATCTCACTGAATAATGATCTGCTGCAATCCCACCCACATAATTCATGAGCCCACTGATCACATAAATACTGGAGACTACTAGTCCTATTTTCGTCGTATCAAGATCCATAGTCTCCGTTAATCTGATTTCGATCACTTTTGGTAATGAAGTTTGTAGCACCTGAAAGGTAAAGCCAATACAAGTGACGCCAATTAGCATAACAATAATAATTTTTAGATAATCCCCCTGATTTGGATTATCAGAAAACTTAGGAGAGTGATTGTTTTGTAATGCAATCCTTGCAGTGTATATGTGCCAACTCAGCATAGCACCAATAATTATTGATATTAAACCCGGTAAGATGAAGGCTAATTGCCAACTAAAATTATCCACCAGATAGCCGGCAACGAGAGCACCCACACCAATTCCCACTCCACCAAAAATATTATTAAATCCTAATGCTCGGCCAGTGTTACCCGGCATATTAACCACCCAAGATATACCGGCAGGATGATAAATCGAACAAAATAAACCTAATATTGATAAATTAACCATCAGAGATCCTTTGCTCCCACTGAGACCACAGAGGACTGAAGTAACACCCAATCCAAAAAACATAACTGCGATCATGCCAGTTCGAGACCAACGATCACTCAGCCATCCTGCTGGAAGAGAGCCAAGTCCCACCAATAATGAGCCAAAAAACCATAAGTTAATTAGATCTGCATAGGCCAACTGCCAGTCATCCTCGATACCCAAAACAATAACAAAATAAATAGCTGCAAACATATGCATAAATAAATGCCCTGTCGCCGCATAAAAAGTGGCTAATTTATCCTGCATAAGAATAATCCGAGCTGATTTTATGAAAATTGTCTGATTCGATAGTGTTCAAGTGCATTCCTTTGTTAGGATGGAACCAATAAAGTAAGAAAAGTATAAACTAGGATCATTGTGGTTACACTTTTTCACTCAAACCAAGAGGCACTTTCCATGTTATATAACAGCATACTCGAAACGATTGGAAATACACCCATTGTCAAACTCAATAGGATCGGCCCAAAAAACCAAACAATCTATGCCAAATGCGAATCCTTTAACCCTCTCTCATCGGTTAAAGATCGCCTTGCTGTTGCTATCATCACTGATGCGGAAAATAGTGGTGCACTGCAGCCAGGTCAGACTGTTGTTGAGGCTACCTCTGGTAATACCGGGATAGCGTTAGCCATGGTATGTGCGGCAAAAGGTTATCCATTCGTAGCCACCATGGTAGAAACATTTTCCATTGAGCGTCGCCGAATCATGAAAGCACTTGGTGCTAAAGTGATCCTGACACCCGCTGCTGAAAGAGGTTCAGGCATGGTCAAACGTGCCGAAGAATTATCTCAAAAGTATGGTTGGTTCCTCGCTTCACAATTTGAAAATCCCGCGAACCCTGAATATCACAGAAATACAACCGCACCAGAAATACTCCGAGACTTTGCTGGAAAATCATTAGATTATTTTGTCAGTGGATGGGGGACTGGTGGGACTATCACTGGCACTGGTGAAGTATTAAAAATAGCCAGACCTGATATTAAAGTAATTGGCACAGAGCCTGAAAATGCTAGCTTGCTCGCAGGAGATCAATGGCAGCCACACAAAATTCAGGGCTGGACGCCAGATTTCGTTCCTGGGGTTTTGAATCCAAAGGTCATTGATGAACTCATCCCAGTCAATGATGAAGCTTCCATAAATACGGCAAAACGCTTGGCTAAAGAGGAAGGGATTTTCTGTGGAATCTCAGCTGGTGCTACCATGGAGGCTGCCCTAATCGTGGCAGAAACAGCACCAAAGAATAGTACTTTCTGCGTCGTCTTGCCTGACACTGGAGAGCGTTATCTCTCAACCCCGCTCTTTGAAAGTATTACTGAAGAAAGTGATGATGCTTGGTTGGCAACCCAATAACTTGGTAAAAAACGTAATATGACAGCGCCATTTGCTAACATCTCACTTGCCTCACAAGCTGCTGATAAAAAGTTATTTGCCCAACAATTTGGGGAGAATATTTTAAACTGTGGTTTTTGTGGCATCCTAGACCACTCCATCGATCCAATATTGATTGATGAGGTGATGAGTATCTTTGAAAAATTCTTCGCGCTCCCAATATCCACTAAGATGACCTATTATGACAAAGAATTAAAAGGGGCTAGAGGTTATACCCCAATGAGTATTGAGACACCAAAAGACAGTACCCAGGCAGACTTTAAAGAATTTTTTCATGTTGGTCGAGAACTTGCAGCTAATCATGATTTTGCTAAATGGATGCATCGCAATAAAGAAGTACATGAAATCAAAGATTTTCAGGAAAAAACTGATGCCCTGTACCATCAATTTGATGATCTAGGGCAAAAATTGCTTTCTGCCATAGCACTTTTCCTGAAGTTAGATGACGACTATTTCATAACGCATGCCAATCGTGGGAATAGCTTAATGCGCGCCATTCATTATCCTCCCATACAAGAAAGTAATACTGCTGAAAGAGCTGGTGCGCACGAAGATATTAATCTGATCACATTATTATTAGGTGGTCATCAACGCGGTCTCGAATTATTAAACAAACAAGGTCAATGGGAGAAAATAGCAGTTAATCGCGATGTTATTATTTGTAATATTGGTGATATGCTTCAACGTTTCACCAATCATTACTTGCCTTCCACAACTCATCGCGTTGCCAAATCAGGTTCAGATAAAACTATCTCGCGATACTCAATTCCATTCTTTGTGCACCCTAATCCTGACTGGCAAATCAAAACACTAGCATCTTGTATTTCAAGAGAGTGTCCAGATCGTTATCCTGAACATATTATGGCTGAAGATTTTCTCGAGCAAAGAAGAAGAGAAATCAAACTCGCCTAGCGAAGACTAAAAGGAGGTACTAATGTCTAGCTATAAAAAAATTATCAGTGCAGTTTTATATTTTTCTATCATTGCTTCTAATCATAGTATTGTTTTAGCTAAAGATACCTCAATCGAGGCATTTAAGGCCTACCAGAATTATTCACGAAATTGGCTCAATATGGATGCTAAAGCGATTGCAAGAGACAATTTTCACTCTCCAGCCCAAATTAACAAGGCTTCTATTACCACGAGTGATGCAACTGTTATTGAAGAAAATTATAAAACTGATTTCACAGTATTAAGAAAAAACGATTACTGGTATAGCGAAGAAAAATTATCCTTTTGCAAGCAAAGTGACACGGTTTATCAGGTTTTCAATCATTATAACCGCTATAAAACTGATGGTTCACTATTACAAGGTGATTTAGCCACCACTTATCTCATGGAAAAACAACATGGGCTCTGGAAATTTATTTATTTGTCTAGCATTAATTCGAAATGGAAGAATTATGGTTGTGATGAATACCGTAATTATGAATTTCTTTCTAAAGATCAGAAATTTAGAGATTCTATTAGTTCACGCTGGGATGGTGAATTCATTTATCTTGATGATGGTTACACATATTATGAACAGGCTAATAAAGAGGCTGAAAAACATATTGTTCTGGTGCATGGCTTCTCCGTACCCTCTTATATTTGGGAGCCTACTTATCAAGAAGCTATTCAACGTGGTTATGGAGTCATTCGCTATGATACCTTTGGGCGTGGGTTTTCTGATAATCCGGATCTTGATTATTCTACTGAGTTTTTTGCCAAGCAACTCATAAATCTCCTAGATGCATTGGCATTGAAGAAAGTTCATTTAGTGGGACTGTCAGATGGCGGGAGAACAGTTGCTTATATCGCAGCACATTTTCCGGACAGAATTGATCAATTGATTTTTGTGGCCCCAGCTGGGTTTCATGCAGATGAAGCTATTAAGGAAAATAAAGTAACACCACAAGAAATTGAAAACTTTATTAACGAGGCTTACCAAAATATAGGACAAGGGCAGTTAAGTGATTTCTATGCACCCGAAAGATTCACAGAATGGGCCACACGTTATAATGGTTTATTGAAGCACCAAGGTTTTGCTAGAGCTTTGTTATCTACTCGTAAAAATTATCAAGCAATGAATCCTTTACATCAAACCCTATTCGAAAATAAAACAAAAACATCCTTTATGTGGGGTGCGCATGACTCGGTCTTACCTTTAAAAGAGGTTCGCACAAAAATACAGAATCTATTACCTGAAGCCAGATTGTTTGTATTTGATAAATCCGGTCATTTACCGCACATGGAGGAAGAGGAAAAATTCAATCGAATCCTATTTGAGCAGATTTTGCAATAATCTAATTTAAAAAAGTCAACATTTTGATGTCACGATACTTCTCAATCAATGCGAATAAAATTGCTGCAGACTCAATATCCGGTTTACCAGAATAATCTGAAGGACGATAATGTAACTGAAAAGCACGTAATGCATATCGTGTCTCTTCATCAAAAATTCCATTCTCTTCAAGTGGGTAACCCATGATGACCAGTGCTTGCTGAAGATGATTAGTAGATGGTATTTGAGTGCCAAGCATATCCAGATACTTTTCTACAGTCTCTTCATCATACCAGGCACCAATGCCAGCGGCGTATAATTGCTGCCAGGGAAAATAGGGGCCTGGATCGGATTTTCTCATGGGGGCAATATCGGCATGCCCAACAATATCAATTGGGTTTATATCTGGATAACGCAAAAGAATATCTTTGAGTAAAGTGATTAATAATTCAATTTGGTGTTCAGGATATGGTAGAAATTCACAATCAAGATAATCAATGCTTGGGGATTGAGTAATGGTGGAGTGATCAATACAAGCAAATTCATTAACTACTTCAATCCCGATAGACCGATCATTCAAAGCATCCTCATTAGCCCAATAGCTCCTTCCAGCATGCCAAGCACGTTCATGTTCAGGCACTAACCTATATACTGCCAAATCATTTCGATCATAACTGCCATCATCGAGTCGCGGCAACAAATAATGAGAACTGACGGGATAATCAGAATCCATTGTCAATGTAGCTAGAGATTCCGCAAAGTTCTGAGATGTTGCATGCAAGACAATATAATCAATTCTACTGTTATAATTTTCCGAGATAACATCAACTGCCTTATAAGGTGAACAACCCAATACGCATAAATTAAGAAGTACAATATACTTTAAGCGCATAAAAGACATCTTGAATTTATAAACCAAACCTTATGCCAACGGCCGTTGATAGCCCGGAAAAATCATCATGACTCAAACCAAAGCTATAACCCATATTACTCATAGAGTTATTTATAAATCTGAAGCCAAAATTGTTATTTATTTCTCCATCAAGCGAATATTCTAATTTCTCGGAAACAGGATTTAGTTCAATATCGGCAAGCTTAGTACTCTCAAGGTACAGATTAAACTCCCAACCTTCACTGTTACCCATTTTTACTCCAGCATGCGCATATAAATCTGAACCAGTTTTAGTTAAACTGGTTGGATCTTCTAATTCCCATTGATTAACTCCGAGTTCTGCAAAAATGTCCATAATACGGGCGAAGTTAAAGGAATAGCCACTCTTTGAAACATTCTTAAAAATATCCGCAATAGACTGATGATAACCAAGAGCAGCAACTTTTTTAGATCTTTGATAAATGGTGCTATCAGATTTTACCTCTTCATCTCGAACAGAGCCCTTGATATACAATGAAGCTGGTAACCCCAAATACACATCTCCCAGATAACCAACTCCCTCTGCATTAGTAGCGGTTATATCAATATAAGTGTAAGAGAATTCTGTATCTTGTGCTGTAACAATGGGTGAAAAAAATAACAAGAGTGATAATAGTTTTTTCATATGATGCTCCTATTGTTAAAAACAATTTCCATGCATGAATTATATAAACGACTATCTAAGATAGGTACCTAAAGATTTGAGCTCGCATAAAAATGTGGCCACAAATCGTGGCCACTTGATATTTTTTAGACATCAAAATTTATATTAACGCCATAGCCATCATAATTAAACAAATCAATGAGCCCACCCATAGCAACGTTCTCAGATAGGTTATTCCAGCCGTATAGGTAACCATGAATAAAACTCTCAATACCAGCCAATAGGTTGCCAGCGATGTAACGTCGACCCCCTGAATGATAGCAATGATCGAAATTGCTAAGAAAACAGGATAACTTTCCTGAAAATTAGCTGCCGCACGTTTTGCACGTTGAAATTTAACTGACTCAGGAGCTGCTTCATCTCTGTTGGTTAATAGGTAATCAAGATTACTGAGATTAAATAATAAAGGCCAAATCCACAGTGCCAGTAATGCTAAAACAAAAGAATAAACAACTAATTCAACCATGATATCGATCTCCTAAAATTAAGTACCAACCCATTTAACGTGTTATGACGAGCAGAATCAAGTAGAAAAATTACAGATGAAACAGTCTTACACTTAAAGATATTTATATTCGCGATATAATAATTAATGCCAATCCAACCAAGAAACAAACAAACATCCATTTAATTAATAATAAACTTTTCTCTGGCGCGCCTGAAAACTCCCTCCAAACAAAAACACCCCAAATAGCTGCAATCATAGTTGCACCCTGACCTAAACCATACGATATGGCAAAACCAGCTTGCTCTGCTGCCAGAATATTCAGTGACATACCCAAACACCAGATTACGCCACCGAGAATACCAACACCATGTAATTGGAGATTTCCATTTTGGAAATATGCTTTATAGGTGACCGCTTCACCCTTAAATGGTCGATACATAAAAATCGTATTCCAAAGAAAATTAGAAGTAAAAAGACCGATTGAAAAAATAAATACAGCTGTATAGGGTGTCATTAGACCGGCTTGTGGTGTAGCAAAATCAAGAGACATTGAGGCAGCCACAAAACGATAAAAAAAACCCATTAATAAGCCACCTGCAACAGACAATATTAGACCTTTGTGCGAAGTTTGTGCTTGCTGAGTTGATAAACCTCGATAAGCTAATGCATCTAATACAATAGCCAAAGCCACTAAAAATACTCCGGCAAATAATAACCAAGGATCGCCAATTGGAACTGCAAAATAATTTATCAATACCCCAAGTACCAATGCGATCCCGATACCAACTGGAAAAGCCACAGCCATGCCTGCGATATCAATAGCAGCTACGATTAATAGGTTGGCAAGATTGAAAATCACACCGCCTAAAAAAGCGGCGCTTAGTGAGCTGAGAGAAGCTTGTGTTAAATCTTGTGTAAAACTTCTACCTAAATCTCCGCTGCTGCCGAGAGTCAAACCCATTAATAAACTAAATAAAACCACACCTAACGCATAATCCCAATAATACAATTGGAAAGACCAAGTTTTACTCGCCAGTTTTTGGGTATTAGCCCATGAGCCCCAACAAAGCATTGTGACAATGCAAAATAATACAGCCAAAGTATAATTTTCTACGATAAACATTCATTAATCTCTTCTGCATACGGCATCGCATCCTGGGCACCTTTTCTGGTGACTGATATTGAAGCGGCAATACAGGCTCTCTCCACACTTTCTTCAAGAGTCAATCCACTGGCAATACCTACCGCCAGCGCTCCATTAAAGCAATCACCAGCAGCTGTGGTGTCAACGGCATCTACCTCAGGTGAAGCAATCTTTTTCATCGCACCTTGTCGCGCTAATAACACCCCATTAGCTCCCATGGTGATGACAACGTTTTTCACTCCTGTAGCTAATAATTTAATAGCCGCTTTTTCAGCTGCTTGAACGTCAGAAACTTCAATACCTGTTAAGCGTTTGGCCTCAGTTTCATTCGGTGTGATTAGGTAAAGATCTTTAAAATAACCTTCATCAAGAGTAACCATAGGTACAGGTGCAGGATCCAGAATAACCCTTTGAGAGGAATTACGCGTCCTATCGATAATATATTTTACAGTTTCGAGTGGTATTTCTAGTTGCATTAATATAATGGCATTTTCTGGAAGCGCCGTTATAACCGAATCAACAATATTATAACTAAGCTTATTATTTGCACCTGGTGCAACAACAATATGATTTTCTCCTTGAGCATCAACGCTGATTAACGCAACACCCGAGGCAGTCTTTGGGTCTCTGGTTATAAAGTCACAATTTATCTGCTCCGCAGTTAATCTCTCAATAGATTGATTTCCAAATATATCCTCGCCCAATCTACCTACCATGGTAACTTTACCACCAAGTCGCACAGCCGAAACTGCTTGATTAGCCCCCTTACCTCCTGCCGTCATCATGAACTCACCACCCATTACAGTTTCACCAGGTGCCGGCAATTGGGCTGTCATTGCCACCATATCAGTATTAATACTTCCGATTACATAAATCGGTGATTGCTGAGACGCCATTATTTTTTCCGTTTTACTCTGAGTAAGTCGCTGCAGGTTGATGATGTAAACTAACTGCTAGATCAATCTCAGCTAAGTCTTTTTCATTGTCAACTAAAGGGATAAATGGAACATTAAGACATCCTGAAAGAAAGATGGTCAAAATACATAAGTAATAACGCATAACTCCTCACTTTTAAATTTAATTAGTTAATAATCAACTTCTTTAAAAATTTTCCCAGAACATTCTTTATCTGAAGAATCTTTTATGATGAAGTATAAACAATACTAGCAGTTTAATTGGAGGAATGTATGACATACATAGAACTTGGCGCTATCGGTGAACTTATTGCTGCCATAGCAACCGTAGTAACATTAATTTATCTCTCAAGGCAAATTCATATGAATAATAAATTGGCCATCTCTAACCTAGAGAATAAACTTAATTCTAGAGTATATGAACGTAGGTTCACGGTAGCTAGAGATACTCAATTTGCTGAGTTTTTAGCTAAAAATTGGGAGTCTGAAACACTCACAAAAGCAGAGCAAACTCAAATCACACAATATATAACCATGCTGATCATTGATGCCCGAGAAGTATTCTTACAAGATAAATTAGGTTTTGTTTCAGACGGGCTCATTAAAGCAAGAATCAATGTCTTAAAGCTTGGCATCATGAATAGCACCACAGCAAAATCGGTATGGGCAACCTATAAAAATTTAGTTGAGCCAGAGTTCGCTATTTTTTTTGAAGGCGAGATATATCCAAACGGCTTTGATAATAGAGCTATTGAAGCAAATCCTTTATATAAAAAAAATTAACAAGCGTTAGCTGATGCGATATTGTGTGTCTGCAAAACGCATTATACGGATAGCGGCTTCTTCTAGTATTGATTTCTCAGCGAGAAAACCAACCC
>CABXCS010000017.1 GCA_902510755.1 uncultured Woeseiaceae bacterium | reverse complement strand
AGATTACAAAAAGCACGGACAAGGCACTTTCACTTGGGGACAAAATTCAGAATGGGCTGGCGACCAATACGTCGGTGAATACAAAGATGACAAACGACACGGACAAGGCACTTACACTTATGCCAGTGGCGAACAATACATCGGTGAATACAAAGATAGCGAAATGAACGGACAAGGCACTTTCACTTGGGCTGATGGAGAAAGATATGTCGGTGCGTGGAAAGATGACAGTATGCACGGACAAGGCACTTACACTTATGCCAATGGCGCTATAGATCGCGGGTATTATATGAACGGTGAATATGTTCCTACGATTTGTGAAAACATGGGTTTGACTGAAGGCACTGAGTCATTCGGGAATTGTGTTGTTGAATTAATTAAGCAGATCAATGAAAGTGATATACGAGCAGATATTTCGGAAAATGATAATAACAGCAATACCCTCGAAATATTGAATGAAATTCCTGATGCTATTAACACTTTCGAACTCAATGGTTATATATACGGAAGCCTTTTTGCTTTAATTTTTATTCTATACCTTCTTTATTTTTTTACAAAAAAACAAGGAAAAATCAAAAAATGAGATAAGGGCCTTATCAAAGACAAAGGTCGTGTTTAAAGGGAACGTCCGAGATTACTATTCGATTTGGATTACAAATATTTTATTAATGGTAATAACGTTGGGAATATATTCACCTTGGGCAAAAGTAAGAAACATGAAATATTTTTATCAGAATACTTTTATTGATGGGCATAATTTTGATTACACAGCAAAGCCTATTCAAATTTTAAAAGGAAGGATAATTGCAGTTACAGTTTTGTTATTATATTCCTTGCTTGTAAGTATTTTTAATTTTTTTAGCATCATTCTACCAATAGCTATCGTTTTTCTCACACCATGGCTAATCAATCAAAGTATGCGTTTTAATATGAGAGTCACTAGCTATAGAAATATTAAGTTTAATTTTTTAGGAAGCTATTTTGAATCTTTCACAAGATTTATCCTTTACCCAATTGTAGTGGTTTTAACTCTATATATAGCTGCCCCAAGAGTGCATAAATCCATAAATAACTACATAATAAATAATACTGAGTTTGGGTCAAAAAAATTTATAACAGACCAAAAAACAAGTGCCTACTACAATGCTTTATCCCTAAGTGGATTATTTATTGTTTTAATGATTATATGCATGTATTTTGTTGCTTACATCCTAGGTATCAATAATGGTGAGACTTTGGCTATAATTAGTGTAGGTTTATACATAGCATTATTCGTTTCAGCTCCTATATATCAAAGTCAAATACGTAATTCCATATATAATAATAGCTGTATAGATAAAACTGTTTACTTCAAATCTTCACTTACAGCCAGAGGCTATACCTTCCTTGTAATCACAAATTTCCTCTTGGTTATAGTCACTTTAGGACTTGCAATTCCATGGGTCAAAATAAGAAATGCAAAATATTTTGCACATTTAACAAACGTTTATTTCGATACTGGAGTTGATTCGATCATTCAACAAGAAACGAAAGATGGGTCTGTTTTAGCTGATGAGATTGGTGATGCATTCGATATAGATGTATCACTTGGCTAACAACAAATAAAATGAATGGTAAATACTATTATCCTGGTACTTTAAAATTTTCCAGGGTTATGATGAGAGACACAGCAGATCAAATAATAGTTTATCGTGACAATGATGACATCATAGAGAATTCTTCTAAGAAAGATTTAGAAATTGACCAAAAAGTTCCTGGTTTACCAATAACTATATACTTCCCATCAGGCGGAAAATTTGTTGCTGATGATGAGAGTGCAGATTTGAGTGAAGATTCAAAGTCTTTGGTGTCAGTAATAGAAAAAAATAAATATTTTCTATATTTTGGGATATTTCTCATACCCGCAATGATTTATATCTTTTCAACTGCTATTTTCCCTTATACATCTCTGAAAATAGCTGAAACTATCCCTTACGAAATGAAGCAAATGATAACAGCTCAATTTCTTAAAACTAATGACGGTCTAATAAAAAATCAATCGAATTTAACTAACGAAAGAAAACAGAATATCACAAAGATGTTTCATCAAGTTATTACTCAACTAAACCTTAAAACAGAGAATTATAATCTTATATTTATTTCATCTGATGAGAGTGGAGCCAATGCTTTCGCGCTTTCTGATGGCACAATAATACTAACTGATGACTTGGTAAATCTGTACGAAGGAGATGATGACCTGTTGCTTTCTGTGCTTTTACATGAAGTAGGACATGTTGAAAATAATCATGGCCTAACACTAGTTATCCGTTCTATTGGTACAGTTATGATTTTAAACTATATAATTGGTGATATTTCTGCTTTGAGTGATCTTGTAATTACGTCAAGTGCATTTTTCTTGCAATTGTCATTTTCAAGGGAAATGGAAACAGATGCTGATTATTACTCATTATCAAAATTAATTGAAATTAATAAAGATCCAAACTTGATAGCTCGTGCACTCGAAAAATTATCGATTTATACAGAAGATGATGGAGATATTGTTACAAGTTACTTATCATCGCACCCTATAACCAAAGATAGGATAAGCTCCATTAGTAATGCAATAAAAAAATAGGTATCAATATCAAACAAGGCAGCTAAAAGTTATACAAAAGTTATACAAATTTTTCCTTTTTTTTATAACAATTTCTCATATTTATATTATTCTATAATAATCAAGATACTCTATAAGCCCCTAGATAAGCTAATATGAGTAATATGATTACGCTATACTCTTAAAAGACACGGACTTAAAATCCGTTGTCCGAAAGGACGTGCCGGCTCGAGTCCGGCACTGGTGATCAAGGTAAATAATTACCTATGAGTTCTTATCTGCTGTCTAGCTAATTGCCTAGCTTTTTGAGGCCTTCCATCATTTTGGTCATACAGCCGATTAGATCATTTTCCTCTCCGTATGCAGCCATTTCAGATGCAGTCATTCCATTAAAAGTCTCATTAACAGAGGCCATTGCAGCAGCTGGATCTTGGCCAAAACTACTGAACGCTGCCTGCACTCCGGCGCACATATATGTTTCTAGTCCTGGCGGAAGATTTGTCATCTCATCTTCCGAGGGTTTACCATTTTCCCCAAAATCAACAGATGAGAACATGTCCATAAGTGATGATTCAGCTGCTTCTTCAGAGCTACCATCAAAAGTTGGCTCACTCCCACAACTACTGAGAATAAATAATACTGTTAAGCTAAGTATTGAAATTAATTTCATATGCATTTTATCCTTAATTAGATTATTAGAGTATTTCAATAAACCATAACTTATTTGTAAAAACTAATATATAGTTTTTTTAAGTATTAATGATTTCTATACAATTGACTTAAAATCCGTTGTCCGAAAGGACGTACCGGTTCGATTCCGGCTCCGGGCACCACCACCACCGCATGAGGCAGCAAATAAAAGAAAGAAGCAGCCCAAAATTGGGTTACGGACTTTTAGTAACTGGAAGTAAACTAGTCCAATGAGACTTTTTGAATAGATTTTGCTATTGTTAGAAGATTAATAGTAACCTTTAAAAGGATTTAATTATGTTTTCTAAAGTTATAGCGGCACTTTTTGGCGGATTAATAATTTCAACAATTGGTTCAATGCTAGTTGGATTTAGCGTAGGCGGTGGCGCTGAGGGTGGCGAAATCGGAGCCTCTGCTTTTTTTGTCTTTTATGTTATCTCTTTTATTATTTCTATAAGGTCAAATTCTTCAAAACAAGCATGGAAGCGATTATTGATAAGTGCTTCTATTCTATGTTTTTTATTACCCATTTCTTCTATGCTATTTACAGGAATGTTTATTGCAGAAGAGACATCAGGAACTGCAGAGGCAGCAGGTGGGTTAATTGGTGGAGCGTTATTTACTGGTTTTACAGGGTTTGTTGGGTTTTTCTTGGGAGTTGTTTTTCTTATCATAGGCATGCTATTGAAAGATGAAAAATAATTAACCAAAAATTAAAATTAATCATTATTGTATTCAATCCATAATTCAGTTATATCTTTTTCCAAATAAGGAACTTTCTTTCTAAAATGAAAGTGCAATTGGTTGCTCTCCTTATAATCCAGATCAACGTGCTTTCTAATAAATAAATTGTACTTAAACCCAACCTAACCACACATTGAAAAACTATATAGTCTGTCTGGAAAGGACGTGCCGGTTCGAGTCCGGCCCCGGGCACCATGATAAGTTATCGATAAAATTAAATTATTTATTGGTATTTTGAAATAGGGCACTTGGGCTTCCGTATTCATAGTAACCCAAAGGTCCACCTTGAATATTTTCATCATAATGTGCATATAAATCATAACCTAGAAGCTGTCTAACTCTCTCCGGCCATTCCATAGCTTCATCTATTGATGTATGAAGAAAATGATTTTCTTGAGTCCTAAGCCAACCAAGAACATATGATGCAACAATCGCTCTACGTTTTATCCCATCGATGTTGTTACCACCTCCATGTAATGTTTTTCCTGGAATAAATACAGCACTCCCTGCTTTCATGACTGCTTGAGTAATTTCATTTTGTTTTGGTTGACGTTTAGAGTGATCCCATTTGTGACTACCCGGTACAACAAGTGTTGCTCCATTTGACTCAGTAAAATCGGTTGCTGCTATCATTACATTAAATTGTAGCAATAGATTTGGCGCCCAGAAATGAGCCGGCCAAATAACGTCATCCCAGTGAAGCTCCTGAGCTGTCTCGCCACCATGTATTTCAATTATCTCACTTGAATTAAGTCGATATTGGCCGCAATTTGGAGAAAGAAAATGATCCATTATCGTAAGCAAGCGATCATCAGTTATCAAGTCTATATAGTTTGGAGCTTTTCTTATTAAACCATTAAGCCTAACAGTCTGGCGACCAAGGAATTCCTCTGCCTCTGGCTCTCCATAATCGAAGGGTTTATAGTTGTCAATTGAGGTTTGTACTGCTGAATTAAACTCTGATAACCATTCCTGGCTGACAAAACCATCTACAATTGCAGCACCATCTTTTCCTAATACTTCAATAATATCTTCCGTTGATGAATTAGATGGTAGTGTTGTTATTTGTGTCATATGAGTCCCCAGAAAATTATTAATACATTTAATTTAATCAATTTATTTTGTAGGAGCAATCTATTTCTTAGAACTGGGTAAGACTTAAAATCTGTTGTCAGTAATGACGTGCCGGTTCGAGTCCGGCCCTGGGCACCATGATAAATTATTGATAATAATGAATTAAATCTCTTTGTTGATTTATTATCGTGTCAGATTAGATAAAATGAAAGCTCGAGGAAAAACTAATCTATGGGGATTGATTAATTAAACTACATTTAATTTATGGACTTTGATACTAAGTATAAAAAAACCGAAGGACTAAAAGACGAATAATTTCCAAACCAACTAACAGGTAGAGTTTGTGGATAATTAATAGCATTTAAATCTCCAGTAGCAATCATCTTTCTATCAAATGAAGCAAACAGCAAAGGGTAGTAAAGACTGTTTCTTACAAGAGCCATATTATTTTCAATGTCTAAAAAAATATACTGACCATCGTAACCCCACATTAGGAGAATCTTATTAACTGGTGGATAATCTGTCCCATCTTCTTGCTGGGTAGGCCAAAGTGTCCAAAATCCCATGCCATAGCTGTAAGATGATCCATCTTCTTCAACAACAGAGTCAATGCCTATTTTTTTTATCTTTTCAACGTAAGAGGAAGATACAATTTGTTCATTACCCCACGAACCATTATTAAGAATTAACTGACCAAATTTAGCAAAATCTCTGGCTGTAGCATCTAAACAACAATACGCTAGATAGTTACCATTTGATTGTCCATTATTCTCGTTATCTCTCCACCAATGACCCTCAAATCCTATCTTGGAGAATAGATTAATGTCCGCATAAGATTGGAGGTCTTTACCAGTCGCTCTAAAAAGAAGTTCACCTAGAACTTGTGCTTCACAGTTGCTATAGAGTAAATAATCTTTTTTCCACGTGCGTTCACTAGAATACCAAGATTGGATAACTCCGGTTTCAGCAATTTCTCTATTAATACAAGCGTCTAACTGATTTTGAACAGGAGTTAGGCTGCCTCCTGACCAATGTACTGAATAAGGGCACAATTTAAGCTCATAATCTGGATGAGAGCCAGTAGCACAAAGACCTGGTAGTCCAGACCTCATATCTAATAAATTTTTTATAGTAATTTGATTTCTATCATCATTAGACCATTCTGTAATATAGGTTGATGCGCTCTCTTCAACTGATTGGATATAGCCTTGATCAATGGCTATGCCAATTAAAATGCTAACAAATGATTTTGCTATTGACCAAGAAGTTGCGAGGCTGTATCTATCCCTGTTAGTAAAGCTGTCTTGAAGTTCCAGTCGAATTTCTATCCCTAGCTCTGAAATATCAATCAAAGACTGATCCCAAAAACCTAATTCATTCGCCTCCAGACCTCTGTATTTTTCATAAATTAGTTTTTCGTCCTTTATTAGTATAACTGCCTGTGTATATGTTTCATCCGCAAGCGCATAAATAAAAGAATCTTCTAGAAGGATAGGATCAATTCCAACATTTGTCGGAGTGGTCTCTTCCCATATTAAATCAGTATAAAGAGAATTTTCATTTTCGTTGATGGTTAACGATTCGCTTATTGAAGAATTATCACCACAAGATATTAATGCGAGAGCAACTATAGATATACTTCCCAACTTAGCAATTTTAAATATTTCAGTCATTTAATAATCATTCTACATAAAAGATTAAATTGATGTTGCATGATCATTACTCTCTTATGGTCCCCTAAAGAAATGACACATGAGCTGTTCTCAGAATAGTTATGAAGGTAAAGGAACGTCTCTCAACCTCTTTGTTGATTATCTTTGGAAGATTAGGGAAGGGGATTTTTTATTATTATCTTTGCCAAATTAACAAGCTCTTTCCAAGTTATACAGGATTGTGTAGTGTTGCCTGATGAAGATAAAGAAATTACATATAATAACTTTGCTTAGTTGCCTTCTTACTAGTGTTGGTCTTAGTGAAAATAGTGATCGTCCTGATAATTTATCTCTTACTAATTTTCAGTTTGGACCAATTAATAGGTGGAGCTATAGTCACATTCGTGAAATATTACCATCTGCTAATATCTCACACGCAAATAATCAGATTTTAAGCCTTAAAAAAGATGAAGCATTTATCGAAAGCTTCAATATCAAGTATGATGGTCGAGTACAATCGATCGATCAGATTGCAAGAGATTGGTATATTGACGGATTATTGATCCTTAAAAACGGTAATATTCTATTTGAAAAATATTATGGTCACTTAGCTAAAGATAAGCCTCATTTGATGAATTCAATTTCAAAATCAGTGGTTGGTTTGTTGGCTGGTAAGCTCGAGAGCGAGGGAGTTATTGATTTCTCGCAAACAGTTTCTCATTATATACCAGAGCTTTCAGGTAGTGGTTGGGGCCCAGATTCTTTACAGGCAGTATTGGATATGAAAGATGGGTCTGACTATACAGAAGACTATCCTGATTTTACTACGACATTTCGTCTTCAAGATTGTGTTATTGGCTGGATAGTTGATGATTATTGTCCCGAAATACTACCTTTTGGTGGATATGATTTTTTTCCAACAATTGATCGCAATGAATCAAAGGTTGGTAAGTTTAGTTATCGCTCAGGTTCAACTGATGTTCTTGCCTGGGTTTTGGAAACAGCCACAGGTGAGACTTTGCCAGAATTAATTTCTACTTACCTCTGGAAACCAATGGGTGCTGAGTTTGACGCTTATATTACAGTCGACAGGAGCGGCTTCGCACTTGGTAGTCGTGGTATGAATTCGACATTAAGAGATCTGAGTCGCATCGGATTACTGGTGATTAATAAAGGAAGGGCATTTGGGGAGCAAGTTATACCTGCTAACTTTATAGAGGATATTCATAATCAATTAGGTGATCCTGATTGGCCTTATGCGACATCTGAAAATTTAAAGCCTTATTATCGTTCTTTTTGGTGGGGTGTTGGAAATAAAGGGCGTGACCTTAATGGGGTTGGAATTCATGGGCAATTTCTTCGTATTGCGCCTGAGGCCGATATTGTGATTGCCCTTTATTCATCTTGGCCAAATGCTGATGGTAATAAAGAATATCAATACTGGGATAAGAGTGACAATTTATTAGATGCAATTATTACTAAATTTCGGTAATTTTGTGGTGATTCTGTGGTTTTTAAATAACTGGTGGGATGAGTTAGATCCATCTATCAGCTCAATAATTCTCAGGGTACTTGCCTTGAAAGTTTTTGTAATACTCTCTTACGTAGGTGATGTCATGCTCATAATCACCAGAGAATTCAAAAAATGAATCTAATAGGATCTTTTTGCTCCCAAAGTCGATAGCAGCGAGGAAGACTTTACCCTCTGTCGCGTGAGCTATCCTTAAAAATCCTGATTTAAGTTTTTCTGTCTTCGCACGGGTTCCTTCAGGTGCCATTGCCAGCAAAGAACCATTTAGCTTTGACATATTTTGTATCGCAATATCTGTTAGACCAATACCAGGCTTGGTTTTATCAACAGGAATTCCACCCATGTAGTTTAAGAATTTTCCTAAAATAGGCTGCTTAAATAAGCTGTGTTTACCAAAAAAAGTGATTTTTATATCCAACCCTAATATTGCAGCAAAGCCAAAAATTCCGTCCCAATTGGAAGTGTGTGGGCCGATGATGATGATAATATTCTGATTATCAGTTGTTGCAGGTATTGAGCCATCAACCCGCCAATTAAATGCTTTTAGAAAATACCTTCCTAAAAGTTGAATAAATTTAGGCCTGAAAGCTCGATACTTCTCGGGTGTTTGTTCGTTAGATACGGTTATGTTGGCTTTATAGGTCATTTTTTGGTTCCGACTCTGGTACTAGCTTAAGTTGAAGTAATGATTTAAATATTGCTTTATTTAAATCGATGAGCGTAAGGATTGGAGAAAGATTTTTCTAATTGCTCTACCAACAATGATATCCTCATTATTCTTCATCACAGTTGCTGATAAGTGGATCCTTCCATTTGAAAAAAGAAGTAATCTAACTTCTATGGATGGTGAGTTCTTTTTCAGTAGACCGACAAATGACTCTTTAGATAGTATGATGATATTTTCATCCCAATCTATATCTAAATACAATTCATTTGTCATAGTTTCGGATTCAAAGACCCTGGTTTTAATACCTTTGATGTCTGATATTTGATTTATAATATTTTGAAAGCGCTCTCTTTTGTATATGTTATCCTCTGATGCTGAAATATTTAGTGCTACCTCAAGGGCAACTAGCATCCCAAGATATTCTTCGGCTGATACTTTCATCCCACGCCCAATTGAAACATCATTAGGAGCACTGTGTCGTTTAGAAAAATCAATTAAATCAGACCTGCCTAAAAGTAATCCAGCACTGTAAGGTCCACGTAAACCTTTACCACCTGAGTAGCAGATAAGATCGAAATTCTGTTTAACCCCATCAATTATATTACTGGCAGGTGGTGTTGTGGTAGCGGCATCGCAAAAGCATGGAATTTTCATTTTATTTGCAATAGATATATAGCGTTTTGCCTCAATGATATTATCTACTTGCTGAGGAGGCATAAGAAAAAACATCATGGCTGTTTTCTTGTTTATAGCGTTTAAGAGCTCTGCTTCCGATTCCACTTCAATTAATCTTCCGCCAGCGACAGTCAGAGCCTTATCATACGTATAACGATGTTTTTTCTGAATAATTATTTCATCTCGGATGCCATAAGTGTCCGGTAACTGCCTCATTTTTTTTTCGTCCCCTAGTGTCATACATGCAGCGGTACCTAGGACAATTGATGCTGTTGCACCTGAGGTTACCATGGCAGCTTCTGCACCGGTTAATTGAGCAATTCTATTTCCTACTGCGTTATGTAATTCTTTTATTTTAACTTTATTACTGGCAGCATAACGCATAGCATTGATCGTATCTTCTCTCATCCTTGCACCACCGAATACAGAATATGCACCTGCTGCATTGATGAATGATTTGACACCAAGTTCTTTATAATAATCACGTTTTATTGCAGTTGACTCAAATTTGCTGGCATTTTGAATATGGCTTTTACTTTCATTCAACAAAGTCATTGGCACTATGCCAGCAAATACTTTTAACAAAGAACGTCTAATAGTCATGGTTTAGATCCATTATTTTAAAGCGCATGATTCTGGAGTATTCTTCTGATGCTGCTTGTTACTATTAAAGACTCGCTCTTATTTAGCATTGTTGCAGTAAGATGAATCTTACCGTCGGATAAAAACAACGCCCTAATTTCAATTGATGGCTTGTTATTTCTTAATTCCATTTTTAATTGAGCTGGAGTGATTTGATATCTCTGATCCCAATTTATTTCTAAATAAGGTTCACGAGCCTCATCATTTGGTTCATGTAATGTGACATGCGTACCGGCTATCTCAGTTACTTGGCTTGCCATCGACTTTACTATTGTCATTTGCCGACGATATTCTTTATCTTCATCAAATTTCAAGCTGGTTTCAACGGCTACCATCATCCCTAGGTACTCTTCTGGAGCGACCTTCATGCTTCTTCCATAAGCACGATGATTAGGGGAACTATGCTGTCTTGCAAAGCTAATTAGATCTTTTCTTCCAAGAAGAAGTCCTGCACTGTATGGTCCGCGTAAGCCCTTACCACCAGAATAGCAAATCAAATCAAAGCCACGATTAACGGTGTTATGAATTCTTTTAACAGGTGGAACTGTAGTTGCAGCATCACACATTATTGGGATCTGATATTTTTTTGCTATATTTATATAAGTATCAATATCTATATTTTTATCATCTGGACGATTAAGTAGATAGAAACACATAGCTGTTTTTTTATTTATAGCCCTAGGTAATTCATTTAAATTATTTATTTGTTTTAATTTTGCACCAGGTGCTCGAATTGACCGATCGTAAAGATAACGTTGATCTTTTAATATAATTACCTCATTTCTCATATTCGATGTATTTGGCAGTAACTCATTCTTTTTTGAGTCTCCAAGTGTCATACATGCTGCAGTACCAAGGATAATCGCTCCGGTTGCACCAGAAGTAACCATTGCTGCCTCTGCGTCAAGTAAATTCGCAATTCGGATTCCCACGGCATTATGTAAATCAGACATTTTTGCTTTATTTCTGATCGCGTAATCCATTGCTTCTATAACTTCTGGCCACATTTTTGCACCACCAAGGGATGAGTATGGACCTATTGCATTAATGAATGGTTCGACACCTAATTCTTGAAAATAGTTTGGTGTTTGAGGTTTTATTAGATCAGCAGCAATAGCTTTTTTTGAGGCAAAACTGAGTGAACTAATGACTCCAATTCCTCGAATAAAGTTACGCCTGGTCGCTTGTATTTTCATATTTGGTCATTTATGTTCTTGAGCTCTTTTAATATCTATACCCATTAACGTAAAAATAGTCAAAAAATAAAGCAGCGATATCTTAGTAATTACCAGTTATATTAGAATTTTCACAACTGAAGCCTTAACAATGTAGTATGTAAAGTGAGCACAATATCTAATAGAGGAGAATGATGAAAATATTAATATCCCTAGTAATATCACTAATAACAATTTCTGTGCATGCCGATGATGTTGGTTACTATACTTCCAAGACAACAATCGATAATAATTATCCATTTTCAGACGCTGTAACTGTCGGTGATATTTTATATCTATCTGGAATCATTGGTGAAACAAATGGGGGGTTAGCTGAAGGAGGGATTATAGGTGAAACGCATCAGGCAATGAAAAATATGCAAGTAATTTTGGAGCAACATGATCTTGATTTGAGCAATATATTTAAGTGCTTAGTTATGATTGATGATATTTCGCAATGGAGCCTGTTTAACTCTGCGTATATACAGTATTTTAATAGACCATATCCTGCTAGGAGTGCGTTCGGTGCAGACGGCCTGGCAATGAATGCCACATTCGAAATTGAATGTATGGCAAAAATACCCAGGTAGAAAAGAAAAATATAAAATCTGAATTAAATTATTGACGTAAATCTCTGTCACAAGTTTTTTAAAACATTGGTATAACATGAAGCTTTTTTGAATTGTTACAATTTATCTTCATAAAAATATTTCATCTGTAACTTTTTTATTGTATTTTGAAATTTAATTAAAACTTTGGAGATTCATTGGCATGAGCGATCGACTCTATATTAACGGAAATATCCTATTGACTTTTATTTTAGTTTTTTTAACGTCGTTAGCATCAGCTCACATCAACGATGTCTCGCCACCCATAGTTCAACCAGGGGCTCCAGGTCAGGAAACTAGAGATTTAGATGTAAAATCAGCGTCTGATATTGCTGATACTAGTTTTACCTCTGATGATATTGAGTTTATGCAAGGTATGATCTTGCATCATTATCAGGCCATGATTATGTCCGAAATGGCGGAAGATAGAACTAATTCAAATTCTGTCATAGAGTTAGCTGGAAAAATATTAGTTACTCAGGATGATGAGGTTGATTTTATGCAAAATTGGCTTCGAGATCGAGGAGAAATAGCAATAGATCCTGCACAATATAATCAAAACCATGCACATCATGATATGGCAGGCATGAATGAGATGGCTGGTATGGCTACTCTAGAAGAATTGGAAGAACTAGAGAGAAGTAATAGTACTGACTTTGATAGACTTTTCCTAAAACTAATGATCAACCATCATGATGGCGCGATAAAAATGATTGATCATTTGAGAAAACAAAAAGGCTCAGCCTATGATCCAATTCTAAATGAATTTGCATCTGATGTTGTTAATGATCAAGCAGTAGAGATAGAAAGAATGAATTATCTACTAGTAACGCTGTCAGATGATCCGAGGGCTGGCTTAGATGCTGGGCTATATGATGCGGGGGAGGCTATATTAAATTTAGAGCTAATATCGTCACTATCAAAACCTGCTGGTTTTTATGATCCAAATAATCCCACTGGTCTTTATGATGATAAGGAAGAGAATACTGAAGATGCAAAAAGTGAAGATGATAAAAAAATAAAATCGATTGAAAAGACTGCGAGTGACAGAAGAAGTCCAATGTTAAGTTTTTCTAATACAGATATTGCATTTAGAGACGATGTGTTGATTGCTGGCAGCTACCATGGATTCAATATTTATCGAATGTTTGAAGGTGGTGTTCCTGCATTAGTTTCATCTATTATTTGTCCTGGAGGGCAGGGTGATGTCTCTGTTGTTGGTGATCTCTTGATAATGTCAGTCGAAGAGACTAGAGGTAGAGTCGATTGTGGTCGCCAAGGTGCTGGCAGTGAGCCAACACCAGACAGATTTCGTGGTATTAGAATATTTGATATTTCGGATTTAAGAAGACCGAAACAAGTTGGAATTGTGCAAACATGTCGTGGATCTCATACTCATTCTGTAGTTTCAGGACCAGATGACGAAGGTAAAATTATTGTTTATAACAGTGGAACTTCTAGTATTAGAGACAATGATGAGCTGGATACTTGCATAGGGGATATTGCTGGCGATAATAGAACTGCTCTATTTAGAATAGATATAATCGAGATTCCAGTAGATGATCCATCAAAATCAAAAATTGTAAGTAGCCCAACAGTTTTTGCTGATCCTGAAACTGGAGCATTAGCTGGGTTGTGGAGAGGTGGCGATCATGGTGATGATACCCAAACAACACGAGTAACTGAGGAATGCCACGATATTACAGTATTTCCATCAGCCAATCTTGCCGCTGGGGCTTGCTCTGGTAATGGCATATTATTTGATATTACCGATCCTTATGACCCGGTTAGGTTGGATGCCGTATCAGATGAGGGTTTTGCATATTGGCACTCAGCAACATTTAACAATGATGGAACAAAAATAGTGTTCACTGATGAGTGGGGTGGCGGTGGAAGACCCAGGTGCAGAGCTTGGGATCCTTTAACTTGGGGAGCTGATGCCATCTATGACATTGTTGATGGTAAGCTCGAATATAAAAGTCATTATAAAATGCCAGCACCGCAATTAGAGACAGAAAATTGTGTTGCACATAATGGATCAATTATTCCTATTCCTGGCAGAGATATTTTTGTGCAAGCTTGGTATCAGGGTGGCATTTCGGTAATAGATTTTACTGATTCAGAAAACCCAAAGGAAATTGCCTATTTTGACAGAGGCCCGATAGACGAAGAACAACTAGTAACTGGTGGATATTGGTCTGTTTACTATTATGAAGGTTATATTTATGCTACGGAAATTGTGCGTGGTTTAGATGTATTTAAACTTATTCCTAGTGAATATATCAGTGAGGATGAAATAGCAGCAGCAGCAGCAGCTTACCCAGCTCAAGGCTACAAAAGAGTATTTAATCCTCAGCAACAAGTTCCAATGGCATGGCCTAGAGAAATTATAAAGAGTTATAATGAAGAGTAATTTGTTAAGTTAATGTCGGGTGATTTGTAGTAAATAAGATTAATAAGTTACCAATAATAGCTATTTTAAATTTAAAAAAGACGTATGGATGCTCTTTATCTTACAACGCTTAAACTACTAAGAATACTTTGTATAACAATCGAATCACATGCATGTAAATTCTAAATTAATCGCCTAGGATGTATATTTATTTTTGTGAGATCATGATTGATATGCTCCAATTCTAGTAGTTTTTTATCCATCACACGAAACCAAAGCCATGGGAAATAAGCAATTAGATAGCATCCAAGATAACCACAAGGTAGTGTTGGTAGATTATTGTAATTTTTCAACGCCTGGTAACGGCGCGTCGGATGAGTGTGGTGATCGGAGTGTCTCTGTAGGTTAAATAAGTGAAGATTCCCGATCAGATGATTACTGTTCCAAGAATGATGGGGCTTGCATGATTCATACTTACCATTTGGAAGCTTAGCTCTCAATAAACCATAATGTTCAATATAATTTGCAGAAGTTAATTGCCACCATGCAATAAAATTATGAATCAATAAAAAAGGTAGCATAACTAATCCAAAATAGAATATCAGGCTAGCTTGAATAACTAACGTTAGGGCAAAAGAATGTAATAACTGATTATCATTAGACCAAAATGATTTATTTATGCGTTGTAATCTAGCGTTTTCAATGCTGATAGCATTCTTGATTGATTGGGGCATTTCTCTAATAGCAAATTCATAAATATTCTCTCCCATCATTGAACTTGCAGCATCCTCAGGGGTTGAAACTTTAGAGTGATGCCCTCGATTGTGTTCAATAATAAAGTGTCCGTATGCAGGAATAGATAGAACGATCTTTGCTAAATTCCTCTCAAGTTTTGTTTTCTTGTGCCCAAGTTCATGACCTGTATTAATTGCCGTGCCACTTGCTAATCCGGCGAATGATGCAATTAAAATAAGCTCAGTATTAGTTAATGGCATTAAGCCGGTATAGAATGCTGTAACAAAAAACACAATGCAATGGATGGGAACAGCTATAAATGTCAAGATCTTATAATAGGGATCACCTTCGAGTTCACGTTGAAAATCTTCTGGATAATTTTGATTATACTCGCCAACAAATATATCTATAAAAGGAGTAATCAAATAGGTAATTATAAAGGGGTATAGTAACCACAATGCATTATTTGACTGATAGTGCATATATATAGCAGGCATCCCAACAGTAGGATAAATTACCGATAGCATCCAAAGAATTCTATAATTTTTTGTATAAAGGCGCATAAAAAACTCAATAGTATTTATCTGATCTTTATATATTTATATAGCATTTGCAAATTTACATTGCTAACTTGTGATTATTAAAAGTAGAAAATTTCTAGTGAGCAAATGAATAAAATAATTATATTTACGCTGGTAATGCTATTTCCTATAGCATGTGAAGTTACTAATGGCCCGATCGAGACTACTAAAAAAGCTAATAATGAGCCGTACAGATATGACCTAACAAAACCTAGTGATCAACAAGAACTGGGTATTAGTTTTATGAATAATTTCAATGAAGCAACACCAATAGATGCAATTCCTTTTGGGCAGTTGTCAGAATCGGATGCTTATGATATTGCCGATTACTACGTTGAAGAGCAGCTAAAAACTAGAGGAACTATAGCTGGGTATAAGATCGGTACATTTGCAAAAGGTAAATATGATAATGGTCCTGTTGATGGTTTAAGTGGACCAATTACTGCCGTGATGTTTTCAAATGGTATTCATCAAAGTGATGCTCATATATCAGTTGACTGCTGTAATATGAGTTTCGTAGAAGCTGATTTTGGTACCGTCGTAGCTAACAGTAGTATAAACAATGCCAAATCAGAACTAGAGATACTAGCGGCATTGAGTGGTTTTATTCCATTTATAGAAATGCCTGATATTATTCAACCAATTAAGGGTGGTTCTAACGTTAGTAGTATTGCCACAAATTATGATTTTAAGAATGCTATCGTTGGTAATTTAATCAAGACAGAAGCCACAACTGATTGGATAAATCGTCTTAATAATTTTACGTTCACAATGACAAATGAAACGGGCGAGTTGCTCGCCGAGGGCAAAATTAAGAATGCCTATGAACCACTTTATCGTGTCCGTTATTTAAGAGACCGCTTATTATTAAGGGGGAGAAAGCTTAAAGCCGGTGATCTATTATCTCTAGGAAATATGGGTGCAATTCGTCCTCTAAAAGAAAATCTTTATTTTGACGCAATCACACGACCTGTTTTTAAGGGTAATGTTGCTACTGTTACTTATATTGGACTTGATCCTGGAGGTCCAGCAACTGTAAGCGTATCTATTGACAGATAAATAACCGCTATAACTTCATTCCAATTGTTCAATAAGGCATAATTTATATTATTTTGTCAATTAATATTTCATCCTTGAATAGGAAAAATACCTGCTTTTGGTAATAGGGCAGGGATCTCTCTCCCTAGTTTATCTTCTAACCAATTACTTGCCGCTATGATCTTTTTTAATGATACTCCAGTATCAATATTTGAGCGAGAAAGCATATATAAAAGATCATCTGTTGGAATATTGCCAGTGGCAGCTGGAGCGAAGGGGCACCCACCAATACCACCAATACTTGAATCAATGAAAGTAACACCTGAATTTATGGCAGCTTGGGCATTAGCTAAGCCAGTATTTCTTGTATTATGGAGGTGACAGCGTAAGGGAATATTGTCACCAATGGTGCTTTTCAAGGTACCAAAAAAATCTTCAACTTGGTTTGGTACGGCTACACCAATGCTATCAGCAATACCTAATTCTGCTGGCTCACCATCCATGACACGCAAACAGATTTCTATGACTTTTTTTTAAATTTACTTCACCTTCATAAGGACAACCAAAAGCAGATGAAACCATCACATTTGTAACTTTTCCATGTTGTTTGGCTCTTTTAGAGATGTCGAGCCAAGTCTTGATAGACTCTAAAGTAGTAACACCTTGATTCTTTTGATTATAGGTATCTGTGGAAACTACCACCATACCAATTTCATGTACTTTAGTGCTTAATGCCCTATCTAAGCCACGTTCATTCATTATCAGTCCGATATACGATACTTCGTCACTATCAGGGAGAGTAGCAATTAACTCTTCAGCTCCAGCCATTTGTGGAACTTTAATTGGATGAACAAAACTGGCCACTTCGATACGCTTCAATCCAGCTTGAATAGCTAGATTTATAAATTTATTTTTAGTATTAGTGGATAAAATTTCAGGTTCACTCTGGAGTCCATCGCGAGGTCCAACTTCAACAATATTAATCATTCTTTTGTCCTCGATTATTGTATTTTAAGATGGTCGATGACGGTTTCTGTAGAAACAACATCCCCGTATTTTGCGTTCATATCAAAAAGGTTTGCACGATGAGGCTCTAGATGGCGATCTCCACAGGCATCATTCACTATAATTGGAATAAATCCATGCGATACTGCATCTACACAAGTGGCCCTTACACAACCACTTGTGGTTACTCCGGTAATAATTAATGTATCGATATCATGCTCCATAAGTTTCGAGGTGAGCGAGGTATTGAAAAATGCACTTGGATATTGTTTTGAGATGATTATTTCAGATTTCAATGGCTGGAGCTTATCAGGCCAAGCTCCCATCGGGTTACCTTCAATAAAGTTTTTCAAGATAGGAGCTTTTTTAAAAAATACACCACCACTGTGACCTTTA
>CABXCS010000016.1 GCA_902510755.1 uncultured Woeseiaceae bacterium | reverse complement strand
CAGTGAATTCTGCCAATCTTTGAAGTTATGGACTTGCATGAGATCAAATTGTGGTGTGTTAAAACGAGCTAAAGAGGCTCGGTAGCCAGCTTTATTATCAGATAGATTTCGGCTATCGACTTTACTGGCCAAAAATAGATCTTCCTGAATACCAAGCTTATCAAGCAATTCACCCAAGACGACTTCAGAGCTTCCATAGGAAGGTGCAGTATCAATCACGGTCCCACCGAGTGCATGAAATTTCTGTAAAGTTTGAGACAATGTGGCCCGGGCTACCTTATCAGCACCGACACCATAACGATTGGTGCCTAACCCAATGACTGGAATAACTTCACCGGAGGAAGGGATTGTACGTCTAATAAGGGTCGAATTAGGTTTACCTAAACTTAATGGCATTGCCATCAGTGCTCCAGTACCAAGACCAATTTGAGTGAATTTTCTTCTGGTGATAGACATCAAATACCCTCCTTATACTAACCGTATTTTTATACGCACCAATATTAGCTTAACAATAAATTAAGTTGCATAATACCTGTCTGGCAAAATCAATAGTTAAGGTAAAATGAATTATGTCAAAAAAATACCCAGTAGCTGCACATATGCATAACACTACCCATCTTGATGCAACCTCATATGCAGCCATGTATCAAGAATCGATTGAAGATAATGAGGGTTTTTGGGCACGCCAAGCAGAACGAATTCATTGGGTAAAACCTTTTAGCGAAATAAAAGATGTGTCGTTTGCCAGTGATGATGTGCATATCCGATGGTTTGCTGATGGCACACTGAATGCTTGCTATAACTGTGTCGATCGGCATTTACCAGAAAAAAGAGATGACGTAGCTATTCTATGGGAGGGGGATGATCCTTCACGTGATGAAAAGATAACCTACGGACAGTTACACTCTCGAGTTGTTTTATTCGCGAATGCGCTTAAAGCAATGGGTGCAAAACGGGGTGATCGGATTACGCTTTATATGCCCATGATTCCTGAGGCTGCCATTGCCATGCTTGCTTGTGCGAGAATTGGTGCTGTGCACAGCGTAGTCTTTGGTGGTTTTTCTCCTGAAGCATTGGCCGGTAGAATTAGTGATTGTGCTTCGAATATTATTATCACTGCTGATGAGGGGGTGCGTGGTGCGAAATCAATCCCTTTGAAAAAGAATGTAGACGCAGCTGTCATAAATCCTTTAGTAACCACCTTAGAAAAAGTCCTTGTGATTAAAAATACCGGCGCTGCGATACCCTGGAATAATGAAACAGATGTCTGGTTACATGAAATAGAACAAGAAGTTGATGCGGATTGCCCTTGTGAGGAAATGGCTGCTGAAGATCCATTATTTATTCTTTATACCTCTGGCTCCACCGGAAAACCAAAAGGAGTATTGCATACTACCGGTGGTTATATGGTTTATGCCTCACTCACACATGAATATGTATTTGATTATCATCCGGGTGATATTTATTGGTGCACTGCTGATGTAGGTTGGGTCACAGGTCATACTTATATCGTGTATGGACCTCTGGCTAATGGAGCAACTACTTTGATGTTCGAAGGAGTACCAAATTATCCAACCGCTGCGCGTTTTTGGGAGGTGTGTGACAAACATGCTGTAAATATATGTTATACAGCACCGACGGCCATTCGTGCTTTAATGCGAGAAGGTGATACACCAGTCAAACAGACCTCAAGGCAATCATTGCGAATTTTAGGGAGTGTGGGAGAGCCCATTAATCCTGAAGCATGGGAATGGTATTACAAGGTTGTAGGGGAGGGTCGTTGCCCAATAGTTGATACCTGGTGGCAAACCGAAACTGGTGGTGTCCTCATCAGTCCTCTACCAGGAGTAACTGAGTTAAAACCAGGCTCTGCAACCAAGCCTTTGTTTGGAATTCAACTTGCTATCGTTGATCCTGAAGGAAATATCCTTGAGGGTGCCACCGAGGGTAATTTAGTTATTTTAGATAGTTGGCCTGGGCAGATGCGAACAGTTTATGGTGATCATGCAAGATTTGTTGAAACGTATTTTTCTACCTATGAGAATAGTTATATGACTGGTGATGGAGCTCGGCGGGATGTCGATGGCGATTATTGGATTACCGGTAGAGTTGATGACGTGTTGAATGTTTCTGGTCATCGTATGGGCACAGCTGAAGTTGAAAGTGCATTGGTTGCCCATCCAGAGGTAGCTGAAGCGGCGGTAGTCGGTTACCCGCATGCTATTAAAGGCCAAGGTATTTATGCATATGTAACATTAATGCAAGGCACAGAACCCACAGAAGAATTGAGTGATTTATTAAAACAATGGGTCCGAAAAGAAATTGGTCCAATTGCAACTCCAGATTTATTGCAATGGGCGCCAAATCTTCCAAAAACAAGATCGGGAAAAATAATGCGAAGAATTTTGCGCAAAATTGCTGCAGATGATTATGCAGATCTGGGGGACACCTCAACATTAGCAGATCCTAGTGTGACTGTTGCCTTAATTGATAATCGTATGAATCGGTAATGATTGCCTAAGTTTGTATTGCAATAGAATTATTTAAAAATCTGAGCAAAGAAAAAAATAAAAAAATATATTTATAAGTTGAGTATCTGATTAGAATTTTGGGTAAACTTATATTCAATTCTTTCGTAACTACTTTTAACAATGGATTAACTAAATCGTTATGGCAAAAAAAACTTTATATAGAATTTCTTTTATGAGCCAAGGGCAAGTATATGAGATCTACGCTAATTCAGTGGAACAAGGCATGTTATTTGGTTTCATTGAGGTAGAGGAACTGGTATTCGGTGAGCGAAGCTCGGTGGTGGTTGATCCATCTGAAGAGAAAATAAAAACTGAGTTTGAAGGTGTAAAACGCACTCATTTACCGATGCATTCTATTATTCGAATTGATGAGGTAGATAAAGAGGGTGTTAGTAAAATTTCGAAACTGGAAGGTGGTAATGTTACTCAATTTCCAGCGCATATGTATAACCCCGGTGGTAACACTAAATAACGTTGGTGTATCTCACTTGAATCAATCTCGTGAGATGGATTTTGCATAACAGGATACTAAAAGTTTGTCTGTAACCGCTTTACAATCTTCCAGTAAATCCAAGCATGAAATGGTGTGCATAACTGGGCAGCGAGCACTCTCTGACTTTCGTATTAAAAAACTCAATATAGTACTTAGCAAAATTGATGCTGATGTCATCCTTCTCGATGTTTTTTATCAGTATTACGTGCAATTAAATAGCGCTCTGGATGCTGAACATCTTGAGCGATTAGTCGCACTTTTATTATCTGATGAACCAGTTATAAAGTTTGATGAGGTGGCCAGAAAAATTAGAGTTGTTCCTAGGATTGGGACTATTTCTGCGTGGTCTAGTAAAGCTACTGATATAACACATGCTTGTGGTTTAGATATGATCTCACGGATTGAGAGAGGGGTTTGTTATACTTTTAGTGCGCCTGAAACAATAACTCCAGAACAAATACAGAAGATTGAACAAGCTCTTCATGACCGAATGACTGAGAGTGTTCTGACAGATGATAATCAGGCCGATAGTTTATTTATTCAGCAGGCACCTCAACCAATTACTGTAGTGGAATTACTAACCGAAGGTAAGTCGGCCCTGCAAAATGCCAATCAAGAGTTAGGTTTAGCATTGTCGGATGACGAGATTGATTATCTTTGTGAGCACTATCAAGCAATGAATAGGAATCCCACGGATGCGGAGTTAATGATGTTTGCGCAGGCAAATTCAGAGCATTGTCGGCATAAAATATTTAATGCTGACTGGATAATTGATGGAGATGAGCGTCCAGAGAAATTATTTGCGATGATCAAGAGCACAACAAAAGCAAATCCAGAAGGTGTGATATCTGCGTATTCGGATAATGCAGCAGTCATAGAGGGCTTTACGACAGATCGATTGATGGCTTCATTACCAAAACGTGAATTTACTCTGACGTCAGAACCTATCCACATTGTGATGAAGGTTGAAACACATAATCACCCTACAGCCATTTCACCTTTTGCTGGTGCGGCCACCGGATCGGGTGGAGAAATAAGGGATGAAGGTGCCACAGGTTTGGGCGCCAAACCAAAGGCGGGATTAACCGGCTTCACTGTTTCCCATTTAAGGATTTCTGGTTATGAGCAACCTTGGGAGCAAACTTTTGGTCAATCTGAACGGATGGCAACACCACTAGAAATAATGACGGATGGACCATTGGGTGGCGCCGCATTTAATAATGAATTTGGACGTCCAAATTTATTGGGTTATTTCCGAACCTATGAGAGTGCCTTACCCCATTTACCTGATAATGAAATTCGTGGCTACCATAAACCGATTATGATAGCCGGTGGAGTTGGTAATGTTCGAGATGAGCATGCTAAAAAGATTGATGTTCCTCCCGATACCGAAATAATTGTAATAGGTGGACCTGCCATGCTGATTGGTTTGGGTGGTGGTGCAGCCTCTAGTTTAGCGAGCGGTACCAGTAGTGAGGATTTAGATTTTGCTTCAGTGCAACGCGGTAACCCAGAAATAGAAAGGCGTGCGCAAGAGGTTATAGATCGATGCGTCTCCATGGGGCAAGCTAATCCAATTTTATTAATTCATGATATTGGTGCTGGTGGACTCTCTAATGCTATTCCAGAAGCGGTGGATCACAGTCATCATGGTGCTGCATTAGAATTAAGGGAAGTGGATAATGCAGAACCAGGGATGTCCCCGATGGCGATATGGTGTAATGAGGCGCAGGAACGCTATGTTTTAGTAATAGATAAATCACGACGCGCTGAATTTATTGAAATATGTGATCGCGAGCGTTGCCCATATTCATTAGTTGGTGTCTTAAATGAGACTGAAAATTTAACGGTTAATGATCGGCATTTTGATAATAAACCAGTCAATATTCCGATGG
This sequence comes from uncultured Woeseiaceae bacterium, assembly GCA_902510755.1. Classification (GTDB taxonomy): domain Bacteria; phylum Pseudomonadota; class Gammaproteobacteria; order Steroidobacterales; family Woeseiaceae; genus SP4260. The sequence goes on along the minus strand of CABXCS010000016.1, from coordinate 13,876 downwards.
AGGTATTACTGGGCAAGCCACCTAAAATGATTCGCGATGTGCAGCGCATACAGCAAGAGATTCAACCATTAGTATTGGATGGAGTTAAGCTTGATGAAGCAATTGAACGTGTCCTTCGTTTTCCGAGTGTGGCTGACAAGTCATTTTTAATTCATATCGGGGATCGAACAGTCGGTGGTTTGAGTGTTCGTGATCAGCTTGTTGGACCATGGCAAGTACCAGTCAGTGATGTAGCAATTACAGCCAGTGGCTTTAGTGCTAATACAGGGGAAGCGATGGCTATGGGGGAGCGTTCACCATTAGCCACCATTGATGCCCCGGCCTCAGGTCGCATGGCAGTTGGAGAGGCTATTACCAATATTGCAGCGGCATCCATCGGGGAGTTGGGTAAAATAAAACTGTCAGCTAATTGGATGGCAGCAGCGGGTCATCCCGGCGAAGATGCTAAATTATTCGATACAGTAAAAGCGATCAGTGTGGATTTTTGTCGAGATTTGGGAATTGCTATACCGGTCGGTAAGGACTCATTATCGATGCGCACACAATGGCATGATAAGGGCAGTGATTATCAGGTAGTGGCCCCTGTATCATTAATCATTTCTGCTTTTGCACCAGTCACCGATGTACGCAATCATTTTACTCCTGAATTAAAACGCATCAATGAACCTTCTCGACTTTTGTTGTTGGATCTCGGTGAAGGTAAAGAACGGTTGGGCGGGTCAGTCCTGGCGCAAGTCTATAATCTTACTGGTGGATATGCTCCGGACATAGAATTACCTATGAATTTGAAAATCTTTTTTGAGGGTGTGCAGCTCTTGTTGGCGCAAAATTTAGTGTTGGCTTATCATGATCGATCAGATGGTGGTCTATTAGCAACTGTTACAGAGATGATGTTTGCAGGCCATTTGGGAGCTTCTTTAAAGTTATCTGGTTCAGCTGAGAAAATTATTCGTGATTTATTTAATGAAGAATTGGGTGCGGTTATCCAAGTTGCTGAAAGTAAGCTCGACGCAGTTAAGGTAGTGCTAGAGCAGCAAAAAATGCATTGGATAGATATCGGTGAAGTAGCACCAGACGAGCAATTTACCGTTTACAATGATGATGAGATTATGTATCGAAGTGGTCGTACTCAATTACAACGAATTTGGTCGGAAACTTCCTATCAAATACAATCTTTACGTGATAACCCGGTAACAGCGCTTGAGGAATATGATCGTATTCTTGACGTAGATGATCCAGGCATGAATGTTTCATTATCATTCGAGTTAGAGACAAAAATTCACCGGAAAGTTACTGGTTTAAAGCCAAAAGTTGCAATTTTACGAGAACAAGGGGTGAATAGTCAGTATGAGATGGCAGCAGCATTCATCAGTGCAGGTTTTGAGGCTGTGGATGTTCATATGAGTGACTTAATTGATCAGCAGGATTCCCTGCAGCACTACCAAGGAGTAGTGGCTTGTGGAGGTTTTTCCTATGGGGATGTGTTGGGTGCAGGTGGTGGTTGGGCTAAGTCTATTCTCTTTAACACACAACTTAGAGACCAATTTGCTGAATTTTTCATGCGGCAAGATAGTTTTACTTTAGGAGTGTGTAATGGCTGTCAGATGTTATCGAATCTCAAAGAATTGATTCCTGGCGCGGAACATTGGCCGCAATTTAAAACAAACAAATCCGAACAATTTGAGGCCAGATTCAGTCTTGTTGAAATTATGAATAATCCATCAATTTTTCTGACAGGGATGCATGGATCTCGCTTGCCCATTGCCACTTCTCATGGAGAAGGGCGTGCTATTTTCACTAGTGAGCATCATCATGATGCAGCGCAGCATGAAATTGCCCTACGCTATATTGATAATCGAGGAAATGTTGCGGAACGTTACCCAGCTAATCCAAACGGATCTATCAATGGGATTTGTGGTTTAACCACGCCAGATGGCCGGGCCACCATAATTATGCCACATCCCGAGCGTGTCGCACGTACTGTTCAGAATTCATGGCATCCTGAAGAATGGGGTGAGAATGGACCTTGGCTCCGAATGTTCCAAAATGCTCGTCGTTATTTAGACTGACTTTTTATTTCAGCAACCAGTGCATTTATATTAGCCAGTCCTTCGCGAAGATAGACTTCGGGGAGGGCTGAGCTACATCGAAAATGACGATCAAGACCAAAACAATTTCCTGGGACAACCAAAGTGCTTTTTTCGTGAACCAATCGGTTCACAAATTCAAGTGAGTCAACAGGGAGGTCATAACGCACAATACACATGGCTGAAGCTTCAGGAGGCACTACCGAATAAGTGTCATTATGAACGGCTAACATATCCATTAATGTATCAAAACCAAAGTTAATTAGTTCTCGAGCTCGCTGTGTGAGTTTTGGTCTCACCTCAGGATCTAGGGCTATATTTGCTAATTCATTTCCAAGCATGGTTGAGCTGATCGTAGTGTATTCATGACGCAATTGAAATTGTGGCATGAGCTCTTCTGGAGCGACAATCCAGCCAATTCTTAAGCCTGGCATTCCATAGGCTTTACTCATACTATTAACTGCAATAACTCGATCATATTGACCCCAAAAAGAGGGAGTTCTGGGAGTATCACCGCGTTCAGTTCCAGCATATACCTCGTCAGCTACAATCCATGCACCTACACTTGAGGCGGCTTTGATGATTGCATTCACTTCGGTTTGAGTGAGGATGTGTCCTGTAGGATTATGTGGATTAATAATACTAATAATTTTGGTATTACTGTTTACTGTCGCCATTAATTGATCGGTATTCAAGGCCCAGTTTTGAGCTTCGATTAATTCGACTGTTTTGAGTGTTATGCCATTATTTTGTGCGTTTCCCGGTAATTGCATGTATGCCGGTTGCAATGCAATTAACTCATCACCAGGTTTTAATATTGTTTCAGCGATTAAATAATTTGCTTCTGATGCACCAATTGTCGTGAGAACATTATTTAAATTTGCATCAGGGTATAAAGAGGCAATTTTTTCGCGTAATTCAACTTTACCTCGGACATTTGGGTAATCCATTTCAATATTTGATATTTCAGCAAGATCTCTCCCTGCAAGTTCGAAGAAATCACCGATTTTGATTGGATGAACACCGCTTTCAGAGTAATTATAAGCGACATTTTTTTCATGTTCTGTTAGATAACTCTCTATTTTGAATTGATGAAACATATCATTTCCTCATTAAATTTCAGTTAAATTTGATCAACGATAATTAAAGTTTTTTATATTTAATACGTTGTGGTTGAGACGCATCATTTCCCAGTCTTTTTTTGCGATCTTCCTCATATTCGCTAAAATTCCCAGTAAACCATACCACCTCACTATCACCTTCAAATGCCAGTATATGCGTAGCAATACGATCCAGGAACCAGCGATCATGTGAAATTACTATAGCGGATCCTGGGAACTCCAATAATGCTGTTTCAAGTGCACGTAGCGTTTCAATATCTAAATCGTTTGTTGGCTCATCAAGCAGTAATAGGTTTCCACCAGATTTCAACATTTTTGCTAGATGCACTCGATTTCTTTCACCTCCTGAAAGCAAACCAATTTTCTTTTGTTGATCACTACCGCGAAAATTGAACCGTCCAACGTAAGCTCGTGATGGTGTCTCATATTTGCCTACGGTAATAATATCTTGTCCATCAGATATCTCTTCCCAGATCGTTTTACTATCATCTAAGCTATCACGAGATTGGTCTACACTGGCGATTTGAACACTTTCACCAAGACGAATTTCACCAGCATCAATTTCTTCTGAGCCATTTAGCATCCGGAATAAAGTGGTTTTACCCGCCCCATTTGGACCAATGATGCCCACTATTCCTCCTGGTGGAAGCTGAAGATTCAATGAATTAATTAGCAGTTTCTCTCCAAAAGCTTTTTTCAGGTCCGTTATCTCAACGACTAAATCACCCAAACGAGGACCTGGTGGTATAAATATTTCGTTGGTTTCATTTCGCGCCTGATATTTTTCAGAAGTCAATTCGGCGAATTGCTTGAGCCGTGCTTTTGATTTTGCTTGACGTCCTTTTGGATTTTGACGAACCCACTCAAGTTCAACTCGCATGGCCTTTTGTTTCGCCTTTTCGGAAGCCTCTTCTTGAGAAAGTCGAGCTTCTTTTTGTTCCAACCAAGATGAATAATTACCTTCCCATGGAATACCGTGCCCTCGATCAAGCTCTAAAATCCAACCAGCAACATTATCGAGAAAATATCGATCATGTGTTACAGCAATGACAGTACCATTATATTCTTCTAAAAATCGTTCTAACCAAGCGACAGATTCAGCATCAAGATGGTTTGTCGGCTCATCAAGTAATAACATATCAGGTTCAGATAATAAGAGGCGACAGAGTGCTACACGTCGCTTTTCTCCTCCTGAGAGTTTGGTAACATCAGCATCCCAGGGTGGTAAGCGCAATGCATCTGCGGCTATGTCAAGCTTTCGATCTAATTCCCAACCGCCACAAGCATCAATTTTATCCTGAAGTTTACCCTGCTCTTCTAACAGAGCATTCATTTCGTCGTCAGTGATTGTTTCACCGAAACGCATACTAATTTCATCAAACCTAGTTAATAGTGACTTAGTTGCATGTACCCCAGCTTCAATGTTCCCCCTGACATCGGTTGTTTCATCGAGTTCTGGTTCTTGGGGTAGATAACCAATATTGATTCCGGGTTGAGGACGTGCTTCACCATCAAACTCGTTATCAAGGCCCGCCATTATTTTAAGTAATGTCGATTTACCAGAACCATTGAGCCCCAATACACCAATTTTAGCCCCGGGAAAAAATGATAAAGAAATATCACGAATAATGAATTGTTTCGGAGGCACCATTTTCGCCACTCGATTCATCGTATAAATATATTGCGCCATAAATTAACACCATCTTGATTGCGGAAATTAGTTATTATTACCGCTGGTTAGAATTAAAGAGAGAATTGTGAACACTAAACCGGTATTTGTCTATAAGGGAGATGCATTAGCTGATTATAATTTCGGAGAAAAACATCCATTTGGACCCAAGCGTCATTTGGCATTTCATGACGCGCTTACACAACAAAAGTTAGATTTTGAGGTTACCTTAATGTCTCCGAGTAGAGCCACTGTGGATCAATTGGCGCTGTTTCATACATCAGATTATATTGATCAAGTGTCACGGGCTTCTGAAGATGGTAAGGGGTATTTAGATCATGGTGATACTCCCGCTTTTATTGGTGTATTTGAGGTGGCTTCAGATGTTGTAGGTACCACGCTATCGGCCATTGATGCCATTATGCATGAAGACGCCAGCCGTGCTTTTTCTCCAATTGGGGGGTTACATCATGCTCGTCGAGATAAGGCAGGAGGGTTCTGTGTATTTAATGATTGTGGGATTGCGATACATCACTTACGAGAAGTTTATGGTATCCAGCGTATTGCTTATGTTGATATAGATGCTCATCACGGGGACGGTATTTTTTATGATTTCGAGGAGGATGAAAATTTATTATTTGCAGATATTCACCAAGATGGCGCCACTTTGTATCCAGGAACTGGATATACAAGCGAGACGGGAAGAGGTAAAGCAAAAGACACTAAACTTAATCTCTCCCTTCCTCCTGGGGCAGGCGATCACGAATTCAGTCAACTCTGGTGTCAAGTTGAAAATTATCTGATAGACAATCAACCCGAGTTCATTATACTGCAATGCGGAGCTGATAGTTTAGCCGGTGACCCAATCACACAACTTGAATTAACGGAGAAATCTCATGGTATGGCGGCAGAATCATTATGCCGAATTGCGGACCAGTATTGTAAAGGACGTATTATAGGATTGGGTGGTGGCGGATATAATTTAGATAATATCGCGAAAGCATGGACGCACGTTGTAAAATCATTTTTAATTAGGCAGTGATTTGAGAATTTATTTTGAATACTAGGTTGCGAAACAAATTACTGGCGAGAATATTTAATTTAGGAGAATTTTAAGTCATGTTTAGTAAGACATCATCAATTAACGATTTTGATAAAGAGTTGTCTGTTGCGGTTCAACATGAAACCCGTCGTCAAGAGGAGCATATAGAATTAATTGCTTCTGAAAATTATGCCAGTCCAAGAGTAATGGAAGCACAGGGATCAGTACTCACTAATAAATATGCCGAAGGTTATCCGGGTAAACGTTATTATGGTGGTTGCGAATTTGTTGACGTGGCAGAACAATTGGCAATTGAGCGAGCTAAGAAATTATTTGGCGCTGCTTATGCAAATGTGCAACCTCACTCTGGTTCACAGGCTAATACAGCTGTATTTTTGGCACTATTAGAGGCAGGAGATACGATTCTAGGGATGAGTCTTTCTGAAGGCGGCCATCTTACGCATGGCGCTTCGGTAAATTTTTCAGGAAAACTATTCAATGCTGTTCAATACGGTATAGATCCAGAAACAGGTTTAATTGACTATGAGCAAGTCGAGGCATTGGCGAAAGAACATCAACCACGACTCATTATTGCTGGTTTCTCAGCTCATTCAAGAGTTGTAGATTGGCAGCGTTTTCGTGATATTGCTGATGATGTTGGTGCATATTTTTTGGTCGATATGGCACATGTTGCTGGCTTGGTAGCAAGTGGGCATTATCCCAGTCCAGTGAATATCGCTGATGTAGTCACTTCAACTACCCATAAAACTCTTAGAGGACCCAGAGGAGGGATTATTCTCGCTAAGGAAAACGAGACGCTGACTAAGAAATTTAACTCTTTAGTGTTTCCAGGGATTCAAGGTGGCCCATTGATGCATGTTATTGCAGCCAAAGCTGTGGCTTTTTTGGAAGCATTAGATCCTGAATTCAAACTCTATCAAGCTCAAGTAATTGCGAATGCCAGAGCAATGGCCAACACCCTAATGGAGAGAGGTTATTCAATTCTCTCGGGTGGTACTGACAATCATCTGATATTAGTTAGTCTAGTGGATAAGGGTATTACTGGAAAGGATGCTGATGCAACTTTAAGTCGAGCGAACATAACTGTGAATAAAAACACAGTGCCGAATGATCCTTGTTCACCTTTTGTGACAAGTGGTCTCAGATTGGGCACACCAGCGATAACCACAAGAGGATTTGGAACTAAAGAATCTGAACAAATCGCCCATTGGATTGCGGATATACTGACCGATTTAAACGACGAAAGTATGGTGGAAAATGTACGGGCAAAAGTATTAACCTTATGTAAGGATTTTCCGGTGTATACTGGTTAGGAATTAACACCAGAAAGGCTTGATGTATAAAGATGAATTGCCCATTTTGTAATCATGAAGAAACCAAGGTCATCGATTCGCGTCTAGCCGGAGAAGGTCGTCAAATTCGAAGACGTAGAGAGTGTTTGGACTGTAGTGAGCGATTCACCACTTTCGAAGGGGCTGAATTAGTAATGCCAAGACTCATTAAGACGGATGATCGCCGTGAACCCTTTGATGAGCATAAAATGCGTGCAAGTATGCATCGAGCTCTGGAAAAGCGACCTGTATCAGCCGATTTATTTGAGCAATCCATAGGCCGTATGATTCACAAATTAAGGACTATGGGTGAGAGAGAAGTCCCTTCCAGATTGATTGGTGAGCTTGTTATGAATGAATTAAGAGGGCTTGATGAAGTTGCTTATGTCCGTTTTGCTTCCGTTTATCGGAGTTTCCAAGATGTAACAGAATTTCAAGAAGAAGTTAAACGCCTTCAAAGTAAACCAAAAAAGAAACGGAAACGAACCCAGTTATCATTATTACCTGATGCAGTTAATAAGAACGAATAATCCAGTGAGTATACGCTATGGCTAATTATACACTGGCTGATCAAAAATTTATGGCACGTGCAATGCGATTGGCAAGAAAAGGTAAATATTCTGCCCATCCAAATCCACAAGTTGGCGCCGTCCTTGTTGTGGATAATCAAATAATTGGCGAGGGGTGGCATCATCAAGCTGGTTTGCCTCATGCTGAAATTAACGCACTCGAATCTATTACCCAATCAAGTAATGGTGCCACTTTATATGTGACTCTTGAACCTTGTGCGCATGAAGGTAAAACTGGTCCTTGTTGCAAAGCATTAGTTGAGGCGAATATAGCTCGGGTTATTATTGCCTGTCAGGACCCATTCGAAGAAGTAGCAGGTAAAGGGATAGCGATGTTGCGTGCAGCTGGCATTGAAGTAATGGTGGGATTGATGGAAGCTGAAGCGCGACTTTTGAATCGCGGTTTCTTCTCACGCATCGAGAGAAAAAGACCATTCGTTTGTCTAAAAATAGCCACCAGTATGGATGGTGCAATAGCCATGAAAAATGGAGAAAGTCAGTGGATAACAGGAGAACATGCGCGCGCAGATGTGCAGAAATTAAGAGCCCAGTCGGGTGCTATAATGACGGGCAGCGGAACAGTTCTAAACGACAATCCAGCCCTGACAGTGCGTGACGATTCACTTACTAAAAACCAACCACTAAGAGTGATATTAGATAGTCAGTTGAATATTTCTCCAAGTGCAAAAATTTTTCAGAATAAAGGAAAAACATGGGTTTTTTGTGTCGATGATCAAAATAGTAATAAGTTTGATATTTCAGGTACTAAAATCATTAAGACTGCTTCCACGGATAATCGGGTTGATATACAAGAAGTATTTGAAATTTTGGCCATTAATGAAATCAATAATTTATTAATTGAGGCTGGTCCAGTATTAGCAGGCGCTATGTTAATGAATAGCTTGATTGATGAGCTTGTTATTTATCAGGCACCCCATATTATGGGTAGTGAAGTTCAATCGATGTTTTATACACCAGCTTGGACTAGTCTCATGAATAAGCAAGAGCTAATCATCAGTGAGGTTCGCAAGGTTGGTCAAGATATTAAGATTGTAGCTAAGCCAAAAAAGAGGGTGTGAGGTGTTTACAGGAATCATAAAGGCAAGAGGTAGCGTAAAAAAAATCTCACCTCAAGGTGGAGATTTTCAAATAACATTTAATTCCAATGAGATTAAATGGAATGAATTTACTGTGGGTGAAAGTATTGCGATTAACGGAGTTTGTTTAACTGCGGTTAAGATAACCAATAATGGTTTTGATGCAGATGTGTCTGGAGAAACTATGCGAGTCACTGCTTTTAGGGATTTAAAAGAAGGTGATTCAGTTAATCTTGAACCTTCATTAGCAATTGGTGAGAGAATAGGTGGTCATTTTGTTAGTGGTCATGTGGATTGTGTTGGAAAAATTGTTGGGCGTCAGAAAGATGCTCGCTCTATTGCTTTTGAAGTTGAATTACCTGAAGAATATGCACGTTATGTCGCTGCAAAAGGATCTGTCTGTATTGATGGTGTAAGCCTGACAGTTAATGCAGTACTGGGATCCATTTTTACAGTAAATGTAATTCCGCATACGACTGATGTTACAATAATCAATGATTATTCAATTGGTGATAAAGTCAACATTGAAGTAGATTTAATAGCTCGTTATTTAGAGCGTTTGCTTGATAAGCCAAATGATGGCGTAATAACGAAAGAATTTCTTGAGATAAATGGTTATGACTAAAGCAGTCCAGAATATAAAAAGCACCTTCGCTAATATCGAAGATATCATTGTTGATATTCAGCAAGGAAAAATGGTCATCATGGTCGATGATGAGAATAGAGAGAACGAAGGCGATTTGATCATGGCAGCTGAAAAAGTTCGGCCCGAGGATATCAATTATATGGCACGCTATGGACGCGGTTTAATTTGCTTAACGTTAACTCGAGAGCGTTGCGCCCAACTTCGTTTACCATTAATGGTTGAAGAGACAGATCAACACCATGCTACTAACTTTACTGTTTCTATTGAAGCAACAAAAGGAATAACAACAGGGATCTCTGCCCATGATAGGGCTAAGACGGTCAAGGCAGCAGTTGCGGAAAATGCCACACCAGAACATTTAAGCCAACCTGGGCATATTTTTCCGATTATGTCACAACCAGGAGGCGTCTTAACCAGAGCAGGTCACACTGAAGCCGGCTGTGATTTGGCTCGGCTTGCCGGTTTTGAACCAGCCGCAACTATCGTAGAAATTTTAAATGAGGATGGCAGTATGGCTCGTCGTCCTGATCTCGAAGAATTCTCAAGAAAGCATGATATAAAAATTGGAACAATTGCAGACTTAATTCGATATCGACTCGAAAAAGAACGTTTTGTTGAGCGAATTGCTAAAAAAGTAGTGAATACAGATTATGGGGAATTTACCTTGTATTGCTATGATGACCAAGTAAGTCAATCGGTCCATGTTGCTATGGTGAAAGGCGTTCTAAAAAAAGAACAGGCGCCACTAGTTAGGGTTCATATTCAAGATACACTGGGTGATGTGTTGGGAGTTCAAGCTACAGCATTGGGCTGGCCAGTAACTGATGCGATTAGAAGAATATCAGAAGAAGAAACAGGTATTGTGATAATCTTAAGAGAACAAGAATCATCACGAGACTTAATGGATGCAGTTGAAGAATTGTCAACTAAGAATGATCAGTTAAAGGAACAACGAATTAGCGATGCTGGATTGCGAACTTATGGTGTCGGTGCCCAGATATTACGTGACCTTGGGGTAAGTAAGATGCGTGTATTGTCCGCACCTAAACAGATGTATGCGATCTCTGGCTTTGATTTGAATATCACAGAATACGTTGAACAATAAATGACTAATGGATAGTGAATAATGGAAAAGATAACAACGATTGAAGCTGATTTACATCCGAGAGAAGCACGCTATAGTATTGTTGCTGCTCGTTTTAATGACTTTGTGGTGAATGCCCTTATAAAAGGAGCATTATCATGCTTGGATCGTCATGGAGTTGATAGGAATGCGATTGAGCTGATTCGGGTTCCAGGAGCATTTGAGTTACCGTTGGTGGTAGATAAAGTAGCAACATCGCGCCGGGCTGATGGAATCATTGCTTTGGGCGCCGTGATTAGAGGCGCTACTCCCCACTTCGATTATGTTTCAGGTCAATGTGCAGAGGGCTTATCAGCTGCTCAGAGTAAGCATGGAATACCAGTTGGTTTTGGTGTTTTAATGGTCGATACTTTAGAGCAGGCGTTAGAACGAGCTGGCACAAAATCTGGCAATAAAGGTGAAGAAGCAACACTGGCAGTGATTGAAATGGTTAATTTGTTAAGAAAAATAGATTAGTCGTGACCGCCAAGAAAAAGATTCAATCAAAACTCAGAAAAAGCCGCACTCAAGCCAGAATAATGTTAGTGCAAGCGCTTTATCAGATGCAATTAACTGATCATGATATCAATGAATTATTATCTCAATGTCGTGAGAGAAAAGAATATACGAAAATTGATAAAAGGTATTTCACCAAAGCATTGAGAGCTATATATAAAAATAGTTCAGAGTATCAGGCAGAAATTGAATTGCATTTGGATCGTTCGCTTATTCAAATCGATCCCATTGAATTAAGTATACTATTATTAGGCTATTATGAGCTTGAAGAGCAGAAAGATATCGATACAGCGGTAATAATAAATGAGGCGGTCAATTTAACTAAACGTTTCGGCTCACAAGATGGCCATAAATACATTAATGCAGTTTTGGATAGAGCGGGAAAAACGCTCAGATCAGCCTGATATAGAGTTGTTTTCCTTGGAGTCTGATAATGAATGAATTTGAACTAATTCATCGTTATTTCAACAATAGCAATCAGGATAGCTCGGTAATTCATGGTATCGGTGATGATGCTGCCATTATTAAACCTTCAAAAAATTATGATCTAGTCATGTCAGTCGACACTCTCTTAGAAAATGTCCATTTCCCCAGCACTATGCCCCCTCAAGATATTGGATATCGATGTGTTGCTGTTAATATTTCGGATATGGCAGCTATGGGCGCAATACCACGTTGGTTGACTTTGGCTTTATCGCTGCCTGAATATAATGAAAAGTGGTTGGAAAGATTTTCGATAGGATTATTTACCGCATTAGAGGAGTATAAAGTAACTTTAGTGGGTGGTGATACTACATCAGGGAAGCAATTAACCTTAACTGCCAGTATAACCGGTGAAGTTAAAAGCGATTCCGCCATCACTAGAGCGGGCGCAAGTGTCGGTGATTTAATATTTATTACTGGAACTATTGGAGATGCTGCAGCGGGTTTAGGCTTGATAGGTGATACTGAGGACTCAAGTGAAGATGAAAAGTTTCTTATAGAGCGCTTTGCAAGACCATCTGCAAGGAGTCATATAGGTCAAGCACTGGTTAATATTGCCTCAGCAGCAATCGATGTGTCGGACGGTTTATTTGCTGATACTAAAAAATTACTCGATGCCAGTTTGGTTGGCGGCTCTATTAATATAAATGATATCCCTTTTTCACGATCTTTAATAAATTTGTTCAGTCAAAAAGAGAGACAACAATACGCTCTTAATGGCGGAGATGATTATGAATTATTATTTACAGTACCGGCCACAAAAATACACGAATTGGATAAAATAAAAAACACAGCTGGTATCTCTATTACCCAGATTGGAGCTGTCTCAGAAGCGGATGGTTTAGAATGCATATTAGATAATAAGAAAATTGAATACGACCATGGCGGTTATTTACATTTTTCTTGAGTAATAACAATGAATAATACTGAAAAACCCACAATGAGTAACCCGATCCACTTTTTTGCTTTTTGCGGAGGAATAGGGCTCATTGGATTAGCTCCCGGTACAGCGGGAACCTTATTCGGAATACTGGTATGGTGGCTGACACTAGATGCTGGTTTTTTGATTCAATCATTAATGGCCATCATCTTTCTGACTGCAGGAATTTGGATTTGCGGCAAATGTGCTAAAGATTTGAATGTGCATGATCACCCCGGAATTGTATGGGATGAAATGGCCACTATGTTCACAATTTTATTATTCCAACCTATGAGTTGGCAAAACTGGCTATTGGCTTTTATTTTATTTCGATGCTTTGATATTTTTAAACCGTGGCCGATAAGTTATATAGATAAAAATATTTCTGGCGGGCTAGGTATAATGCTGGATGATATTGTGGCAGGGGTTGCCACAATAATATGTTTATCGATACTTGGGCAAATATCCTTAGTTTAATCGCTGTCGTTATCCAATGGAGCAAAAACTTCCGTCTTACTATCATTAAGCAATAGTTCAACTTTTTGTTCAGCTTCTTTGAGGGCAGTCTGGCATGCTCGTGTAAGTTTAATGCCGTTTTCAAATTTCTTCATCGCTTCTTCAAGAGGAAGCTCACCTGTTTCAAGCTCAGCAACGAGTGACTCAAGATCTTTTAATGATTGCTCTAAATTGATATTTTTTTCAGTCATTATATTTGATGATATATCCGATGATTCGATTGTTTGAAATTACTATTTATAAGTTAAGTTTATGTTGCATTGTGTTACAGATCAAGGCGGTTATTTTGGTTGACATAAATGTTTATTGTACCTATCATAATTTTTGTATTTTAGACTTATTCTAAACATAAAAATCACTTAAAGTATTATCTCAGAATAAGCAGATGTAACTATTAATTATCAAATATATTTATTAAAACTGAGGAAAATTAATGAGCAACAAAGAAGAGGGGAAGTGTCCGGTAATGCACGGGGCAATGGCTTCTAATAGCAATAGTGGTACCTCCAATCGTGAGTGGTGGCCTAAGCAACTAAATCTCAATATTCTTCATCAACATGATGAAAAATCAAATCCAATGGATAAAGATTTTGATTATCAAGAGGAATTCAAGAAACTGGATTACGAAGCTCTTAAAAAAGATCTGCACGACTTGATGACCGATTCTCAGAGTTGGTGGCCTGCAGATTATGGTCATTATGGTCCCTTCTTTATTCGTATGACCTGGCATGCCGCT
>CABXCS010000015.1 GCA_902510755.1 uncultured Woeseiaceae bacterium | reverse complement strand
CTAACTATAGAGTAACCCCTATCCAGAGTTCCAAGTGGACTGACATTATGTAATGTTTTTGCAAGTAACTGGAGTTGGTTACGGTTGGTATTTATAAGTTCATTATTTTTATTAATAATACGTTGTGTAAGTCTTTCTAACTTTAAAATTTGTTGCTGAATTATGTGCTTTGGAGAGCTCTGAGTATACCTGAAGGATTGTTGATCTAATCGATGGTTAAGTGTAATTAATTTATGTTTGATCGTACTAATTAGGGCTTTTTTTAGATTAATGGATTGCTCTATTTGACGTTTGACTGACATTTGCGGGCTACTTTGTGACAGTCTTTTATGAGTCCAATCAAGTGTTTGGTGATAATTATTGATAGTACCAGTGATTAATGAGCCAAGTTTTACCTCATTGTTGGTAAACATTTTTATCCATTCATGTTGATGTGGAACAGCAATTTCAGCTGCTCCTGAGGGTGTTGGAGCTCTATAATCAGCAACAAAATCAGCTATTGTTACATCAGTTTCATGGCCCACGGCGCTAATTATAGGTATCCGACTCGCAAAAATTTCTCTTGCAACAATTTCCTCATTAAAAGGCCATAAATCTTCTATTGATCCCCCTCCTCGTGTAAGGATCAAGAGATCACAATCTGCGCGATTATTAGCTAAGATAATAGCATTTTTGATTTGCGATGCTGCCGCATCACCTTGGACAGCGGTAGGAAATATGATGACAGGCACCATTGGAAATCTTCTTTTAAGAATACTCAATACATCTCTTATTGCTGCTCCCGATGGAGAAGTTACGATACCAATTTTGTTGGGTAATGCCGGAAGAGCTAGTTTGCTCTCAGGAGAAAAGAAACCCTCATCGGATAATTTTGCTTTTAATTTTTCATATTTTCTTTTTAAGTCACCTTCACCTGCTAACTCTAATTTTTCGATTATAAATTGATATTCGCCTCGCGGTTCATACAGGCTGATCCTCCCTAGAGCCAGCATCTTAGTACCATTATGTATATTGTTAGTGATTTGATTTTGACGTTGTTTGAACCAAGCGCATCTTATTTGTGCTGTCTGATCTTTTAAGCTGAAATAAATATGTCCTGAAGCCGGTCGAGCTAGATTAGAGATTTCACCTTCAATCCATAATTTTGGAATACCTTCCTCAAGGATTGATTTTGCTTTTCGATTAAGCTCTGAGACAGAGATTATTTTGGGTGTTACCACTGTTTTTACAAATTCATCCATGAACTAAGTATAACTAAGACCTGAGTGTTAAGAGCAGAAAAAAATAATAATTTTTTCAATCTTTAGTTTACCAGTAAAAAACTAAAGAGTAGAATTGCATCGTTACAGAAATTGAAAATGTAACGGAAGGTCTTATGAGAATAACTAAAGAGGCGCTAACATTCGATGACGTCCTCCTTCGGCCTGATTATTCAGATATCCTGCCAAGTGATGTTGATTTAACCACCAAATTAACTAGTGAGATTAATCTTAATATCCCACTATTATCAGCGGCAATGGATACGGTAACAGAATCAAAATTAGCTATTGCACTAGCTCAAGAGGGCGGTGTGGGCATTATTCATAAAAATCTCTCTATAACTGAGCAAGCCAAAGAGGTACTTCAGGTTAAGAAGTTTGAAAGTGGTATTGTTAGAGACCCAATCACGGTTAACTCCAAAACTACCATTAAAGAAGTAATTGCATTAACAAAACTTAACGGAATTTCCGGTGTACCTGTGGTTGATGATGGTGAAACTATAGGGATCGTCACGCATCGTGATTGGCGATATCAAGCAGATTTAGAGGCCCCAGTTTCTGTTGTCATGACACCAAAAGATGAGTTAGTTACAGTTCATGAAGGTGCGCCAGAAGAGGAAGTTTTATCTTTGTTGCATAAGCATCGCATTGAGAAAGTCCTCGTTGTTAGCAGAGATTACAAATTACGTGGATTGATCACGGCAAAGGATTTTCAAAAAGCTACGGATTATCCGAATGCGTGTAAAGATCAAGAGGGTGCCTTGAGAGTGGGTGCCGCTGTTGGAACTGGAAATGATACTGATGAGCGTGTATGTGAATTAGTAAAAGCTGGAGTAGATGTGATTGTCGTTGATACCTCTCATGGTTTCTCACAAGGTGTTTTAGATCAAGTTAGTATCATTCGTGAACAATACCCAGATTTACAAATTATTGGTGGAAATATAGTTACTGCGGATGCAGCAAAAGCCCTAGTTAAAGCGGGTGCTAATGGAGTTAAAGTGGGAATAGGCCCAGGCTCAATTTGTACCACCAGAGTGATAGCTGGAGTAGGATTACCACAAATTACAGCGGTAGCTGATATTGCGGAAGGCCTGAAAAAATCGGGAATACCTGTTATCGCAGATGGGGGAATAAGATATTCTGGGGACATTGCGAAAGCAATTGCGGCAGGAGCCCATACGGTGATGTTAGGAAGTTTATTCGCTGGTACCGAGGAGTCACCAGGTGAAGTTGAATTATTTCAAGGGCGCTCATTTAAATCATATCGTGGTATGGGTTCTGTTGGCGCAATGAGCCAGTCTCATGGTTCTTCGGATCGGTATTTTCAGAATGCTGATGATGGTCATGATAAATTAGTACCAGAGGGTATTGAAGGGCGAGTTGCATATAAAGGCTCAGTAGTAACTATTATTCATCAGATGGTAGGTGGTTTAAGAGCGGCAATGGGATATACCGGTAGTCATAATATAAGAGAAATGCGAACCAAACCTGAGTTTGTAAAGATTACGGCGGCAGGCATGAGAGAAAGTCATGTTCATGATGTATCTATTACGAAAGAGGCTCCAAACTATCGCAGTACGTCTTAGAGATATTAAGAGTTATTTAGGCGATTAATGAATATACATGTAAATCAAATATTGATTATTGATTTTGGTAGTCAATACACCCAATTGATAGCTAGAAGAGTTCGTGAAAGTGGTGTTTATTGCGAGATTTATCCTTGGGACGCAGATGAACAAACCATTCTTAATTTCAAACCTGCTGGTATTATCTTATCAGGGGGGCCTGAGTCAGTTAACCTAGAGAATCCTCCCAAAGCTCCAGAGGTTATCTTTCAGTTATCAGTTCCAGTATTGGGGATTTGCTATGGCATGCAAACCATGGCGGCTCAGTTGGGTGGAGCAGTTGTAGCATCTGATGAGCGTGAATTTGGTTATGCTGAAATCAATACGACAGATTCTTTGTTATTAAACGGTCTTAATGATGCTCCAGATTTATCAATTGCACTCTTAAAAGTATGGATGAGCCATGGCGATCGCATTGAATCTATACCTGATGGCTTTAAAGCCATAGCAAGTAGTCAAAATTCACCTTATGCAGCAATGGAAGATGTCGAGCGTCGGTACTTTGGATTGCAGTTTCATCCTGAGGTAACTCATACTTTGCAGGGCAAAACAATTATCGATCGTTTTCTACATGAAATATGTGAGTGCCCTCATGAATGGACTTCAGCAAATATTGCAAAGGAAGCGGTAAATAAAGTAAAAGAAGAGGTCGGTAGTGGTCAAGTTCTACTGGGATTATCTGGTGGAGTTGATTCTTCAGTGGTGGCGGCTATTTTACATAAAGCTATTGGTGATCAGCTGGTATGTGTCTTCGTTGATCACGGTTTATTGCGTTATCACGAGGGCGATCAAGTAATGCAGACATTTGCTGATAATCTTGGCGTTAAGGTTATCCGAGTAAATGCGATGGATCGTTTCTTCGCGGCTCTTGAGGGTATCAGTGATCCAGAAGAAAAAAGAAAAATAATTGGCCGTTTATTTATCGAAGTTTTTGATGAGGAAGCTAAAAAATTAAATGATGTTGAATGGCTAGCTCAAGGAACAATTTATCCTGATGTTATTGAATCTGCTGGTGCCTCAACTGGTAAAGCACATGTGATTAAATCTCATCATAATGTGGGTGGCTTACCTAAAAATATGCGTATGAGGTTAATAGAACCGCTACGTGAACTTTTTAAAGATGAGGTTCGTAAAATTGGTGTTGAGCTCGGACTGCCGGAGAAAATGGTATATCGTCATCCATTTCCAGGCCCTGGATTAGGTGTAAGAATTTTAGGTGAAGTGAAGCCAGAATACGCAGAATTATTACAATTAGCTGATAATATATTTATAGATGAATTGATTAGGCACGATTTATACGATGAAACTAGTCAGGCATTTGCGGTATTTTTACCTATTAAATCTGTTGGAGTTATGGGTGACGGGCGTCGTTATGACTATGTTATTGCATTGAGGGCAGTGGAGACGATTGATTTTATGACAGCTCGGTGGGCACGATTGCCATATGACTTTTTAGAGTTAGTTTCATTAAGAATCATTAATGAAATTGAGGGTATATCGAGAGTAACTTACGATATCTCTGGTAAACCTCCCGCTACTATTGAGTGGGAATGAAGGGTGAATATGCCTAGAAATAAAATCTTCTTAGCAGGGCTTTCATTTTGGATAGTTGCAACTTTTTCTTATTTTTTCTCTGTTCAGAAAGGTTTCGATATATCACCTATAGCGGAGGATGGTTTAACAAGTTTATTAACTGCATACATACCTGTATTAGTTCTTGCAGTATTCTTGCTGTTATATCTAACCCGAAAGAGAGACGCAGTTAATTGGATCAATCTTTATTCAGTTAAAAAATCTACTGCAAAAAGAGAAGCATGGTTGACTGTAGTTTACTTGCTAGTTACTCAATTGATTTTGGGTTTAGGTTTTAATATGGGACTTCACTTCCCTGGAACAGATGTTTATTCCACAGGAAGTCACTCTCAAGCAGATGTTTGGGTTTGGGCAATTACATATACAATTATCTATACCTTTCTTCCCTTAATCTGGCTTAGAGGAAGAGGATTTTCCTTAAAAAAACTTTTTGGTTCATTTAAATGGATTAGGGATTTATGGATAATCATTGCTTATTGGGTAATAGATTTTTTCGGTCCAATATTTTCTGGATCTACTGATTTCATTGGTGGCATTAGTTCAAGTCAATATGCTCAAGGTATTCCGCTTGGAATTTTAATTAATACCTTGGGAGCAGGATTGCCTGTAGTGGTGATGATGCATATGATTTTCATTCCACGTGTAGCAGTATTAATTGATAATAAGCTAACTGTAATTTTGCTTGGAGGCTTATTTTATTCGGTATTTAGCTTATTTGATCAGGGAGTAGATTACAGCAGTTTTTCTTCTGGGTTTACTTCTTTCACATATATAGTCATGACTCAAACTCTTGTTGGTATGGGCAAAGCAACTTTCACTGTCGTTACTGGAAATCCTTTTGTGCACTTCATAACCCTGCATGTGATAAGCGCTAGAGTGCCTTTCGATACAAGAATGTATATTGAAATCTTCAGATTAAGATGATCATCCCTTTTTTACTTGTGATATTGCCGGTGATCTTTGTTCCTTGGGGTTATGTAGGAAATAAGTATATTAAGTGTGAATAAAAAAATTGATGATGGGAGATAAAGAGTTACAAAATTTGTAACAACAGATGCTACGAATAATATAAAAACAAGAACATAGGTAATTACAAAATTGATTAATGAATAATAATAGTTACAAAGAAGTTACAAAGTTTAATTATGAAGCCTTTAAAGTATTGATTTTACTTGCTATTTTAGTAACGTAACTATTGAGTGGGAATGATTACTATCGTTGTAAGTTATTGATTTAATTTGATATTTTAGTAAAAATTCACTACAAACTCACTACAAACTAAATTTTGATGCTCTGTATCCCATATATTTACTGGATTTAATTTAGGATAACTGTGGAGTAGGAGTAATTTAAGATATATCCAGAGATTTAATTGAGAGTTTCTTATGTTTTAAATAATGCTGTTTTTTAAAATTATAGATAAATTATTAGGATAACAAAGCTAAAAAAATTTAAACAGCTTGATAACAAATTTAAGCCTTTCGCGTTTTTATATAACTGAATCGATGATGTTAATCCATTGTATTTGTGAAATTTTTATTTTATATTTTCTTTACAAGTATTACTTTATCTAAATTAAAGAAGAATATTTTCTTTGGTAAGTTTTAATTAGTGATTTTACGCAATAAAAGGAGATAACTATATGTCGTTTACTAGTGCAATTTCGGTCTGTTTTTCAAAATATTTTACCTTTTCAGGTAGAGCTCAAAGAAGTGAATATTGGTACTTTTATCTTTTTATAGTGATAATTTCGATTGTAACGATGGTAATAGATTCTATGATGGGTGTCACCATGGCGGAAGTTGGCCCTGTTAATACTATAGCGCAATTATTAATATTCATTCCAATGCTCGCTGCTGGATGTAGAAGATTGCATGACATTGGTAAGAGTGGCTGGTGGCAGTTAATTATACTGACAGGTTTCGGAGTTTTTGTACTTATTTATTGGTGGTGTAAAGAAGGAAATCAAGAAGCTAATCAATACAGTAATTAAATCGGTTTAGTTTTAATGGTTCATATTTAAAAAAGAATCAAAATATCTGACTTAATTTACTGTATCTTTATTTAAGCTATAGGTGAAAAGGTTTAAATCTACAATAAAATATTACGCCAACGGCACCTAACATATGCCCTATATGATCTACTTGGTAGTTATTAGGGCTATGTTCAATTGTTTGAGTGAATGAAAATACAAGCATAAGAACGGCAAAAATTAAACATGCGCCTAGCCATTCTTTTATGGTTAACCCAGTCCTATCAACTATATACGCAGCGAATAAACCAAACAACCCACCAGAAATACCAGAAATATATGTGTCTGCATAAAATAATATTGATGGAGTTGAAGCGATACAACCAATAGCTAAAATAGATAAAAATCTTTTGGGCCCAACGCGTCTCTCATAAAGAGAAGCAAGGCCTATACCAGAAATATTAATCAGAAGATGAAAAAGATCAATATGAATTAATGAATGAGTGATTATTTGATATGGCAATAAGACAGTTATTTCGTTACGTAGAGCTAGTAAATTAAAGATTCGCTCATCAATAACCAGGAAATTATAATTTGATGTTATAAAGAAAATAACTAATAAAAGTACACCTAAATAGAGAGAAGCTTGTATGAGTTTGAAATTTTGCACAAAAGTCAAAGGAACAGCTTTTAAATTATGCTGATGAGGTGTTATAAACAATAATGCTGCAATATAAATCGTACAACTTAAAAAAAAAATAATCATCAAGTCAGAGGAATTTCTTCTGCATATAGTCTTGAATATCTGGTGTTAGTTTAGGTATTTTTTCTACTCCTTTTAACTGTGCTTTTAGTTTTAATTTCCTATTATTTTTAAAAAGAAATTTCATGGGTCTTTGCATTAGACCCTTTCCGAAGTCAACACTCTTAATTTCATCATAAGAAAAAAAGTCAAAGCCAGTAATCTTGCCAAGAATATTGCATTTATGAAAATACAAGCCTCTCTCTGTAACAGCAATATATTGCTGTCTAATTCCGAGTGCCCATAATGGTCCGATTAATAAAAGAAACCAATAAGAAGGTGTATATTGTGCCAAGAAGAAACCAATCAGCGATTCATTTTCTTCTAACTCCTGTTCGATATGTTCAAGTATTTGCTCTTTTTTCATTATTAACGCCTTTTTTTTAATATTTACTAATTAAAAAGCGTAACACAATAAACTTAAATTGAATATGGTAGGCTTGAAGTAAGGCATTTGCAGTATTTTTACCGATCAAATCTGTTGGAGTTATGGGTGATGGACGCCGCTATGACTATGTTATTGCATTGAGGGCTTTGGAAACGATAGATTTTTTGACCGCTCGGTGGGCCGATTACCATATGATTTTTTAGAATTAGTTTTCCTAAGAATTATTAATGAAATTGAGGGTATATCTAGAGTTACTTATGATATATCTGGTAAACCTCCCGCCACCATTGAGCGGGAATGATTACTATCGTTATAAGTTATTGATTTAATTGATTATTTTAATAAAAACTCACTACAAACTAGGGTAACGATGGTAAACGATAATTACCCGTTTCATTATGAAACAAGTTTGGTGCAAATTCATTTTATTTTATAGTTTCACCATTCAAAAATTAAATATTTGTTCAATATTTCCATCGGCATCAGTTAAAGTCCCTAAAACTAAAATTTTTGTTGATATGTTTACCGTTTTGCCACTCATCAACGTATATGTCGCCATCAGCAAAAGTATAAGTCCCTTGCCCAGGTAGCTCAGTTGGTAGAGCAGCGGACTGAAAATCCGATGTCTGATATGCAAGTCAAGGTAATGACAGGTGGCAGCTAACTAAAATCTATCTTTTGGCTTCTCTGCTATTTGCCTCAACTTAACTACGGATAGTTTAAAAACATCGCATGTTTCTTTTGCGCTATAAGACAAAGGCTTCATCATGTCTACTTGTTGTTGTGCAGTATTTAATTTTGAGTTAATTTCACTAGAGGTAATTTCGTTTGCACTAATCAATCTTTTTATTTCACCTGTCATGAATTTATCAAACCATTTCGCTTCTTTTTGAGGTAACATAAAAGACTCAGCACATGCTTCCACCCATGGCATAATTTCTGCTAAGCCTAAAGCAGTTTTACCTGACAATTGGTCTGAGGAAGATGAAGATGAAGATGAAGATGAAGATGAAGATGAAGATGAAGATGAGTTTGAATTATTTTCCGGTTGTGATGAGGAAGCTGCTACTACCTTTTCTTCTGATGAGTTATAACATGAAATTTTTTGTCTAGCTCCATCTTTACTTTGAGACAAGCACTGGTATTTTGTGAAGTCTAGAATCAAGGCCATGTTTTCGACCCCATTGTATACATATTGAGTTTTATTGTTAGGATTTTGACTGAATAATGATGCATCAATTAATTCAGGCAGTATTGAGCTATCTTTGGGATCTTGCATCCACATACAGCCATTTTCATTTGCCTGTAATTTAATTCTATTTCCCCATTTTCCTCGTAAATCTAATGTTAACAATAATCTATCTTCTTCGCTTGGTGAATCAAAGACTGCGAAAGGATCATCTGAGACAGCGCCTTCACACATAGCTCTATATGCATCTTGCTTTTCTTGTTCTGCTCTTTTAGCTGCAGCGATTCTTTCTTGTTCTGCTCTTTTAGCTGCAGCGATTCTTTCTTGTTCTGCTCTTTTAGCTGCAGCGATTCTGTTAATTTCTGGATCAATTATGCTGCTGTATTTCTTTAAATGTTTTTCAAATTTTTCAGATGTTTTATCCAGCTTCTCATCATAATCTTCCATTTCCCATTCAGAAATTCCTTTATCAAGTTTATTAAGATCTTTTTGTATTTTTTTTGTTTCATTTCTAATTTTTCTGGCAGTACTTTTTTTTGTTTCTTGTTCAGACTGAACTGTCAATTGATCAATTAAGAAAGCTCCCAAATTTGATTGTTCTTTCGCTTTTGGTATTAGGGTTTCTGCTAGCTTTGGAGCCGCCCTTAACCTTTTCTCTTCAGCTTCTCTAGATGCTTCTACAATTGAGCCAAATAAACATTGGGCTTGAGCATTTGATGCTAAAGATAAACTGAGTAGAAGGCATGTTAATATAATTATATTTCTCATGATTGACCTCTTTTGATATCCTAAAATATCAAATTAATATAATTAATATCTTTATGCAAATTACACATAATTATATATTGTTAATTTATGGTGATAGTGAATGGTAATAGTGAATGGTAATAGTGAATTTAAACTAATTTAAATGTCATACCTAAGCACTACAAACTAAAAATAGACACTCTGAAAACCATATGCAGTATGAGTTTAATTTAGGGTAACTATGGAGTGGGAGTGAAAAAATTTCTGTTAATCTGATATAATGTGCTTTCGAGATAAGAGTTTATAAAATATGTCAAAAAAAGATAATTTCCGCAATATAGAAAATGCAAGCTCTAAATACATTTTGTTTAAGTTTGTACAAAAGGAATTTATTGCTTTTTTAAGGTTCTGCTTTAATTTCATCAGACAAAGAAATCTTAAAAGAGATGTGGAGCTTGTGTATTCAATTTACGAATCAAGAAGATTGGATCAAATAAAAAATTATACATTTACTACTTTAGATGACTATGTTTTTGGATCGCAAACGTCAAATAAAGAAACAAAGCGATGGAATTTATACAAAGGTAAACTACAGTTTGGCTTTCAAAGAGAAATTACTGAAAAAAAATATTCTTTACTTCAAGAAAAAATAAAAACTATTGATACGAACTATATAGTTGAGTTGGGAAGTGGTGGTGGAAGTAATATTTTATATTTAGCTCGGAAATTTCCAGAGAAAAGATTTGTGGGAATTGAATTAAGTCCAAGTTCTGTTGATCTATCAAAATTGGCTGCTATTGAATTTCGATTAACTAATGTAGAATTTTTTGCTAAAGACTTAACTAAACCTGATACTTATTCAGATTTAATTAAAAGCTCTTCATTAGTTTTTACCAGTCATTGTTTCGAAGAAATGCCCAGAATCTTTAAAATACCTTTAATTCTTTTGAAAGAGAAAAAAGTTGAGAACATTTTTTTACTAGAGCCTGCATTTTTACTCCAGCCTAAACGACATTTTCTTGAATTAGCAAGGCTCTTTAGAATCATATATCACGATAGACTTTGGGGTTTACCTGAGTTTTGTAAGAAGAATTTTACTAAAAATTATGATTTAACTTTAATTGATTTAGGTATGGGGAATAATCCTGTAAATCCTTCTAGTATTGTGGATATAAAATTGAAGAACCAATAAACTTTATTAAGATAAAAAAACTCATCCGCAAAAAGGTTTGAGGTGAAGTAGTGAGTGAGAATGTAATGTCACACCTAAGCACTACAAAGTTACTACAAACTAGATTTTGATACCCTGTATCCTATATAAATACTGGGGTAATATAAAAGTAACTATGGAGTGGGAGTAGGGAGTAGTCACATAGCCTAAAAAATTTGTTAATTGTTAGCTAAGAAGCTTTAATATATCTGGACCAACATGGAGTAATTTAATGAAAATTCAAAATATCGGTGGAGCGACTGCTATCGTGGAGCATGATGGCAAGCGCATGCTTTTCGACCCTTGGATGAACGAAGGTATTTTCAACGGGTCTTGGTATCACTGGCCGAAATTGAATGTAGCACTATCTGAGATTGGCCGACTGGACTACATTTATATCTCTCACATTCATGAAGATCACTGTGCCCCTGACACGATTAAACACTTAAACCGAGATGCCGAGATTATCATAATGGACAGGGAGCCCGAATTGCCAAATTTTGTTAAACGCTTCTTGGAAACACACCAGTTCGATTTTAAAAAGGTGCACTTGATCAGGCCTGAGACCCAGACGGAAATTGCACCAGGCCTAGTGGTGGATATGGTGACTGGAGACCCGGAGCAAGAATATAGTTATCAGATCGACTCTGGATTGATCCTCAATTGGGGTGGGAAGACCATCTACAATGCCAATGACTGCTTACCTTATCCAGACGGGATAGACTATATCAAGAAAACATATGGGAAGATCGATCTGGCCCTGCTACCTTACGCGGGTGGATCTGGTTATCCCGGTTGCTACACCAACCTTTCGCATGATGAGAAAATGCAAGAACGTGAACGCATTTATAAGGGAAGGATGTGTCAATTCGTAGATACGGTCCGCGAGATTTCCCCACATAGGGTCATGCCCTTCGCGGATCAATACGTGATGGGGGGCAATCGAGGATATCTTAATCAGTATTCCGCTCATCCACCCAGTCCTGGCTATGTAAGGGAATATCTGGAGTCAGCAGGGCTGGATCATAAACTCGTGCTTCTGAATTCCGGGCAATCATATGATCTGCAGGATGAGTCGAAATACCCTGATGAACATTACCACCTTCACAATGAAGCGGAGCGGGAGGAATACATACAAGAATTAGCTGACAGAAAATACGACTACCAAAAAGTTGTATTCAGGGATGAGGTTCCGATCGACCGAATGTTTACGCAAGCCAGAGAAAAACTTTGGGCCTTTCAGGAATATAAAAAAATCTATCCAGATTGGATTGTTTATTTCCATATCACGAACCAGAACCGTATTTTAAAGATGGATTATAGAAATAGCATGGTTGAGGAAGTGCCCTTGGATGCGAAACTTGAGCAGCCTTATATAAAACTTTCGATGGATGCCACGTTATTCTGCATGCTGTTAATCAACCATATATCGTGGAATACTCCTGACTCATTTATCGACTACGAACGGGTCCCGAATGTCTTTGATCAAGAGGCTTACGTCCTGTTGAACCACTTGAGAATCTAACTGTTCTTTGAGAAGCATGGTCAGTTAGAATTATTTCTATGACATCTCCATCCTTAGAGGTTGCTTTTAAAATATCCAATGTATTCAAGACACCCTTGGAAGATGTTTCTACTTATGATTAGAGAGATTTTATAGAGGCAAACCTTGTCACAAAATGGGTTAAAATTAGGAATATGGGTATGAAAAGAGTAAACAGTCGTGACAAACTTATGACAAACTACTTTTTTCACCTCTGTATCTCTTTGTTTATAAGGGTTTCAAATTGTGCGTCTATTGAGTGGGAATGAGATGAATATAATAGTAAGAAATATTAAATGGATTATGCTTTTCGCTGATGGCTACCCTCAGATTAAAATTCGAATACTGCCAAAACTATCTATACTGCCTAATGATAGAAGTTCAATGAAATAGTTGGGAACAGATGAGAAATTTAGACAAAAAGCTGGGTATGGACAAGAACATCACTCGGCGGGATTTTGTAAATGGAACTCTGGTCGCGGGGGCTGGTGCCGTGCTAATGGGGCCACTTTCCGCGCGCGAAAATTCGCAAGTTGAAGCCTCTTTTGTTTACCCGCCCACCGTGCCGTGAACGAATTAATGCTTTACCTGGAAGCCGCACGGCCATCCATGCAAAAAGAATCATAGGGTAATATTATGAATAAATTAATAATTGAAAAGGAAATCAGATAATGGATCTTCAAAACGAATTTAGAATCGGAATGCGTAAGTATATTTATTCAGTATCTGTGATTTCAAATACACAATCAAATGGCGCAAGAAATGCAATTACAGTTTCTTCAGTCACATCTATCTCAATGGAGCCACCTAGTATTATTACGTGTATTAATAAGAAAAGCAGCATTCATAAAAGTTTAATTCCTAACTCAGAATTTTGTATAAATTTATTAAACGAAAAACAACAAGATATTGCGGAAATTTGTTCTGATCCAAATAAGATAGATGAGAGGTTTAAAAATATTGAATGGGTTGAAAATAAGCCTCCAATTTTGAAAAATGCCTTAGTCAATATAATATGCAAAGTAGATAAAATTGTTGAATATAAAACTCATTCAATTGTAATAGGATTGGTTCAAAAAATTAGAAATTCAGATTTCAAAAATCCTCTCATGTATCAAGATGGTATATATAGAAATAATACTATTTGATTACACTAATATTTAACTAACTTTGTGATTAAAGGAGATTTTATAATTAAATATTTATATATGGTTCTCTGTACTTCTATGCTGATAAATATACCCATTTATGTCAGTGCGCAGAACGAAGAAGAACTTCATGAGATAGAAGAAATAACAGTTATTTCCACTCGAAATCGTCGCAGTTTTGAGCAGCAACCTACCCGAATTGAAGTACTTGCTGGTGAGGAAATCAATGAAAAAGCCAATATGAAACCTGGCGACATCCGTATGTTATTGAATGAAATGACAGGCATTCATGTACAGCAAACCTTAGCAACGAGCTTTAATTAAAATATACGAATTCAAGGTCTAAGTGGTAAATATACACAACTCTTGCGCGATGGAATGCCATTGTATGGCGGATTTTCTTCCGGTCTAGGATTGCTGCAGATAGCGCCTTTAGATATTCAGCAAGTTGAAATTATCAAAGGTGCTAATTCTACTCTTTATGGTGGAGGTGCTATAGCAGGTTTAGTGAATCTCATAACAAAGAAACCAGAAACACCGGGCAAGACTTCGCTACTTTTTAATGCGACCTCCTCAGGAGGGCTGGATGTAAGTAGCTTTTATTCTGCAAAACTAAATAACAAGGGTGCAACGGTCTTCACATCATTCAATAGAAGTGATGCGTATGATCCTGCCAATAATGGATTTAGCGCCATTCCTGAATTTGAGCGATGGACATTAAATCCTCGCTTTTTTTTTGAGAGGCAAAATAGCGAATTTAATATTGGATTTAATGCAATTAAGGAGGATCGTATTGGTGGAGATATGAACTATATTGACGGTAATCGACAAAATCCAGCCTATTATGAAAAAATTGAAACAGAGCGATTCTCAACACAGTTTGAATATATATTTCGGGCGCAATCGGGCAAGAAGTTCGTACTAAGAAATAGTTTCAATCATTACCAACAAGATCTTGGTATTCCAAACTATTCTTTTGGAGGAGAGCAGCTCTCAAGTTTTTCTGAAGCCCATCTTCTTGGGTCGTCGGACATAATAGACTGGGTTATCGGTATTAATTTATGGACAGAAAGTTTTGAACAGGACAGGATTCAAGCATCTTTAGCTTTAAATTCAGATACTCAAACGTATGGAACTTTTGCTCAAGGGACATTTTTTTTAGATGACCAATGGTCTATAGAAAGCGGATTACGAATCGATTCAACATCAGACTACGGTAGTTTTTTGTTGCCACGGCTTTCTGTATTGTATGCACCAAACGAACTTACATCAATTAGGATTGGGGGAGGTTTGGGTTATAAAGAACCAACCCTTTTTGATCAACAAGCTGAATCAATTCATTATCAGGGATTATTGCCCATAGATATTAATCAGCTTGAAGCCGAAGAGTCCGCTGGTTTTAATATCGACTTTAACCAGAGATTTATCCTTCAAAATGATGCTACATTGAATTTGAACTTACTGCTTTTCTCTACCAAGGTAAATAATCCTTTGCGCTTATTAAAACTGAGTAATGATCGCTTTGCATTCAGTCAACCAGATGATTATATGGATACTCAAGGTGTTGAGCTTGGTTTGGTATGGCGATGGAAAGATTTTAAATATTTTTTTGGCTATACCCACGCTCGTGTAGAGGAGCATACTGCGACTAATATCCTGACGTCACCTCTGATGCCAAAAACTCGAGTTAATAATGTCTTTGTTTACGAGCGTGAAAATGATTTCAGAGTAGGACTAGAGGCATATTATTATGGCCATCAAAGGCTGACTGATGGAAGTAAAGCAAGAGATTTTTGGATTTTGGGATTAATGATGGAGAAAATATTCAATGAGGATCTCTCAGTATTTTTGAACTTTGAGAATTTTTCCGACACCCGCCAAACTCGATTTGGTTCAATTTACACAGGCTCGCGGATAAACCCCGTCTTTTCTGATATTTATGCACCTTTAGATGGTTTCGTTATTAATGGCGGTATTAAACTCAAGTTGTAAAGATAGCAAAGTACTTAAAAGTCTATGATTTGTTATGATATTTTCGCTTGGAGAGTTAAAATTCACGCTAAATGTACATAACTATATTATAAACTAGAGGTAAACATAATGATTGAGAATTTTTTGCAGTATGGCCAATGGGTAATTTTAATTTTGAGCATTATGAGTTTATATTTGGTTAGTTCTGTTAAGCATGAGACTAGATTAAATGGTTACATCCTCACCGGTGTAGCAAGATTTTCTGGTGCGGCAGTCTTTATCATTGTAGATTTATATGCTTTTGTTATCGCTAATTTGATACAAACATATATTGCTTTTCAAGGATATTATAAAAATAAAAAAGCAGGCGAGATGCAAAGTAACTGAGTCAGGGTATTTGTCTTGAGAATTTTTTTAACTTGAAAATAAGAACAATTTAGGAAAAAATATGTACGATTTTTATAGTGATACAAAGTCAATTCCGACAAAAGCAATGCTGAAATCAATTATATTAATATTGTGATTGAATCATCACAAAAGAGCTGGTCTTTATGAATCATTTAAAAAACATAGTAATTGTTGCCGTAGTTTTTGTTTTTACAAAAATTTATGCTGACCTAATCTCATCTAACAGCATTGAAATTTACGCTATAAATCTAATGCAACAGGTTTTGTTTATTGCGTTTATTATTCAATGGATCGCCTTCTTGCCAGCTTTTTATTTTAAGACTGAAAAATTCTATGATTTAACTGGCAGTCTCACTTACTTGAGTATCTCTGTGTATTGCCTGATAGTAACAGACAGTATTGTGGATCTGAAATACAGTAATTTAATTGTTGCTGGGGCTATTATCATATGGGCAATCAGGCTTGGTTCTTTTCTTTTTATGAGAATTCATAAAGATGGCAAAGATAAAAGATTTGATTTAATTAAAACCTCTTATTCTCGATTTTTGATGACTTGGACGCTTCAAGGTATGTGGGTTTTTATATGCTCTTCAGCAGCATTGGTAGCAATTACGAGTCCCGCGGGAGTGATAGTAAATAATTTATTTATACTAGGTTTAATTCTATTTATGTTTGGCTTTGCTTTTGAGGTAATCGCCGACAGGCAGAAACTCGCATTCCGATCCAACATAGATAATAAGGATTTGTTCATAACACAGGGTCTTTGGGCGAGGTCACGACACCCTAACTATTTTGGTGAGATTACCTTATGGACTGGAATTACAGTCATGAGTATTTCTTCATTTGAGGGTATGAGTTATCTGGCATTATTTTCTCCCATTTTTACTTATTTACTTTTGAATTTTATTAGTGGAATAAGAATATTAGAGGCACGAGGCACAGAAAAATGGGGGCATTTAGATGAATATAATAATTACAGGAAAAATACTCCAAAATTAGTACCATCCCTTTTTAAAAAATAATATTAAGGGTTAACCATGTCTGAAAATACCTCTAAAGAAATAAGATCGACACTAACACCTGAGGGTTTTATTGAATTGTCCATTGCGACCACAAAGAAACCAGTTCCTCTGGAACACGAGGTGTTAGTAAAAGTAGAAGCATCACCAATTAATCCCTCGGATCTTGGCCTTTTAATAAGCTTTGCTGCTGACCTTGATAGTCTCAATACCCGGGGTTCAGGAGATGATACGTTAACTAGTATGAGAGTTCATCCGGCGTTGATGGGAACAATGAAATCAAGATTAAATCAAGCTATGCCAGTCGGTAATGAAGGTGCTGGAGTGATAGAGGCAAGTGGCTCAAATTCGACAACTTTGATTGGAAAATTGGCAGGTGTAGCAGGTGGTGCAATGTACTCTCAGTTCCGTTGTGTGCCTGCACATAATTGTTTGATTATGAATGACGATACTCTTGCAACTGAAGCAGCATCGTCATTTGTTAATCCACTAACTGTTCTCGCATTTGTTGAAACTATGAGGATGGAAAATCACCATGCTTTATTGAATACTGCCGCAGCATCAAATCTAGGAAAAATGTTAATTAAGGTGTGTATGGATGATGCAATACCACTCGTAAATATAGTAAGAACTGATGAACAAGTTAAAACTTTGAAAGAATTAGGTGCAGACTATGTGTTAAATAGCAGTGATCAGAATTTTATGAGAAACCTGATTGAGGCGTTAACAGTTACCGGTGCCACATTAGGTTTTGATGCGACTGGAGGCGGCAATGATGGTAAATTAGCGGGCCAGATCTTAGCGGCAATGGAAGTGGCTGCTAATAAAAAATCAAAAGAATATAGTCGGTATGGATCTGATACATACAAACAGGTATATATTTATGGAGGGTTAGATCAATCACCAACTATTCTGAATCGATCTTTTGGGATGCAATGGGGCCTTGGTGGGTGGCTTCTAATGCCAATGATAGAAAGAATTGGTATGGAAAAATTCCAGCTGATGCGTGACCGTGTGGCCAAAGAAATAAAAACAACTTTTGCCAGCCAGTATACGCAAACTATCTCATTTGAAGAGATGTTGCAGCCAGAAATAATCAAGAGCTATGCCAAACAGGCAACTGGTGAGAAATACTTAGTTGCTCCTCATAAATAATAGCGAGCGATAATTCAAAATTATGCAATTACTATCGTTTATTTCCTCATGGCTGAAGTTACCCTTGGGTATATGGAGAAAGTTAGTTTTGCTGGGTTTGGCTGGTTTTTTTTTAAACGTAGGTGTTGATCACTTTATAAATCCAGAGTTTTATTTAGCCATCATGCCTCCTTCTTTTCCATTGCATGCAGAGGCAGTATATATCAGTGGTTTTTTTGAAATTTTAGGAGGTGTTTGCTTGTTAGTTCCTAGATTACGAAAAATTGCTGGTTGGGGCTTAGTGGCACTTTTAATTTGCGTTTATCCGGCAAATATATACATGGCGCTTACCCCTGAAGCATTTCCTGAGATCCCATTATCTTTATTATATTTCCGTTTAGCATTGCAGTTTCTGTTTTTCTATTGGGCTTACTCAGTAACACGACCAATTTTTAATCCGGTTAATTAATATTAGTTTTTGCGGTGCACATTGTGTGCGTAATATTTTAGCTATTAATACTTACTGTTATACTGAATGATAGAAGACATAAATGAGTAATAAGTATTTAATATGACTAAATCCATTCCAGGGCCCAAAGCCAAAGCAATCTTAAAGCGTGGTGTTTCATTATTCCAGAATGGTTTAATTTTCGATGATAAGCTGCAACAAGCTGCGAAACGTGGTTTTAGACCGGCCGGACAAGTTATGGTTGGTAAGGCGCTTGGAGACTACATATGGGATGTTGATGGTAATAAATACATCGATTTTCAAAATGGGTGGGCAACAAACCCACTTGGTAATGCTCATCCTGAAGTAATTGAAGCGGTGCATAAAGCGCAACAGAGATATGGATTTCATTATGACCATCCATTGCGCTATGAATTAGCTGAAAATATTACTCAAATTACGCCAAATCAAGCCTTATCTCGCTTTACTTATGAGGTTTCAGGCACTGAAGCGGCTGAATCAGCTTTTTATATGGCGATGTGCTATAAAAAAAGACGCCATGTGATCACTTTTTCCTCTTCATTTCATGGGAACAGCATCGGAACCAAAGTTTTTGGTGGGCTAAATAGCAGAAAATATATGGAAGGCTGGAATGGTGGTGCCATTATCGCACCATACCCACACAGTGATTTTATTCCAGCTGGCATGACAGAAAAACAATATACAGATTATTGTTTACATTATTTGGAGTACCATATTCCAGATTATATTGTAGCTAAAGATAACATTGCGGCAGTCATGGTTGAACCTGGCTTAGCTGAGGGCGGTAACTGGATACCAACTAAAGAATTTTTACAAGGAATTCGTGATATATGCGATCGCAATGACTGGTTAATGATTGCTGATGAGGTGCTTACTGGGCTGGGTCGCACTGCAAAAATGTGGGCTGTTGAACATTATGATGTTACGCCAGATATTTTAGTAATAGGTAAAAATTTATCTGGCGGTATTGAAGCATGTGCTGGAGTTGCAGCACGTGATGAAATTCTTGGTAATAACCCAGATTTTTCAGCAAACTCAACATTTGCTGGTACACCAGCAGGTTGTGCAGCTGGCATAAAAACTCTCGAGATATTTAAACGTGATAACATTATCGATCATGCGGCAGAATTAGCAAAAATAGCTAAAGACGTGATGAAGAACTGGGAAGAAAAATATGAAATTGTGAGGCAAGTTCGACTCAGTGGTCTGTTATTAGGAGTAAGTTTCCAGCCACCTGAAGATAAAAAAGAAGATAAAAGTTGGTGGTATGCACGTGCCGTTAGGAGTGAAATGCTCTATACCGGGGTTTGGGCGATTAGTGATCGTGAGGAGAATATCAGGATGTATCCTGCTTTAAATATGGATAAAAAAACATTCAAAGAGGGCCTAACAATTATGGAAAGTGCCATTGCAAAGATTAATCGAGATGGCCAAGATGTTGGCAATAGTCCAGCCTGGCCAACTGGCGATGCTGGTTTTTAAATTACCTTATCACTAAATAATGATTTCTAAAAAAGCACTTGAATGGTTCGGAGTTATTACTGCAATTGCTTATTCGATGCTGGTTGCCTCAAACACTGGAAATGAAGTGCTAGGTTTCACCCTCCTTTTTATCTCTGCTGTTGCAATTGGTGTATGGGCTTTTCTTTGTAGGCATTATGGTATTTTATTATTACAATTCTTCTATGCAACTGC
>CABXCS010000014.1 GCA_902510755.1 uncultured Woeseiaceae bacterium | reverse complement strand
AGCGCGATAACTTGATCTTACTAGAGGACCTGAAACCACCTCTAAAAATCCCATCTTCAAACCTATTTGTCTATATTTCTCAAATTCGCTGGGGGTTACATATCTCTCTACAGAAAGGTGATTCGGGGTAGGTCTCAGATACTGACCGAGTGTAACAATGTCAACCTTACTGTCCTTCAAATCCGTTAAAGTTTCTATAATTTCTAACTCAGATTCTCCAAGCCCAAGCATTAAACTGGATTTTGTTAATACATCAGGGTTGATTGATTTTGCGACTAACAGCACATTTAATGTCTTTTTATAGCCAGCCCTTGGGTCACGAACAGACTTGGTTAACCTCTCTACAGTTTCAATATTTTGCGCAAACACATCTAAGCCCGATAAAATAACCTTACGAACATCATTTATATTAGCATTAAAATCAGGAGTTAAAGCCTCTACAGCTGTATTTGGATTTAACTTTTTAATCTCTTTAACACATGCAGCATAATGACTAGCTCCCCCATCAGGAAGATCATCGCGATCGACCGATGTGATAACAACATAAACTAAATTCATTAATTGTACCGCTACTGCAGTATTTTTTGGCTCTTGCGCATCAAGCCAACCTTTTGGGTTACCTGTATCAACAGCACAAAATCGACAGGCGCGAGTGCAGACCGAGCCCATAACCATGATTGTTGCTGTACCATTATTCCAGCACTCTCCAATATTAGGACACATTGATTCTTCACAGACAGTACTTAATTTATTATCTCTTACAATATTTTTAACTTCCTCATAAATCTCTCCAGCTGAAATTTTAGCCTTTAGCCATATTGGTTTTTGATTATTGAGGTTGGTAACATTGTTTTTTAACTTGATACCATTTTTTATAGCTGAAAATCCCTCTAGGGTTTTATACTTTGTGCCAGATGGTATTATCGGGATTGCTTGTAATTTTTTTATTTTGCTCATTTAAATTGCTAGTTATATTAATAAAGTTGTATTCTGTCATGAATTGATTTAACACGCGATACGCGCTCTATTATATATATAATTGATCTCATTAAAAATTAACAAAAGATTTAATCCAAAAAAACTAAATATAATAAAGATGTTCATCAAAATTAATAAATTTTTACCTTTGTTTCTGTTGTTAATTTCAGTAGCTAACGCTCAAGAATTTTCTGCTGTTCAATGTTTAAAAGATATGGAAATAGCTGCTTTATCAGCATATCAAGCCAGCGCTAAGATCCTCTCACCTCAAACATATAAAAAAGCTTCAACTTCAAAGAATAAAGCACTATCTTCTTCAAAATCTGAAAAATATATCTGTCAACAAGCCATGAAATCATTGGAATATTTCAATGTTGCAACCAGATTTGCGAATACAGCTAATCAACTTTTAAATGATTCAATCTTTAACCGACGTAACGCTATCAAGGCAAATGGTCCCCAAAACTATCCATCAAAGTGGCAAAAAGCAGAAAGAAAATTTGTCCTTGCTACTAAATCTATTGAAAACAAAAATATTCAAAGAGCTGAGAAATTAAATATAGATGCATCTCAAGAGTTTAATTTAATTGAGCTGTGGTCCATAAAGGATAATGTTTTAGCAAAAGCAAGAAACCAGATAGACTCAGCAAAAGAAGAAAAAGCTGATCGATATGCCCCAATAACTCTTGATCAAGCTTATAGATTTCTCAATACTGCTGATTTTGAATTAACAAATAATCGTTATGATATAGCGACGGCTAACAACCTAACAGAGAAATCGATTGAACGTAGTTCACATGCTATTTTCTTATCTATTTTAATTCAAAACTTGCAAGATAAGTTACTAACAACAGAGGAACTAATCATTGAGTGGGAAACTAACTTAGCAAAAATTGCCAACTCTGCAGATATATATCCATTAGTTACAAATGGATACTCATCATTAACAGATAGCTTGGTAAGTTTTATCGATACTCTTCGTTTAGAAAGACAGTACTTAGAACAAGATCAAAAAGATAATTTGATTCAGATAGAAGATCTAAAAGAAGAGATTCGTAATCTTGATGAGAGACTGGGGGGTATTACCCAAGAAAGGGAGAATCTCAATAAAAAAATAGAGGCTCAAGCAAGGATCAAAGAACAATTTGATAAAGTTGAAAAAATGTTTAATTCGACAGAAGCTAGAGTTTTTCGTGAAAATAATAATGTGATACTGAGAATGATCGGACTTACCTTTGGTAGCAATGAATCGTCAATAATGACAGAGAGCCTGCCGCTATTAGCAAAAGTTGAAAAAGCTATCGATGTGTATCCTAGGAGTGAAATTATTATTGAGGGGCACACTGACTCTCAGGGAGATGATCAACTTAACCAGAAATTATCACAACAACGTGCAGATTCAATTAAACAATATATGATAAATGCGATGCGTATCCAGAGTTACCGTATCATTGCAACAGGATTTGGAGAAACTAAGCCTGTGGCTAATAATGAAACTGCATTGGGGCGAGAGAAAAATCGCCGAATTGATATTGTCTTGAAAACTATGCAAAACAATGGAGTTAATTAATCCTGGGGATTAATAAACCACATAATTCGGATATGCTCATAATTGTCTTGTCTGGTTTTTGGTATTTTTCAGGCCATTCAATCTGTTGTGAATTCATCCAAACTGTAACTAAGCCTGCACTTGCAGCACCCACTATATCTGCCTCAGGATTATCACCGACATGCACTATCTCATGTACATCAACCTTTGATCTTTTGATCGCTTCTTGAAAAATTCGCTTATCTGGTTTTGCGAAACCAACATCAACGGCAGTAACAACATCATCAAAAAGATGACGCAACCCTATTTTATTTAAATCAGCATTACCGTTGGTTATTGCTATCAATTTATAATCTGCACTAAGTATCTCGAGTGCCTCTTGAGCACCATCATACAACTTCACATTATTTCTAGCGATGTCAAACACTGTAAATGCGTCTTCGGCATGCTCTTCAGGGTAATCAGCTCTTATGAAGATTTCTCGCAAAATTAGTCTTCGCATGAACCTATAATCAAATGCTTTTTCAGGGTATTTATTAGCTACATCTGCTCTCAGATTAACAATCTCCTGCTGATTATATATTTTAGCAATTCTTGGGTAATTTAGTGATAACCAATCCCAAAGTTCAGCTTCTGCCGCTTGAATAACTGGCTCAATATCCCATAGAGTGTCATCAAGATCTATAGTTATAGCTTTTATATTTAGCAACTAAATTACCCTAAGAAGTAAGTATATTATTTATTCTGGTGCTAACGTTGGTAACGATCGAAAACTCTTTTGCTTATCGGGCTCAGTAAGAAGAGAAATATTCTTTATAGCATTAACCATAATTTTTCCATCCCAAGGGTAATTCTGTTTAGGTCCATATGCAACTCTATTGAATGATATTAGCTCATTAGAGAAGGGGTTCTCAACACGTACCGCGATCTCTTCTATGCTTCTAGGTTTGTCATTAGGCCACTGAATGTTTGCCCATTCAAACAATGCTTTTTTAAACTTTTCTTTTTCATTCTTTTGTGCTGCATATTTAGCTTTTCTAAGATACTTTTCACGTTTTTTATATCCAGGTTTTATGGTTTTTTGTTCGTTTATTTTCTTCGTCGGCTTAGAATAAAACCATAAAAGAACAGTCAGTAACCATAATGCACCTAATATACCGCTGATATTCCTCCATACGTATGAAGTTTTGATTGGTTTATCGGGTATTAACTCTGAATCATCAATTTTCGGTATATTTTCCTGTGCTTTCAAATCCTCAATTGAGGCCTTAATATTAATTTCCTGCATTGATAATGAAGCAATTTTCCAAACCTTATCTTCAATATCCCACCAAGGAAGATTAACGCTGGGTAGTTCAATTTTGCCAGCATTAATACCAATCATGGCATATTGATCAATCCTTGATGCAACAATACCCTCTGCCTGAATATTGTCAGATAATTTTGGCTTATCTGGATAAATTTTTAAGTTTGAATCTAACTCGTTATCTATGGATGGTAATTGTGTAGATAATTGACCTACTGCAATAACTTGTATTTGACGGGTAATTGGTTCCCCTGTTTTTAGATTTTGCAAATCCCTGGACCATTCATCATTAATTTCAACATCGTGGGCTGGAAGCCATTTCGCATTGGGATATTCTTTAGGTGGAGCTGGCATAGGAAGGACTTTAACGATAGATTTTGATGACTGATATGTTCTTCTTCCAGTTATACCTCCATTTTTCAGTATTCTAGCTTCAAAACGTATAGGGTTAATTAAAAGCTCTCCACTGACTTGAGGGAATAATGCATAAACTCTCTCAATAACATCATAAGTTTTTCCATTTATTACTGATTCATAATTTTTATCATCCCCAGCAATCTCAATAAGAGTCTCAACGCCAGATATTTCTGGTTCATATAGCCTAGGTTGCCTAGTTTGCACCATTCTATATATTTTGATTTTTAATAAAGTTTGAGCCTGAACATAATTCTCATTCATATCTAATTCAGCAGAAACAAAAATATCTGCCTCACCCAAGATTGCTTCAGATTGGGGAGTAATAAGGATATCGATTGGCAAACTTTTCTCATTTGCAATAATCACAGGAGGAATAATTAATTTTCCTGGTCTCTTTGCCATTAATGCATAGGTCCATGTTCTGCTTCGTGATATTTGACCATTAATAATAGTTGTATTACTTAATTGACTTCTTGAACCTACAAAAAAATCTTCCTCTAATAAACTAGCATCTGGTTCTTCATCAATTGCCGTATCGACTATAATTTTTAATGTAAAAGTTTCATTTAACTCAACTTGAGGTCGATCAATAGTAGCAATTACTGATGCCAGGCTGATATTTACAAAAATTACAGCTCCGATAGTGACATAAGAAATTATGCCAAAAATATTCATAATTATAGATTTAATATAATTAATTTTCTGCATCACCATGGTTGCACTCCATCATCAGGCCATAACTGATTACCGTCTTGGTCAAAACCTTGTCTTTGATATTGGTATCTGAATTTACGACGCAAGAGTCCTCCTGGGTCATCTGAAATCCTCCTCAACCATTGCTCCATCGCCTGCTCCTGTTCCTGCTCTGACCTTCGTTCGGCACTCATTATCTGATCTAAATCATCTGGTTCATTTTGGTCAGCTTCTTCCTGAGCTTTTTTTAGCTCACGCTCTAGCGCATCTAAATCATCCTGACTCATCTCTTCTTGGTTAATATTTCCTTCCTCATCACTCTCACTCGAGGATTTATCATCACTTTGCTGTGAATCTGAGCTCTGTGATTCATCATCTGTCTGTTCTTCACTAGGATCACTTTGCTTATTTTCATCTGAGGGTTGATTTAACTCAGATTCATTCTGGTTATCTTCTTGCTCTTCTATTAATTTCTTAATTAAATCTCTATTGTAAATAGCATCCACAGCATCTGGTTGTCCTTCTATTACTCTCTCATAAACCTCTAGTGCCTCAGGAAATTGACCTAATTTAACTAGAGAGTTAGCGTAATTATATAATCCATTTTTACTATACTCGTTACTAAAAGATTCAGCGCTGGCAGAAAAATCACCAGCCTTATATTCAGCAGTTGCCCTCCAAAATGAGTTTTCAAACAACTTAATTGCTGTTTCAGTATCCCCAAGATCTAATGCTTTTTTTGCCTGCTGATCTTTTGTATACCATAGATCGTTCCATGCATTAGCAAATAATGAATGACTCAAAAATAACATCAGAAATAGAATTAATTTAAGCATAATTTTAAAAAATCCATCTTCTTCGAAAGGCTAAAGACGAAATTGGAACAACAATCAATAAAAACCAAGGCCCAATATCATTCCACTGGTCCGTGGCAAGTAATTCTTCATTATTGCTATGCGAGGTTGCTTGGTTCATTAAAAGCAAATCTATATCTCGATCATCAATAGTCATATTGATATATTTTCCACCGCCGATTTGAGCTAATTCACTTAAACCCTCTCTATCCAACCTTGCAAGCGCTATTTGGCCATTCCTATCCGTAATAAATCCACCATCATTTTCAGGTATAGGAGCACCTTCCATAGTTCCCACACCCAATACAGACAGTGAGTATCCCTCATTCTTCAAATTCGTGGCTGAGGTTAAAGCTGCTGATGAACTTCCCCCATCTGTTATCAGAAGAATCTCACCATTAACTACACTGGCTTGCTTTAATAATTGCAAACCTTTGTCAATAGCTGCAGCAGGGTAACTTCCTCTGCTTGGCATTATATTTGTATCTAAGCTTCCAACAAGAGATGCAATAGTTTCTGAATCTGTTGTGAGCGGAGTAACTGTAAAAGCATTAGCAGAATATACAATAAGAGCAACTTGTGCTCCCTGACGCTTCTTTAAAATATCTAAGATTTTCAATTTTCCTCTTGTGATTCGATTTGGATTCATATCCTGAGCATTCATTGATCTTGATAAATCTAAGGCAATGACAAGTGATTGATCAGTTCTAAAAGCTGGTTGTTCAATTCTTTCCCATGTTGGGCCTGAAAGTGAGAGTATCACCAGCATTCCTGTAAAGAAAATTAACCACCATTTATATTTATTTTCTTGTAGCTGGTGTCTTGATAAGACATATGGAATTAGATCTGGCTCAATTAAGCTATGCCAATTACCCGATGATAATATTTGTTTCTTAAATAAATAGATTAATGCTAAAAGCACTGGTAGAAGGATTAACCACTCTGATCTAAGAAAATGAAAATCCGCAAAATTCATAATTTAATAGCCTCACGTAATCTTATCAAACCTCCATTAGCTAAAAGATTCCCTAGCGATAAGTAAAATGTAATAAATAATGAGGCCCCCAGAGGCCAAAAAAAATAAGGCTGCACAGGTCTAAAGCCAGCCTCAGGTTCTGGGACTGGCTCAATATCGTCAAGTAAGCGGTATATATCCTGCAAAGCAGCTGTATCCTTGGCCCTGAAATACCTTCCACCAGTTCTCTCTGCAATATTTTCTAAAGTTTTCTCATCAAGATCGGCTGACGGATTGACTCTCCTGAGACCGCCAGTAAGTGAAGAGACAACCATTTGATCAGCACCAATACCGATAGTATATATTCGTAAACCAATGTTTTGTGCTAATTCTGCTGCTTTTAATGGATTAATCTCTCCCGCAGTATTTGCACCATCAGTTAATAGAACTAAAACCTGTTCGGTTGCTGTTTGTTCTTGGTCGTAGATTCTTTTTACCGCGAGCGTTATAGCATCTCCAATCGCAGTTTTTTCGCCAGCTAAACCAATAAATGATTCTAGAAGTAAAATTTTAACTGTTTCACGATCGAGCGTTAAGGGAACCTGTAAATAAGCTTGCTCTCCAAACAAAATAAGTCCAATGCGATCACCTTTTCGTCTCGATATAAAATCACTTGCAACAGCTTTGGTTGCTGTTAATCGATCTACACGCCTTCCACCAAGTTCAAAATCTTTAGCATCCATACTTCCAGATAAATCCACCGCCAACATTAAATTTCTTCCAGATACAGGAATTTCAATTTCATCACCAACTCTTTCCGGCCTTGCACTGGCTAATACTAATAAACTCCATGCTAATAATCCAAACCACAAGCGCATATTTGAGAACTGTTCTCTTGAGGCTCTATTCATTAATGCTGAGAAAATATCAAAATTTGGAACTTTTAATCCTGATTCATTCGTTTCCTGAGATGCGGGTAAATACCGCCTTACTAATAGGGGAAGTGGTAAAGCCATTAACATCCAAGGCCATGCTAATGTCCACATTAACTTATACCCTCATTCTTAATTGGTGTTTTTATTCGAATTTTTACGACTTCCAATAATCGTTCCATATCTATCTGATCTAATCTTTCTTTATCTTGATATGGGGCTAATGCTAAATTTTTACCCACTCCCTCGGTAAAGAAATTTTCACTAAGACTTTGATCTAGAAAACTAAGCCATTTTATCCCGACTAAACTACTGACTTCATCGCGCGGAAAATACGCCAAGAATGTTTGCCTTAACAAAGTAGATAGTTGCTTCACTAAAATGAGTGAATCGCCAGATTCAATATACTCATTCTGAATATCCTTAAATCTCGAAAGCGCTATTCTTCGTGACTGATTCTCAAGCCACCGTCGATATAATTTATATCCCAAGTAGCAACTAATTGAGGCTAATATAATAATAACTAACCACCACCCAATAGCAAAAGGCCACCATTCCAATTCTGGCGGGTATCTTAAATCTTTTATTGGAATAGTAGTTGGATCCATTCTTGTTTCTCAGTTAACGTGCTTACCAAGGGAATTTATTGTTGCATCAATTGGATCCTGATCAGTGGAGATTGAAATATTATGAATTCCATAACGTCGAAAAAAAGAAGATAGCTCTTCATGGCGCTGATTAAATTTTTCGGAATATTCGTTTCTAGCTTTTGTCGAATATGTTTCTATTGATCTTTCTTGATCACCACAAACAAGACGATAATTTCCTGGCGGAGGAGGACTCATCTCAATGGGATCACTAACAGAAACAGTTAATAATTCGTTATGTTGTGAGAGTTTTGCCAACATGGCATAACACATTTCACGAAATCCTGAGAAATCACTAATGATGATTACCAAACTGCCCGGCCTGACAACTCTCCTGAGGGCTGAAATTGCCCTTAGAAAAGTTTCATACTGATTGGATTGCCCCAATGCATGAGAAAGATCCCAATCAGGATGCTCAGCAATGCTGTGTAAATATCGTAATACTGCTCGTCGGCCCATTTTTGGTCTTATCTCAGTACAGGAATTATCACCAAAAATAATTCCACCTAATCTATCTCCTCGATGATGCGCTGCCCATGCTAGGCAACTCGCTACATAACTAGCGGTCACTGATTTGAAGCGGCCACGAGTCGCAAAATGCATATTATTTCTTAAATCTGTGACTACATAAACAGGCCTTTCTCTCTCCTCACGATATAGCTTAGTATAAGGTTGGTTGCTTCTTGCAGTTACTCGCCAATCAATGTTCCTAGGATCATCACCTGGTTGATATGGCCTTGATTCATCAAACTCCATGCCTCGCCCTTTAAAAAGAGATATGTATGAACCAGCTTGCAGTGATTTAATGTTAACAGCATCAAGAGGTATCACTTTCGCAGGAGCGCTTAAAGCAATTAAATCCTTTTGGCTAACTCTGGCTGGAGAAGCATCATTCAATATTCTTGTTCGCAACATAATATAAAACCTGAAGTACTATGGGACACCAATATTATTTAATAGTTTAGCAATAATCTGATTGGAGGTTACGCCATCTGCCTC
Source organism: uncultured Woeseiaceae bacterium (assembly GCA_902510755.1). Taxonomy (GTDB): domain Bacteria; phylum Pseudomonadota; class Gammaproteobacteria; order Steroidobacterales; family Woeseiaceae; genus SP4260. The sequence continues at coordinate 15,146 of CABXCS010000014.1, read as the reverse complement.
TGCCTCAAAACTTAAAACTAATCTATGTCTTAGTATATCTGGTGCCACCTCTTGAATGTCTTCAGGACCAACAAAATCTTTACCTTTTAACCAAGCGCAAGCTCGAGCTGCACGGTCAATACCCATACAAGCCCTTGGACTGGCACCGTATAATATCTGCTCAGCCAAGCTTTGATCTACTTTTCCTGGATCTCTGGTTGCTACAACTAAATTTACTATATATTCTTCTAATTCATTGGATTGATGTAAAGCTAATATTTCTTGCCGTGCATGATATATAGACTCCTTGGTCAAGAGTTTTGATGGTGTAAATGTATTTTTATCGCTTGATTTAGCTTCATCCCTATTCAGAGTCAAAATTTTCTGCTCATCCTCTAATGAAGGGTATCCAACCTCAACATGTAATAAAAATCGATCCAATTGAGCCTCAGGTAATGGATATGTGCCTTCCTGCTCGATTGGATTTTGAGTGGCCATTACCAAAAATAAATCTGATAACTCATAACTTTTATCACCAACACTTATTTGACGCTCCTCCATCGCCTCTAAGAGAGCAGATTGCACTTTAGCGGGCGCCCTATTGATCTCATCTGCAAGTATTAAGTTATGAAATAGAGGACCTTCACGAAACTCAAAAGTTCCTTTTTGAGGTCTATATATCTCAGTACCCGTTAGATCAGCAGGTAATAAATCTGGGGTAAACTGCAATCGATTGAAACTACCCTCAATACTATCTGAAAGTACTTTGATCGCTCTTGTTTTTGCTAAACCTGGAGCTCCCTCAACTAACAAATGCCCATCACACAATAAAGCGATGAGCATGCGATTGATTAGTTTCGATTGACCAATTATTAAATTAGCCGTATGCAATTCAAGTTGCTGCAATTCTTTTAATACCGTCATGCATTTACTCCTGAAATAAAACAGTTTTCATATTATCTAAATCATATTTATTTTAAACTAAAGATGCTATGGGATTAAATATCAAATAAGATAATTTTCAAAAAATGAAAAATAACGTTAAAAAAAATATTCTTTCACTCGCTCTACTCTTACTAAGCACAGTAGTTTTTTCGAACGACGAGCTTGATAGAGATTTTAACAAAAAAAGTATAATTATCTCTTCAAATATAATATGCGCTCATTTTAGAGTCTGGTTGGCTGAAAACCCAAAGCAACAATCACGGGGTCTGATGCATATTCGGGAATTGCCCGAGCATACTGGTATGTTATTTATTTATTCAGAAGAAAAAATGAGAGCTATGTGGATGAAAAATACTCTCATTCCTTTGGATATGATTTTTATAAGAAATGGAGGGGTTGTATCTTCAATCGCTCACACAACAGAACCATTGTCTCTGAAATCAATCAGATCAACAGAACCAGTGCAATATGTTTTAGAGTTGAATAGTGGGATGGCAAAAAATCTCAATTTAGACAGAAATAATAAAGTACTCTTTTTAAATTAAACTACATCGATAATTGCATCAGCGAGTAAATTAACATTCTCTTCGGTTATACCTGCCACATTAATACGTCCAGCACCTTCCATATATATGCCATGTTTAATTTTCAATTCTATTACCTGCTCAGGAGTTACTCCAAGATAAGAAAACATTCCATTTGCTCTAATAAGATGCGAAGAATCAAAGTCATCCCCCCTCGCATTCAATGCTTCGCTTAGTTTTACGCGCATCGATTTTAGGCGATTTCTCACTTCACTTAATTCATTAATCCAGCTCTTGCGAAGTTCTATGTCGTTTAATATATGACTTACAACCGCACACCCATGATCTGGTGGGACAGAACACATTGTGCGGACAATTTTCAAAAGATGACTGCGCGCACTTAAATTATTTGTAGGGTTGTTTGATATAATAGTTAATGTTCCAGATCGATCTCGATATAAACCGAAATTTTTTGAACAAGAGCTTGAAATTAACATCTCACTAACATTTTCTTTCATTATTTTAATAGCAAAAGCATCCTCTGATAATCCATTTGCTAAACCCTGATAAGCATTATCAATAAAGGGGATTATCCCTCTCTTTGCTATGATTTTGGCAATCTCTGACCATTGCTCGTGAGTTGGATCCATTCCAGTTGGATTATGGCAGCATGCATGGAGCAGAATAACATCGCCAGTTGGAATTCTTTTCAAGCATTCCATCATGGCATCAAAATCGATAATATTTTTTTTGTCGTCATAGTATGGATATTTCTTTATACCTATACCAACACTTTCAAGAATCGGAATATGATTATTCCAGGTTGGTTCACTAACCCATACCGATACCTTATTCGAAGATCTTTTCATTAACTCAATCGCAACACGAAGTGATGTTGAGCCACCAGCAGTTTGAATGGTGACATGACTATCATCAGTAACACTTTGATCTAGTACTAAATCTTGCATTGCTTGATTGAATGCGGTGTCACCAGCCAATCCAATATAAGCTTTTGATTTTTGTTTATTAAGTAAATACTCTTCTGCCACTTTCACAACTTTCATTATAGGTGTTACTCCTGAAGCATCTCTGTATACACCAACCCCTAAATCAATTTTATTTGCTCGCACATCATTATTATGCTCAGCAATTAATTTTAATATTGGATCAGGTGGAATAGGCGAAAACTTTTCGAACACTTGAGTTACTCCAGGACAAATAATTAATATATTCTAATATTTATTAGGGAGTAATAATAGATATATCAAATGATGATATTAGTAATCTAGAAAAACTTGAATAATCGATTAAGTACTAGATCAACCTAAACCATACTATAATAAGTTTATGAATATAAAACGCAGTCAAAAAATTAAAATTAAGAAATATAGTGATTCTGATAATTCATCTGCGTTCGATCAAGTAGCTATTGAAGAACCCATGGAAATTCAGATCTGCTCAAATACAGAGAGTTTGTCTGCAGCAAAAAGCATATCAATTACAATGCGCACTCCCGGGCATGATCAAGATCTTGCAATAGGCTTTCTATTTAGCGAATCAATTATTGAATACAGCGATGATATAGCTGCAATTGATGAAATTGGGAAGGTTGATCAGGATAGTGGCACAAGCAATATAATTCGAGTAACACTCAACTCCAAGGCTAATCTTGATATCAAGAAACTGGAAAGACATTTTTATACAACCTCAAGTTGTGGTGTTTGTGGAAAAACTTCAATTGAGGCAATTTACAACCAAGGTTGTAAAATCTCTAAAAGTCAATTTTCCATTAAGCATTCCAAGCTTACAGAATTACCAAAAAAACTGAGAGCTCAGCAAATTATATTTGGAGAAACAGGTGGTTTACATGCAGCAGCTGTCTTTAATGCACATGGTGAAATAATTCTTGTTCGTGAAGACGTCGGTCGGCACAATGCAGTTGATAAAGTAATTGGTGCATTACTAAAGAGAAAACAGCTTCCAGCTAACGATTTAGGTATAATTGTATCTGGTAGAACTAGTTTTGAATTAATGCAAAAGATTATTGTTGCTGGAGTACCAATTCTAGCTGCTGTAAGCGCACCATCAAGTTTGGCGATCAACTTAGCTAAAGAATTTGAAGTTACTTTAGTTGGTTTTTTAAGAGGGAATAAATTTAACACTTACTCAAGTGACCATAGAATCACATGTTAATAGTATGAGATATTATGAGCTGTAAATATAATGAAAAAATAGCATTAGAAATTATTCACAAAGTGGGTGCTAAACCAGAATTACTGGTACAGATATTGCATGCGCTCGTGGTGAAATTTTCCTATATTGATGAAAATGCCATTAGATTAATCGCAAAAGAGGTTAATCTATCAAATGCTGAAGTCCATGGGACCGTGTCGTTCTATCATGATTTTCGTACAACGAAAGCAGGTGAAAAAATTATAAAAATTTGTCAAGCAGAAGCTTGCCAAGCAATGGGTAGTCGTCAATTAACAATGCATGCTGAATCTATCTTAGGTATCAAAATGCATGAAACATCAAAGGACGATAATTACACGCTGGAACCAATTTATTGTCTAGGTAATTGCGCATGTGGGCCCGCCATAATGATTGATGATAAAGTTTTTGGCAAAGTCGATAAAAATAAATTTGATAAAATAGTGAATCGCGATTGATGAAAGAAATTACTAATATCTTCATTTCCAGGGATACCGCGGCACTCTCAATGGGTAGTGACGAAGTCGCTGTAAAAATAAAAAAAAATGCGGAAAAAAATAATATCCCAGTATCTATAACTCGTAATGGAACTTGGGGAATGAGCTGGTTGGAACCATTAGTTGAGATCGAAATTAAAGGTGAAAGAATTGCTTATGGTCCTGTTACCGAGGAAGATGTGGATAAACTTTTTAATGCTGATTTTCTTAATGGTGGATCACATTCATTAAAATTAGGAAAAACAACTGAAATCCCATTCCTAAAAAATCAACAACGATGGACATTCCGAAAATGTGGTCTTATCAACCCTTTATCCATTGAAGAATATATCGAAAATAGGGGTTTTAGTGGGTTAGGTATTGCACTGAAGAAAGGATCCTCTCATGTCCTCAAAGAATTATCTAAATCTGGGTTAAGGGGTCGAGGAGGGGCTGGTTTTCCTACGGCTATTAAATGGGAGACTGTAACTAATGCAAAAAATAAACAGAAATATATAGCTTGTAATGCAGATGAAGGGGATAGTGGGACATATTCAGATAGAATACTTATGGAAAGTGATCCCCTTGCTTTAATTGAAGGCATGACTATTTCAGGTTTTACTGTTGGTGCTGATAAAGGATATATATATCTTCGCTCCGAATACCCAAATGCATATAAAATACTTACTGCAGCAATCGAATTAGCAAAAAAGAATAATTGGCTTGGTGCTGACATTCAGGGTAGTGGCTTCAATTTTGATATTGATATCCATGTTGGTGGTGGCTCCTATGTATGTGGCGAGGAAACAGCTATGTTAGAGAGCCTTGAAGGTAAGGCTGGAATGATCAGGTATAAACCTCCTCTGCCTGCACTTGAAGGTCTCTTTGGTAAACCTACTGTAGTTAATAATGTTGTTACATTAGCCTCAGTTCCAGATATTATTGACCAAGGTGGGGGAGTATATTCAGCTTTCGGTATCAATCGATCAAAAGGAACACTAGCGTTTCAATTATCGGGCAATATAAAACAAGGCGGTTTAGTTGAAGTAGCTTTTGGGATGACATTACGAGAATTAATTGAAAAATGGGGTATGGGTACGGCTTCAGGAAAACCTATTTATGCTGTTCAAGTAGGTGGACCGTTGGGTGCATACTTTCCTGAATCAATGCTAGATATTGAGTTGGACTATGAAGCATTTGTAGCCAAAGATGGTATGATTGGTCATGGTGGCATTGTTGTTTTTGATGATACGACTAACATGGCTACTCAAGCAAAATTTGCTATGGAATTTTGCTCCATAGAATCCTGTGGAAAATGTACTCCATGCCGAATTGGCTCTACTCGTGGTGTTGAAGTTATCGATAAAATCATAAATGATCAAAATAAGAGTCAGAACGTTGATCTTTTGAATGATTTATGTGACACCATGATAGAAGGTTCACTATGTGCAATGGGTGGAATGACACCATTTCCAGTAAAAAGTGCGCTACACTACTTTCCCAAAGATTTTAATATTAAAGATAAACAAAAAAACACATGAACATAACAAGACAAGAAGATCTGGGCACCCAAGCAAGTCAATGCGAAGAATTTGTTTCAATCGAGATAGATGGGAGGCCAACTAAAGTAAAAGCAGATATAAGTGTGATGCGTGCAGCTAGGGAATTAGGAGTGGATGTTCCAAAATTATGTGCCACAGATAGTCTAAAGTCTTTTGGCTCATGTCGACTTTGCGTTGTAGAAATAGAGGGTAAAAAAGGTTTTCCAGCTTCATGCACAACAATTGTTGAAAATGGCATGAAAATAAAAACACAAAGTGAAAAAGTAGCTAAGTTACGTCGTAATGTGATGGAGCTTTATATCTCTGATCACCCATTAGATTGTCTTACCTGCTCAGCGAATGGTGACTGTGAATTACAAGATATGGCTGGAGCAGTTGGGCTTCGCGAAGTTAGATATGGTTTAGAAGGAAAAAATCATCTAACTACAGAAATAGATAACAGTAATCCCTACTTTAGTTTTGATTCCAGTAAATGTATTGTGTGCTCAAGATGTGTTAGAGCTTGCGATGAAATACAAGGAACCTTAGCATTAACCATCGAAGGTAGAGGCTTTGACTCAAAAGTTTCAGCAAGTATCAGTGAGTCATTTCTAGATTCTGAATGTGTTTCTTGTGGCGCATGTGTTCAAGCTTGCCCGACAGCTACTCTAATGGAAAAAAGCATTATTGATCATGGTCAACCTGAGCATAGTGTTGATACTACTTGCGCCTATTGTGGAGTTGGTTGCTCATTTAAAGCAGAGATGAAAGGTGATCAAGTAGTAAGAATGGTGCCACATAAGGAAGGCAAAGCTAACAATGGTCATAGCTGTGTAAAAGGTCGTTTCGCCTGGGGTTATTCCACTCATAAAGAAAGAATCCTAGATCCTCTAGTTCGAGATAATATTGGAGAGCCATGGCGTAAAGCAAGCTGGGATGAAGCAATTGGATTTGCCGCTAAACGATTTAAAGATATTCAGAATAAGTACGGTCGAAAATCAATAGGTGGAATAACCTCATCTCGATGTACCGCAGAAGAAGTATACGCTGTACAAAAATTAGTGAGAACTGCTTTTAATAATAATAATGTCGACACTTGTGCGAGGGTTTGTCATTCCCCTACTGGATATGGATTAAAAGAAACACTTGGAACATCGGCTGGAACACAACCTTTTGAGAGTGTTATGGATGCCGATGTAATTATAGTTATTGGAGCAAATCCAACAGATGGTCATCCTGTCTTTGCATCTCAAATGAAAAGAAGATTACGTCAAGGTGCAAAACTTATAATTATTGATCCACGTAAAATCGACTTAGTAAAGAGTCCTCACATAAAAGCTGATTATCATTTACCTCTTTTACCAGGAACTAATGTACCAATAATAAATTCTCTGGCACACACAATAGTTAAAGAAAACCTATTTGATGAAAAATACATAAATGAAAGGTGTGATGTTGAATCTTTTAACGCATGGAAAGAATGCATTATAAAGGAAGAGAACAATCCGGATAATGTTGAGAAAATTTCTGGAGTTTCTGCTGAGATTATAAAAGGTGCAGCACGTTTATATGGGAATGCAGAAAAGGCAGCTATTTATTACGGTCTCGGTGTAACCGAGCATAGTCAGGGTTCTACTATGGTAATGGGAATGGCTAATTTAGCAATGGCAACTGGTAATATTGGCTTTTCTGGCTGTGGCGTCAATCCTCTTCGTGGGCAAAATAATGTTCAAGGATCGTGTGATATGGGTTCTTTTCCTCATGAACTTCCAGGTTATCAACCTATTGGAGATGATGAGGCCAGAGGTGCATTTGAAAATGTATGGAATGTAACTTTAGATTCAGAACCTGGTTATCGCATACCTAATATGTTTGATGCCGCAATCAGCGGAAATTTCAAAGGTATGTATATTCAAGGAGAAGATATCGCACAATCAGACCCAAATACACAACATGTTGAAGCAGCTCTTGGTAATATGGAATGTATTGTGGTTCAAGATTTATTTCTCAATGAGACTGCGAAATTTGCTCATGTATTTCTCCCTGGAACATCATTTCTAGAAAAAAATGGGACTTTTATAAATGCAGAAAGACGAATCAATAGAGTAAGACCTGTGATGAAACCGAGGCAAGGCATGGCAGAGTGGTTAGTAACTCAGAACCTTGCCAATGCACTTGGTTACCCTATGGATTTTAAAAATGAATCTGAAATCATGGATGAAATCGCACTACTAACTCCAACATTTAGAAATGTTTCCCATAAGTTCCTTGACGAATATGGGAGTGTTCAATGGCCTTGTAATGAGAATGCACCAAAAGGTACACCTATAATGCACATTGATAATTTTGTTAGAGGTAAAGGATTATTCGTTGAAACAGATTACGTAGCGACAGAAGAAAAAACTACCAGAAAGTATCCGCTAATTTTAACTACTGGGAGAACACTCACCCAATATAATGTTGGCGCTCAGACTAGACGTACCGATAATATTATCTGGTACCATGAAGACCTGTTGGAGATTCATCCGCATGATGCTGAAACAAGAGGTATTAAGGATGGTGAGAGGATATCACTGGCTAGTAGAAAAGGTGATATAACACTAACTGCAACAATTACTGAACGTGTTCAACCTGGTGTAGTTTATACAACATTTCATGACCCTGAGACTGGAGCTAATGTCGTGACAACTGAGCATAGTGACTGGGCAACTGATTGCCCTGAGTATAAAGTAACTGCCGTTCAAGTTATGCCCGCAACACATCGCTCAAAATGGCAAGATCAGTTTAATATTCGAGCAAGTCAAGAAGGTAAAATTCTAGAAACAGTTAATTAACTTATTTACTAATTAAGTTAAAAATAGTTCCTTCCATTGTCAGGCTATACATTAAGCCTCGATTATCGAATACAAAAGCAACAATTGGGTCTAGAATATTATCTGTGTCAATTGATTTACCAAGCCCCTGGTCAATAATAGTTATACTTCCGTCTACTCCAACTTTCCAACCGGGATTATTTCTAAAATTATTTAAAATATCTTGGGTCATGAAAGCAACAACCACTCCTTTTGCTTGGGCTCCGAGCTGTAAGCCTAATGAACCAGATGATAATCGATAATAATCAACGCTTAAATCATTAATTCGAAGTACTCCTTCACCAGTCTCTATTCCGATCCCAACTCCAACTTTAACTATTCTAGGGAATACCAGATAACCGTATGCTTGATCGATAATTAGACTTGAATCACTTATTTCTTCCCTTAACATTGTAAGCGCGGTATTAGCATCCTTGTCAATTTCACTCGCGGAAGCTTCGACTACATCCCTTATGGAATCTTGCACTGATTGAACTGCATTATTTATTTTATTATTTAGCGACTGCGCCTGAACCGAAGTATTCAATAATAATAAAGCTATAAATTTTATAATTAATTTCATTTAATTATATTCCTTAATTATTGGCATTAGATTTTCTGGGATTGGTGCTCTTCTACGATTAACTCTTGGTGGATATTCGCTAGCCAAATAATTCAAGATCCCTTGTTCAGTTGGTATATCAAATTGCCATAGATTCTGGGTTTCTTGCATCCAACGAATCATATTTAACCATCCATTCTTATCTGCTCTTTGAGCAGTGACAAGTTTATATGAATGACAGGCACCACAATGAGTTCGGACAAGTTCCCAGCCTGGTGCAATTTTTAATCCTGTTCCGATATCCTCTTCAGCAGAAGCAATATGACAAAAGGTAATAATTATTAATGAGATAATTAATTTTAACATATCATATTAAACGGTAACATATACGGCAATTCGGTGGCATGCATTATTCAAGTATCCGCGTGGATTCCATTGGGGTAATACTGAAGGTTGCGATCGACCATAATCATCCTCAGCTTTGATCCATAATTCATAATAACCAGTCTTTGGAAATTGAAGATCCTGCTCCCAATGTTGCCAGGCAAATCTATTTTTCGGCTTTTTGAGTTTTGTGATTTTCCAATTTGCACCAAAATCAATTGAGTAAAAAACATTCTTTACACTTAAATCGCCTGCCCAAGCATGCCCTCTAATATTCAGCTTATTTTGTAGTCGATGATTGATTCCAGATTTTGGATAAGTGATCAATGATTTCACTGGCATAGATTCAATAATACACATTTCTTCATCTACTACCTCAGTCCCTGGTGCAACTGGATTGCAAGGAACACGATAAGATTGCCCTTTCATCTTAGCACCATCATGCTCTTTATCTCTAATAAGAATTTTTGAAAGCCATTTTCCACTCACTGAAGCAGGCCACCCAGAACATAACATTCTAAGAGGTGCGCCATGTATTAAAGGTAATGGTTTGCCATTCATGCCCCATACAATGAGAGACTCGTCCTCCATAGCTTTCCAAATGGGAACACCACGTGATATCGGCTTCTTTTTAGGATCACCTGAAAGATGACGATCTTTACCTTCATAAGCTACATAAACAGCATCTTTTTTTACTCCAGCATACTCAAGAACATCTTTTAACTTCACACCAGTCCATTCCGGACATCCAATTGCTCCAGTTGACCATTGATTTCCTTTAGCAGGTGGAAAAAACTCTGAACGACCATTGCCACCACATTCGAGTTGTAATTGAAGAGTATGGTGGTCAAACATACGCTTAAGTTCCTTTAGAGAGAGTGTTCTTTTTTTAGCGCATGCCTCTCCAGCAATAGTCAAGGTCCAATTATTTGGATCTAATTCCTCTATACCTGGCTGAATACCATTATTTCTAACAAATAATCGAGAAGCTGGTGTGACTTTATCATCCAATAGATGTGCAGGGGTTTCTGCATTTATTGGCCTATCATTGAGTAATGTTAATCCATCTTTACCCAATAAATTAAACAAATCATTACTCTGTGAAAAAGCAGCTGGTATTAAGCCAGCTGGCATATATTTTGCGAATGGGATTGAGGCACCTAACGCGGAGGTCATGGCAATTAAACCACTATTTCTGAGAAATCCTCGCCTAGAGAGTGGATCTGTCTTTCTGCCCCAAGCTATTTCATCAGCTTGGATCTCATCTTTTGCGTATAAATTATGTATACCTCTTGTTTTTTTCATCTTATTATTTCTTGATATTGATCTGTTTTGCAGTTGAAATGTAGGCTTCCAACATTCTCTCGAGAGTTATTGTTAGCTTTTTAGCTAACCTAGTATCATAGGTTAATGATGTCTCATTCATATAGCAACTCTGTGCAATTTCGAGCTGAATAGCATAAATTTGATCCATTGGATTGCCATAATTACGCGTAATATAACCACCCTTAAATCTCTCATTAGTCACAACAGAATAGGTTGAATTCAAAGCTATATTTAGAATTGCATCCTCTATAATTTGTGGACAGCTCTCACCAGAATTTGTACCAATATTTAAATCTGGCAATCTACCTTCAAATAAATTTGGAACAAAGGTTTTTATTGAGTGAGCATCCCATAATAAGGCATAGCCATATCTAGTTTTCATACCATGTAGTATTTTTCTAATTTTTTCATGATAAGGATTCCAGAAAGAAATAACTCTTTGGTTGATTTCTCGGGAGTGAATACTTTCCAGAGAACTGTATATACTTTTTCCAGCAAACGTTTTTTTAGGACATAAGCCCGTTGATCTTTGATTTTCATAGAGGGCTGAATCATCTGTAGAACGATTTAAATCAACAACATACCGAGAATAATCAGCGCTTATTAGGCTGACATCCATCTGTCGAGTGAATGCATAAAGTTCATTGATATGCCAATCTGTGTCTGGAAGATAAAGACCTTCTTGAGTCATCCGCGAAGACATGTCTGGTGGCAATTTTCTTCCATCATGAGGAACACTAATTAAGAGTGGTAACTCTCCTTCAATGAATGTAAAAGAGTCTGAGTTACTCATAATAATTATTTGGAAAAAATCTCATAATCTTGATCAGAAAATTCCCCATTAATGATCATTTGAGATAAGATTTTTATATCTAAGGCAAGAGATCTATCATGATCAAAAGTACCAGAAATTTTGCGTATTTTCTTCATAGTTACAGCTAGCTTAGTTGATGTCTTCAAAGGCTCATGAAATTCAATTCCTTGTGCTGCGCAAAGATACTCGATCGCAATCACACATGCTAAATTTCTGTTCATCTGCAAAAGGCGATTCGCAGCATATGTTGCCATGCTCACATGATCCTCCTGATTTGCTGATGTTGGAATGCTATCAACACTGGCTGGATGTGCGAGTCCTTTATTTTCAGAAACAAGGGCTGCTGCTGTTACCTGCGGAATCATAAGCCCTGAATTTAAACCGCTCTCTTTAACTAAAAATGCAGGTAATCCACTTAAAGTAGGGTCTATTAGAAGAGCGCATCTTCTCTCTGCAATAGATCCTATTTCTGCTATGGCTAAGGCCAGATAATCAGCTGCAAATGCAATTGGTTCGGCATGAAAATTACCTCCAGATATTATCTCTTTGGTATCTGTAAAAATAAGTGGATTATCTGTTACGGAATTAGCCTCGACAACTAAAGTTGAAGCTACATGTGACATATTATCCATACAAGCACCCATAACTTGAGGCTGACAACGAATAGAGTAAGGATCTTGAACTCGATCACAATTATTGTGAGAAGTCATAATTTCACTGCCATCTAATAATTGATTGAGTTTCTTGGCAACTATTTTCTGTCCACGATGCCCCCTAGCATTATGAATACGAGCGTCAAATGGTTTTTTACTCCCTTTTATTGCCTCTACAGACATAGCCCCCGCACATAAGGCTGCTTGAAATAAGTTTTCGACTTCAAAATACGCATTTATAGCAATTGCTGTCGATGCTTGAGTTCCATTTAGTAGTGCCAAACCTTCCTTAGGACCTAATATTATTGGCTCAAGAGAACAAGCTTTTAAGGCATCCTTAGTTTGAACTATTTCTCCATTGAATATAACGTCACCCTCACCAATTAATGCCAATGATAGATGCGCAAGAGGAGCGAGATCACCAGACGCTCCTACTGATCCTTTTGAAGGGATGCAAGGAAGAATTCCGTGATTTATGAAATCACATAATCGATCGATAATCTCTGTGCATACTCCTGATAAACCTTTAGAAAGCGCCATAATTTTGAGCACTATAATCAATTTTACGATTTTCCCTGGTAAAAGATCTCCAACACCAGCTGCATGCGAACGAACGAGATTCCTCTGTAATTCAGCTAAATCATCTTTCTCTATCCTTATTTTTGCTAGTTGCCCAAAACCTGTGTTTATACCGTAAACTGTCTCATCATTATTAATCGATGCTTGAATTTGTTGAAAAGCAAGTTTAACTTTCTTACTGACACACTCATCAATTGAAATCGTTATAGACTCATTATTAATGCTTCTTAGATCGTCCAAATTTATTTGTCTGTTATCGATGTGTAAATTCATAATTAAACCTAATTTTTTAGCATTGGTAGATTTAGATCATGCTCCTGAGCACAATCTATTGCTTTATCATATCCAGCGTCAGCATGTCGCATTACTCCTGTGGCTGGATCATTCCATAATACTCTTGCAATTCTTTGATCTGCCTCTTCAGTTCCATCACATACAATCACTAATCCAGAATGTTGTGAATAACCCATACCAACTCCACCCCCATGATGCAGTGATACCCATGTTGCACCCCCAGCAGTACTCAGGAGCGCATTCAATAAAGGCCAATCTGAAATTGCATCAGAACCGTCTTTCATTGCTTCTGTTTCACGATTTGGGCTTGCTACTGACCCACTATCCAGATGATCGCGACCAATAACAACTGGGGCACTTAATTCTCCATTTCTAACCATTTCATTAAATGCCAGAGCAATTCGATCTCTTTGACCTAGACCTAACCAGCATATTCTGGCAGGTAACCCTTGGAATTTTATTTTATCTTGTGCGGCATTTAGCCATCTATGTAGATGTTTATCATCAGGAATTAATTCTTTTACTTTTGCATCAGTTTTATAAATATCTTCAGGATCTCCAGATAACGCTACCCATCGGAAGGGTCCTATGCCACGGCAAAAAAGAGGCCTCACATAAGCGGGCACAAAACCAGGAAAAGCAAACGCGTCTTTTATACCCTCATCATAAGCAACTTGTCTTAGGTTGTTGCCATAATCGACGGTTGGGATACCTGCATAATGAAAATGTAGCATTGCCTCAATGTGTTTTGCCATTGATTTTTTTGCTGCCTTAGCTACTTCGTCAGGGTCTGTAGCTTGCATTTCATACCATTTTTCTACACTCCACCCAATTGGCAAATAGCCATTTACAGGGTCATGCGCAGAAGTCTGATCAGTTACTATATCAGGCTTAATTCCGAGCTTTATCATTTCTGGTAGAATTTCAGCAGCATTTCCCAGTAAGCCAACAGATAAAGGTTTATTATTTTGTATTGACTGATTAATTAATTTCATTGCCTCATCTATTGAATCGGCAGCACAATCTAAGTATCTGGTTTCTAACCTCTTATTAATTCTCTCAGCACTACACTCTATGGCTAACATTGATGCGCCTGCCATCGTAGCTGCGAGAGGTTGAGCTCCACCCATCCCACCCAAACCTGAAGTTAGTATCCAACGGCCATTCAAATTTCCATCAAAGTGTTGTCTTCCCATTTCAACAAATGTCTCATATGTACCTTGCACAATACCCTGACTGCCAATGTATATCCAAGAACCAGCTGTCATCTGACCATACATAATAAGACCTTTTTTATCGAGCACGCGAAACTCATCCCAATTCGCCCAGGCTGGAACTAAATTTGAATTAGCAATCAATACTCTTGGCGCATCGGCATGAGTCTTAAAGACACCCACTGGTTTTCCAGATTGCACCAGCAGAGTCTCATTCTCAGTTAATTCACATAATGTGGACACTATCGAGTCAAAGCACCGCCAATTTCTCGCGGCTTTTCCTATGCCACCATATACAATTAACTCATCTGGATTCTCTGCAACTTCAGGATCAAGATTATTCATCAGCATTCTCAAGGGTGCCTCTGTTTGCCAACTTTTTGTTACTAATTTCGACCCTCTAGGAGATTTTACAATGCGTTTTTCATTCATATTTTCTCTCGATTTTATTTTTTTTATTATATTTGTAGCCTTTACCCTGCAAAGGAGAGTAATGACCCACTAACTCATAACGATTACCAGGATGAAAAAATCTTCCATAAGTTACTGGCTTTTCTTTGACCCAAGTTCTTCTTGTAATCAACAAACATGGCTGTCCTTTTTCCATCATCAAAAGATCTGCGATAAATTTTTCCGGAATAATGGCTTTCACAACTTGTTCAGCTTCTTGAAGTGGCGCAATACTGCTTAAGTAGGCACTGGGAGTATTATTTGAAAAATCTTGTCCCAATACCTCTGGTGCGAAGTTTATATCTACAAAACGATCCTCTATTTGTATTGGTACTTTATTTT
>CABXCS010000013.1 GCA_902510755.1 uncultured Woeseiaceae bacterium | reverse complement strand
GTTGTCGCTGATTCTCACCTGGAGCTACCCATTGATAGAAGAAGTTTTTCTCGTTTACTTGATGATATATACCCTTATGAGGGTTTGATTAGGAAAAATGCAATAGGTGCTGTGATGATGTCACATATAATTTATGAACAAGTAAATTCAATGCCAGCGAGCTTATCAGAATACTGGATAATGGATCATTTGAGACAGCAACTAAGATTTAATGGGGCAGTCTTTTGTGACGACTTAAGCATGAAGGCCCTTAAACCTTATGGAAATCTTTTGGAGCGTGCTGAATTAGCATTAAAAGCGAATTGCGATATGTTACTTATGTGTAACAATAGAGAGGAAGCTGGTAATACTGCTGAGGTCTTATCTAATCAATACAACTATTCTTCAATGTCACGATTAGCAAGATTGTTAGGTAGAAAATCACCTTCAAAAGAAGAGCTGATAAATAGTGACTCATGGGTGACCGCTACCAATTTTCTTAAAGATAAATTAAATCAGAGAGGCTTTGAATTAAAGGGTTAGTGGGTTGGTTCATCGAGTTTATCTTTAGGTGGTAATAAGTTATTTTGAGTGCCTTCAGCTTTTAACTCTCCTAGAGTTGGCTTTTGAAATATTATGCTGTATTCGTAATCACTGGTTACCTGACCATCGCTCACCCTAAACTTTATTGAAGGCGCACTTTCATTTTCTTCTATTGTTGTGCCTTGGTACTTTAGATGTGAAATTTCCTGGTAATCAATCTGCATATTATTATTCAAATGCCATATTCCAAAAGGATACTCTAGGTATATTTTTCCTTTTGATGGTAAATCAGTGAGAATTATATAGTTTAATACATCGCCTTCCGCATCGTCGAAATAGAAATCATTCACACTGAATGAATATGGGCTTAAGTTATCATATATTATTATTTTATCCATGGATGTGGGTGGGTCATTGACACCAGTAACCTGAACATTTAATTGCCTTTTTACATTGTTTTTACCATTACTTGCTGTATAGGAGAAACGATCATTTTTTACTTCACTATGCTTTAGTTTCTCAATTGCTAATTGATCAGCAACATGAATTTCATAATCACCATCTCGATTGAGAGTTAACGAGACATATTTTCCAGTCTTAGCAAGTCCCACTATTCCTCTTTCTATCGAGGAGACATATTGCTGACTGTTAATTGGTAGCTCTTGATCAAATACATTCCCTTTTAGAGGATTTATTTTTGCAGTCTTCATTTCAACATTTGATGCAGGTGGAGTAATTTTAGTAACTTTTGCAATTATCCCAAATTTTGGATGATCAAAATATCGTAATTCATCTATTTTCATTTCTTTATCATCAGAAAAGGGATATCTAATTAGTTCTGTAATTGATTCTAATGACGTATTTGTATTCTCGAGATTAGATATTTCCTTGCTCTCTGGTTGATATGTATTTTCTTCCAGCATGCTCATATCTAGAGCAAGCCTGAGCTTCCCTCTTTTGCTTTCGTATAATCTTAGGTTGCCTTCAAGTAATCCCAGAGTGTTTTTTAAGCGTCTAATACCGACTATTTGAGAAGAGTCTTCTTTATTCAAAGATTGATACCAGCCATTCCAAATAATCGGTTGATATACTTTTATACGGTCTAACCGATTATAGACATTCTCGAGAGTCCATGATTCTCTCGGCGCTAATTTAAATAGTATATTTTTATCAGTTGGAATTTCATTGAGTTGAATAGCATTAATTTTCTCTAATACTTCAATTATAGAATTATCTTTAAGTAGAGATTGACTTGTAATTGTAGTATCTATTGAATTTTGATCACCAACTCTTTCATAATTAGAGATTACCTTCCTTTCGAATATTTCTGTGCCAATAGATGTTTCATCTAGATACTTAAATACGATTAGCTCGATAAAATGATCTGCAATATTATTATGATTGGGGCCTAAATTGTCATTTGCTGTGAGATTGAGATTAACACTGAATATTAGTATAAAATAATATAAATAATTTTTTGCAATACAATACATTTTGCTTTTATTTGAGTTATTTTTTTTCATATTAAGATTTTTTCAAATTAATATTATTTTATAATCACCATAACAATACTCAGTTTGACAGTCCATCAAGAAGGTTTTCAATAAAATCGAAGCGTTCTTCATAATCATCAAGTTCACATCTAAAGTTAAGCCTGTGTTGACCATTCATTTGATATATATCGTTGGCACTTATCATACATATTAAATTCTCAATATCTATTTTTGATGATTTATCAAACTGAATATATCCACCACTCGCATTCATATTAATTTTTTTAATATACATACTATTGGCAGCTTGTTTTATGATACTCATTCGTAATAGATATAACGCCTCTTGCGGTAACATACCAAAACGATCTATTAGTTCAATTTTTATTCTAATCAACTCATCTCTGTTGGCATTTGCAATTCTCTTGTACAAAATTAATCGAAGATGAACATCTGGCACATAGTCATCTGGAAGTAGGCATGGGGTATTAAGATTTATTTCAACACCAGTGTTAAATGGCTCATCAAGTTTTATATGGTTTCCATTTTTCATAGAATCAACAGCACGTTTTAACATATCAGTATAAAGAGAGAATCCAATTTCTTGAATTTGACCACTTTGCACATCTCCCAATAATTCCCCAGCACCACGAATTTCTAGGTCATGGGTTGCAAGAGTAAAGCCTGAGCCGAGATCTTCAAGTGAGCTAATTGCTTCAAGTCGCTTGCTGGCATCAGTAGTTAAATTATTTTTATGGGGTGAGATAAGGTATGCAAATGCTCGATGATGCGACCGTCCGACCCTCCCTCTTAATTGATGAAGTTGCGCCAGACCAAATTTATCAGCACGATTAATTATAATTGTATTCGCAACTGGAATATCTAGTCCACTTTCGACTATCGTTGTGCACAATAACATATTAAAACGTCGCTGATAAAAATCAAGCATGACTGCCTCAAGCTCTCTCTCGGGCATTTGCCCATGACCAATTCTGATAGTGATATCAGGTAATAATTTTTGTAATCTTAGTTTGATATTTTCAATATCTTCAACACGATTATGTATAAAATAAATTTGCCCACCACGTTTTATCTCTCTGTAGCAAGCTTCTCTTATAAAAGCATCATTCCATTCAGTTATAAAAGTTTTTACTGCTAGACGATTGTCAGGTGGGGTTGTTATGAGCGATAATTCTCTTATTCCTCCGAGTGTCATATTGAGAGTTCTTGGGATTGGAGTTGCAGTAAGTGTTAATATATCTATGTCACTCCTGAGATTCTTTATTGCCTCTTTATGACGAACGCCAAATCTATGCTCCTCATCAATAATAACTAATCCTAAACGACAAAAATCTTTTGTGTGCTGCAGAATCTTATGGGTACCTATTACAATATCAATATTGCCTGACTTAATCTCTGAAACAGTGGTGAGAATTTCTTTTTTTGATTGAAATCTTGATAAGACAGCAATTTTTATAGGCCAATCGGCAAATCGATTTATGAATGTTTGAGTATGTTGTTGTGCTAACAATGTTGTTGGAACCATTACAGCAACTTGTTTGCCTCCAATTGCTACTGCAAATGCTGCTCTGAGTGCGACTTCCGTTTTTCCAAAGCCAACATCACCACAAATTACTCGGTCCATAGGTTTTGGCGTTGACAGATCTTCTAATACCGCCAAAATAGCATTTTCCTGATCCACGGTTGTTTCATAAGGAAATCCTGCCTCAAAAGCACGATATTCACTTTCAGACCAATTAAAAGCATAACCTTCTTTCGCTGCTCTTCTTGCATATATATCAAGAAGTTCAGCAGCTACATCATATATCTTTTTAACAGCACGTTTTTTCGCCTTAATCCATTGGTCGCTACCTAATCGATGAAGTGGTGCATGCTCAGGTGAAGATCCGGTATATCGTGATACTAGATCTAATGCATGGACTGGGACATATAATTTATCACTATCAGCATATTCAAGATGAAGAAACTCTTCAATATACTCACTATAATTAAGTTTGACTAAACCTCTATAGCGACCAATCCCATATACTACATGAACAATTGGTGCACCAATTGTTAAGTCGGTTAACTGTTTTATGATTGTTTCTGGATCTTTATTATTAAATTTACGATTTCGCTGCTTTGGTTTCTCGCCAAATAGTTGCTGTTCGCTAATAATTGCTATTTTATCATCAGTCGATATCACACTTGCATTAAATGGAGCTATGATTACATTCAGCTTGTGATCACTATTAATAAACTCCCGCCAGTTACTCATCCTTTGTATGGGGAGCTTCATATCATTTAAATAATCAAAGATTACCTCTCTTCGCCCAGCTGATTCAGCAGTAAATAAAACCCTTCCTTTAAAATTAGTTAGGAATTTTTCTAAATTATCCGTTGTTTTTTCATATTTTGTTTGTATTTTTATGGGTGGAGAAGCATTGGTTTTAAGATTAAAAGAATCTCTATTTTCATCAAGATTAAAGTGACTGAAATTAATAACTTTAAATTCTTTCAGCATTATTTGTATTGTATCTAGATTAAAAAACGCCTCATCTGGTTTAAGTAATGATCGTTCATTGTCCTCTTTATTTAGGTTATATCGATTCTCAATATCTATCCAACCTTGAGTTAAAATATCATCAAGATTATTAGGTGCTAAAATCAAATCATCATTATCAAAGTAATCAAAAAAGGCTGCAGTACTAGTAAAAAAAAGAGAGAGAAAATATTCTACTCCACCGTGATATATGCCGTTAGAAATATCACTATATAGTTTTGATTTTGAGGGATTACCATCAAACTTTTCTCGGTATCGTGATCTAAAATATTTTATAGATTTTTCGTCTAGAGGGATTTCTTTTGCTGGTAGAATGTCTACAAATGACAATTTTTCTTTAGTCAACTGGGTATTTGCATTAAAATAGCGAAGTGATTCAATAGCATCATCATAGATTTCAATTCTGATGGGTTTATTAGTACCCATTGGGTATATATCTAATAAAGAACCCCTGGTAGCATACTCACCATGCTCCTCAACTTGAGAAACCTTTCTGTAACCATTTTCGATAAGCTCTTCTATCATATTTTGATAGTTAATATGATCGCCAATGTTTAAAGTTAATGTATGTGAATTGATATAGCTTTGGGGAGGTAATCGGTTAAATAGGGAGCATACAGGCAGGATTATAATTTTGTGATTAGATACTTTTTGCTCACTTAAAACTCTAAGGCGATTTGAAATAATATCTTGATGTGGAGAAAATCTATCATAAGGAAGTGTTTCCCATTCAGGAAAAAAATCAATAGGGATATTATTTAAATTAAAAAATGAGATTTCATTTTTTAATTGTTCTCCATGCTGTGTATCTTCAGCTAAAATTAACACAGGGTTATTTTTTGTAATAGCAATTTGATAGATAGCAAGAGCCATACTCGGACCAATGCAGCGACCGATAGATTTAATCTTCTTAATCTTACTATGAGGTATAATTGAATTAAGCATGTTTTGGTGTTCAGTAAAATTTTACCAATTAATCTTCAGAGACTAGTCTAGTTTTCTAGATAGTTTTTGATGTCGTTTTGTTTTATTTGATTATTTTCGAAGCTTATCAATTTGAATATTTAATTCACTGATAAGAATTTCATTTTCTTGGATACGAGATTTTTCTTGTTTTACTATCTCGGGCGGCGCATTACTTATAAAATTTTCATTATTTAGTTTTAACCGACTTTTTTCAATTTCTTTAATTGTTGAACTTATTTTTTTAGATAATCTTTTTATTTCATCTTCAATGTCAATCAGATCAGCAAGTGGCACTAATAATTTCATCTCACCATGCATCGCTGTGGATGATGTAGGTTCATTTTCTTTGGGGTGAAGTTTGCGAATTGATTCAATTCTTCCAGCATGTTTAATTAATTCTAGGTGTTTCTCTATAAGAAATTCATCCTCATTAGTGGATTTTTGTATTATAACTGGTAGTTTTTTCCCGGGGGGTATATTCATTTCGCCACGTATTTGTCTGATACCAACTACAAATTGCTTGATCCAATTAATTTCATTCTCCGCATTTTTATCAGACCTTATTATTTGAAAAGATGGGTAAGGCCTTAGCATGATAGTTTCTTCTTTTAGCTCAAGTTTTAATTTCAATTCAAGCCATATTTCTTCCGTAATGAATGGCATGATTGGGTGCAGAAGCCTTAAAATACTCTCAAGTGTTTTCACTAGCATTTCTTTGGTACCATTTTTAGTATTTTCATCGCAAACATTACTTTGAAGGCTTGCTTTCGCAAGCTCTAGATACCAATCACAAAACTCATGCCAAATAAATTCATGAAGACACTGTGCTGCCAGATCAAAACGATAGGCTTTAAAATGACTGTGTATGTTTTCAGTAACTTCATTTAGATGTGAATTGATCCAATTATCAGCAACAGTATATTTAAGTGATTCCTTATCCTTTAAGCAGAAATCATTCGTGTTCATGAGGACAAAATGAGCCGCATTCCATAGCTTATTACAGAAATTTTTATAACCTTCAATTCTACCAATATCAAAACGTATATCTCTGCCAGTGGTCGCTAGTGAGGCGAAAGTAAATCTCAAGGCGTCTGCACCATAGCTATCAATACCGTTAGGAAATTGTTTTATTGTATTTTTCTCGATCTCTGGTTTGAGATGATCCTGCATCAACCCAGCAGTTCTTTTTTTCACTAGATCTGTTAAATTTGTACCATCAATTAAGTCGATGGGATCTAGAACATTTCCTTTGGATTTGGACATTTTTTGACCATTTTGATCTCTAATCAGGCCATGTATGTATACTTCTTTGAATGGAACCTTGCCCGTGAATTTAATTCCCATCATTATCATTCTGGCTACCCAAAAAAAGATAATATCAAACCCAGTAACTAAAACTTGACCAGGGTAAAACTTTTTAAATGATTTTGTTTTATTTGGCCATCCTTGCGTGCTAAAAGGCCATAATGCAGATGAAAACCAAGTATCAAGAACATCAGGATCTTGATTAAGTACTAAATTATGAGCTAATTGATGTTTTTTTCTAACTTCAATCTCGTTTTTACCTACATATATATTTCCATTTTCATCGTACCAAGCTGGTATTCTGTGTCCCCACCATAATTGCCTGCTGATACACCAATCTTGTATGTTTTCCATCCAGTCGAAATATGTTTTTGACCAATTATCTGGAATAAAGCGAATTTTTCCTTCTTTGACAGCTTCGATTGCCGGTTCAGCGAGAGGTTTAATATTAACGTACCATTGATCAGTGAGGTAAGGCTCTATTATTGAGTTGCTTCTGTCACCTCTTGGGATATTACTAGTATGTTCTTCTGTTTTTTCTAACATACCCAAAATTTCAAATTTTTCTACTATCTTTAATCGAGCCTCTTTTCTGGGGAGCCCTTGTAAATCTTTTGGAACATTTTGATTTAGTTCAGCATTGTCATTAAATATATTAATTTGAGGCAATTTATGTCGAATGCCAACTTCATAATCGTTAAAGTCGTGTGCTGGAGTAATCTTTACGCAGCCAGAGCCAAAATCTGGATCAACATATTCATCGGCTATGATTGGAATTTTCCGATTGATTATTGGTATAAATACTTCTTTGCCAACAAATTCTCTGTAACGTGTATCCTCTGGATGAACTGCAATAGCACTATCTCCGAGGCATGTTTCTGGGCGAGTTGTAGCAACTATCATATACTCTTCATGACCTACCAAAGGATAGCGAAGATGCCACAACTGACCTGGCTCTTCGGTCACTAATACCTCTAAGTCTGATAGAGCTGTATGAAGCACTGGATCCCAATTAACTAGTCTTTTTCCCCTGTATATTAAACCTTCCTCATAAAGTTTAATAAATACCTCAGAAACTGCATCACTTAATTTTTCGTCCATCGTAAAGCAGTCACGGTCCCAATCTAGAGAGGCTCCCATCCTTCTCAGTTGTTTTGCAATAGCGCCACCAGATTGATCTTTCCATTCCCAGACACGCTTTATAAAATCATTACGTTTTAAGTCAAGTCGAGATAATCCCTCTGAATTCAATAACCTTTCAACTACCATTTGAGTAGCAATCCCTGCATGATCCATACCAGGCTGCCAGAGTGTATTGTCACCTTTCATTCTGTGGTAACGAATTAATGCGTCCATTATAGTGTCCTGGAATGCATGACCCATATGTAATGTTCCAGTTACATTAGGCGGTGGAATAACAATACAAAAAGATTTTCCATTTCCTGATGGTTTGAAATATTTCTCATTTTCCCAACGTTTATAGTGCCGCTGCTCAATGAGGTCTGGTTGATAACGTTTTTCCATATTAATTTCTTTGTGATTTATTCCATAATAACTTAATAAATAATCTAGATGATATGAGATATTACCTCATGCCCCATATCTCGGTATTGTTTAAATCTCACTCGAGCTTCTTTCTTTGCTTCATTGTCATTTGGAACTATCTCAATAATTCGCTCAAAACGATCACTCTTTTTATTAATTAAATTAGATAGGTTAATCAGAATGGCCGATGTTTGATGTTGGTGGTAACTTGAAATTATAATGGATTTTTTTGATGCATCAATTTCATTATCAATTATTTCGTGCGGGATAAAGCTATCATTTCGAAAGCTCCATAGTTGATCATCTATCTTTTGTGTAGTCTCGTTACTCTTTGTTTGTATAATTATGTTGTAATTCTTCTTGTAAGCTTTTTCTGCAAGTCGACATGCGAAAAGGTGCTTAGCCTCTTCATCTTGGCTTGGAAGGATATAAAAATCAACCTGCGACATATTACTGATGATCAGCGTTGCTTTGCTGGATAATAAACTCACTCAATAATGGAACTGGTCTGCCAGTACTGCCTTTTTTTGCACCTGATACCCATGCTGTACCAGCAATATCAAGATGCGCCCATTTCATATTTTTTGTAAACTTACCTAAAAAACAAGCTGCTGTAATCATCCCACCATCACGACCACCAATATTAGCGAGATCAGCAAAATTACTCTTAAGTTGAGCTTCATATTCACTACCCATTGGCATTTTCCAAGCTCTATCTAGGGATTTTTCTCCAGCCATCGAAAGGAGGTCACTCAGTTTTTCATCATTACTCATAATGGCTGTTCGATGATGTCCTAAGGCAATCACACAAGCTCCCGTCAAAGTAGCAATATCGATTATATACTCTGGCTTGAAGCGTTCGGCATAAGTTAATGCATCACATAGAATCAGTCGCCCCTCAGCATCGGTGTTAAGTATCTCAATCGTTTTCCCAGACATACTTTTAACGATATCTCCTGGTAAGGTTGCAGTGCTACTTGGACGATTTTCACAAGCAGGAACCACTATTTTTAGATTAATTGGTAGCTGTAATTTTGCTATCACTGCCATAGTGCCAATTGCTGTTGCAGCTCCGCACATATCATATTTCATTTCATCCATTGCCGCACTTGGCTTAATAGATATTCCACCGGTATCAAAAGTCACTCCTTTTCCAACTAGCACCAAAGGTGGTTTTGAGCCAGCTCCATTGTAATGCATGATTATTAACTTAGCGGGCTCTTTTGAGCCAGCAGTTACAGATAGCAATGAATGCATTTCTAATTTCTTCATTTCAGTCTCATTAATAACTTCTGTAGTTAAATTTTCAAATGACTTAGTTATTTTTTGAGCTTCTTTAGCTAGATAGCTAGGCGTACATATATTAGCAGGAAGATTACCTAAGTTTTTTGCAATTAACATGCCTGATGATATTGCATCAGCTTCCTCGATGGATTGATTGATTTTTTTGGAGTCTGTGTTTTCATCTATTGCTAGGGATATATTTTCTGGCGAAAAAATTATTTTCTTTGATGTGGATTTTAATTCATTAAATTCATATAAATTATTATGGAGTGACTCAATACTGTGCCTAACTCCTTGATAAAAAATATTTGAATCTTTCAATTCTAATGTCAGATAATTAGCTATATTCTTTAAATTATATCCAAGTAAAGCTTTTGCGGCTGTTTCGTTTGCTTTTTTAAATTCTTTTATACCAAATTCTTCTTTGTCACCAAGACCGACAACTAATAATCTTTTAGCGTTGATGTTCTTAACAGATGTTAAGATTCTGTGCTCCCCTATGTTTGATATGAGATCCCCATCATCAAGATAATTCAAAATGAGATTATTGGAATTTTTATTTATAATCTCTGCAGCTACACTGAGTATGTTTTTATTATAAACCCCGATGATCAGACAATCCGAAGATATTTCTACTGCAGATTTTTTAGAGGGTATATAGTTCATAATTTTTTCCTATATTTGAGCTTAATTATTTTATTAATGAGGTTTTTTTGTGTTTGACACAACGATAAAAAACGTTAGTCTAACTTATCAGCATAGTATAAGTTAATTGTTATAATTTTATAATATAAAGAAGTATGTAATTTATGTTTCGTATCATTGATCGATATATTTTCCGTGAAGTAATTAGAACTTGGATTACAGCCACTATAGCGTTACTTTGTATATTATTGACTAATCAATTTGCTCGTATTCTAGGTGATGTAGCGAAAGATAAATTACCAAAAGATGCAATCATCGAATTAATTGCTCTTACGGGAGTCCAGTATTTAACTATCTTGATACCAATAGGCTTGTTTTTGTCGATTTTAATCGCTATTGGTCGCCTTTATGCAAACAGCGAGATGTCAGCACTATTAGCTTGTAAAGTGGGTATGGCAACTATTTACCGACCAGTATTACTTATAACTATTCCATTGGTTTTTTTAGCAGGAATGGTTACGATTTATTTCGGACCGAAGGCGCTATTAATGATTGAAGATATAAATAATGAGGCCCGTCAGAAAATTGATCTAGATAGTATTGAGCCTGGCCGATTTATTGTTGATGAAAGGCTAGGAACTGTCATATATGCTGAGGAAGTCACTAATGATGGAGAATTAAAAAATGTATTTTTTCAGTACCTAAATCAGTCTGAAAAAATAGAGGTCGTCATAGCGAATAGAGGTGATCAGGTAGAATCAAATGATGACACCCAACGTTATTTTGTCCTCTATAATGGAAAGCGATATGTGGGCCAGCCTGGATCAACTGACTATACTATTATGGAGTTTGAAGAGCATGGTATCCCTTATATGGTGCCAGAAATTAAAAAATCAGATCCAGAAGTGAAAACGATGAAGTTTGGTAGGCTTTTTGAGTTTACCGATAGGAATAAAAATGCTGAATTTCACTGGAGAATAGGTATACCAATCTCTACTCTTATCCTGGCATTACTTGCTATCCCAATGAGTAGGAGTGAGCCAAGACAAGGTCAATATAATAAAATATTCATTGGGGTAGTAACATTTATCATATATTTTAATTTACTCTCAGCAGGAAAATCATGGCTTGAAAATGGACTTGTGGATCATCGTTTTGGACTCTGGTGGGTCCATGTTTTAATGTTATTTGCATTGTCTGTTTTAATTATAAAAAATAATAATCCTCACTGGTATCGACTTAATAGAGCTGAAGACTCCAATTGAATATTTTATTAAAATATCTCATTGGATCAATTTTAAAAGGTACTTTTTTGGTGCTGTTAATACTGTTATCAATAACTGCGCTATATGAGTTTATAAGCCAATTAGGCAATCTTGAGGCTAATTTTGGTGTTTTGCAGGCATTTTTGTTTGCCATATTGCGTCTTCCACAACTTTCATTTGAAATGCTACCAATTGCTACTTTGATCGGATCTTTATTTTCATTAGGTCAACTTGCAAGCAAGAGTGAGCTCATAATCATTCAAACTGCGGGCATATCAATTGATCAGATTGCAAAAATGGTGTGTGCGAGCGGCTTATTTATAGTTTTATTTGCAATTTTAATGGGTGAATTTGTTGGCCCATCAATGGATTATTATGCAAGAAATATGCGCGATGAGGCGCGTTATAGTAATACAGGTGTTGATTTTGGTAATGCAGTATGGATTAAAGATGATCAAGCAATAATGCGTCTAGAGAGAGTTAATACGGACTATGATTTTGGCAGTATTTATATATATCGATTTAATCCGGATGGTTCTTTGATGTCTATTGCTGTAGCAGAAAATTCTGGGATTGATCGAAATGAGGACTGGGTATTAAATGATTTTAGAGAGACAAGATTTGAGCAAGATCGTGTTGTGACAAGTTCATCTGAAGTCGTAAATGAAACTTTTGACCTCAATAGTGACTTGCTTGGTGTGACTCTCGTAAAGCCAATCAGTTTATCTGTTAGAGAGTTAATTGGTTATGTAGATTATTTAAAAAAGAATGAATTATTTTCTAGTCGGTATGAAATTGAACTTTGGTCCAGAATTTCTGCTATTTTGACTATACTGCTAATGCCGATACTCGCCCTTGCTTTTGTTTTTGGCTCACTGAGGGAGGTGGGAAGCGGGGCAAGATTAGTACTTGGTTTAGTGGTTGGGCTTGTTTATTTTTTGATGAGTGAATTAATTTTTAACTATGGCCAAGTCTATAATATAAATCCAATAATTACTGCTTGGATTCCACCAATATTACTAACTATATATACAGGTTTTCGATTGAGTAATTTAAGTCGCAATTAAGCTTTATTTCTAGGGTAATGTGTTAGCTTAGTGTTTGAGATTCGATCATGTAGGCTTAGATTGTTTCTATCTAATAGCTGCCAAAAAAAACCAATCCCAAATAATACTAATGATAGTATCGCGGCAAAAAAACGGACAGTGCATTGAAGTATATTCGGTTTAAGGCCGTCATATGTTTCAAGCCTTAAACCCCATGATTGCATTCCAAGAGTGCGGCCAGATATTGACCAGAAACCAACAAAGAAAAAATAAATTATTATAAATAACGTAAATTGATAGTTAAAAGAGTTACTTTCTACAGCTTCACCATATCGAATTGCGATAAAAGGGAGTGTTCCAATTATCATTATAGACAATATCAATAAACTGTCATATATAATTGATAATAATCTTCTTTTTAATGTTGTGTTTGACATTTCTTCTTCTTCTGATGATTAATATTGATGAATACGGTTATTTCTTTTTATGTGTGTAGTAGAATGTTGATTATACCCTATTATAAACAAGGAAAAGAAATGGAATTAATAGCGATTGTTACAGTCCTGATTTTAATTCAGACAATATTTTTTGGTTTTGAAGTCGGCAAAGCGAGAGGGAAGTATAATATAAAAGCACCAGCAGTCTCTGGCAATGAAAAATTTGATAGACATTATCGTATCCATCAAAATACGATTGAGCAGATTATCATTTTCATTCCGTCATTATGGTTATTTGGGTATTTTGTTAATGTTAATATTGCCACCGCTTTAGGAGTGCTTTTTTTTCTGGGGAGATTTATTTTTCGATCTGCCTATCTGAAAGATCCAGCAAGCCGTGAAATTGGCTTTATTATGGGTTTTTTGCCTATCGCAATTTGTCTCTTAGGTACTCTCTTTTTTGTGACCAAAAGTATGCTCTGAAAAAAATGATTATATTAAGTTATGAGTTACCATAATAAATATAAAAAACAAGGGTTAACCAGAGTAACACAAGCTTTTGTTAATTCTGGCAAGGGTTTTTATGCTGCCTGGATAAATGAATCAGCATATAGGCAAGAGCTGTACCTATTTATAACTCTGAGTGTTATTGCGATTCTGCTTCCAATTGAAATAAGTCATAAGTTTATATTGATATTAAGTATGTTGCCAGTACTAGCCATTGAGCTAATAAACTCAGCTATTGAATCAATAGTTGATAGAATTAGTATGGATGAACACGAATTATCCGCGAGAGCAAAAGATATGGGTTCAGCTGCAGTATTTATCTCATTAATGATTGTGATCTTAGTGTGGTGTTTTATTCTTTGGAAAAATTTTGGTACGTCAATATCTTAATAATTATTTTCAATTAACTATGAATCGTTTGTCAATTAATAAGCACTCAGGAGCATTCTCACCCTTCATTGTCACTTTAATTATGGCATTGGTTTTTTTAACCATATCCAGAGTTTTTATGAGTATCTGGCATTTTAATAGAGTGGATAATGCTAATGGCTGGATTGAGATAATACTGAGTGGTTTGAGAATTGATATTGCTACTTTGTCTTATATATTCATTATTCCTGCTTTAGTTACCTGCCTAGGAATCAATCAGAAATACTTCAATAGAGTTTGGAATTTCATAATTAGAGCTTGGGTTTCACTGGCTCTCTGGTTATTGGTGTTTATGGAAATTGTTACTCCGTCATTTATTCTGGAATATGACGTAAGACCGAATAGATTATTTGTTGAGTATTTAATATATCCCTCCGAGTTAACCAAGATGCTTTTCAGTGGTTATAAAATCGAAATACTAATAGCACTGGTGGTTAGTTTATTAACACTCTATTTTGCTTGGAAGTACTCGATAATTTTTACAGTAAATAAAATGTTACTACCTTTGTATTGGCGGCCATTAATTTTAATCATTGTTTTGTTAATGGGCATTATGGGGGCAAGATCGTCGTTTGGTCATCGACCCTTAAATCCAGCTATGGTTGCATTTTCGGTAGATCCATTGATAAATGATCTTACCTTGAATTCCACATATTCAATGTTATTTGCTGTTAAACAGTTAAAGAGTGAGGATGACGCTTTTGAATATTATGAATTTATGACTAGTAAGGAGATTATTCTTGAAATAAGGGAATCAACAAATCTCAATATTAATGAGTACCAATCATCTGAGCATCCAACACAAGCTTTTCACAAAGCTACTTACAATGGAGCAAAAAAGAATTTAGTAATTTTATTACAGGAAAGTTTAGGTGCTCGCTATGTTGGCGGACTGGGTGGCTTACCATTAACTCCAAATATTGATAAATTAATGAAAGAAGGGTGGAATTTTACAAATATTTATGCAACGGGGACTCGCTCTGTTAGAGGTATAGAAGCTATCATTACGGGATTTTCACCAACGCCCGCAAGATCAGTAGTTAAATTAGGAAAAAGTCAGAATAGTTTCTTTTCAATAGCTGATGTGCTCAAAAAGAATGGCTATCACACACAATTTATTTATGGTGGCGAAAGTCATTTCGATAATATGAAGAGCTTCTTTTTAGGAAATGGATTTATTGATATGCAGGATTTCCCGACCTTTAAAAATCCTAATTATGTTGGCTCATGGGGCGCTTCAGATGAAGATCTTTACGATAAAGCGCATGATCAGTTTAATCAATTGCATGAGCAACAGGAGCCATTTTTTAGTTTAGTTTTTACATCATCAAATCATACGCCTTTTGATTACCCAGATGGAAAAATAGAGCTATATAATCAACCTAAAGAAACTAGAGAGAATGCTGCTAAATATTCTGATTTTGCTCTTGGTAAATTCTTTAAAAAAGCTAAACAGTCAAAATATTGGTCAGATACAATCTTTTTGGTTGTCGCAGATCATGATTCTCGAGCATACGGTGATCAGTTGGTACCTATTAAGCACTTTCATATCCCCGCAGTGATAGTAGGTAAGGGTATCGAGCATCATAGCGATGATAGGTTAGTAAGTCAGATTGATCTTCCACAAACGTTATTGTCTCTAATTGGAATTGATAGCAAAAATCCCATGATTGGTCATGATCTAACAAAAGAGATTCAAGGTAATAAATTACGGGCTATGATGCAGTTTTATAAGAATTTTGCCTGGATGGATGAACGTGGTGAAGTGGTAATATTGCAACCTGAAAAGAGACCTGCTCAGTTCTTTTACAATCGAGTCAGTGAGGCTTTGGAGTCAAGTCAAATTAAAGATATCAAACTCATAAATAGAGCTAGAGCAAATGCTTTATGGGGCAGTCTTGCCTATAAAAATAATTATTACCAAACATCTCAATAACGATTAATTTTCTGTTTTACAATTGCTCTAATAGTCCTGCTTTCTTTTCTGGTAGGCTACCTGTTCGTTATGTGACATTGTACAATTTAGTGACCATCTACATTTTTCATCAATTTTTATTTCATTTTGCAATGCTTTGCAGCTAGTAATAAGATTTTTAGTTGCAAAGATTATATTATCTTGAATGGTACTTTGAATCGAAGGGGGTAATTTGTTTATTAAGGAATTTCCCGAAAACCAAAATAACAAATGTAAGAATAATGAATGCTATAATTAGATTACGTAATTTTGTAATCAAGCTCTTTATCATTCGAATATGGAATTAATAGTTAGGTTAGTCTAATTGATATAAGTGATTTTCAAAATATCGATCCAGCTGATATATGTTGTTTCAAATTTATCGATATATTCTTGGTTTAGGTTTAATCTCTAAAGGTAGCTCATTTATCAGAAAGGTTATTTGTGGCAAAACAAGAAATTAAAGTAAATAAAATAAAGTCAACCATACTAGATTTTAATAAAAATTTACTTTCTAAAAATTCGTTAAAGGTACTAAAAAAACTCAATCAATCTGGTTTTCAAGCTTTTTTAGTTGGGGGCTCTATTAGAGACTTACTAATAGGTAAGGAGCCAAAAGATTTTGATATAGTTACGGATGCAAAGCCCGAACAAATAAAGAAAATCTTCAGAAATTGTCGATTAATTGGAAGGCGTTTTCGATTGGCTCATATTTATTTTGGGCGTGAGTTGATTGAGGTTGCAACCTTTCGCTCATCTGAAACTTCAAATGATAAAAAATCCAAATATGATAACAAAGGTAGAATTCTCAGAGATAATGTATTTGGGAAAATAGAAGAGGATGTTTTTCGTAGAGATTTTAAGTGTAATGCCCTTTATTACAGTATTCTTGATGACTTGATATGGGATTTTGTTGGTGGGCTGGATGATATAAAGCAAAAGCGGCTGAATTTTATTGGAAATGTTACTAAGAGATTAAGAGAAGATCCGGTCAGAATGCTTAGGGCGGCTAGATTTAACGCAAAATTAAATTTTGCATTAAGTCATCAGCTTAAGTGCGAAATTAAAAATAATTCTAAACTTTTAAATAATGTTCCCGCAGCACGAATTTTTGATGAATTCCTAAAATTATTTCAATCTGGTTACGGTGAGAAAGCATTCTGTTCGATGATGGAGTTAAATTTATTTAAAGAAATATTTCCTTATACTTTCGACGAAGCCATATCAGATGGTAAATTCAAATCTTTTATTGAGGAAGCTTTAAGAAATACTGATGAAAGGATTAATTCACAGTTATCAACAACACCAATGTTCCTAATTGGTGTTTTTCTCTGGAAGCCTATAAAAGCTCGAGCTCAGTATATACAAAATGAAAATCAATACTCAAAAATTCAATCGATGGTTATTGCATCCTATGACATAGTTGGGCTTCATCAGGATTTAATTGCAATCCCAAAAAGGTTCTCAAGCTCTATGAGGGAAATGCTGATTATGCAAATAAGATTTGAAAAATTAACAGATAAACAAGCTAGTAAATTGAAGAATTCGAGATTTTTCAGGGCGGCTTACGATTTTTTATTATTAAGATCTATCGTTGGAGATTGCTCAAGAGAGGTGGTAAATTTTTGGACCAAGGTTGAGCAGCAAACGATCAAAATAAAGTATCCAAAATATAATAAAAATCGTAACTATAGAAAACTTAAAGGGTTGTGATGACGAAGGACAGATGGAGACCTGCTTATATTGGAATTGGGAGCAATCTAGACCAGCCCATTGAGCAGGTAAAGCAAGCTGCAGAACATATAAAAATGATACCAGAATCAAAATTTATCAAAATATCACCATTATATGAATCTTCACCACTAGGGCCCACAAGCCAACCAAATTTTATTAATGCAGTCGCAGCTATAATGACATGCTTATCTGCCCATAATTTACTTAATGAACTAAAAGAAATAGAAGTTAAACAAAAGAGAGCCCGAAACGTTGAAAAATGGGGGCCTAGAACTATAGATCTTGATTTGCTTGTTTTTAGCTCTCAAACCATTAATGATAAGACATTAACTGTACCTCACCCTGAGATTAAATATAGAGATTTTGTATTAAAACCAATGAGTGATATTACCCTGGATTTAAAGATTCCAGAATTGGATAATGTTGAAGATTTGCTAAAAAAGATAGAGAATAATTCAATCATGATAAAGCGTTTAGATTGAATATAAGATGAGCATAAAAGATTCAAAAGCTATAAATGAGGAACCACGTTTTATCGTGGTTGAGGGTCCTATTGGTGTTGGAAAAACAAGTTTAGCAAAAAGACTTGCAGAGAGCTTATCTGGAAACCTCATTCTAGAGGAGGTGGAAAGCAATCCGTTTATGGATCGCTTCTATCAAGATGGGCATGGTGGCAGTTTACCAGCACAACTATTCTTTTTATTTCAAAGGGCAAAAAAACTTGAATCAATGCGTCAGTCAGATCTATTCTCAAGTATAAATATTGCAGATTTTCATATAGAAAAAGACAAATTATTTGCCTCTGTTAACTTAGATCCAAGCGAACTGAGTTTGTATGAACAAATATATGAAAAAATGGATATCAAGAAATCTATACCTGATTTAGTTATATATCTGCAGGCGAGTCCGGATATACTCCTTCACAGAATTGCTCACCGTGGGGTGGAAACTGAAAAATTTATTGATCGCAATTATCTAGAAAGATTAGTTGAAACATTTGCAAGCCATTATCATAATTACAATGAAAGCCCTTTACTTATTGTCAATACAACCTCGATTGACATAATAAATAATGAAGAAGATTATGACCAATTATTAAATCAAATTTTATCGACAACAGTTGGCAGGCATTTTTTTAATCCACTAGCAGCTGTTGGTTTCTCATGAATCAAACGAAAAAGTAATAAATATGTATACCCAATTAGAGCAACGAAGCATGGCCGTACCTCCCGTTAATATAGCATCTTTAAAAAAGATGAAGTTAAATGGAGAAGCTATCGCTTGTATAACTGCATATGATGCAAGTTTTGCGTTAACGGTTGATCATGCAGGAGCTGATCTGGTTTTAGTTGGCGATTCTCTAGGAATGGTCATTCAGGGTCATGATACAACAGTACCGGTAACTGTCGATGATGTAATCTATCATACTCGGAATGTGTCACGAGGGTTACATAGGGCATTCCTTGTTGCTGATATGCCATTTATGACTTACTCAGATCCAAATCAAGCTCTGGAGAATGCAGTTCGACTCATGCAGGAAGGTGGAGCAATGATGATTAAGCTTGAAGGTGGTGAAGATCAAATATCCATAGTAGAGCATCTGGCGAGACATGATATAGCTGTGTGCGCGCATCTTGGTCTAAAACCACAGTCAGTTCATAAAATCGGAGGTTTTCGAGTTCAGGGAAGAGAGCCGAAGGAAGCTCAAAAAATGATTGATAATGCAAAAGCACTTCAAAATGCGGGGGCAGATCTTGTTTTGCTAGAGTGCGTACCAAATGAACTGGGAAAATCGATAAAAGAGTCTTTGGAGGTACCTGTTATTGGTATTGGAGCAGGACCATTTGTTGATGGTCAAATTTTAGTTCTTTATGACATTCTTGATATTACTCAGGGGTCAACTCCAAAGTTTGTTAAGAACTTTATGATTGATCATGATTCTCCAATTAATGCTGTTAAAGCCTATGTCGATGCAGTTAAAACAGGTAAATATCCAGCTGCTGAGCATTGTTTTTCATAACGATCAATTGAATTCTGGATATCTCCTTGAATGTAATTCAAAATAATAAAGAACTTCAAAATCTTATAAGTAGCATGCGTAAAGAGAATGCTAAAATCGCTTTTGTTCCGACAATGGGTAATTTGCATAGAGGTCATCTTTCGCTGATAGAGTTAGCAAAAAAACATGCAAACTATGTCATCGTTTCCATATTTGTGAATCCTATACAATTTAATGATGATGATGATTTTAATAATTACCCAAGAACGGTTGAGAGTGATATAGATAAATTAAATTCGGCAGATGTGGATTTATTGTTTTTACCCTCACGACAAGATCTATTTCCTTTAGGTACAGAATTCGCAACCCAGATTCATATCCCTGAAATTAGTGACGATTTGTGCGGAAGAGTAAGGCCTGGACATTTTGAAGGGGTTGCATCAGTCGTTCTTAGGCTATTCAATATTGTAAAACCAGATATAGCAATTTTTGGACAAAAAGATTTTCAGCAAAAACTTTTAATTGAACGCATGATTAGTGACTTAGCCCTGAATATTAAAGTTATTACCGCGCCGATAATTAGAGAGGCGGATGGGCTTGCAATGAGCTCTCGAAATCAATTCTTATCTGCATCAAAAAGACATGAGGCTTGTAATCTCTATCGGGTCATTAAAGAGGTACAATATGATATACATAAAAATTATGATAAATTTTCATTACTTGAGAAAAACTTAAAAAAAGAGTTAACCAAGTATGGTTTTTCGGTTGATTATATTGCTATTAGATCTTCAATTAACTTAAATCTTCCTGAGAAAGAGTGTAAGAATTTGATTATTCTTGTAAGTGCCATAATTGATAATGTAAGACTAATTGATAATATACTAATTGATTGCAATTAATGTAATTGTTATTGATTAACTATGTTGATCTAGCGCCCAGTTTACGTGTTCTCTAATTAACTCTGATTCGGAATTCTTTCTTGAATTAAGGGCCTCAATAATTTTTTTATTAGTTTTTGCATTACCCATAGCAATCGCTACATTCCTAATCCATTGCTCGAATCCAATTCTTCTTATTGCACTTCCTTCGGTTTTCTTGAGCCAGATTTCTTCTGTCCATAAGAATGCATCGATTAAATCTAATGTATCTAAAGCATGCCTGGTATCGAAATCTTTTATTTCTGTCTTTGAAGCAAATTTATTCCATGGGCAGAATATTTGGCAATCATCGCACCCAAAGATCCGGTTCCCTATTAACCTCCTATATTCAATTGGTATGCTACCTTTTAGTTCGATGGTTAGGTATGAAATACAGCGCCTAGCATCCAAGATATAGGGTGCAATTATTGCTTTAGTTGGACATACGTCTATACATTTAAAGCAAGTACCACAATGATCTTTACTCGAGTTTGAGTTCGGTAGTTTGATGTTTGTATATATCTCTCCTAGGAAGAACCATGAGCCATTATCTTTATTTATGAGATTAGTATGTTTCCCAATCCAACCAAGCCCGGCTTTGCTTGCAAGTGGTTTTTCTAGGACAGGAGCACTATCTACAAATACTCGATAACCAAATTCTTTAACATGAATATCAATTTTATGAGCTAGTTTCTTTAATCTTTGTCTCAATACTTTATGATAATCTCGACCAAGAGTGTATCTTGAAATATACGCTTTTTTCTTGTGATCAAGTAGTAATTTAGCGGATTCATTATCTGTTGCCAGGTAATTCATACGCGCACTAATCACACTTAAGGTATTTGGTAATAAGAGATCGGGACGACTCCTTTTCAAACCATGCTTTTCCATGTAATGCATTTCTCCATGGAACTTCATATCGAGCCATTTTTTAAGTTTTTTCTCAGCATTCTTCAAATTTATATCACTAAAACCAATTTGTTGAAAACCAAGTTCAGCTCCCCACAGATTTATATTTCTTATGAGCTTGGGTTTATTTATTGTATTTATTTTATTCATAGGGCTTATTCACTCATTAATAACAGTATAATAATGATGTGATTTATAGTTCAGATTTGATTGTAGCAATAAAAATCTATTCTAGTTAAAGCATAAAAGAAATTATATTAGTGGAAAAATATTTAATTGTAATTCGATCAAACATATAAAATTGAGCTAATATTGGTTGATGAATGGGATTTCTTTCTTGAATATAAAATAATTAGATATAAGTATCTTGGATAAACTATGAATTTGAAAATAGATCTTCCCAATGAGAAAGCAACAAAATCACTAGGGTTAAAAATAGCACAATCACTTCCATCAGTAATCTCAGATATGACAGTGGTATTGAAGGGTGAAATGGGTGCTGGTAAATCAACAATTGTTCGTTCTGTATTGAGAGGTATGGGTTACAGAAATATTGTTCCTAGTCCAACCTATACTATAGTTGAGCCTTATGAAGTTCAATCAGGAAAAATTTACCATATTGATTTATATAGAATTAGTAACCCAGATGAACTTGAATTTTTAGGATGGAGCGACCTTAATGATGGTTTGAAATTTATTGAGTGGCCTGAGAGAGTGCCTCTATTATTTGAGCAAGCCGATCTGATTCTCAGTTTGGAGTATATATCATCAGGGCGTACTTTAGAATTTAATTCAAGGACCAAAAAAGGTGATGATATAGTGCAAAAAGTTTATATATCTGGGTAGAATAAGCATGCAATTTAATCAATAAAATACCATTAATGCTTATAAAAAGAATAATTCTGTTTAGTATCCTGTGCTCCTTGGCATCGCTAACTTGGTCTGCCGCTACCCTTAAAAACATTCGAATGGCAGTTCAAGATAAGCAGGTGAGATTGGTTTTAGATCTAGACACAAATATAAATACGCGCGTATTTTCGCTTGATAATCCAAATCGACTGGTTATAGATTTAGAAAATACAAAATTATTAAATTCTTATCGACATACCCTATCAACTAATAAATTTATTGATAAGATTCGTTTAGGTGGGGAGAGCAATAAAAACTTAAGAGTTGTCGTCGATCTCACTCGAAAAGCAGAGTTTAAGTATTTCATAATTCCTGGCTCACGAACTCAGAATACTAGAATGGTGTTAGATATAGATTTCAATCAAAGCTTTTCACAACCACCTGTCAACAAGTTAAGTACAGTCCCACTCCGTGACATCAAAATTGTTATAGACCCTGGGCATGGTGGTAAAGATCCTGGAGCCATAGGGCCCAATGGTACTTGGGAAAGCTTAGTTGTTTTGGCGGTAAGCCGTCAATTAGCAAATCAAATTAATAAGACATCAGATATGAGGGCTTTTCTTACTCGAAGTGATGATAGTTTTGTTGCCTTAAGGGATCGTATGGAAATAGCAAGGGAGCAAAAAGCTGACTTATTTGTCTCTATACATGCTGATGCATTAGATAATAATACACGTGTGAAGGGAGCGTCTATTTATATTTTATCCAATAAAGGTGCTAATGATGAAGCCTCAAAGCGCCTAGCAAAAAGAGAAAATGAGAACCTAGGAGACATATCTTTATCAAATAAAAATGACTCACTTGCATCTGTTCTAATGGATTTATCCCAAGGAGTATCTATTGAAACAAGTAAAGAGGTAGGTGAATCCATTCTCAAAGAATTAGCTAGAGTTGGAACTGTTCGAAAGAAAAAGGTACAGCAAGGTAGTTTTTTAGTATTAAAATCACCTGATGTACCCTCTTTACTTATTGAGACAACTTATATCTCAAACCCCAATGAAGAAAAGAAATTAAAGGATAAAAAATTCCAAACTAGGCTAGCTAAAGCTATTTTACAGGGAATTCGTAATTATTTCTTAGTTAACCCGCCTGAAGGAACAAAACTTGCAAATAATCTCAAAAATGGAGCTAGTATATTAGATTACACTGTCCAGCGAGGTGATACGCTCAGTGAAATAGCGGAAACATATAATGTGAAAATTACATTATTGCGAAGTTATAATAATATTAGTGGGAGCACAATTAAGGTTGGTCAGGCTCTTCGAATTCCATTATATAGGTAACATAAAATCTACAAGATATTTATATGGACCTTAAAAAGATAAAAGATCTAACAGTTATATGTCTGCTGGGACCAACTGCATCTGGAAAAACAGAATTAGCAATTGAATTATCAGAACAGTTTCCCATTGATATCGTCAATGTTGACTCAGCTCAAGTATATCGTGAGATGAATATAGGAACAGCTAAGCCATCTCATGAGATGTTAATTAAATTTCCACATAGATTGATCGATATTAGGGATCCTGAGGATACTTATTCTGCTAGTGAGTTTGTTAAAGATGCGAATGATGCGATTGCTCAGATTCATGCAAAACAAAGAATCCCATTAATGGTTGGGGGTACAATGCTCTATTTTCATGCTTTAATCGAAGGCTTATCAAAACTTCCAAATAGAGATAAAGGAGTTAGGGACGCAATAGATCATGAAGCTAGCATCATTGGTTGGCCTAAAATGCATAAAAAATTAGCATCTATTGATACAACCGCAGCCAAAAGAATTAACCCTAACGATGGACAGCGTATTCAAAGAGCTCTCGAAGTTTATGACCTAACTGGAAAAAATATTACTGATTTACAATCTCAAAAACAAAAAAATAATAATTATAATTTTATTAATTTTGCAATTAGGTGCCATTCGCGTGCTGAGCTTCACCGGAGAATTAATCTTCGTTTTTTATCAATGCTAGATAATGGTTTTCTGGAAGAAGTTTCTAATCTAAAAAATAGAGAAAGCCTCACCTCGAGACATGCCTCAATGAAAGCAGTTGGGTACAAACAAATTTGGTCTTATCTTGATGGTGATTTCAGCTTAGATGAGGCAATTATGAGAGCTCAAGCTTCTACTAGGCAGCTTGCTAAAAG
>CABXCS010000012.1 GCA_902510755.1 uncultured Woeseiaceae bacterium | reverse complement strand
TCAGTGTCAAGCTGTGGTTATAGCTGGTGGCGTGGGATCATTTCAACCGCGACAACTTCGAGTAGAAAATGCTGATCAATTCTTGGATAAATCATTGTTTTATCGGGTTAGAGATTCTGGTATTTTTCGTAATAGACGTATTGCCATTCTTGGGGGTGGGGACTCGGCATTAGATTGGGCATTAGATCTTGTAAAAAGCTCCAGTAAACTTACTCTAATTCATCGTAGGGACGAATATCGCGCTGTTCCTGATTCGGTAAATAAGTTAAAAGAAATGCATAATGACGGAATTATTGATTTGATTGAAAATGCCAAAGTATCAGAATTATTTGGCGAAAATGGTCAATTAACGGCGGCAAAAATCATTGACAAGGAAAAGGTAGAAACTCTGATCGAGATTGATGACATGTTGGTTTTTTTTGGTTTAGCTCCAAAACTTGGCCCAATAGCTAATTGGGGTTTAAATATTAATCGAAAAACAATTAATGTTGATACTGAAAAATTTCAAACTTCAGAAAATGGAATTTATGCTATTGGAGATATAAATTTTTACCCAGGAAAGAAAAAGCTCATATTGTCTGGCTTTCACGAAGCAGCACTCGCAGCGTTCGCGATTAAACAACAACTTGAACCTAATAAAAAAGTCCATTTACAATACACCACAACAAGCTCAATAATGCATGAGAGGTTAGGAGTAGAGGATTAAGGTTACATATATAATAACTTTTATTGACTACTGCACAGTAAAGTTAATTCATTCAATTTAGTTTTGAGAGTATCTAAATTAAATTGACTATAGATTAAAGGTTCAGAATATGGCTCAACTTCAATTTTAAGCTCTGAGCCATTCAAAAGCTTTTTAATAAATGAGTTAGATTTCTGACTCGAATCTAACCGTGTGATGTTATTATTTTTATCAACCTTGATTGAAATCCAGTCTGTTTTCATATCATCGACTGAAACACCAATCTCAGTATTATTGAACGAGGATATGAACCTATGCCAATTTATTTCTAAATAGATATCTGGATTATTGTATTCACAATAAAACTCAAGTACTGGATGAACATTTTTTGAGCCACGTTCGTCTCTTACAGCAATATTTGAGATTTGAACTAACGTAACTGCTTTATTGTTCAATGAAGTATTTTCGTTTATTTTAATCGACCAAGAAGTATTATTTTTTTGCGAAAAAGAGGGGGCGAAGATGATTAATCCCAAAATTATTAATAGCTTGTATTTTACCATTTTTATTTACTCCAGGATTAATTAATTATTATCTATCAGTGACTTATCAATTTACTGAAACATTAAAAATTATTTTTTGTTAAGGTGCTTGTTAATAAATATAATTCTTTGAGGTCATCTCTGTATGAATAATTTAACAGAAATTTTACACCGAAAGTGTTTTTTGTACTTATGTTTTATGATGTTATTTTTAGGATTATGGATAGAAAAAAATTCTTTAGCTCAATCGGGTATTAATGAATCTGAGAGTATTTTGATTCAGGGAGGTTGGCTGATTGACGCGGTAAATGAAGGGCGTCGCCGCAACTCTGGTATTATTATCCAAGATG
The DNA here is from genome assembly GCA_902510755.1 of uncultured Woeseiaceae bacterium. GTDB lineage: Bacteria > Pseudomonadota > Gammaproteobacteria > Steroidobacterales > Woeseiaceae > SP4260. The sequence continues at coordinate 23,502 of CABXCS010000012.1, read as the reverse complement.
GAAAAATAGCCGCTATTGATATTAACAAAGGAAAAAACTCGATAGCTGTTTCTCGAATTATTAACTTATCAGATTCGGAAACAATTCTCCCTGGCATGATTGATATGCATGCGCATTATAATTTTGATTTAGTTGATGTGGGTCGTGTTGAGGAGGTTATTAATAACGGAATAATTTTTCTTGCAAATGGCGTAACGTCAACTTGGTCTGCAGGTGAATATTACCCTGAACGTGTAATTAAGCAACGTGATTTAATTGAATCAGGAGAAAAAGTAGGACCCAGATTATTTAATTCTGGCCCATACTTTGGCGCCTTCAGGTGCGAATACGCTATAAAAACTGCTAAAGATGATTGCCTTGCATGGCCTAATGATATTTCAGAGCAAGAAATAAGAAATGAGGTAAATAAGTGGGCACAACAAGGTGTTATCAGTATCAAGATTAAGCAGGCTTCACCTGGTGAAGCAAAGGTTATAATTGAACAAGCGCATAAGAATGGTATGTCAACCACAGCACATTTAGCAAACTATCATGGTGAATATGATGTGCATCTTAGAGATGCAATTTTAATGGGCTTAGATCGAGTTGAGCATCGAATTACTCTAGGTATCGGTGGAGAAAGAAGTGCAGATATGGATCAAATGATAAAATTAATGATAAATAACCAAGTTTATTATGATCCAAACATCCAAATGTATGGAGGTATTACTTTAAGAAAAGAATTGGGAGCTGAAATGATTTGGGCTGATGAGTCTGAATATTTTACTCCGTATGCTCAAGAATTATTAAAAAAAAGAGGAGACCCACCTCCTGAATCAACTCCTGAGGCATTCAAGCAACGTTTAGTTGAGTTAAATTCATTCTATAAGCAAGGAGGTGAGGATCTTATTCTGGTTGGAACTGACGAGCCAGTCTATACGACCTTATTACCAGGTTTTGCATATCATAGGGAATTGTATGCTATGAGTTATGTAGGAATCCCAAATATGTCTATTATTCGAGCTGCAACCATCAATGGAGCTAGAGCATTAGGTGTTGATGATGAACTAGGATCAATAGAAATTGGTAAGATTGCTGATATAATTGTAACTGAAGGGGATCCACTCATTGATATCAAGAGCATACGTAATCTAAAATTTGTCATAAAAGATGGTGTTTATTATGATCCAACAATACTACTTAATTCTGCTAAAGGAAAAATTGGTCCGGTTGATTCTGAAGATCATTTGGACTGGGAGCTGAAAATTCGTCCACTAAGATAGCTATATTTGATTTTTTTTATCCAGTCAGAGAGCCATATGATTAAAAAATTGTCAGTAATGCAGTTGGCACTTTTTCAAATTCTTTTTGGTGTATTTTTTTCATCTAATTTAATGGCAGATGGGGGGGAAGTCTTTGGTGCGCAATGTGCTCGCTGTCACACATCTCAAGAAATGACTGAAATAATTCATAATGAATGGCTCGGTGAGTCAATTTATAATTTTTTTCTCGCTACTAAAAATACAATGCCAGCTGAGTCACCAGGTTCGTTGAGTGATCAAGATTACCATGACGTTGTTAAATTTATGCTCAATAAAGCTAGAGTTAATCATAAGTATAGTGCATCTTCAGTTTCTGATTCGAAAATTACTCTGAGGGATCCTAAGGATGCAGAGGCAGATATTGATTGGGAAAATTTTGGCAGCCAATTAAATGCACAACGATACATTCCTCTGGCAGAAATTAACTCAAAAAATGCCTCAAAAATGGAAATTGCGTGGCGCTGGAAAGCAGAGAATTTTGGCCCATCTCCAGAAATCCGAAATGTATCAATGCCAATTATGAGGAATGGGAAAGTTTTTATTGGTGCTGGGGCAACAAGGAATATTGTTGCAATCAATCCTGAAACAGGGCAGACACTCTGGATGTGGCGACCCAATGAGGGTGATCGTTTTACAAATGCGGCTAGGAAAGATTCAGGTAAGGGAGTCTCTTATTATGAGCATGAGAATGGCAATAATTCTGTCATAGTGGTGACCCCTGGATATTATCTTGTCAGTCTTGATGCGGAGACTGGATTGCCCAATCAAAAATTTGGTAATAATGGATGGGTTGATCTAACAAAGGGATTAAGAAGGGCGCCTAATAGAACGCTTGATATCGGGCTTACTGCTCCCGCAATAGTGGTAGGTGATGTAATTATTGTTGGATCCGCCCATGATGTGAGTTTTCGTCCTCCTTCAAAAGCTAATGTAAAAGGTGATGTCAGAGGTTTTGATGCTCAAACTGGAGAATTGTTATGGACATTTCATACTATTCCTGAGCCACATGAACAAGGCTATGATACATGGTTTAATGACTCTGCTTTATATACCGGTAATGCTGGAGTGTGGGCACCAATGTCGGCTGATGAGGAGTTAGGACTTGTATATTTACCCGTTGAATCAGCCACTGGTGATCAGTATGGCGGCGATCGTCACGGAGATAATTTGTGTGCTAATTGTCTCATTGCTGTAGATATCAAAACAGGAGAAATGCGCTGGTTTTATCAGTTAATACATCATGATATTTGGGATTGGGATAATCCCACGGCACCGATTATTGCAGACTTACCTAATGGTAATAAGATTGTTGCACAGGTCACAAAACAAGGTTTTGTTTATGTGTTTGATCGTGAGACTGGGATACCAGTTTGGCCTATCGAGGAAAAAGAAGTACCTCAAACTGATGTGCCGGGTGAGTGGACATCTTTAACGCAACCAATACCTAAGTTACCTCTGCCATTCGAAAGACAAGGGGTAACTACAAATGATTTAATTGATTATACACCTGAAATTCGTAATGCAGTTCAGAAATTAATTCAGAATTATCGTATAGGTCCATTGTATACTCCTCCCTCTATAAAGAATGCTCCAGACGGAACTAACGGTACACTCAGCCTGCCATATGCGACAGGAGGAGCAAATTGGGAGGGCAGCGCATTAGATCCAGAAACTGGTGTTTTGTATATACCATCGCAAACCAGAATTGGGTTAATGCAATTAGTTAATGAACCTGAGAAATCAGATATTGAGTATATCTCTGGAACCTCACCTCCACCCAGTGTTTTTGGTATACCTCTCGTTAAACCACCTTGGGGGAGAATTACTGCAATTAATCTAAATACTGGTCAGCATCAATGGATGATACCGAATGGTGATACGCCTGAAGCTATCCTTAGTAATAAACAATTATATGGAATAGATCTCCCCAGAACAGGTAAACCAACTCGATCTGGAATTCTGGTCACAAAAACATTACTTTTTGCTGGTGAAGGATTTGGGGGTGACCCTACATTTAGGGCGCACAATAAATCTACGGGGAATATTGTTGCTGAAATTGAATTACCAGCAACTCAAGCAAGCCCACCAAGTAGTTATCGTTTTAATGGAAAGCAATATATAGTTATGACTATAGCAGATGGGAAAGCACCAGCTGAGTTAATCGCTTTAACAATTCCTGATGATTGATTTGGTTCTGACGAAATTCCATTTAATAGATGTTACGATAACAGACTAAATTAAATATATTGGGGTTCATTATGCGTATCTTTCTTATCTTTTTTTTGACCACCTTAGTAAATAGCTTAGCTGCTGATCCATTGATACTTCCAATGAGAGAAAGAGCAGAAGCTATCGATCACATATTAAGTGAAAGGATAGCAACAGTGCTTCCAGATTTAATGGAGCGCTCTGGTATAGATTTATGGGTTATTATATCTAGAGAGTACAATGAAGATCCAATCATAAAGACATTTCTTCCTTCTACTTGGCAAACTGCAAGACGCCGAACAATTTTATTGATTTCAAATCCGGGAAATAACCAACCATTAGAAACCTTAGCAGTAGCAAGATATGCTGTTGGAGAAACTTTTATTAAGGCATGGGACAAAGAATTACATGGCGATCAATGGGATCGTCTTAGTCAGTTAATTAAAGAGAGAGATCCAAAAAATATTGGAATTAACTATTCAGATACATTTGCCTTAGCTGATGGCGTAACTAAAACCGAATATAACTTGTTTATGCAATCCCTATCGCCAAAATATCAAAAGAGAGTTGTTTCGGCTGAGAATTTGGCTGTTGGTTGGTTAGAGACTCGATCGCAACAAGAAATAATTATTTATCAGCAAATTTGTCGTATTGCTCATGAAATTTTAGCTGCTGGATTAACTAGTGAGGTTATTCAGCCCGGCATTACCACAACCAATGATGTGGCATGGTGGTATCGAGATCGAATTCGTGAATTAAAGTTAACTACTTGGTTTCATCCATCGGTATCAATACAGAGAGAATCAAGCCCTGCTCTGGATGCCAAAGCGTCAATATTGGCCAGGCATGATGATAATGTGATCTTGCCAGGCGATTTACTGCATGTAGATTTTGGAATTACATATCTTAGATTAAATACAGACACTCAGCAGCATGCATATGTTTTAAAGCCTGGCGAACAAGAGGTGCCTGAAGAATTAAATACCGCCATGAAGAATGGCAATAGACTGCAAGATATTTTAACTAATGAATTCGTTACTGGGAGGACGGGTAATGAAATTTTAGCTAATGCTTTAGCTAAAGCTAAAGATGAAGGGATTAAACCTTCAATTTACACTCATCCTATCGGATTCCACGGGCATGCAGCCGGACCTACTATCGGAATGTGGGATCAGCAAGGTGGAGTTCCTGGCGGCGGTGATTATACTTTGTTCCCAAATACTGCGTATTCAATTGAATTGTATGCTGAGACTGATATATCGAGTTGGGGTAAACCTGTTAGAATAAAATTAGAGGAAGACGCTATGTTTGACGGGAAGGATGTCTATTATATTGATGGCAGGCAGAAGGAAATTTTTCTCATTCCTCGTCAAGTACCAATTCAATAATTTTAGAAGACTGTTTGTTAATTTATTTAAATTAAAGGATATAAGATGAAGCAAAAAAAGGAAGCAATAAAATCAAAAGATCCAGTTACTCGTCGTTCATTTATTGCAGCCACTGCAGGTATTGGATCTTTATCTTTATCCTCAAAGTTGAGCTTAGCAGAAATACTAAAATCTAATAATAATCCTCTAAATGTCGATCAATTACATGGGTGGGGTGAAGCTCCTGGAGTGGCTGGAATTGGCTATAATGAGAATCCATTTGGCCCATCACCACGAGCATTACGAGCGATAAATGAGGCTGTAATGGACGTAAATCGCTATGATTTTGGCGCTTATACGAAGTTAGAAAAGGCTGTAGGTGAGCATCTTGATTTAACTAGAGAAAAAGTTGATGTCGCTCCAGGAAGAGAAGATTTTGCTCCAAGTGGTTATCCGGTCTATGTTGAGGGTGGTTCAGGTTTTATACTTAATCAGATTGTGATGAACTATGGTATAAAATGGAATTCATCAAATCCCACTGGGGAAATTATGGAAATAGATCCAGGTTATGGAGGTGTTAGTCGAGCTGCTATAAGTTTGCGTGACTTAATGGGTGCAGAAGTGAAAATTAGAAGAGTGCCTGCAACGACCGATCTTAAACATGATCTTAAAGCGATGTTAGGAGCAATTACCAATAAGACAACTTTGATTGTAATTACTAACCCCAATAATCCAACAGGAACAATTTTATCTTATGATGAAATTAAACATTTCGTGGATGCGGTTCCTAAAAATATCATGATATTGATTGATGAGGCTTATATACATTTTGTTAGAGAAGAGAATTACCAAACAGCAGTTAAGCTTGCGCAAGAACATAAAAATGTAATCGTTACACGAACATTTTCAAAAATGTATGGTATGGCTGGTTTGAGAGTAGGTTACGCGGTTGGAGATCCACTGATAATGAAGGAACTGCGCACACTCGGAAATAGTTTGGGTGTTGGAAGTATAAATTGTTATGCGGCTATTGCAGCATTAAAAGATGAAGCATATGTGCGCCATGTAAACAGACTTACTAATGCTTCGAAAGATTATTTCTATGAGGAGCTTGATAATCTTGATTTAAACTATATTCCCAGTCATTCTAGTTTTGTGTTGGTTGATGTTAAGCAAAATGGAGGAGTATTAGCTCGAAAATTAAGGGCGAAAAATATCAAGGTAAGGGCTTATGGTAATGAAATAATAGAAAACTATGTCCGTTTTACGATTGGTACACTAGACGAGATGCAAGCTATGGTAGGGGTTTTATCCAGAGAAATAAAAGGTTAGTGTTACTATTAGAAAGATTTAATTAAAACAATATATTTAATTGAGGTGTTAATTATGGTGGGTAATTTGATTAAAAAAGTAATTTATGGATGCTTAATATCATTTGGGTTAGTGTCTGCAGTGTGCGCACAAGATCACCCTTGGCGAGCCGTTGAAGGTTGGGCAAAGATGGAAGGAGATCGTGAGTGGGGCGCGACAAGTGCAGTTTACCCGGGTAAGGATGGCACTATTTGGGTAGGTGAACGTTGTGGTAAAAATAGTTGTGTTGGGTCAACGGATGATCCTGTTTTGCAATTTGATCGTGATGGAAATCTAATCAATAGCTTTGGTGCTGGCATGATTGATTGGCCTCATGGAATCCATGTGGATAAGGATCAAAATGTATGGATAACAGACGCCGCACGTCCTAATGGTAAATTAGGGCATCAGATCATAAAGTTCAGCTCTGAAGGCGAGGTTTTGATGACACTTGGTAAACCTGGGATTGCTGGAGATGGTGATTATGAGTTTAATCAGCCATCTGACGTATTGGTTGCTCCAAACGGAGACATATTTGTAGCAGATGGTCATGGAAGTTCAGGTAATAATCGAATCGTCAAATATGACGAAAACGGAAAGTTTATAAAAAAAATGGGGTGTTACTGGAGCAGAAAAAGGTGAATTTAGAGATCCACATGCATTAGCTATGGATTCTGAAGGAAAATTATATGTAGGTGACCGAGGTAACAGTAGGATCCAAATTTTTGATCAAGAAGGTGAATGGATTGCCACATGGACTCAATTTGGACGACCAAGTGGGTTATTTATCGACAAAAATGACGTCCTCTATTCTGCTGATTCTGAGTCACATGTGCCATGGTCTGGAAATTGGGGATGGAAACGTGGCATTAGGATAGGAAGTACGGATGATGCTTGGGTTGTGTTTTTTATACCAGATCCGGGACAACCAGGTATGGATGGAAGCACGACAGCAGCCGAAGGTGTTGCAGTGGACGATGAAGGTAATATTTACGGCGCCGAGGTTGGTCCCGCGCAACTTGTTAAATATGAGCACATCGGATGGAGGCCTTAAAGTCTCTAGCTAGAAATTGAGTTGAGAAAAAAACCGGTCTAAGACCGGTTTTTTTATGATTAAGATCTAAAATCTGGAAGATGTGATAAAGAGATTCGAGCGCGCCCAACTATCTTCGAAATCTGCATCTACTTTTGGATCATTTATATTCTGCCCGGCTAATGCTTCTCTCAAACCATATAGTGACCATCCATTATGTGGATGCTTTTTCAGCTCATTACGATAAACAGATTCGGCTTCAGAAAAATTCCCAGACTCAATTAGAGCAGCACCAAGCCAATGATGCGCTGAAAATGGAAGTGGGCCAGGCTCACTAAAACCAAGCGTTTTTTCGGCTCTAACAGAGGCATTAAATGAATCTAGAGCACCTGATAAATCACCTTCCATCATTTTAATTTCACCTTGAAGTATGTATGCCACAATCTCTACGAGAGTCGCTTTATAATCGCCTCTAAAATACTGAGATCCAAGATCACCTTTCGCTGCATCGAAAAGATCTAACTCAGTTGTTTTGGCGGTTTTTATATCTCCAGTTTTAAGTGCTGCATATCCTTTTGTAAATTTATATAAAGCTAGAGCATATTTATCTTTAGGGGGATTATTATTTTCTAATACCTCCTCAAAGCGACCAAATCGTATTTGAGTGAGTGTTTCATAAGGCGCCATATCTGTTATTTTTCGATAATCCTTTCCTGCTTGAATTGCAACTGCTCCCTGACCATCCCAAGAAGCACCATATAGGAGCATATGTAGATTATGTGATGCTCCATATGAAAAACCCTTGTTTGATTTTGCCATAATATCTGATTGTGATGCTTTTATACTGGTTAAAACATTTTTTCCCCACATCCCAGTTCTATTATACGTGTGTGCTGGCATATGTTGGATATGACTAGCCACTGGAATTGCATCACTCAAATTATCTGCACATTCAGAAGCCCTTTCTGGCTCATTCGTTGATTCGGTTGCATGAATATATAGATGACATGCTCCTGGATGGGCAATATTCTCATCCAAAACACCAGTAAGTACAGAATGCAGGTGAATTAGAGATGGTGAGTTTAAATCACGATAACCACGCCTTTCCTCTAGCATAAATAATGCTTGCCCATACACAGTGGCAATTTCATGATTATCAGAATAATTTTCATATACTTCTGCCATGTTATCTGCAAATGCTTGGTAGGTAGGACGACGTTTCTCTTTATCGCCACCAATTTCTGTTGTCCAGTTTTCAGGATAGCGAACTAGAGTTGCCATTATGAGTTCTTTTTCCATTGTTGAAGTATTGCCATCAGCTAGTTCTACTGCTTTAAGGATAGCTTTTCTGCCTCGCATACCTTTTTCAGTAGTCATATGACCATTCAAAAATGAACCAAGTGCAAATGCTTCTCCCCAGTAACACATGGCACAATTAGGATCTAATCTTCTCGCTTCGGCCATGGATCTCGCTGCTTCATTAACGTTATAAGCCCATCTTAACTGCATACCTTGTTTGAAATATTCTTGTGCTTTTGGTTCAGCAGTAGTTATTTGCCATTCATAAACACCCAATGCTTCAGGGATATAATCAATAGGTTTGTCGTAACTACTGTCCATCATCATTGCTGAGTGCTCACCAATTGGCGCTGATAAAGGCGCTTTTTTTGGAGTAGAGTTATTTTTTTCTCTACTTGGTATTATTTTAGATGCACCAGAAACAACTGAATTACCGAATGCCTGAATTTTCTCTTGGGTATTCGCGCAAGCGTTTAGGAAGAACGACATTAATGTGATTGAAATTACTTTTCTCATCATGATGACTATACCTACCAGTTAATTATTAATATAGAAATGAACATAAAGACTAATATGCGAACACTTGATATACAAGAAACTTTGCGGTTCTTTACAAATATCATAAGCCATTGAAAATGATGTTAATATATTATTCTTATTAAATTATTCATATGAGAGTGGTAATTTAACGATGAAAAAAAAGCAAAAATTAATTGGTGGTGTTCTGGGGGGGATGGGCCCACTTGCCACTGTGGATTTTATGTCAAAAGTAATAGCTTTGAACCCGATAAATAATGAAGAAGACCATGTTCACTTAATTGTAGATCAGAATCCACATATTCCAAATCGACAAATAAAATCAATCTCTCAAGAAAAAGCAATCAGTTCTTCATTAATTGATAGCGCTAAGAAGCTCGAAGTGGCGGGCGCTAACTTTATTATCATGCCCTGTAATACTGCTCATATTTTTGCTAAAGATATAATCAAAGCAATTAGCGTACCGTTTTTACATATTGTAGAGGAAACAGTGGATGAAATTTCGAAAATTTATCCGAATTATAATAAAGTTGGATTAATGGCAACATCAGCATGTTTAACATCAGAGATATATCAAAGTGGTTTAATCAAATCAGATAAGGTTGCAGTATGCCCAAGTCTGATGTTTCAGGAACAATGTATGAAGACAATATTTGCAATTAAGGATGGCGAAGAGATTGAGCCTATGAAATATCAAATGATTGAGGTAGCTGAACATTTGATCAATAATGGTGCAGAAATTATTATTGCTGGTTGCACTGAAATACCATTGATTATCAAATCAATTGATATCGAAGTACCTTTAATTTCATCAACGGAAGTTTTAGCAATGAGAACAATTGAATTTGCTACAAATGTCAAATTATCAAGAATTTTATAATAAGGATTAAATATGTTGTTATCTAGGTTTCCCAGGGTATCTTTGGCTCATCTTCCAACCCCGATGGAGTACATGCCAAGGTTGTCAGAGCATTTAGGCGGGCCAGAGATTTATGTCAAGAGGGATGATTGTACAGGTTTAGGGACAGGTGGAAATAAAACTCGAAAATTAGAGTTCTTGATCGCAGATGCTCAAAAAAAGAAAGCGAATGTTGTGATCACACAGGGAGCCGTTCAATCAAACCATGCTCGTCAAACAGCAGCTGCTGCAGCGAAAGTGGGAATGCAATGTGAATTAATATTTGAAAAAAGAGTGACCGATGCCTCTGATGCTTATTTAAAATCAGGAAATGTTTTTTTGGACCAGCTTTTTGGGGCTAATATCCGCGAAGTTGAGAAAGGTTCAGACATGAATGAGGAAATGGATGAAGTTGCAAATGAATTAATCAGAAAAGGTTTGACTCCATATATCATCCCAGGAGGTGGCTCTAATCCAATTGGTGCATTAGGTTATGTTGACTGTGCCCTTGAAATAATAGCTCAAGCAAATCAAGAAAATATAGTGATTGATACTATTGTTCATGCAACAGGAAGTGCGGGAACACAAGCTGGTCTTGTGGTTGGTGCAAAAGCAATGAATAGCAACATTCCTATTCTCGGTATTGGTGTTAATGTTGAAAAGAAGCTTCAGGAAGATAAAGTATATCAACTTGCTTGTGAAACTAGCGAATATATGGGCTTACCTGGAATAATTAATCGAGAAGATGTGGTGGCAAATTGTGACTATGTTGGAGAAGGATACGGTATCTCAACACAAAGTATGAATGAGGCAATTTTAATGCTTGCAAGGTATGAGGGACTACTTTTCGATCCTGTATACAGTGGTAAAGGATTAGCTGGAATGATTGATCTCATTAAAAAAGATTATTTTGAAGGTCAAAAAAATATCGTTTTCATACATACTGGTGGTTCAGCTGGTTTATTCGCTTATCATGATATTTTAAAAACACAATAGCCATAAATTTACTTCCAGCACAGTTATTGTTCCAAATGAAATGTTAAGTTTTGTTAAATCGATGCTAACTACTAGCATATGAAGCTTTCTCCATTTAAAATCCAATCTAAATTTATAAATGTATTCATTTGAAAGCTTGTGAAAGCTTAAAAATAATAACTGGAGAGTATTTTGGATTATCAAGGACGTAATATATTTTTTTGGATAATATTAAGTACAATATTATTCATAAGCTCGCCTGTCTTTTCGCAGAGTAATATTCTGCCAGAGCAATTACCAAGGCCAGTTATTAACTCTTTTAAACTTAATACGAAACCAATTTTAGATGGAAATATTTCAGATGATCCAGCATGGAAAGGTGCTGAAGCAGCCACAGATTTCACTCAGATCCAACCAAATGAGGGTACAGCAGCCTCGCAAAAGACAGAAGTTTACCTTGGTTATACTGATACAGCTATTTATATTGGTTTGATAGCTTATGATGAAAATCCAGCTGGTATCATCGTCGCTGACAGTCGGCGTGATTCCAAATTAGATGATACAGACAGTTTCCAGGTTGTTATTGACGGTTTATTGGACCGTCAAAATGGTTTTGTGTTCGGAACGAATCCAGCAGGTATTGAATATGATGGACAAGTAACTAAAGAGGGTGGTAGTGGATCAGGGCAGTTTAGTTCAGGTGGAGGTGCATTCAATTTAGAGTGGAACGGGAGCTGGAATGTCATTTCTAAAATAACTGATTTTGGTTGGACCGCAGAAATGGAGATACCATTTTCTACTCTTCGTTATGGGAAAGGAAAGGATCAAGTTTGGGGTGTAAATTTTCAAAGAAATATTCGTCGTAATAATGAGATTTCATTTTGGGCCCCTCTTTCAAGACAGAGGAAGATTCATCGTGTATCAGCTGCTGGAACTGTGAAAGGTATTATCGCACCGTCACAAAAAAATCTTCAAGTTACACCCTATTTTCTAGGCAGTACGACAAGTGGTGGCGAATTGACTAGTAGTGATACCAGTCAGGATGTTGGTGTTGACGTTAAATATTCTATAACACCAAGCCTCACATTAGATGCAACACTGAACACTGATTTTGCTCAAGTTGAAGTGGATGAACAGGTCGTCAATTTAGATCGTTTTAGCATTTTCTTGCCTGAAAAAAGACCATTCTTTCTTGAGAATGCTGGTCAGTTTTCTGTGGGTAATGCACGAGAAGCTGAATTATTTTTTAGCCGAAGAATAGGAATGTCGGCTGGCAACCAGGTTCCAATTAATGGGGGTGTTCGGTTGTCTGGAAAAGTTTCTGATAAGACTAATATTGGTTTCCTTCATATGGATGTTGATGGAGTAAATGGTGTTGCTCCAGGAAATAAATTTACCGTCGCTAGAATTAATCAAGAATTTAAAAACAGATCCTCTTTAGGTGCACTCATAGTTGATCGGCAAGGAGACGGAACCATCACAGGGTCAAGTTCGACTGATCAAAATCAAACATATGCAATTGATGGTCAATGGGGGTATAGCGATGAACTTCTGTTTTCTGGGTGGGCCGCTAAAACAAGCACGCCAGGTAAATTGGGAAAAGAGGGCGCTTACGCAATAAAGATGAATTATGATTCTGCTAATTGGAATTCACGAGTCAACTACACAGAAGTAGAAGAAAATTTCAATCCAGAGGTGGGATTCCTAAGTCGAAAGAATTATAAAAAAACACAAGCATATATTATGCGACGAATTAGACCTACTAATATGTATGGATTACTTGAAGTCCGCCCTCATATTATGCTGCAGACTTATAAGGATTTTAATGGCTTTGAAGAGTCAGGATTCGGGCACTATGATATTCATTGGGAATTTAAAAATGGTTATCGAATAGATACAGGAATGAATACTACAACTGAGGGTGTCAAAGAAGCATTTGATATCACTAGTGGAGTTACTGTTCAACCAGGAACTTATGATCATAAAGAAGCAATGATAGTTTTTTACACTAATAAAGGAGCTCCACTTAGTTTCTCTGTACGAAATATTATAGGTGGTCGTTTTGGAGGTGATAGGAAAAGTATTGAGCCTACCCTTAAATATCGATTTGGTGAGAAATTTTCTGGAGAGTTAGGATTAAAACATAAAAATTATGAGTTACCAGTTACCGGCGGTGATTTTATTGTGAACTTAACGAAATTAAGATTGTCATATTCATTTACTCCAAAAATGTTACTGCAAGCATTAATTCAGCACAATAGTAAGGACGATACAGTGACCACAAATCTCCGTTTTTCATGGTTGCAAACTGCTACGTCTGGATTATATGTTGTTTATAATGAATTTGATGACAGCTCAATTGGTGCTCTACCAAAAGGTAAAGAGTTTTCTATAAAGTACAGTTATATGTTTGATGTTTTCAAATAATTGTATAAAAGATATAAAAAAAGTTATATTGAAGTGTGTTAAAACTACTAATACTTCTTACCCCATCATATATGTTCTTTCTTTGCTTAGGGCAAGTCTTTGCTGAGCCAAATGAGAGACCTAGAGCTCGCGAAGCTGGGTTGAGTGTTGGAATATTTGAACCAGGACCATTAAATGCAATCACTGATGTCAGTGATGTAAAAGTTGGTCATTATACAAAAATTGAAGGTACAGATATTCGCACGGGAGTAACAGCTATTATTCCGGGCCCAGGAAATTTATATACCTCTCCAATCCCTGCTTGGATATATGTTGGTAATGGTTATGGAAAAATGGTTGGAGAAACCCAGGTTCGGGAATTTGGAGAAATAGAGACCCCTATATTATTAACTTGCACCTTGTGCGTCTGGAGTGCTGCAAATTCACTAAAAGAATGGATGTATCTACAGCCAGGAATGGGAGAGCACACAATTAATCCAATTGTAGGCGAAACTAACGATGGCGCTGTAAATAATATGTGGGCAGATCCAATACAAAAAGATGAGGTGTTTGCTGCTCTAAATAACGCTAGCAGCGGACCGGTTGAAGAGGGAAGTGTTGGTGCTGGAACAGGTACCCAAGCATTTGGCTGGAAAGGTGGAATTGGTACAAGTTCAAGATTATTACCACAATCTCTTGGTGGTTATACGATTGGCATACTTGTTCAGACAAATTTTGGTGGTATTTTGACTATGAATAGTGCTCCAGTTGGCAGAGAGCTGAGGCAGTATTCATATAAAGATAATTTAATTGATACTGCTAATGAAGATAAAATTGACGGTTCAATTATGATAGTGGTGGCCACTGATGCTCCCTTGAATGCAAAGAACTTAGAGCGTTTAGCAATGCGAGCTATAATGGGTTTGGCACGGACAGGTTCTCATGCAAGTAATGGTTCGGGTGATTATGTCGTGGCTTTTTCAACTCATCCATCAGTCAGGCGCCCTCGACTTAGCGAAAAGCCAGTTGCATCGTTATCTCTAGTTAATGCGTCTATGTCACCCTTATTTGCCGCTACAACAGAAGCTACCGAAGAGGCAATTTATAATGCAATTTTTAAAGCCACAACCGTCGAAAGTGATCGTGGGATTCGAAAGGCTGTTCCAATAAAAGATCTTATGCGTATCTTAGAAAAATATAACGCTTTGCATTGGGATAAGAATATTCCAAAGAATTAAGTCACTTACATAGATTCAGCTCAGAATATTTTCATTATATGAAATAACGCCTTTATGATTTAAGTGATACCACTTACACTTAAAATTGAATTTCTTGATCAAGGTTATAAATGTGCAGCATTTTGATACAATCATTATTGGTGGGGGTCATAATGGCTTGGTATGTGCAAATTACCTAGGAAAAGCTGGCCAAAAAGTAATACTTTTAGAGGCCTCCGAAAAACTGGGTGGTTTAGCTGCAACTCGTGAATTTTACCCTGGTTTTGAGGTCAGTGTGGCGCATGCTATCAATCAGTTCCCAGAAAAAATTGTTTCAGATTTAAATTTAATTAAATTTGGCTACAAGCAAAATTCTAAAAGCATGAAAAATATCGGGCTAGATATTCATGGTAACCATGTTGTTATCTCTCAAGATGAAATATCTGGCGTTGAAGATAAGGACGCAAAGCAATTCAAGCACTATGAATCTTCCTTAAAGAAATTTGCCAAAGCTCTTGAACCATTTTGGATGAAAAAAATGCCTGCGATCGGAGGTAACACTATCTCTGAGATCCTTACTTTTGCCCAGATTGGTTTAAAACTTAAATTACTCGGAAAGAAAGATATGCGTGAATTGCTCCGAGTGGCTTCTTTACCGGCTAGAGATTTAATGGATGAAAATTTTGATTCAGATTTACTAAAAGCAACTCTATGCTGGGATGCACTGATCGGTTCGACACAAGCACCTCGTTCACCAAATAATTCAATATTGACGTTGTTATACCGAATGGCTGGAATACATCATGGTCATTACACGCTCCCCGAAGGAGGTGTTCAAAGTTTGATAGGCTCATTAACAAACGCCGCTAAGAGTGTTGGAGTGGATATTAGATGTGGATCACCAGTTAACAAAATTTCTATCAGGGCTGATAATAATGGAGTTAAGGCAGCAGGAGTGATTTTAGACGAAGGACAAGAAATTACTGGTGATCGTGTTATTTCTGCGTTAGATCCAAAACAAACATTCATAAATTTAGTGGGCGCTGAACACCTAGAAATTGAATTTTTAAATCGAATTAATCGTCTTCGAACAGATGGTTATGTGGCAAAACTTCATTTAGCGTTAACAGATATCCCGAATTTTAAGGGAATAAAGTCATTAGGTGATCGTTATATTATTGCACCAACTATGGATACCATAGAATTTGCCTGGGATGATGCTAAATATGGACAATGTCCAGATAATCCAGTAATAGAAATGATTATTCCAAGCCTCAATAATCCCAGTTTATCACCGAAAGGACAGCATGTTCTTTCTGCGAATATTATGTATGTACCTTATCAAAAAGAGGGAGGTTGGTCAGAAGACTCTAAAACGCAATTTATAAAAAAAATACTGAGTATTCTGGAAAAATATTCTCCTGATTTGACTAAAAAAATTATCCATGCAGAAATGCTGACACCAGTCGACCTTGAAAAAGATTGGCGAGTTACAGGGGGTCATTGGCATCATACAGAATTAGCATTGGATCAAATGTTAATGATGCGACCAACATATGAGGCTGCTCAATATCAAACGCCTGTAGAAGATCTTTATATTTGTGGTGCTGGCTGTCACCCAGGAGGTGGTTTGATGGGTGCAGCTGGACACAATGCGGCAAAAGTGATCATAGAATGAGCAATTATGACGCAATTATTGTTGGAGCTGGCCATAATGGTTTAACTAACGCTGCGTATCTGGCAAAAGCTGGATTGAAAGTTCTGGTTGTAGAAAAAAATGATTACATAGGTGGTGCTGCTGTTACCAGAGAAATGCATAATGGTTGGTATTATTCGAGTTGTTCTTATGTCTGTTCAATGATGCGTCAATCCATTCATCGAGATTTAAATTTGACGAGTCATGGATTGATTTTAGTACCGTATTTAGGGACAGTAAATTTTGGTGATAATGGCGAAACTCTCTCTGCTTACCATTCTGAGGGCCCATATTATAACGAATTAAGGTCTCATTCACCGCATGATGCAGATGCAATGTTTAGACTACAGGCAGATCTTAATCGCTACGCCCAATTGATTCGAAAAACATTAATGAGGACACCCCCAGATCCCACTTCATTAAAGCCAAGAGATATCAAAGAAATGTTATTTTTAGCAAAAGAATTTGGAAATCTTGGTGAAAAAGAATTTTATGAATATGTTCGTTTTTTTACCATGAGTGCGGCAGAATTTTTGGATGATTATTTCGAAAATGATCTTATTAAAGCAACTATGGCAGGAGCAGGAATTATTGGAACGGCATTAGGAGTTTATTCTCCTGGTTCAGCATACATATTATTACATCATGTGATGGGAGATGTCGATGGAAGTATTGGTGCATGGGGATTGGCACGTGGTGGGATGGGGTCAATTTCAAAGGCAATTGCAGGAGCATTAAGAGAGGCAGGAGGCGAGATCAGAGTCAATGCAGGAGTTCAACAAATTCTTGTAAAAAATGGACGGGCAATTGGTGTTGCTTTAGAAAATGGAGAAGAAATAAATGCTTCAATAGTTGTATCTAATCTTGATGCTAAACGTACTTTTACAAAAGTAATGGATAAAAAAGATCTACCCGAGGGTATTTATGAGAAAGCTAAAAATTTCAAGATTAGAGGTTCTTCAGGCAAGGTCAATATAGCTTTATCTGCATTACCTAAATTTACCGGTCTACCAGATAATAAATATATTAACAGAGGTGGACAAGGTTTTTGCGGATCACTTGAAACTATGGAAAGAGCTTATGATTGTTGGAAACGAGGCACTTGGTCTGATGATCCGTTCATAGAGTCAGTGATACCGTCAGCATGGGATCCAACGGTGGCTCCACCAGGAAAACATTGGATGTCTAATTTTATTCAATACTGCCCATCAGAACTAGCAGATGGTCCATGGACTCCCGAGAAACGTGATCAATTTGGTCAAACTGTTGTTGATAAGATAGAGAGATACTCTCCTGGATTTAAAGATTTAATTGTCCATATGGAGGTACGCACTCCTCATGAAATTGAAAATGAAATTGGCCTGACAGAGGGTAATATTTTTCAGGGTGAGTTAACAATTGATCAATTGTTATTTAACAGACCTTTTCCTGGCTATTCTCAGTATCGAATGCCAGTCAAGAATATGTATATGTGTGGTTCTTCAACTCATCCTGGTGGTGGAGTGTCATCGTGTTGTGGAGCAAATGCTGCCAGAGAAATATTAATAGATCTCAAGAGACCAAACACTGTCCCTGAGGATGATTGTTATGATGAGTAGACTATGAAAAATGATACTAAATTTGCTGATGAGCGTCTCAAACTATCTCCTTTTCATAAAAGGCAGGCTGCCCTGAATATAAGAGACTCTTGGTCTGTATGGAATGGCTATAAATTTGCTAATTATTATTATGATGCTGAGTATGAGTATTTCTGCGTACGCAATACATGTGGCACTTATGATATTTGTCCTATGCAAAAGTATTTAATTGAGGGGAATGACGCTGAAACGATGTTAAACAGGATGGTGACACGCGATATCACTAAATTAAAACAGAATCGGGTTACCTATGTTTGTTGGTGTACCAACGAGGGCCGGATGATTGATGATGGAACTATCTTTAAATTGGATTCGAATAAATTTATGCTTACTTGTGGTTCACCAAGTTTAGCATGGCTCAGAAAGGCTGGTTTTGGTTTTGACGCAGTTAAAATTACCGATATTACTGATACATTAGCGGCACTATCATTCCAAGGGCCTACTACATATTCTGTTCTCAAGGCATTAGGTTTAATAGGTATAGAAGATCTAAAACCATTTCAGATTGGATATTATGATTTTTCTGGCACCAAATTAATGATCTCGCGAACGGGATTTACTGGTGATCTAGGTTATGAGTTATGGGTTGAAAACGAATATGCTCTGGAGTTATGGGATGCCCTTTATGATAAAGGTGAGAATTTTGGCATTCAACCTTATGGTGAAGAAGCCACTAATATGGCTCGTCTTGAAGCTGGTTTTATTATGCCATATATGGAATTTAATGAGGCGCTTAAGACCGTTCATTACCAACATGATCAAACACCTTTTGAACTCAGCTTGGACTGGTTGGTCGATTTTAACAAACCGCTTTTCAATGGTCGAAAGGCATTACTTTTGGACAAAAAAAATGGCCCTAAATACACTCTTACAAAACTTGATATAGAAGGTAATAAGCCTGCAGAAGGATCTTATATTTACGGTGACAAAAAATGCTCATTGGAAATTGGTTACGTTACATCTGCGATGTGGTCACCAGCTGTTAAAGCTAATATTGCAATGGCTATGATAAAAACCGAGTATCTTCAGGGTGAAATTTGGGCTGAAATATATTACGAAAAAGAATTACGGCAATACGATAAAGTGGCACGATGTACGATTAAAGAAAAACCATTCTGGGCCCCAAGTAGAGCCAGAATGACACCCCCAGAAAATTATTAATCTTTAGTCATTATAAGATTTATGATCGCTAAATTAGATTTTCGTCAATATTTAAAAATAGCTATATATAGTTTATTGTTTGTTAATTTCATCCTTTACATAATAGATGATATAACAATTGCATCATATACCATGAGAAATGGTGGCTCATTTCTTGAGTGGACACGAGCATTTGCTACCACAATAGATGAGTCAGCCTGGTTGATTTTGCTTTTTCTATTTGAGCTTGAAACTTATCTTCTGTCAGATCAGGCTTTCAGTCGACCTATGTTCAGTAGGATAATGTACTCAGTTAGAATATTCTGCTATGTATTTTTAGTTCACTCAGTATATGCCTACAGTGTGATTTATGTTGATTTACTAGAGGTTGAGTTAATACCTGATATATCTAATTTATGTGAATTAGTGCCAATGGATATCTCATTTGTAAGAAATTTGTATTACACAGAAATTGATTTAAAAAATTGCTTATTGCTCTCATCAGATGAAGTCTTTTATTATACGGAACCTGCTCTGGTCGTGTCAGATCTCAGTGGTTTGAGATTAGAAAAAAATCTTGCGTTAGTAGATATATTAGAAGTCTTGATATGGCTCCTTATATTGGCAACTATTGAAATTATGGTTTGGTTGCAAGATCATTCAATTACAAGAGGATCAGTGATATCTTCTATGCAAGTATCAAAATACTTACTTTATGGATCGCTATGGACTATTGCAGCTTATTGGGCTTATCACGGCCACTATTATTTTGCTTGGGATGAAGCTCTCTGGATTATCGGTTTTATTTCAATAGAAATGAACGTATCAGATTGGAGAAAGGAGATTGAAGAGAGTAATCAAGGTTAAAAATTTAAAAAGTAAATCAATTAATAAATACAAAGGAGAATTTAAATGCCAGAAATTAAAGTACAACACCAATGCGCATCTAAGGATGATTTAGTGCTTACAGATTCGTTCGGTGAAGCTATTGGTCCTATGCCCAAGCAAACTGACAGTGGTTTCTTTGAAGAAGGAAATCTAATCTCAGGAACTTGGGAATGTGAACCAGGTAAATTAGAGTTATCGCTTGATGTGACTGAATTTTGTCATATATTGGAGGGACATTGGGTTCTGACTTCAGAATCAGGACAAGTTACAGAAGTAAGGGCGGGTGACAGTTTTGTTTTTCCAAATGGGTGGAAAGGCACAGCTGAAGTTAAAGAAAAATTAAGAAAAGTTTATATGATGATTACTTGATTAAAACGAAATTCCAATGCTATTTGAAAACTATGCCCTCTTTCATTACAAAATGTACGTTTTCCATGAGACGTATGTTCTCAAGTGGATTGCCCTGAACAGCAATAATATCAGCGACTTTACCTTCTGTGATACTTCCATGGGTATCACCCAATTCAAGAAAATCTGCAGCTATACTAGTCGCTGATTGTATTGCCTCCATCTCTGGCATTCCAGCTTTCACCATGAGAGCAAATTCTTGGGCATTGTCTCCATGAGCTGATACACCGGTATCTGTTCCAAAGACAATAGGTACTCCAAACTCATAAGCTTCAGCAAAGGTATTAATAGCTATAGGTCCAATCTCTGCGGCTTTTGGTCGTACTAAGTCAGGAAAAAATCCATCAATTTTTGCTTTTTCAGCAACCCAATTTCCAGCAAGTAAAGTAGGTACAAAATAGGTGCCTTGTTGTTTCATGATTTGCATTATTTCACGATCCATATACGTACCATGCTCGATTGAGGCAACTCCAGCCAATACAGCACGCTTCATTCCTTCGGTACCATGCGCATGCGCGGCAACACGCATTCCATAATCATTTGCAGTTTCAACAATTGCATTTAATTCCATATCTGTAAATTGAGGATTTTGCCCACTTTTGGCAACACTTAATACACCGCCAGTTGCGGTTATCTTTATCCAATCAGCACCATCTTTGTAGCGTTGTCTGACTGCTTTTCTAGCATCATCTGCTCCGTTGACGATTCCATTTTTCGGACCATGATCACCCATTATTGATTTAGCCCAACCATTAGTTGAATCTCCATGACCTCCCGTAGAGCTTAGTGTTTTTCCAGCAGTTAATATTAAAGGACCTGGCACAACCTTATTGTTGATAGCTTTTCTAAGTGCGATGGTGGCATTATAAGAATCACCAAGATTTCTAACCACAGTGAATCCAGCTTCAAGTGTTTTTTTAGCATATAAAGATGCATTTAGTGCATAGTCTGCCTCATTTAAAACAAAGCGTTGAAGTTGACTTTTTGCGTTATATTCCCCTGTGAGATGAACGTGAGTATCGATTAAACCGGGTAATACAGTACTTTCCTTAAGATTGATGACTTTATCTTTGTCTGACGGCTTTGCAAAACCAGAACTTATATTGCTAATTATATTACCTTCAATGTGAATCGTCATATTAGGTTGAATTTTATTTGATATACCATCAATAACTTTACCAGCATGAATGAGTGTTTCCGCATGAATCAGATTATTAATAAATATGATACTAAAGATGCATGTAATTATTTTTTTCATGGTGTACATTCCTTACTAGATAATTAATTATTAGCGATTTAATTTCTTTTTTATTAACCTATCATGGGATAAAGAAAAAACATAATCATAAAGGGGTAAGTAATGTCATCGGGCACTTCAGTTTCACAAGAACAATGGTCCTCTCGATATGGATTTTTATTAGCCTCAGTAGGGTTTGCAGTTGGTTTAGGAAACATTTGGCGTTTTCCCTATGTGACCGGTCAAAATGGCGGTAGTGCTTTTCTATTTATTTACCTTGCGGCTGCATTAATCATTGGGTTGCCTTTGCTTATAACGGAACTATCGATAGGCAGACGGGGAAGGAGTAGTGCGCCAGGCAGTATAGTTAATGTGGCTATTGCGAGTAATGCATCTCGATCATGGGGTATTGTAGGAACCCTAGGTGTATTCTGCGCATTTATAATTCTGTCTTATTATAGTGTTATGTCTGGATGGACTTTGGATTATTTTGTAAGAGCAGCCTCAGGATCCTTGGATGGAATTACAGCAGCACAATCTGTTGAAATGTTTAGTGAGTTAAATAATAGTCCGTGGCAATTACTTTTTTGGAATACGGTAATTTACTTATGTGTAATTTTCGTAGTTCGGCAGGGTGTGCAGGCAGGAATTGAGAAAGCAGTTAAGATACTTATGCCTGCACTATTTTTTATTCTTATTGTGATGATGATATACAGTGCTATCGCTGGAGATTTGATAGCAGCTACACGCTTTTTACTCGAACCTGATTTTTCTAAAGTAACATCCAGTATGGTTATGCAAGCTGTTGGTCAGGCATTCTTCTCAATTGGAATAGGTTGGGGAACATTAATTGTATTTGGCTCTTATTTACCTGATGACGTTTCAATTCCAAGATCTGCTGTAATTCTTATTTTTGCGGACACACTGGTAGCTCTATTGGCAGGATTTGCTATATTTCCTTTAGTATTTGAATATGGATTAACTCCTACAAGTGGAGCTGGTTTGGCTTTTGAGACACTCCCATTGGCATTTGGTCAAATGCCTGGAGGAGCGTTTTTTGGTGCATTATTTTTCCTATTGTTAATTACAGCTTCTTTATCCTCCTGTATTGGCATAGCTGAAAGTGTGGTGTCATGGGTCAGTGATCAATGGAGTATGCAGCGCGAAAAAGGCATCTTATTGACGGCCTCAATGGCATGGTTCCTAGGAATATTCTCAATCCTATCTTTCGGAGCATGGTCAGATTTTTATCCCTTGGAGTTTATTCCACTATTTGCTGGTAAGACAATTTTTTACTCATTAGATTTCTTAGCGGCTAATGTGTTATTACTTATTGGTAGTATGTTAGTGGCAATATTTTTTGGTTGGTTCGCCACTAAGCGACTAAAAGAAATTGAAATTGGATTTGAGAGCAGTCAGTGGTTTAATTTCTGGCATTTTATGATTCGCTTTATTGTTCCAATAGTCTTATTTATAATTTTGGTAATGGCTTTCTTGGAATAAAAAAGATATGACAGACTTAGTTATTGGTGCTGGATTAATGGGAATTACCAGTGCTTATGAATTGTTAAAAAGAGGGCGAGCAGTCACGATTTTAGAAGAGCTCGATGGTCCGGCTCTTGGAGCCAGTTACGCAAATGCGGGTATGTTAACGCCATCAATGTCTGATCCATGGAACAGTCCTGGTGTCTACAAGTA
Organism: uncultured Woeseiaceae bacterium; assembly: GCA_902510755.1. Classification (GTDB taxonomy): domain Bacteria; phylum Pseudomonadota; class Gammaproteobacteria; order Steroidobacterales; family Woeseiaceae; genus SP4260. Next base: position 207 of record CABXCS010000012.1, on the reverse strand, counting down.
CTTGGTAAAATCACTGTTTAATCCATCTTCTTCGATGCGTTTGCGGCTAAATACCATACCCTCTTTACTAGGATGGGGCTCAAAATTTCTTCGTTATTCATCAGAGCCCTATTTTAAGGCAGCACTTAAGGATAATTTTAATTTAACGAGTTATTCGTTAACAAAAACTAAAGAAATTGCTGAAAGATATGATCTAGAATATTGTCG
>CABXCS010000011.1 GCA_902510755.1 uncultured Woeseiaceae bacterium | reverse complement strand
AGTTAGCCCTCGATTCTCAACTGCTTTTCTGATTAGTGGTGCATATTTATACTCAATAATATAATGCAAGCCCTTTTGCACTGTTCTATTAGCTCTTTGAAAAAATCTGGAAGGTCTTTTGTACCATGGAATATTCTCATATGGTGAAAATATTTCTTCTTCATTTATATCCTCTATTTTTGAGTGCGCCAAATGTGCAGGTAATATTAATTTAGATTCAATAATTGAAAAAAAGAGGCAAAGAATCACAACCACAGACATTGCTTTAAAAAATGGCCCACCAAACCCAGTAACAAATAACATTGGTGCGAATGCGGCTATTGTAGTTAAGACTCCAAATGTTGCCGGTACAGCCACTTTTTGGGCACCCTTTATAACATTTTCAATATTATGACCATCTGCTCTTATTTTGGTATATATGCTCTCACCTATAATTATTGCGTCATCCACTACAATTCCTAACACCATGATGAAACCAAATAGACTGATTAGATTTATGGTTACAGGAAATGGTCCAACAGGCATAAGCCAAAGCGCACCAAAGAAAGCTATCGGAATCCCTATCACAGCCCAGATTGCAACTTTCAATCTCAAGAATAATGACAGCACAATAAATACCAATAAGGCACCTTGAGCCATATTCTTAGTCATCATATCAAGACGATCTTGGAGATAAATTGACCTATCACCCCAAACCTCGAGTTCTACCCCTTGAGGTAGAGTTTTAGTGCGTTCCGCAATAAATTCTTTAACACGATCTGCAGTTTGAATTTCATTTTCAGCGGCACCAGCTAGAATTTCCATATCTAAACTAGGTTTACCATTAAATCTACCCCAAGAGCGGGACTCTACAAACCCATCATCAATATTGGCAATATCTGATAGAAGCAATCTGGAACCATCCGGATAGGTTCTAAGCACTAATTCCCCAAATTCTTCACCAGTGTACACTTGCCCTTTTGTCCTAAGAAGGATATCGCCACCTTCAGTTCTTATTCTTCCTCCAGGAAGATCAACAGATGATGCTCTCACAGCAGCTGAAATTTCACTCATCGTAAGATCGTACTCCCTTAAGGTATTTTCAGTGACCTCGATACTTATTTCATAAGCTCTATCACCTAACATATTAATACTTTTTATTTCGGGGTATACCAAAAGCTCATCCTTGATATCCTGTGCAATCTCTTTGCGTTGATATTCATCTATGTCGCCAAAAATAGATACAAACAAAATTCCTTGTGGGACTTCTACTTTATAGACTACCGGCTTTTCGGTTAGCTCTGGGAAAGTAGATATTGCATCTACTTTTGCCTTTATTTCATTCAGTACTACATTTATATCAGCATCTATTTCAATTTCAGCTCTGACGGTACCTAAACTTTCAGCGGCAGTTGATTTAATCTTCAGTATACCTTTAGTGTCTTGGATGGCTTCCTCGACCTTAATTACAACGCCTTCTTCAACCTCTTCTGGAGCTGCCCCAAGATATGGCACTCTGACGTTAACATAATTAATATTGAAATCTGGAGTTGTTTGTTTACGAAGGTTTATTCCTGAATACAGACCTAAGCAGATGATAGAAAACATTAGTAAGTTAGCTGCAACTGGATTCCTCACAAACCAACCTATAATCCCTTCTTTTTTATTTCGATTTATCATAATATCACTTTTATTTTTGATTAATTCTTACTTCCATTCCGTTTATGCCATCCTCAAGAGATGTCATGCTTATACGCTGACCATCCTGAATACCGTCAGATACATAACCATAATTTTTATCAGCTCGAATCAATTCGACAGTTTGATAATAAATTCGACTCGAATTATCAATTGTTATTATTTGGCGATTATTAATAATTGCTGAGCGTGGAATCTTAAAGAATTGGTAACTTTGATCTGGTTTAATACTGGCACTTACAAATGCACCCATAGGTAAAATTGACAAACCTGTGATATTTTTTAAATTGTATGGATCTTCGAGCCTCGCTACTGCGAAAGTCATCCTGGTTTTCTCATCTACTACACCCTCGCTTCTAACAATATAACCAGCCCTTTCTATGGAATTCGACGCTTGATTTAAAGTAAAGGTAACCTTTGGCCCAACAAATTCGTTCTGGCCTGAAATTTCACTAGATGTCGGAAGATCTGCGTAGACAACATCTTGACTTGAGAGGGGTAACCGTATTTCTGCATATTCTGTTGCAAAAGTAACACCTAGCTGTTTTCCAACATTGACATATTGACCTAGATCAGCAGATTTTGCTCTAACCATTCCATCGTAAGGCAGCACTATTTTTGTCTTATCTAAGTTCCTTTGCGCTTGTACCAAACCAGATTCGGCTACAGCAAGAGCAGTAACTGCGGAAAGATATTCTGACTCCGACAGAAAACCCTGTTTTCTGATTTTTACTGAATCCTCGAATTCATTTTGCCTCTGATTTTTCAAAGCTCGCGCCTGCTCAAGAGCGACTGAGTAAGTAGTTGGGTCAATTTGCATTAGAACCTCACCTTTTTTGAAAATGCCGCCAGCGACAAATTTTGGTGATAACTCAATAATTGTTCCAGAAACTTCAGCACTCAGTACAGTTTCAACCAATGGTGAAACCATGCCCTGACTTTCAATTTGAATTTCAGTATTTACTTTTTTTAAAATTGTAGTTGCGACCACTGGTGGCTTTGCTTCAACAACACTCTTATCTGGTTCAGGTTTTAATTTACCAAGAAAGAAATTGACCATTAAAGACAAAGCCAAAATAATAAGTGCAATTTTAGTGTTTCTTTTCATTTTATTGACCCCCAGAATTAATTGTCTCTTACTTGACTTCCAATTACAGTAAACTTCATCAAAAGATTTGTAAGTATTTGTAAAGAAATGGAAATATCTAAATTAGATACATGACTGCCTGAAATTGAATTACAGGGTTTTTTTACTTAAGATTAATAGAGGCTTACATCCCTAACCTTAACTGCATCATAAATAAAAACTGCAATAGCCAGCCAGATAAAACCAAAACAAAGCATATTCGCTTGAGTTAATTTTTCTCCATAAATTACAGCGACAATAAATTGCATCGAAGGTGATAAAAATTGCATCATTCCTACTGTTGTTAAGCGCAGTTTTTTTAAAGCTATCGCGATACATAACAATGGAATTACAGTAATAGGGCCAGCAAAAAGCAACAGGATAATCATAGATATGTCATTATTTGTAAAAAATGTAAAACCACTATTAGTGATGAAGAAAAAATAATAGAAGGCACATGGGCAAATGATTATAGTTTCTATGAACAAACCTGGCATGGCACCTACAGCTATTTTTTTTCTAATTACCCCATAGACTGTGAAAGAAGCTGCTAAGGTTATTGAGATCCATGGAAACACACCTGTGCTAAAAGTTAAGATTAAAACTCCGATACTAGCAAATAATATTGCAATACCTTGAAGTGGTCTTAATTTTTCACCTAAAAATGCAACACCAACAATTACATAAAATAATGGATTAATGTAATAGCCTAAACTTGCTTGAAGAACTTGGTCGCTTTGTACTGAGTAAATATAAATATACCAATTCATCCCTATCAAAAAAGCTGTAAATATCAAAAAACTCATAACTCTGAAATCTTTTAATGCCCGCTTAATTTCTGGAATTTGCCTACGACCTAGTATAATTAGAAGCCCAAAGGGCACAGACCATACTATCCTGTGAGCCAGAACCTCTATTGAAGGTATGCTATCAATCATCTTTATATAAATTGGCAACAATCCGTAACATAAGTAGGCCACCAATGCAGCGACCAATCCTTGTTTAGCAGTTTTTGATTGTGCTAATTTCTCTTCATCATCCATGTTTGACACCTATGCAGGAATTAATTATTTATCACATCCTGAGCTAATTAATCACAAAGTCAAATTTATATTTCAAAAGCTTAAAAGATAAATTAATTTGCTAAGTTAAAGATTATTTTCCAATTTGTATAAGATAGCTAAATGCGTTACAATCAATTTTATTTGTATAGTATATGTATAGTTATGAAAACAGCGACCCTCAATCTTCGTATTTCCCCTCCACTAAAAAAGGGTATTAAATTAGCTGCCGAAAAAGAACATAGAAGTATCGCTAATATGGTAGAAATGCTCATAAGAAGACATTGCGATGATTGCGGAATAGAAGTTACCGAGATATATAACAAACAAAAAGAGAATTCAAATGGATGAGAAAATGCTTCGCGCTATGGTGTCAGCTGGCGCTATTAAAAAAATAAAAATTATTGGTTATGGTTCGCGATTTCACATTGAAGCAAACACACCTAATGGTTCAATTACTGCTGAAACGCATAAAGGAAAAGTCAAATCATGGGTAACATTGGATGCGGCTGCCAAATGGGTCAGATCCATAGGCATTGGCACCGCACATATCAGCCTAACTCATTGGCAACCTGCACAAAGAGACATGATCGGTTAAGATAACCTTAATACTACTTTCCAAATATCAGGATATTCTGTGTCAAAAATTTCATCAAAAAATATATCTGAGTACAAAGAAGATGGTGCAACTCTTATTCCTGGACTCTTTTCTGATTGGGTACCTACCATCAAAAAAGGGATTAAATATAACCTGAAACACCCCGGTGAATATGCCGCAGAAAATACAAAGATCAACCAAAATGGAAGATTCTTTGATGATTATTGCAATTGGGAAAGAATCACTGAATTTAAAGATATAATAAGCTGTCCAGAAATAATTGAAGCAGCAGCAACATTGATGCAATCATCAAAGGTTCAATTTTTTCATGATCATGTGTTATTTAAATCAGCAGGATCAGAAACGGCTACACCTTGGCATCAAGATGAGCCTTATTACTTTACTAAAGGAGATCAAACTGTAAGTTTTTGGATACCCGTTGATCCTGTGAAAGAAGCCTCATTGAGGGTTATAGCAGGATCACACAAATGGAAGAAATCGGTATTACCAACAAAATGGCTTACTGGTAAGGATTTCTATGACGCTTCCACTGAATATATCCCAGCGCCCAACCCGGATAAAACACCAAACAAATATAATATTCTAGAATGGGATATGAATCCGGGGGATGCAATAGCTTTTAATTTTAAATCTGTCCATGGTGCGCGAGAAAATAGATCAAATATACAAAGAAGAGTTCTCTCTCTAAGGTATGTTGGAGATGATGTAAGATACACCCAAAGAAAAGGGGAAACATCGCCACCCTTCCCTGGTCACAATATGAATGATGGCGAAAAATTGAGGGCTGACTGGTTCCCGATATTCGAGCTTTAAGATAAAACCTCTTGATAAATATTATGCGTTTGCAGAACCGTATCATCGTTGGAGAAATTATCGCTGATCTGAGATCTGGCGTTATATCCCAATTTTTCCTTATAGATTGGATCCTCATAAAGACATAAGATTGCATCCGCAATAGCTTTTGCATTTTTTATTGGCACCACTAGTCCGCTCCTTTTATCTTCAACTAATTCTGGACTACCACCAGAGTTAGTTACAATCGGCGGGACCCCGTAAGCCATTGCCTCGATGACGGACCTAGGCAAGCCTTCTCTCTTAACAGAAGGAAGGCATACCGCGTCACATGCTGCGCTCAATTCAGGGGCATTATCACAATATCCTGCTAAAATTATATATTCTTTTTTGGAGCATTTTTTAATAGCATTTTCAATTTTTTTTCCCTTCATACGCCCAACAAGTAGTAAATACACAGGTAGATTGCTTGGAAGCAGATCAATTGCATTAATCAGATATTCTAAACCTTTCCTTGGCCTCGAATTTGCAATACAACCAACAACAAAGGCTTCTTCTGGGATCAAAAATTTTTTTAAATCTGCTGGTTTATTTTGATACCAGGATAGTTTATGCCCTTTATACACTGTGACAGGTCTATCAGAAGGCATCGCCATAAAATTAGGCTTCATTTCCAAAAAATATAATCTTATCGCATCACAAACACAAATAATTCGGTCAATACGCGGATTTAGATAGCGAATCCATGATATCGGGTCGTAAAAAGACACATTGCCAACTATACCTCGATATGCAATGAGCTTGATATCTAAACCAATCAGAGAAAAAATCGCATTACTCAACCCATTACTTGTATAGGTATGAACTATTTCTATATTTTCATGTATGAGGATATTTTTAAGTACTTTTATTAATCTGAAATCGATTATTTTTGAAAAAATAAGTTCGCATGTTCTTATCCCCTCTTCGTGCAATAGGTGTTCATATTTCCAATCTTTTTTACAAATCACCAAAATATTTATACCTTTCCTATGCAACCCTATGAAAGTTTCAATTGTAGGTCTATCGGGTGTTTCGGTGATGGCTAAAACTTGCATATTATTTATATCTTATTCGTTGAGAAATAATCAAGTTCCATCCCATGCATTTCTGGTTGCCGCAGCCTTCAGTATTGACCGATTATCATCAGTTGGAGCTGGTTCAGAATCACCAAAAATGGCCCTTACCCAATGACCATCTGTAGCGTTAGGTAAAAGTATAAAATTCTTGCCAAAATCAAGATGATCTCTTTGCATCAGAGAATAACGCTCATCTATGCCATCTACATAATAATCTCTTTTATAGTCATTTAAATTATCACCTAACATTAAAATTAATTCATGCGATTGGGTAATTGCCGCTTTAGTTGGCATTTTATTTGATGATTCTCTATAGACTGTCAAATGATCCTCATCGGCAAAAGGGAAGCCCAAATATTGTAATTGACGAAGTGCATACTCATATGTATTTTCTCCTTGATCTCGATTTGTGACATAAAATACTTCAACCTTATTTTTGTGGCAATAGGTTAAGAAATCATCTGCACCTGGCACTGCAGTAATGAGATTTTTTGGCAACCATTGATCCCACAGTGCGTCATCAAAAAAATCTATTCCATTATTAATCAAGTAGCCCCAATAACTGGCTGCATGAATTATCGTATTATCAACATCAGTAATAATAGCGAGTGACTTATCAGATTGTTTATTTTGATTAAGCGCATTCTCAACTCTAAGCGTTGCTAAATTAAAGGCCTGATAACATAATGCGCCATATTCGGCTGCGGTTGCAGACCAAGCTGCAGCCCATAAAAGAGGATTTTCATTTCCCTCATTTTTAATTATATTTCGTTTTAAAGAAGTATCTTGTGCCGCGCTTATCAATGGCAAACTTAAGCCACCCAGAAGAAATGAGGACATTAATTTTCTCCGATCTAGCTTTTTTGTATTATTTTTTTTCATATATATATCTTCTCTATCATTTTATTTAAGAATAATCATATAATAATTTTCAGATATTACGGAAACAGTAAATTACCCTAGAGTGCAATAAAACAATTTATGAAATCCATATTAAAATTTCTCTTTCTCAGCCTAGTTATTACAAATTGTGGTGGCGGCACTAACGAATCTGAAAATTTATCACAATTTGCTTATGAGCCTAGTATACCTATTACAATCTGGCAAAAAGATGTTTTTTTACCAGCCTCTAACTTTAAAAATAAATGTTCAATACCTAGGACCGGTATCAACCCATCCACTAATACTAGTTATCCTGATACCAAAGGGCAAAGATTGGATGAAAATAATTTTCTTCGCTCTTATTCCAACAATACATATCTATGGTATGACAAAATCGTCGATGAAAATCCAGAGCCATTTTTAACAACAGAATACTTTCAGAAATTAAAAACACCAGAAGATAGGTTTCATTTCAGCATACCAACTAATGAATGGTACCAATTATCACAATCAGGAATTGAAATTGGATATGGCGCCAGTTGGGCCATCAATGCTGAAACAAATAAAATTTTTGTACTTTATACAGAGCCAAATTCACCTGCAACATTAGATGAAAATAATTTAGAGCGAGGAGATGAGATTATTGCCATAGATGGTGTTGAGATTAACCAATTAACCAGCAATATATTAATAAATAACGCTCTGTATCCAGATGAATCTGAAAAAACACATAGTTTTAGGATCAAGAAAAATTCCAGTGGAGAGATTGTTGATATATCTATGTCATCAACCACAATTACTAAATCTCCTATTCAAAACACTAAAGTAATTGCTACGGATACAGGAAAAGTTGGATATTTATTATTTAATGATCATATTGCTACTGCTGAAAAAGGTCTTTTTGATGCCATCACGCTTCTCAAAGAAAATAATATCAATGATCTAATTCTTGACCTTAGATACAATGGAGGCGGCTATCTAGCAATTGCCAATCAACTAACGTATATGCTGGCAGGTCCAGAAGCAACAGCAGGAAAAATTTTTGAGAGATTAGAATTTAATGATAAGCATCCATTGAATAATCCGGTCACAGGAGAGGTAATTAAAGGAATTCCATTTTATCCTTCAACAATAGGTTTATCATCAATCGAAACCAATACACCCCTTCCGACATTAAGCCTTAATACTGGTTCACTAGGCAAGAATCGAATTTTTGTCATCACCACAAATGAAACATGCTCTGCCAGTGAGTCAATAATTAATAGTTTAATTGGTTTAGATATTGAGGTGATTCAGATTGGTACAAAAACTTGCGGTAAACCATATGGATTCTATCCTGCTGATAATTGTGGAACTACTTATTTTACAATACAATTTAAAGGTATAAATTCTAGAGGTTTTGGCGATTATGCCGATGGTTTTAGACCAAGAAATAATTCAAACGAAATTAATATGCCAGTAGGCTGCTTAGTTACAGATGATATAAAACATCCATTAGGTGATATAAATGAATTAGCAGTTGCTACTGCACTCGCATATCGAGTGACAAATACCTGTCCATCAATCGTTTCCACGAGAAACGAACTCCAGATACAAAATAAAAAAAATGAGAGTAGGCGCATTATAAAAAAATCTCCTTGGCTAACTAATAGGATATTTTAGTGCGCAAAAATATTTTGAAAACTATCAGTATATTAATGCTTTCAAACTTTTTATCTGGCTGCTTCTTATTACCGATCAAAAGATATCAAAGCGCTTTACTTTTAGATATGAATGCTGAGGTAAAATTAGAAATTGAACAGATAATTAGTGCCTCATCTGGAGGTCAAAATATTGTAATTTCTGATGATACATTCATAACTAATAGTTTGTTAACAATAGAGTTAAATGCATCTAATGAAGTTCCATATCCCAATGATCGAACTAAAAAGAAACCCAAGCAATATGAATTAATAATAAGTGATAATGGCCAATGTTTTATTAATGATAAAAAAACTGAGCTTCAATGGTTCTTATTTAAAGCGGAATGCACATTAGAAAAATGATAAGCAAACATTACATACTTATATTATTGGTATTTCTCTCGAATTTACTTCTAGCTACCCCACAATCAGCAACCTTCTTTCATAGTGAAGATTCACTATTATCTAAATTAACTTTTCCTCAAATAAAAGGAAATACAACAACTTTCATTAATTGCTCTGGAATCATCAAAAAAAATAAGAAAATTGAAAATGTTATTTGCTACAAAAATCAGGCGGGTGATGAAATTTACATTCAGGAAATATACAGGGTAATAAGAAAATCAAGATTTACACCCGCCCAGATTAACAAAAAACAGGTCGAAGTTTTTGTTCAATTTAGAGTGCTATTCAAGCAAGATGACGATGGCAATGAAATCAAAATATTCTCCAATTCAGGTTACGAAGAAAATGTGAGTGCTTATGGAATGAATTACACTGGAGCGCAAAGAGTAATAGGTAAAGAAGAGTGGCTGAATAATTGCCCAAAATACAATCGATACAGGGCCTTGAGTAAAACTCATATAGCGCCCTCTGGGCAGGCAAGTAACGCAAACTTAAAACTAGTTAATGGAATATCACTAAGTGATAAGTGTATAAACTCTATAGTCTCATCCCTTAATAAAAGTCAATATATACCGGCGTTTAAAGCTAATACAGCATTACCATCAACGCATATTGAACTATACGGAAACTAACATAAGCATTGATAATATTGACTAATAATCTTTATCAACTCCAATCACATTTCTCACAATCAGGAGATAATTGGTGAAACTCCAGAACATTGAAGATAAAATCCCTCCAGATCCTGTTAGGTTTCCATATTCTCTCCATGTCTAACTTGGCAATAGCTATATCTTCTTCGTTGTAAATAACGCGATAAAGAAAACTAAAAACACTAGCTCGGTAATTTACCTGGCAGTGCAGAAGTGTTCTTTTTTTTGCTTCCATCTGCATTATCGAAGCAAAGGCTATAAAGTCTGTTAATTCAGGATTATTCCACTCTACTGGTATATGAAAATATTTCATACCAAGTCTCATCACTAATTTATCCTCATTTAATAATGCTTTCTTGGGATCATTAAAAGCAATATAAATAATTCTTTCAAAACCTGCCTCCTCTAGGTTCTCAAGATCTCTCGCTGTTACTTGACCAGAACTTGAGTAAAAAGAATCATACTCAGTGTAATTAATAATCTGATTAAGCGGAGATTGATTTATTTCTTGAGCGTAGACACAAGGGGCACATAATATTAAAAAAGAATAAAATAACCATCGAATTGTATTCTTATGTATAGTCAGTAATTGGCACATCAACATCTACCACATTAGAGATTAATTGAGCTTAAATTTTAGCAAAGGAATTTAGTTTGGAAAAGTCTGAACAAGGAAGTGTGAAAAAAAATTACCTAATGAGAGCGGTTGGTGCAATTGGTATTGCTTTAGTTGCCCTAAATTCAACAATTGGTTCAGGGATATTTACACTCCCATCCATTGTTATTGAGCAGGCAGGAGCTGCCAGTCCATGGCTATTCCTGATCGTCGGTATAGCAATCATTACCATTGTGCTTACATTCGGGCAATTAGCTAGTTACTTTCAAGACTCTGGTGGTCCAGTTCTTTATACAACCACAGCATTCGGTCCCATGGTCGGATTCAGCACTGGTTGGATTTTATACATTAGTCGAGCAACTGCTTTTGCGGCTAATTCTAATGCATTAGCACTCTATTTGGGCACTATATGGCCATGGTTCAATATTGGTTTTGGGCGTGTCCTATTAATCACTGCTGTTTGCTCTCTATTGACTTGGATAAACTACACAGGAGTCAAAGATGGTGTGAAAATGCTCATGTTTTTTACCTTTATCAAATTAACTCCAATAATTCTTGTGATCCTCTTAGGCTTTCAATACATACCCATAGATTTCTTAACAAATGCTTCACTCCCTCCTGCTGAAGGATTGGGACCAACTGTATTAATCATAATTTATGCTTTTGTTGGTTTTGAAGGTGCTACATTTATCTCAGGAGAAGCAAAAAAACCACACACATCGTTACCAAGTGCGATGGCTAAAACCAGTTTATTTGTATGTTTGTTTTATTTTTTAATTATGGTTGTTTATGTTTCAGTTGTACCAGAGACAAATAATGATGTAGGCGCACTTGTCGCACTTGGTAAAACTCTTTTAGGTCCAATCGGTATCACAATAATGACTCTAGCTGCTGTTTTCTCAATTGGAGGTAATCTTGGCGCTATCATGCTCGCTGTTCCACGATTAACTCTTGCTTTGGCCGAGCAAAATCTTTTACCAAAATGGTTCGGTGTCATTCATAAAGAATATGCTACACCAGGTAATTCAATCTTATTCTTAGGATTAATAAGTCTTATTTTTGCCCTATCCGGATCATTTGTATATTTAGTGATTGCCAGTTCATTGACTAGATTATTAGCTTACATAATTAGTATTGCTTCACTACCTATAATAAAAAGTAAAGCGGATCAAGAAACTGCTAAAAATGCCTATAATTTAATTGGAGGTTATACGATTCCAGTCATTGCACTCATTATTTGTTTATGGATAACCGCGCAGTCAAACATTGATGCATGGATACTCACCATCAGTCTTTTGATTTTTGGCCTAATTTTTTATGGTGTAGCAAGGAACACTCTGAGAAAAAAATCAAATTAGGCAAAAATTTCTGCTAAGAATATACGTATAGCATCCCAAGACCTTTTCTCTGATAATTCATCGTATAACATGCCGTGCTCAATATCATCAGCATCAGGCTTGGTAAATGCGTGCATAGCATTACCAAAAATCTGAAGCTGCCAATCAGCATGTGACCTGGTCATTTCTTGAGTAAAAATAAGCACATCATCAAGAGGAACCATCGGATCTTTCCAGCCATGCAAAACAAGGATTTTTGTATCAATCTTATGATTTTTTGTGACATCAAGAGGTGCTAGATTGCCATGTAAACTAACTACTCCTCTGAGATTGACAGAGTGTCTAGCCAAATCTAATGATGCTAAGCCGCCAAAACAATAACCGACTGATGCAATTTTATTACTGTTGACTTGATTTTGATTTTTCAGCACGCTCAAAGCTAACAAGAGTCTTCGTTTGAGAAGAGACCTATCTTCTATAAAAGGTCTCATCAACCGTGAATTCTCATCCTTAGATTTACCGATTAAACCTTTACCATATAGATCAAGAGCAAAGCTCACATACCCCAATGAAGCAATTCTATCAGCTTGTCTGCACACGAATGAGTCTCTTCCTGCCCAAGCATGAACCAAAAGTACGCCAGGTTTTGGATGGTTGATCTCATCATCCCATGCCAAATAGCCCTCTAGCGTATCTTTACCATCATTATACTGTATATATTTATTTCTCAGAGCCATTAGCGCACCATTTGTGGGTCAACACATTAAATTAAGGTAAAATAGTAGTCTAATTATATAAATTTGTAACTAACCCCCTAAATATACCTTACTTCTATTTTGTGGTTTTATTGCTGTGACTTGAATATCTCCAATAGCGCGTTCAATAAATGCACCTTCGCAGTAACACAAATAATAATGCCACATCCTGATGAATTGGTCTGAATATCCCATCTCTTGAATAGCTTCCAATTTAAGATACATTCGATCACGCCAGTGCTTTAGAGTTGTGGCATAGTGTGGCCCAATATCTTCAATATTTATAATTCTAATATCGGTAAATTCTGTTAATAAATCAGCAATACAAGTTAAGGATGGTAGGCAACCACCTGGAAAAATATATTTTTGAATAAAATCAACTGAACGAATCGTTCTTTGGTATTGCTGATCTGCAATTGTAATCGCTTGGATCAACATAATTCCATCATCTTTGAGTAACGATGAGCATTTTTCAAAATAATCCTTGTAAAACTTACGCCCTACTGCCTCTATCATCTCTATTGATACCAACTTATTGTAGCTACCAGTAAGATTTCTATAATCCTCAAGTAACAGTGTTATTTGATCACTTAATCCCGCCTCTTCGACTCTCTGCTTAGCAAATAAAAATTGCTTTTTAGATATCGTGGTTGAAGTTACTTTACACCCAAAGTTTTTCGCCGCATAAATAGCAAAACCACCCCAACCAGTTCCTATTTCAATAATGTGATCATTCTTATTTAAACTAAGTTTTTGGCAAATACGCTCCAGTTTGAGCGTTGAAGCTAGATCAAGATTTTGATTTTCATCATCAAAGATAGCACATGAGTACATCATTTTTTCATCAAGCCAACTCTCAAAAAAATCATTGCCTAAATCATAATGTGCTGCAATATTCTTTTTACTACCTTTAAATGTATTTCTATTAAACCAATGCAATAACTTCTGAAGTGGTTTTGTTATTCTCGCAAATCCGCCCTCAAAACCATCTAAAACTGATCTATTCTGCAATAATATTCTTATGATTGATGTGAGGTCAGAGGTAGTCCAATAATTTAAGATGAATGCTTCACCTGCACCTATTGCACCTCCAAAAGCTATTTCTGAGTAAAATTTCCGATGATGAACATAAATCTCTGCAGCAAGTTCACTTTCAATTGATCCAAATTGATATTTTTGATCATTCTCATGAATGATTAGCTTACCGACATTCAAAAGCTTTAATCTCGAAAATACCAATCGCTTCGCTAATTCGTCAAATTTAGATAATAAAACCGTATTATTTTTTGTGTTTTTCATAATAGTTAAACTTTTTAACCGTGATTAATCACTAATTTTCTTAGTGGGATGTACATAGAATTGACATTTTTTTAACCACAACTTAAGTGCCTGCCAATGGATCGCAAATATGACTTTAAATGTGATTAACGGATAAAGGCATAACACCCGTGCCAGAGAATATGAAGAAATTATTTTACTGTTAAGGTTCATATTTACTTTAAAAAAATTTTTACCATTCTGACTATTTCCCATGTTTACTCTCAGCGTCTTACTCGGAATAGTAAATGCCCACTCATAATCAACATTCATAGGCATAAATGGTGAGACATGCATCTTTTTTAACGGATAATATTTTTTTATATTAGTGGGTTGTTTACGCTCAGTATCGCTAAGAACATAACAACATCTCTCACCCCAGGGTGTATTAGTTACCTCTGCAATAATATATTCCAAATATCCGTCTTTGCTAAAGCAATAATAAAAACTGACAGGATTGAAGCAATATCCAAAATAACTTAAGTTAGTTAGTAAAAAAATCGAACCATCAAAAATATTGCCAGTTTCTTTTTTGATCAACTTTTTTACTGTATGTGAAAGAGATAGCTTGATATCACCAAAATGGTCTGACCTTCTAAATCGAGCCAATGAATATTTATTTGTACCCCAGAGTAAAAAACGATCAAATAAGTATGGCAATTCTTCGAGATTTATATAAAGCATAAAAATATTATATGAAAATGAGTGAGCTGCAGGTTTTTTTCTCGAGTGTGTTACCTGACCCTCATAAATCACACTTTCCACTAGAGGCTCCCTTCAAAGTGATTAAGTGCATTTCTTGCACTTACTACTCCATCCTCATGAAAACCATTAGACCAATATGCACCACAAAAAAAGGTTCTATTAGGCTCATTATTGATCTCTTTATGTCTTGCTTGTGCTTTGATCGCATTTTCATCAAATATTGGATGCTCATACTTAATTGTTCGAATTATTTTTCTTGGGTTTATTTGATCGGTATTATTGAGTGTCACAAAATATTGAATTTCAGAGTCCAGTTTCTGAAGTATATTCATACTATAAGTAACATTAACGGAGTTTAAGTCTGACTCATTCTGCCGATAATTCCATGCTGCCCAAGCTCTCTCTCTAGATGGCATAGCCGATTTATCGGTATGTAATACAGCTGTATTTATTTGATATTTTATCGCTGATAATACTTCTTGTTCAGAATTACTTATATCTCCGAGCATTTGAATAGCCTGATCGCTATGAGTTGCTATAAATATATAATCATAATTTACAGCACTATGATCTCTTGATTTAACAACAACACCATCATTATTACGTTCAATACACTCAATTCTTGAATTTAGTTGTATTCGATCCTTAAATGGATGTGATAATTTTTTTATATACTCTTTTGATCCACCACTTATAACCATCCATTGAGGCCTATCTTTTAACTGCAATAAACCATGATTATTAAAAAAATTAATTAAGAATTTTATAGGCATTTCTAATATTTTACTCTGCTCTGCAGACCAAATAGATGACGCCATGGGTATTAAATAATCATAAGTAAATTCATCTGAATAACCACCCTCAATTAAAAATTGCTTAAGACTAATTGATCCCAACATCGACAGAGGATTGTTTTTATTTTTATTAAATCGAATAATATCCCTAATCATTCTTTGAAACGACAAGGAAAAAATATTACGTCGTTGAGAAAATAATCCGTTGATAGATGATCCATTGTACTCAATATTTTTCTTCTTATTTGTTACGCTAAAGCTCATGACACTGTTGTGATACTTTTGACCAATCTCATCTAGCAATGATATAAAACTGGGATAGGTTTTATCATTAAATACAATAAAACCGGTATCTATAGGGATTATTTTACTCTCTTCTTCAACGTCAATAGTATTAACATGACCTCCGATGTAGTTATTTTTTTCATAGATCGTAATATCATGCTTTTTATTTAGATAATATGCAGCCGTACAGCCAGCTATACCGCTACCGATAATCGCTATCTTATATCGCTTTTGCTTTATTTGAGTCATTATTAAATATCAAGCTACTCTATATTTACTCAACTACCATTGTTGAGGAACAAACAACAAATCATTGATGTCATAACCAGCTTTGCTTATAAATTCTTTTGCGAACGCTATGTCTGCTTCTGACATAGATGGTGAGCGAGACATAAGCCAGACAAAATCTCGTTTATTCCTGCCTATAATTGTATAAGAATAATCAGGCGCTATGTAAATGACTCTATAATCCGCCTTAATAGGCCAAATGAATTGCATTCCCCATATTGCATTAGAACCATCATTTGCAATGAATCCTCTAGGTGAAAATGATTTACGTGGGCCATCAAAATTACCCGCATTATAGCTAAACGTAGTTTTAACCGTACCATCTGTATTCAATTCATAATTCTCAATAGCATTGAAAATATTTTTCTCTAAAAAGGTAGGAATATTTGCAATTACATACCAGTCACCCATAAATTTACTAATATCAATATATTCAACAGATTTAAGCTCTTTTTTCTGTGAACTACAACTAACTAGTATTAGTGGTAGCAAGACAACTACCAAGCCTTTAAATAAATTTTTCATTATAGAAATTCCGTATAAATTAGTGACATACAAAAGTATTTATTTACAATTAATTATTAAGTACTCACTAGGGTGATTGTAAATTAAAATTTAGGGGTTTTTGTTTAAATTTATCAGCTAGATGTAATAATGGTGGGATAATTACCCCCCAGCCAAAAGCTAGTGCAATCATAGCAGAATTAAAATCAACAAAATTTATACCACCTAGGTTGTAACCTGCATAATAAGTTAATGGGCCTCCAAAAAAGCCAAATATAAACCCCAAAATATTCTTATTTTTTAGCCATGCCATTGATATATTCAATGTAGTAGCAAAAGACATCCACATTGCAATAATCCAATACGCTGTTAAATTTTCATGGATATGCCCAGATGGATAAGAGATCCATTGAAAATAAACAAAGATACTATCTAGTGCTCCACCTAAAATACCAATGGACAAAATTAGTATTAACTCACTATATGGGTTTTTTTGTCTAAGTAAATGTACTGCAATTATTATCATAATTACCATAACTCCCATCCATGGTGTATTGTTTGCAGCGCTCATAACTGCTGAAAACCAACCTATCTGAAAGCATATGAAGTTTATGATGTTATTCATCATCACAAGTTTGAATCTTCTTCTCAAATAAATAGTGGTTTACGTACCATTCTTGACCACCATTAAAAGCAAATAATTCAGCACATGACATAAAAAATATACGCCACCTTTGCCACCATTTCTGCATATTTTCTCTGCCATAAGTGGACTCAATAATTGGAAGTATTTTTGCTTTTCTTTTATCCATATTCTCTAACCAGGCATTACTTGTTTTGGCATAATGCTCTCCTGACCATCTCCAACGGTGTTTGATTAGAAGTGATTCTTGAAAAAATAATGGCAAGTCATCACTAGGCATAATACCTCCGGTAAAAAAATAACGACTCATCCAATCATTTGGTCCCTTATCAACAAAATCATATGGGGATGATTTGTGACAAAATATATGCATAAGAAATAATCCATCATCACTAAGCCATTTAGATATTCGATGATATAGCTTTTGGTAATTCTTCATATGTTCGAACATTTCAAGAGAAATAATCCGATCAAACTTTTGATCTATTTTGAAATCGTTCATATCAGCAACAATTACTTTAATATTATTTAATTTTCTTAAGCTGGCTTGCTTATGGATGAAATCATGCTGAGACTTTGAGTTGGATACCGAAGTTACTGAGCATTCTGGAAACTTCTCTGCAATCCACAAAGATAGAGAGCCCCAACCACAACCTAAGTCAAGAACATTCATACCATTATTAATTTGAGCACGATCACAAGTAATATCAAGCGCTTCTTTCTCAGCATCATCAAGGTTATGAACCTCATTTGACCAATGACAACAACTGTATTTATACCTACTACCAAGAATTAGTTTATAAAAAGCCTCAGGAACTTCATAATGTTGTTCGTTAGCAGAATCAGTATTGATTGCAATTGGTGAAGATTGCATTCTACTAATCATCTGCATCTGACTAAAATCAGTTTTCTCGCAATCAAGACTTTTGATATCAATCAGTCTTCTTTTCAACAGAAGTTTGATCCCATATCTAATTAAAAAATCAGGAATAATTCCTTTTTCGACAGCGCTTATGATTATATTGTTTATTTTGTTTTTCACTGTAACTCCTTTTCTAATGATAAATTAGATTGCTTCAAACATCATTCAGAAACACTGAGTTTGTTACAACCTAATACATTGAACATCAAGATATGAAATGATAATCTTATAATTAACATTAGTTTATAATAATAAATATATGAATTTGATGATATTTGTTATAATTTATTTAATGCTATATTTTTAGTGACCTTGATAATATTTCTTTGTATATTACTGCCCCCAAAAAAAGCATTATTAGCAACTGGTTCAACAAAAAATTGGATGGATTCTTTATATTTTTTATCGTAAAAAGAAATAAATCCATTGAACAGATCAGTTAGATAATTTTGTTCTGAGTTTTGTGAATTATGTAACTTTTTTAACAACGAATCTCTTTCCTCACTCCCTTGAGTAGCAGTAATCATAAGACGATGCATATCAACAAAATTAAAACCTATATCAGGAAATGCATCCTCTAAAAAAGTAGAGATTCTGATAAACCACGACTTAGGAACCTCGATATTATTGATTATGCAGTACCACAACAAAGAGGTATTATCTGCAAGATAATCTAACGGTAACGTTTTCTTTTTGGTATTTATCAATTTTCTACAAATATCATATACCTCATCCTTGTTATCCAATTTTAGTGCACACAAAGCGTCGTGCCACTGTAAATGGTGCGAAAAGTTTGAATTTTTACCAACTGAATTAGACCATTCATCAATAAAGTTTCTTCCTTGATCATAATTAGCTGTTTCATAGTGAAGATGAGCCAATGTATGTGCACAATTTCCATTTTTCTTCATGTTCCATGCACTTTCAGCCATACCAGCTGCTTGACTATAACGGGTATTTTCAATCAGGATAAAAGAATGAGTGGTGGCAAACCACCAATCATTGAGTAAAAAATTAGAACTCACTTCCTGTATGATGTCCAAATTAATCTGCCGCCAATTCAAATTGCCTGAAAATGCTAGCAATCCAAATGGCCCTAATACAAAAGATAATACGATGACATCTCTAGGGTAATTATCGATGTGATCCAATGCTAACTGTATACTTTTACTATCGCCATCAATCATCAATTCAATTAATCTAATGATACTTTGCTCTCTTTGTGATGATTTTTTCTTATGCTTGATTGCTAATTTCAGATATTTAGAAGTATTTTTCCTAGTATCAAAATACAGGCATTGATTCGCTAGTAATGCATAAACCAGTGCAAATTCAGGATCCAACTTAATACTTTTTTGAAAGTCATCTATTCCGTCTTCATCTAAACCCAGAAACTTATCTAAACCTTTCATGTAAAAATCAAAAGCACGTCCACTCTTAGTGGTAACTACTTGGTCATGGAGATCTTTATACAATGTAAACCTTTATAATTAGGAGAAGTTAAGCACTATTGATTTTTAATTTGTATGCCCTTCTTAAGTCTGAATATTTTTGTTTCTGCAAAACTACGGCTCGTAATTGCTGCTCAGTTAAAGATGATGGTGGCATTTTTTCATGCGATGAAATTAAAAACAAGGAAGACAGCCACTCAAGTAGGATCGACCTATTAAGCGCCTCTCTCAGATTATCTCCAATTGTCACTGCGCCATGATTTTGCATCAATACAGCACTTCTACCTCTGATGTGTGTAGTTACTGCTGAGGCTAATTCTGGTGACCCAAAAGTCTCATAAGGAGCCACTGGAACCATCCCTCCCAAGTCAACAATCTGATAATGTACTGCTGGTAACTCATTAACAATATTTGATACCGCTGTTGCATATAAAGAATGAGTATGCACTATTGCTTTAATGTCCTTATTAGATGCGTATAAAGCATAATGAAGGTCCGTCTCTGAGGATGGTAATAATGAACCATCTAAAATATTTTTATCCTGATCCATCACCAATATATCTGATGGAACTAATGTGGCATATGAAGCTCCACTTGGTGATAAAAGAACATGATTATCAATCTTCATACTGACATTTCCAGAAGTATTGATAACTAGGCCTGAATCTACCATTTCTTTTAAAGTGGCAACGATTGCTGCCCTTTCAGTTTCATACATCATCGAAAGTCTCAGTTAAGAGCAACCAAAGCATCTAATGCAGTCTCGATAGCATCATCAATTCCTCGGTTACAAGCAGCAGCATCTGGGATAACATTTCCATCAGAAACATTTTTTACAAAACCATCAATACTAAAAATACACCCAGCATTAATATAATTTAGACTACCTAGCATTAATATTGCTGCGGCCTCCATTTCGAAAGCCATAACTCCTGCTGAATTTGCTGTATCAATATCATGCTCCAAGGATGGACTACTAAAAGCATCAGATGTATGCACTATACCAACATGTGTATTAGATGCTCGTTCTTCAGAAGCCTCTTTTAGTGCATCAACAACGCCATAATTTGCAATCGCTGGATATTCGAGAGGGAGGAATTTTTTTGTCAAGCCTTCATCTCTAACCGCTGCAATTCCAATAACATTATCACCTGGAATTACTGATTGATTACAAGATCCTGCAGTTCCAACTCGAATGACATTTTGACAATCTAATTTACCTAGATCTTGCATCACCATCGCAGCTCCAGGACAGCCTATTCCAGTTGAAATAACAGAGACTGGTATACCTTTATAAGTTCCTGTATATGAATGAAACTCTCTTTGCACTTGGATAAGCTTAGCATCATCAAACCATTCCTTTGCAATTTTAGCAGCTCTAAATGGATCTCCAGGAACCAAAACATTTGATGCAATTTCACCAGGAACGCATCTTAATGCACGAAATTGTGCCCTAAGAGGATCATTCGGATCAGGAAGATCGCTTATTTCTGGCCATACTTTTTTCATAACGCTCTCGATTATTAATCTTTATTATACTAAATTATCCAAAAATGGCTCTTTTTCATTATATGAGTGTATTGCATTTGCATTAAATATTCCTCTGTCAGTGATAATGGAACTAACCAATTCTGATGGAGTTACATCAAAACATGGATACCTGCCTTTAACATTATTGGGCGTTATTCTTACACCATTAAAAGTTAAAATGTCCTGCCCCGATCTTTGCTCAATAACAATATCACCTCCACTCTTATTCTCATTATCTGGGCCTGATTGTCGCAACACATAATAGGGAACATTATTTGCATTTGCCGCGAGCGCATATTGATATGTGCCAATTTTATTAGCAACGGAGCCATCCATGCAAACAGTATCTGCTGCTGTAATAAAAGCATTAATAGTGCCCTCTTTCATAAGAGCGCCTCCCATCCCATCAGTGATTACATACACCTCAAAACCCAACTCTGCCGCACACCATGAAGTTAATTTCGAGCCTTGCAGGTAAGGTCTCGTTTCGCTACATATCACATTTAATGAAATATTATTATATTTAGCCTCCATGAGAAGATAAGCATAGGACCGATCCGGAAAACAATGTGTCAATATGGTGTCGCCATCATTTAGTAAACCCAAAGCATATTGGGCTGTTTTTCTTGCCTGTTTAGCTAGATCACTTGCAATTGTATCTGTAATTTTTATTATTTCACGAACTACTGAAGAACCGCTTTTGATTGCAATTTCAGCTTGATATAAACATAAATCCATTACTCTTGAGAGCGCCAATCCAGTCGGTCTGGTTGCTTTTAGACGAGCAGCTGCTTCACGAAGATCTTTTATAGATAAATTACTTTCTTGAGCAGTTAATGCTAATCCGTAGCCAGCAGCTATCGAAATAGAGAATGCCCCTTGGATTACCATCATCTCGATTGCTTCTGCCACTTCTTCAGTTGTTTTACAATAAAGATATTCTTTAGAGTGAGGTAATTTCCTGCGATCTAATATCCTTACTTCTCCATCTGCCCATATGGCCATTCCTGACCGTTTTATGAGCGTAGGGAGCGCTGATTCAGCATAAAAACCATCCAAACCAAGAATCTCTGTAGCAGGTTGCATATGAATACTCTTAATTATTGAGTGAAAAAGTAATTAAAACCCCTAATCATTTATTGGGGAGGTCCTCAATCCAATTTCTTTCATCAGGGCAACTGATATCAATAAGATGTTGATGATGCACTGTATTAAAAAGACCTTTGAAGCTAAAAGATTCATATCGATTATTGGAATAAAGCTAAATGAAAATAGCAGAAATAAAGAAAAAACAAAGAAAGATTTAAATGAAAAAGATTTACCCTGAAGGAGCATACCGGTAAATGTAGCCTGCATAACTAAAATAATTGCAAAAACATATGTATCAGATCTATCTTGCAATTCCAAAGTAAAAAGAATTACAGAGGATGCAATAGTCAGCATAATCAGTTGTAAAATAGTGAAATAATTAACCTCTGATTTAATCTTTGGGTTATATTTTTTTGCAAAACTAGTAATTTGATATTCGCTGGAGAGATGCACTAAATCAATTGGCCTCCAATTGGTTCTAGAATACCAAATTTTAAATTTATCTGACATATTTTTGGTGTTAATTGTATCTTGAATCATTTGGTAGAAAACCTGAAAATTTGCCCAGAGTGGGTTCCAACTATTGAGCTGAGAAACAGTTCCATATACTGGCTTAATATCGGATCTCTCTGGTATATAAGTACCAAAAAATCTATCCCAAAGAATAAATACACCACCATAATTTGCATCAATATATTCTTTATTTTTTGCATGATGAACTCTGTGGTTCATTGGTGTGACAAATATTTTCTCTATCCATCCTAAATGACCTACATGCCTGGTATGTACCCAGAATTGATAAACTAAATTGACCCCAGCAACAGACACAAAAACTTCACCTGGAACTCCTACTATGATCATGGGTAAGAAAAATATCCATTTCCATAAAAAACCGGTACTGGTTTGCCTTAATGCAGTAGCAAGATTATAGTCTTCACCATGATGATGAACCACATGTGTGGCCCATAGAACTCTATATTCATGATGCAATCTATGCATCCAATAATAGAAAAAATCATACATAATAAAAGCGATAACCCATGTCATAAATTCATTTACAGGCATCAAGTTAATGCTATATCTTTTTGCAAAATATACAAAAATTACACCCTGAAAACCCAAGTTAAGGATGACTGGCAATCTGCTAATTAAGCCAATTGATATACTAGTAAATGTATCATTCACACGATAAGTATTTTTACCAATTAAAAAGCCATAAGCGAGTTCTAATAAAATCATCAGAAAGAACACTGGTATGGCAAAAGTGATAATTGATGATTTATCCATAAATAACTCTTATATTTTTTATATTGTCAGATTTCTCTTAAGAAATGATTTTAATCTTGCCCAGGCATCTTTCGCAGGCTCAGTATTAACTTCTGGGTTACGGTCAACATACAACCAGAAGCCGTGATTCACCTCATCGTATATATGAATATCATTATTTATTCCAACAGCTTCAAGTGATTTTACGAATTCATCGACATCCGATACAGGAATACCTTGATCATTGCTAGCAAAAGTTCCATAAAACTCATGATTAACATGACTTAGTTGATCGGGGTCAGCCAACAAACGTCCATAAAAAATAGCAGTTCCATCGTGATTATCACCACCTAAAGCAAAGGACAGAGCCACGCCACCTCCATAGCACCAGCCAATCGTAGCAACTTTTCCATTACTGTCTTTGCGTTCTTTTAGCATTTTTACTGCGGCATTTAAATTATCAATTATAGTATCAGGCTGGGCTAGCGTTTCTTGGACAAGAGACATATTTTCACCTCTATTGTTACCCACTCTTCCACTGTACAAATCTACTGCTAATGCTATATAACCCTCTTTAGCGAATTCATCAGCTGTCTCTCTCACTCTGTCAACTAATCCATTCCACTCATGAATTAATATTACCGCAGGATGAGGCCCTGGACCTTCTGGGAGGCTGAGGTACCCTCTAGCTAGATCATCTTGGTTGAAATACGATATGTTTTGCCCCTGAAGTGGTCCACCCTGACCAATTATAGAAGCTGGTAAGGCACTTATTGATTCATCATTTGCGTTAATATTATTTGAAAAAATAAGAAAAAAACTAAATAGAAAAATATATGCTAAGTTCATAAGTTGCTCTGTCAATGATTTTATAGTCCTTACATGATCTCTAAATTTATTCATCAAATCAATTGCTATTAAAATTAGTAATTTGGTGCCCCGAAGAGGATTCGAACCTCTGACCCCAAAATTAGGAATTTTGTGCTCTATCCGACTGAGCTACCGAGGCTCTTATTTTCATCAAACTATACACTATCTCATTACTCAAATAGTCATAAATAAATAGTTTAATTATTTTATTATAATGCCTGCAATTAAAATATTAGCTATGATATCAAGCGACTTAATCTAGAAGAAAACAACAATGACTAGAAAAATACGAATTGGCAAATCAAGAGATATACCAATAATTGCCAATTACAATATTGCTATGGCAATGGAGACTGAAGGTAAAACTCTCGATAAGGAAATAATCACAGCGGGTGTAAACTCTATTATTAACGATAACTCTAAGGGTGTTTATTGGGTTGTGGAAATAGAGGAGGAGCTTGTTGGTCAACTTATGATTACTTATGAATGGAGTGATTGGCGAAATGGTACAATGTGGTGGATTCAAAGTGTCTATGTTTCTGAAGATTTTCGTCGGCAAGGTATTTATACATCACTTTATGAGAATTTAATAAATTTAGCTAAAAAAGATGAAGATTGCTGTGGGATCAGGTTATACGTAGAAAAACAGAATACCAGAGCAATTGAAACATACGCAAAACTAGGTATGCATAATGCTGGTTACGAAATTATGGAATTTAGTAAAAGGCAAGCATGAGTATACCCACCTATGATCTTATTTGATTGCCCTTACCTTCCCATCGGGATCATAAGGCGCACCATATCTTAAGCGAATTGTTTTAGTTTTCCCAAACCAAGGAATTGACACAATATAAATATTGTCATATTCATTATCTGCTATTGTTGGTACAGACTTACTCGCACCAAGTTCAGCCATCAAATTGGCAAGCGTATCACTGTGACCCACAACTAAAATAATCTTGCCTTTATGATTATCAAGTATGGTCTCCAGAACAGATTCATAATCATTTTTGTCGTACAAATTTATAGGTAACTCAAGAAGTTTTGATAAAGGCTCTACCGTCGCCACATTTCGCTTGAAAGGAGTGGAATAAATAGCATCAATACCCGCAACTACATCAGCATCTTTCATTTGTCTGGTTAATTCAAAAGCACGTCTTTGTCCATCTTCGGTTAATTCAGGATCATCTTTGACAGACAAATCCTTTTCTGCATGACGAACAAAGATTATTGTAGTTGTTGCTTGTGACTCAAAAAACCAAGCTAGTCCAATAGCAATAGCAATATAAAGCACCGCACCTTGCAGTCTTCTCTTGCGACGTTTCTTTCTCCGAAAATTTTGTGTTTGATCTTCTTCCATATGAATAGGCTACCACTTAGTAAAACAGAAAGTGCTGGATTTTATTACAAATCTTTTTTGTCAATTTCATGAAACTCACCTTCCAAAACACCTTTACTACTCTTCTTTTTGTGCTGTGAATCAGTTTTTGATTGTTTAAATTGATTAATTGATCTAGTTAACCACCAAAAACGAATCCTTATAACTAGCCATATTGATAACATTAACCCGCCAATTATTATAAAAGCTATTGCGCCAAGAAATACAAAAAAACCAAGCGCAACAATACCTCCAATCGCCATAATTAACTTGCTGATTGGACTTTGATTATTAATTTGACCGTTAATCTTAATCATAATTTATTTTAGATGAATCTGATAATAGACACTAGAAAAAATATCTAGTTATCTTTGATGCTATTTTTATCGTATCCTAACGAATATGCATTATATATGGTGTCTATTAAAATGTTTTCAACAACAAAATTGCATTGTTCTTGCAATAGTTTTAACTCGAAAAAAATTAAATAATTAGTAGATTAATCACATACAACCCAATTAATACGATAACTGTATGAAATTAGAAAAAATAGCCAATATTTTTGTCAAAATTGCAGAGCGATGTATTCCAGACCCATTGGTTATTGCCATAGGTTTGACTAGCCTCTGCTTTATCGCAGTACTTTTATTTACCCCGTATACTGCAATACAAACGATTGATGCTTGGGGAGCAAGTTACTGGAGTTTACTTGCTTTTACCGCTCAGATGATCCTAATTCTGGGCTTAGGGCATGTGGTAGCCCATACCAAACCAATTAATAACTTACTTCTTAAGATTGCCACTACTTTTAACTCTGCAAAAACCGCCTATATCGGTCTGACACTAATCGCTTCATTATGTAGTCTATTATCCTGGGGAGTGGGGCTTATTGTGCCAGCTATTTTAAGCTGTACCATCGCCGCCAATCTCAAAGAAAGAGGGATTGTGATACATTTCCCATTGCTCGTATGTTGCGGTTATTCTGGTAGTTTGGTGGGAATGCTTGGCCTATCAAGTACGATCCCTCTTCTATTAAATACCACCAATCATTTCTTAATTAACAAAATTGGCATCATTGGTCTCAATCAAACTATATTTTCAAGTTGGAATATCTCACTAATCATTATAATCATGACTCTGATTCCTGTAATTCTGTATCGTTGTGCGCCTGAGAGAAAAGCTTGTATCGAATTTACTAACCAAATTAATCCAAATGAAGCTCCTATAGAAGATCCTAAAAATCATCATCTATCTCAAAAACTTGAAAATAGTAAATATCTAACACTGGCTCTAGGTTCTTTTGCTGGTATTTATTCTCTACAATATTTTATTGATGGCGGAGCATTAGATCTCAATTCTCTTAATATGATTTTTGTCGCACTCGGTTTATTATTTAGTGACTCCCCTAAACATTATATAATATTACTCTCAAATGCAGCGAAAATCGCAGGCCCATTCCTCATTCAATACCCACTCTATGCTGGCCTCATGGGAATGATGGCCGCATCAGGTCTGGCTGAAATATTTATCGATGGTTTCGTATCAATTTCCAATGCGGCAACTCTTCCTGTATGGACTTTTTTTTCAGCTGCAATCCTAAATATTTTTATACCTTCAGCTGGCGGTCAATGGGCAGTTCAAGGTCCCATAATGACTGAGGCTGCATTAATACTTGGCGCTGATATTTCAAGAGTAAGTATGGCTGTAGTTATTGGTGAATCATGGACTAATGCAATTCAACCGCTTTATATGATTCCTGTACTTGCAATTACAGGGTTAAGTATACGTGATATTATGGGTTATTCGGTAATCGTACTAATAGCAATGGGTGCAATCTATTCAACTGCCCTAATTCTATTTTAAATAATATATAAGATTAACAATATGAAAAAATTTTCATTATGCCTCTTCGTTCTGCTTAACATGGCATATAGCGCCAATAGTTACCCAAAAGATACAGAGAAACAAAATTTTAGCTCGCAAGATATCCATCAAATTAAAGATATACACTCTTTGGACTTATCTCCATCCAGTAATTTCATAATCTATCTTTCCACTAGTACAAATCAAAAAAAAGACCACTATGAGTCAACAATGTGGTTACAGGACAGAAAAAAAAATAAAACCCAAGCGATTGTAAAAAACTCAACCTCTATAGACAAGCCTAGTTTCTCACCTAATGAAAATTATGTTTCATACCTGGCTGCTGGTAAGGGAAAGTATTCAAATTATCAACAATTATGGCTTATCAATAGAAAAAATTTAAAAAAAAATCAAATCACAAAAATTAAACAAAATGTTACTGATTTTGAGTGGTCACCTGATGGCAAAAAAATAGTCTTAGTCATACAATCTCAACAATCACAAGTTAGAGGCACGAAACCTCCTTATGTGATTGATCGCTTTCAATTCAAAAGAGATGGGG
>CABXCS010000010.1 GCA_902510755.1 uncultured Woeseiaceae bacterium | reverse complement strand
TATAATCTGCTAATCCATCCAACCAATCTAGAGCCTTGTCAATTTCGTTATTACTGAAGCCAGCCTTTATTAACTCGATCCTCAGAGTGTTTTGATCGGCTTCAGGCTCATCCTCAGTTTCAATATAGGTTTCAAATAAATACATTAAAACATCAAGTACGTTTTCTTTCATTAGCTCATCTCTTCCTGTGAGAATTTCTTTCAATCGATCATAAATTTTAAAATTATTAATACTTGGATATTAAATATAGCCAAACTTTAAAATATGGAGCATGGATTAATCTGCGTCAATCGTCAATATTCAATATTAAAAATTACATATTATTAAAAGAAATACGAAACTATTATCTGTATAACTGTTTATATATAATCAATTATTAGATTAATTTAAATGCAAGGCCAAATTTTTTATTATGACTATATTAAAAATATTAGAATTTCCTGATCCAAAATTAAGGATTAAAGCTGTGCCTGTTGAGACTATTGATGATGCTCTGCAGATAATCATCGATAATATGTTAGAAACAATGTATGCGGCTCCTGGAATTGGTTTAGCAGCAACTCAGGTGGATATACATAGGCGATTTTTAGTAGCGGATATTAGTGCTGAAAAGAATAAACCTTATGTACTTATAAATCCAAAAATTACTAAAAAAAATGGCTTGGAGGTAACTGAGGAAGGCTGTCTCTCAGTACCAGGATACTTCGATTCAGTTGAGCGGGCAGATAGTATTTGTGTGAGTTACTTGGATCGGCAAGGTAATCAGCAAGAAGAGGAGATGGGAGGATTATTAGCGGTGTGTGTCCAGCATGAAATAGATCATCTTGATGGAAAACTATTTGTTGATTATCTTTCTGAGGCGAAAAGGCAAAAAGTTAGAAAAAAATTACATAAGAGTAGAAAACTTCAATCTGATTCATCAATTATGCTCTAAAATCATCATTTAAATTATGAATATTAGTTTAAATGATTTTCGGGTGCTTTTTGCAGGAACTCCAGCATTTTCAGTACCATCACTTAACGCTCTTATAGAAATGGGCCTAAACCCGAAGGCTGTGATAACTCAGCCAGACAGAAGGGCAGGGCGAGGAAAGATATTAAAGAAAAGCCCCATAAAAATTTTTGCTGAAGATCATGCCATACCAGTATGGCAACCAACATCAATGAGTGATAGTAGTTTACTTCATGAAATCAAATCAATTAAGCCTGACCTCATAGTGGTCGCTGCATATGGAATGTTGCTACCTAAAATTATCTTAGGTATCCCAAAATATGGTTGTTTGAACGTTCATGCCTCTTTACTACCAAAATGGAGAGGTGCGTCACCAATACAATCAGCCATTTTATATGGAGACACATATACCGGTATCAGTCTCATGAAAATGGAGGAAGGTCTCGATTCGGGACCAGTTTTTTCTCAACATCAATTAAAAATAGCACCATATGAAACTGCAGATGAATTAAATAATCGCTTGGCTGAATTGGGCGCTAATGCATTACTGGAGAACCTTCCGTCTATTCTAAGTGGCGATATATCATCGGATAAGCAAGATACAAAAACAGTCACAATTGCAAAAAAAATTAAAAAAGCTGATGCAAGAATTGATTGGAAACAGAGTGCTAATTATATCGTACGTCATATTAGAGCTTATAATTCATATCCGGGTGCATATTTTTGTTTGGGCGATGAATGCATTAAATGTTGGATGGCAGTAAGTTCAAATCATCAATCTCAAATACCAGGTAAGATTATTAAAATTACTAAATCTGGAATAGAAGTTGCATGTGGGCAAGGTTCATTAATAATGGAAGTGGTTCAGAGACCAGGTAAAAATAAAGTAACTGCAATCGAGTTTTCCAGGCAAGTTGACTTTGAAGGCCATGATTTTACATAAGTATTCATATGAGTAATGGTGTAAAAATAAGAGCTAAAGCTGCTGTAGTAATTGATCAGGTTACGCAAAAAGGTCGCTCATTAGATCGAGCTATCGAAGTAATTGGCTTAGATAAAAATAGCAAACAAAAATCTCTATTCATGGCGATTTGTTATGGAGCAATACGTCACTATTGGGAACTTCAAGCTGATCTTAATAGATATATTTCTCGTCCCATTAAGAAAAAAGATAGTATTATTGAAAACTTAATTGTTAGTGGTTTATTTCAAATAAAATATACACGTATCCCCGCTCATGCAGTTGTGGTGCAGACTGTAGAGGCGGCAAAGGATTTAAAAAAACATAATTTATCCGCATTTGTGAATGCTGTGTTGAGAAAATATTTACGTACTAGTAACAGCGCCAATATGGTTTTGGGAGATCAAGCTATTTATAATCATCCGCAATGGTTATTAGATCAGTTTAGAGAAGATTGGCCAGATCATTGGCAAGAAATTTGCAAAAATAATAATATTCAAGGACCAATGTGGCTAAGGGTAAATCGAAAGAAGATAGAGACAAAAAAATATCTCAGTACAATTGCGGAATCTTTGAATAAATCATCAGAGGAAACGGGGTATATTGGTGATTTAGACCACTCAATCTGCCTTAATGATCCGATATCTGTAGATTTGTTACCAAATTTTGAAAAAGGCTTTGTTTCTGTTCAAGATGGAGCGGCCCAGATTGCTGCTGAAATTCTATTGAATGGTCGAAACGGTAAAATACTGGATGCCTGTGCGGCACCTGGCGGAAAAACGGGACATCTTTTGGAGATAATAGATAGTAATTCTTCTGTTACAGCAATTGACATAGACCCTAAAAGAACCGAAATTATTAATGATAATCTCATGCGATTAGATTTATCGGCTAATATTATTAGTGCTGATATTTTAGATACAAAAAAATGGTGGAATTCAGAATTATATGATTTGATTTTACTGGATGCTCCTTGCTCATCGACTGGAGTGATACGAAGACATCCAGATATTAAGCATCTTAAGCGCAAGGAAGATATAGATTCATTGAATAACACGCAAAGTAGTATTTTAAATTCCTTATGGAATCTCTTGGTACCAGGTGGCTATCTGTTGTATGTGACATGTTCAATTTTGAAAAAAGAAAATGATTTGGTAATTAAATATTTTTTAAATAGAAATACGACTGCCATTCAAAAGAATTTGTTGCTAAATAACAACATAAACGATGTAATGCTTAAAACAGACTATGGTTGCCAGTTATTACCTGGAACTAAAGGTATGGATGGTTTTTATTTTTCTTTGTTAAAAAAGGCTGTGCTTTAAAAAATGAATGTTAGTAATTATAAAATTTTTTTTAATTTTTTAATTGTCTGTTTTTTAGGCATTGCTCTAAATGTCTCAGCACAAATGAGACCCAATCACGAAGGTTATTTCGATGTGCGCTCAGCAACAACTATTTTGGTTGAAGATAATTATATGCTGGATTCTCGATTGCAATTATTTTTAAGTAATGAAGCTCTTAATGCGCTTAATAGTGGCGTCCCTTTAACTATTGAACTGAATGTTGAAATAATCAGAAGTAGACGTTTTTTACCTGATGCAAAAGAAAGTGAGCTTGAATTTCAATTTGAGCTTGAATATCGACCATTAAGCCAACGTTATATCGTTAAGAATGTTCAAGATGAGACACAAGATTCCTATGCGACTTTATTTTCAGCTTTGAATAAATTAGGGAGAGTTCAAAATTTATTTTTAATGAAAAATAGTTCACTGGAACCTCGATCTAATTATCGTTTGAGGTTGCAGGCATTATTGAGCACAAAACAATATTCAGCGCCCTTAAGGATGTTATTTTTTTGGCGAGATCAGTGGGATTTAAAAAGTGAGTGGTACGAATGGCAGCTCCAAAGATAAGACCACTTCTATACGCGATGCTCGGCGCATTTGGCGTTGGTTTATCCTTTATTGCATTAATAATGTTGAGTCAAGCAGCAGAAAATTCTGAAAATTTTGATCAACTGGCGAATTCTATATTATGGGTTAATGTGCTTTGTTTATTTGTCTTGCTGCTTCTTTTAGTTGGTAATCTGAGTAAATTATATCGTGATTATCGACAACATGTTCCTGGCTCCAAATTAAAAGCGAGAATGGTGGGGATGTTTGTTGGTCTAGCAATTATTCCACTATTAATTGTATTTTATTTTTCGATGCAGTTTATTAATCGTGGAATTGATACTTGGTTTAATGTTGAAGTTGAAGCGGGTCTAGATGATGCCTTAACATTAAGTAGAAATGCTCTTGCTATGCAGATGCGGGATCATGTTGCTGCAACTGAGCAAGTCGCTGAACGTCTAAGAACTACGAATAGCTCACAATTTATTTATGAGATCGGTTCATTACGCCAAGAAATAGGAGCTAATGAGTTAACATTATTTGGTAAAAATGGCCGAATAATCGCAACGAATTCTGATCAAACTGCCGGGAGCGCTCCAAAGCGAGTTTCTGAAGAATTACTGATGCAAGTTAGGCAGAATCGTCCTTATGTCAGTCTTGATCCTTTATCTGATGGTTCTTATGAAATTAAAACCGGAGTACCATTAGTAGGATCTAGGAGCCCTGAAATTATTGGACTTATAAGATCAAGATTTACAGTCTCTCAACGTATTGGAAGAATGGTTAATAGTATTGATTCTTCCTATACAGATTATAAAAAAATTGTATATTTACGAGCCCCCTTAAAAAGGACATTTTCTTTAACTCTCACAGTGGTTTTAATGATCTCATTATTGGCTTCAATATATGGAGCTTTTGTTCTTTCGAGAAGGCTTGTTTCGCCTATACAGAACTTAGTAGAAGGTACTCAAGCTGTGGCTAAGGGAGACTTCGATACCCAGTTACCAATACCTACAGGGGATGAAATCGGGTTTCTTGTTAATTCTTTCAATGAAATGACCAGAGGATTATCATCAGCCAGACAACAAGCCAGTTTGAGTCAAAACTTAGTTGAAGCTGAAAGAGCTAATCTAGAAATTATATTGGCAAATCTTTCTACTGGGGTTATTTCTCTAGAGGCTGATCTGAGAATCAGAACGGTAAATAAAGCTGCTGGCGCGATATTAGATGTTGATCTTAAAGATTATTCAGGTGAGTTGCTATCAGATGTAGCTGCCAATAATACAGTTGTGCAAGAACTTTACGATGTAGTCAAAAGACAATTAGATAAGGGTATTACAGTTTGGCATGATCAAATCATTGTGCATGCAATTAAAGGACGAAGAGTTTTAACTTGCGCATGTACTGACCTGTCTAGTGAAGCTGAGGAAAATGTTGGGTATGTTGTTGTATTTGATGATATTACTTTGCAACTTCAATCTCAGCGTGACGCGGCATGGGGGGAAGTTGCCAGGCGATTAGCTCATGAAATTAAAAATCCTTTAACCCCCATACAATTATCTGCAGAAAGACTACGACAAAAATATTTGAAAACTATGACTTCAAAAGATGGCGAGATATTAGATCGATCTACTCACATTATCGTTGAGCAAGTCGCTGCAATGAGAGATATGGTAAATGCGTTTAGTGATTATGCTCGCGCACCTGATATGGAAATTAGTTCTTTTGACATTAAAATTTTAATTGATGAAGTGATTGATTTATATAAAGAGCAAGAAGCGAGAATTAAAATTCTTTTCAGTGTCAACTCAATTATTGAGGATTTTGATGCTGATCCAGGAAGAATCAGACAAATGATGCACAATTTAATTAGAAATTCGATAGAGGCGATCGATGTAAGAGAGTCTGGCTTTATTAAGATCAATGTGAACTTACTTAAGATAAAGCAAACTGAAATGATTGAGATTTTAGTAGAAGATAATGGTGGTGGATTTGAGGCTGAGTCTTTAGGACAGATTTTTGATCCTTATGTAACCTCCAAGCCAAAAGGAACAGGTTTAGGCTTAGCTATTGTGAAAAAATTGGTAGAGGAGCATATGGGATCAATAACGGCTGAGAACACCAAAAATAATGGTGCATTAATAAGAATATTACTGCCAAAAAATGAGAGATATCGTGAAATTCTTCTATCTGAAATAAAAAGTAAACAGGATATTGGGAGGGCTATAGGATGATTGCCGCAAATGTTCTGGTAGTTGATGATGAATTGGATATTAGGGAGCTGATCCAAGAAATTCTTTCTGATGAAGGGTATAACGTTACAACTGCTTCCAGTGCGAAAGAGGCAAGGGCAGCTAGAGCTAGTCAGGATTTTGATTTAATACTATTGGATATTTGGATGCCTGATACAGATGGAATTACACTTTTAAAAGAATGGTCTGATAATGATCAGTTAAATACCTCAGTTGTTATGATGTCAGGCCATGGAACAGTGGACACAGCAATAGAGTCGACCCATTTAGGCGCCAGTAATTTTGTGGAGAAACCACTTTCAATTGCTAAATTATTGCGAACTGTAGAAGAAGCTCTGACAGAAAAAAAACCTCAATTAAATTATCCAGGCATGAATAATGCTGCTTCTTTTGTTTCGATAGGCCATAGCGATTTATTGAAAACTTTTAGAAAAGAACTAAGAAGAGTAGCTTCAGTGGATTCAGCAATTATGTTGATTGGGGAGGCTGGAACGGGCAGGTCAGCTTTTGCTCGTTATATTCATGATATAAGCTTAAGAGCGGTGAATCCTTGTGTAGAGATAGTTTCTGCTCTATTGACAACAACAAATACTGAGGAACAACTTCTCGGAAAAGAGGGCAAGGACGCTATTGAGCCAGGTTTTATAGAAGAGGCTCAGGAAGGAACAATCATCATAAATGGTTTGGCTGATTTAAATATTAGGGCTCAACAACTCTTTCACAATATCTTAGAAAATGGAGAATATAAAAGAATAAATGGAAATTTATCTTTACAAATAAAATCACGTGTCATTGCTATCGTTGATGAGAATTACATTAATGATATGCAAGATGGAAAACTTAAACGAGAATTAATCTCCAATCTCAGTATACAAACTATAAGAATACCGCCACTCAGAGATCATGCAGAAGATGTCCCCGATTTTATAAAGTTTTATGTTGATCTTTTTGTGGAGCAGGAGCAATTAATTTTTCGTCGTTTCAGTATTGCCGCACAAAATAGATTGCGTAACTATCCTTGGCCAGATAATTTACGTGAACTGAAGAATATTGTAAGGCGACTTCTTCTGGAAGGTCGTAATGAGGATGTTTCACTTGAGGAGGTTGAGATTCAACTCAGCATGAAAGAAGCCACCATGGAATCTTTTGTGAAACAGGATTTATTATCTTTACCATTACGCGAAGCGCGGGAAAAGTTTGAAAGAGCATACTTACAACAGCAGCTAATATTATGTGATGGAAAAGTAGGTCTATTAGCCAAAAGAGTAGGGGTTGAGCGAACTCATCTTTATCGAAAATTAAAGGCGCTTAATATCAACCTCGATACCAAAAATAATTCAATTACTAAGATTTCAGGAGTTTAATTATGCGAAATTATTTCAATTTAAAGCATTCATTTGATTCGATTATATTGATAATGGTGATTCTGGGATTTTGTTCCGTGATTCAAACTTTTATTTTCGGCAAACATTACATTATCCCTACAGCCTTGTTATCAGTCTCAATAATATTTGGCAATTTAACTTACTATGGATTTCAAGAGAATAGAATCGCTAAGAAAATTCTATTTTGGTTATTTTTTACTTTAACTGCTCATTTATTTTTTGCATTATTTTTCAGTGTGAAATACAGAGCAATACTGGGCAGTTATTTTGAGCCAATATGTATTTTAAATATTGTGATTTTTGGGTATCTTTTATTTAAGTATAATGAAGAAAATAAATTATTGTAAATTGGCCAGATTTATTTTTAGCTTCGTTAAACTATTTCCAAGTAAAACTTACATCGCCTCAGGTGCTGACACTCCCAATAATTTTAGGCCATTACCTAGAATAATTTGAGTTGATTTAATAAGAACTAATCTGGCATTTCTTATATCGCTCTCATCTACAATAAAAGTTGAATCATTGTAATATGAGTGAAATTCAGTAGCTAAATCTCTAAGGTACTGAGCCAAATTATGTGGCGCTCTATTATTTGCAGACAATTCAATTATTTCTGGAAATCGTGAAAGTAGGGACATAATGTTTTTTTCTTTTGTTGATTTTAATAGAGTGAGATTTCTCTTCCCACTATCTTCTTCAAAAGTTAGGATTTTTTCATCAAGCTGTCTAAAAACGCTAGCGATACGCGCATGGGCATATTGTATATAGTAGACAGGATTCTCATTTGACTTACTTTTCGCGAGCTCTAAGTCAAAATCTAGATGCTGTTCATTAGAGCGCATGATGTAGAAGAATCTAGCTGCATCATTGCCTACTTCTTCTCGGAGTTGTCTTAAAGTTATGAATTCACCAGAGCGTGTCGACATTGATTGTTTAATACCAGCTCTGAAGAGACTAACGAACTGAACTAACTCAACTTCGAGATCATTTGCCCTATGCCCCATTGCAGTAAGACCTGCTTTTACACGAGCGATATATCCATGATGGTCAGATCCTAAAATATCAATTAAATGATCAAAACCTCGAATTTTTTTATTATGATGATAAGCAATATCAGAGGTAAAATAGGTATTATTATTATTTTCTCTGGTGACGACTCGGTCTTTTTCATCGTCAAAATCTGTAGCTTTAAACCAAATTGCTCCATCTTTTTTATATAGTAATTTTTGTTGATCGAGTATTTTAAGAGCTTTTTCTATGTGACCTTTTTCAGTCAAGCTATCTTCTGAGAACCAAGTATCAAAAACTACACCAAAATCTTGAAGATCTTTTTCAATATCTGATCTTATTGTTTCTAAAGCCACAGTTCTTATTGCATTGAATTCTTCTAAACCAAGCACTTCCTTGGCTGCAAAAATTATTTGATCAATATGCTGTTCTTTTTCTTCATCTTTATCATGGATAGCGAGTTGAATTATTCTTTCAGCTAGATTTATTTCAGTCTTAAGATCAATGGACTGAGCAATTTCTTTTATATAATCTCCTTGGTAACAAGAGGAAGGAAGAGTAACTTTGGGGTTTTTGGACTCTAATTTACGAATTATCACACTTGCACTTAAGATATCCATCTGTCGACCTGCGTCATTTACATAATATTCTCGATGTACTTTATATCCTGTTGCTTCAAGAATATTTCCTAGGGTTGCGCCAAAAGCAGCATGCCTTCCATGACCAACATGAAGTGGTCCTGTTGGATTTGCAGATACAAATTCCAGAAGAATATTCCCCTTTCTCTTGTGTAAGCTTTTGCCATAAAGATGATTATTTTTAATTATTTTAACGATTTCTCTATGAAAAAAATTTTCACTTAAATGAAAATTAATGAATCCTGGTCCAGCTATATTCACTTCATTAACTAAATTATTATCTGGAATTTGTTCAATTATTTGCTTGGCAAGCTCTCGCGGATTTTTGTTAGTTCGTTTGGCAAAACGCATGGCTATATTTGAGGTAAAGTGTCCATACTTATTGTCTTTTGTTCGTTCAACAGCCTTTTCTATGATTTCATCATTAAGAAATTCTTCAAGCTCTGGAATTTTTTCTAATCCAGATTTAACTAATTTTAGAATATCTTGTTTCAATTCATCACTCCGTCTTACTAATTAAGTTTTAGAACAGTTCGATTGGATCAACATCAATTGACCATTTTACACGGTGAGTACATTTTTTTCT
Source organism: uncultured Woeseiaceae bacterium (assembly GCA_902510755.1). Classification (GTDB taxonomy): domain Bacteria; phylum Pseudomonadota; class Gammaproteobacteria; order Steroidobacterales; family Woeseiaceae; genus SP4260. The sequence continues at coordinate 21,441 of CABXCS010000010.1, read as the reverse complement.
TTCTATCTTTTTGAATAATAATGCAGTTTGTTGGTGCAATGGCTTGCGATTTTCGCAATGTAATAATAATTGACCACGAAATCTTCCAGCTTTTTTTTCCATCGGTGAACTTACTGGTCCTAATATGTTTATACCGTCAAATTTATTACTCACAATAATTTCATTAGCAGTATTTAAAAAATCCCATGTAAAATCCTTTCGATGGGAGCTTGCTCGAATTAAAATTAGATTCGAAAATGGTGGCCAGGATGCCTCTTCGCGCTCTTTTATTGTCTGTTTGGCAACTTCTTTATATCCACCATCAAATAATGCCCCCCAAAATGGATGATCAGGATATTCTGTTTGAATTAGCACCTGCCCTTTTTGTTCCTCTCTTCCTGCTCTACCTGACACTTGTATGAGATTTTGAGCTAAGCGTTCACTTCCCCTAAAATCCATACTAAATAATCCTTGATCCGCATTTATAACAGCAACTAGACTTAAAGATGGAAAATGATGACCTTTTGAAATCATTTGAGTTCCTACTAATATCTTAGCTTTACCAGTTATTGCTAGAGTTAATGCATCGTCCATGGATCCTTTTAGGCGTGTTGAATCACTATCTATCCGTTTAATTGAAATATTTGCAAAGTTCTTTTTGAGGGCCTCTTCTATTCTTTGTGTGCCTTGACCTAGTGCTGCATATTCTGCGCCGCACAAATTACATTCATGTGTGTAAGAGCGAGATGAGCCGCAGTGATGACAGGTCAGTAATTTTTTTGATTGATACACGGTCATTCTGGAATCGCATCGGGGGCATTGCGCAACATGATTGCATGATTTGCATATTAGCGTAGGTGCGAAACCTCTTCTGTTTATGTATATCAAAACTTGTCCATTATTTTTTAAATGTTTTTTGATGATTTTAATGAGTTTTTGACTTAATCCATCCGGCATATATTCTTTCGTAACATCAATAAGATGCATTGAAGGTAATTTGGCTCTACCTGCTCTTTTTTCTAGTACGAGACGTTTATACTTTTTTTGTGTACAGCGATATAAACTTTCTATTGATGGTGTTGCAGAACCGAGAACGACAGGAATATTGTGATAACTGCCTTTTGCTATAGCTAAATCTCTTGCGGAATATCTGAAGCCATCTTGTTGTTTATAAGAAACATCATTTTCTTCATCAACGATAATAATTCCGAGATTTTCTGTGGGTGCGAATATTGCTGATCTTGTTCCTAATATTAGATTTGATTTAGAATTTTTTATTGCTTGCCATGCAGTAAATCTTTCTCGTTCAGTTAAAGCTGAATGTATCATCGCAGGTTTGATACCTATTCTTGCAATAATACGCTTTATGAATTGTGAGGTTAATCCAATTTCAGGGACCAATATAAGACATTGTTTATTCTTTTTTATGACATTTAAAATAAGCTGTAAGTAAACTTCAGTTTTACCGCTACCAGTTACTCCATCCACCAGAAATGTCTGAAATTCTTGGCTATTATTTATTATATTAACTGCTTTTTTTTGCTCAGAGTTTAAATTTGGACCTTTAGTAGGTCTAGATAATATTGGAGATTCATCATTTGAACTGGGGACTTTAGTTACCTTAATCCAACCTTTGTTACTCAAACTATTTTTTTGGACTCGCCAGTCGATACTTAGATCATCGAGAATATCTACAGTGACAGGACCTTTTTTTTGCAAATAATTAATCAATGCCGCTTGTTTTGGCGCATTTTTTATAATGCTCTCAGCTTTTATCACTTTACCCTTATTGGTTAAATGCAACTTTTCAATAAAATTGACAGTTGGTTTTCCTTTTCTTAAGTGACTCGGCATTGCAGCAGCAACAACTCTCCCAATAGGATGAAGATAGTATCTACTAGCGAATGAAACTAGCCAAAGGGTTGCCTCAGAGAAAATCGGCTTTTCATCAATGATTTCTGTGCATTTTTTTATTTTTGATTTGGGTATCGTGCTTGTTTTTGTAACTTCGAGAATAAGTCCTATTTTTTGTTGTCTACCGAATGGAACTTTTACTCGACAACCAATAAAAGATATATCACATACTTCGCTGATCAATAAATAGTCAAATAATTGAAATAAAGGGGCATCTATTGCTACTTTAATTATGCAATCAGTTTTTTTTACTTGGTTATTTTTGACTTTTACTATCCCATCTTTTTATCAATAATTTATAGTGATTTAACAGCTTGGATTAATTCTCCAGCCACCTCTTGCCCATCACCATAAAGCATTCTTGTTTGATCTAAGAAAAATAGTGCATTCTCAATACCAGAAAACCCTGCACCTTGGCCGCGCTTTACAACAACTACATTTTTTGCATAATCAGCATTTAAAATGGGCATACCATAAATTGGACTGGAAGGATCAGTTCTTGCCACTGGATTAACCACGTCATTAGCACCAATAATTAAGGCTACATCTGCAGATTCAAATTCGGAGTTGATCTCATTTTCATCATAAATAATATCATATGGAACTCCTGCTTCAGCGAGCAATACATTCATATGTCCCGGCATACGTCCTGCTACTGGATGAATAGCAAATTTAATATCAACACCACGCTCAATTAGTAGTTGTGTTAATTCCCAAACTTTATGTTGCGCTTGGGCAACTGCCATGCCATAACCTGGAATAATTAAAACTTTATTTGCAAATGCCATCATCACACCAACATCTGTAGCATCTATTGGTTTCATAGAGCCAGTAACCTCTTGACCTTCAGCTACAGTTTCACCAAATCCGGAAAATAAAACATGAGCCAATGATCTATTCATTGCCTTGGCCATTAATTGTGTCAAGAGTGATCCTGCCGCGCCCACAACAGTTCCAGCAATAATCATTGCAGGATTTTGTTGCACAAAACCTTCAAAAGCTACAGCTAGTCCGGTAAATGCATTGTAGAGTGATATCACAACAGGCATATCTGCACCACCGATAGGCACAGTCATTGTTACACCTAAAACTAACGATAACATGAAAAATATTGAGACTAGGTTACCCGAAGAGTGCTGAGTAATAATCATCACTGCCACTACAAGTGAACTCAGTAATAAAGCCAAGTTGAGCATTTGCTGGCCTTTAAAACGCAATGTGGTATTTTTAAATCCTTGTAATTTTGCAAAAGCGACCAAACTACCACTAAAAGAGACGGCACCAATAAAACCACCTAATACTGCTAATATTCCAAATGTTAAACCATGGTCTTTACCGCTAAAAAGTTCAACCGCTGCAATTGCTGCTGCTGCACCACCTCCCATACCATTATATAGAGCTATCATTTGTGGCATATCGGTCATAGCAACTTTTTTGCCGCTAACCCAAGCTATGACACCGCCCAGACCGATAGCGATTACCATTAACAGGTAATTAGTCATACCTGGAAATAGGAAAGTTACTATGGTTGCTAGTCCCATGCCAACTCCAGCCCATACAATACCTCCACGCGCAGTGACAGGGGAGCTCATTCTCTTCAGGCCAAAAATAAAAAGAACTGCTGCTAAAAAATAACTTAAGTCAATTATTAGCGTCATATTTAGCATATCCATTATTTTTCACCCTTACTGCTTTTGAACATTTCTAACATTCTTTCTGTTACTACATATCCACCAACAGCATTACCAGCACCTAAAAAAACACCAATGAATCCAATTATCTGCTCCAATGGCGTGCTTGCTCGACCTAATGCAACCATGGCACCGACTAAAACAATTCCATGAATAAAATTTGATCCAGACATTAGTGGGGTATGCAATATAGCTGGCACTTTTCCTATGATTTCATGGCCGACAAATCCGGCTAACATAAATATATACAATGCTATAAAACCATCAATCTGCATAATCTGTTCCATTATTATAACCCTCCTTCTATTGCTTCTTTAGATGATTCATGCACAATCTTTCCATCACGCGTAAGATTTGATTGAATAAAAACCTCATCTTCCCAATCAATTATTAAATCACCGTCTTTGATTGCAGGTGCTAAGAAATTAAATAAATTTCTCGCATACATTTCACTTGCATGTTTACCAAGTGATGCGGCTAAATTAGTTGGGCCTACAATTTTTACGTTGTTATCTAATACAGTCTCACCGGCCTTTGTGAGTTCACAATTACCACCTGTTTCTGCTGCCAGATCAACAATAACAGCACCAGGTTTCATCGCTCTAACTGCGGAGGCTCTGATAATTTTAGGAGCTGGTTTTCCAGGTATAGCTGCTGTTGAGATAACTACATCACAATTTGCAATTTCTTTTTCTAAAGCATCTTGCTGGGCTAATTTTTCTTCATCAGTTAACTCTCTGGCATAACCACCTTTACCTTCAGCTGAAACCCCAGTTTCAACAAATTTCGCACCAAGTGACTCTATTTGTTCCTTTGTAGCGCTGCGAACATCATAGCCTTTGACGATCGCACCTAACCTTTTTGCCGTAGCAATCGCCTGCAGACCAGCAACGCCAGCACCAATAATGAGGATTTGAGCTGGCCTAATGGTGCCCGCTGCAGTTGTTAGCATGGGGAAGAATTTATCAAGAGTATTGGCAGCAATCAGAACTGCTTGATAACCCGCAGCCGCCGCCTGAGAAGATAATACATCCATACTTTGAGCTCGGGAGATTCTCGGCATTAACTCCATCGCAAAGCTAGTTTGTTCATTTGTTTTAAGTGAGTTAACTGTTTTTTTGTTTAAATGCCCAAAAATCATACCAACAACATAATTATTTTTACCAAGAAGATTTGATTGTTCTGCAGTTATTGGCTGAACAGCCAATAATAAATTTGATTTTTTGAGAACCTCAGATGCGGTATCAAAATTAACCCCTTCATATTCTTCATCGAGAAAATTAGAGAGTGACCCTGCCCCTTTTTCCATAATTATAACTACATTAAGTTGTGTGAGTTTTTTAGCAATTTCAGGTGTAATAGCAACTCGTGTCTCATCTGCGGCTGTTTCTTTGAGCACGCCAATGGTAAATGACATTATCTTTCTCCAAAATTATTGTACGAAAATAAATTATCGTTTAGCTGTATATAGGTATATATTATTTAAAAATAGTTTTTTGTTTTTTTAAGGCCATTTAATTAATTAACAAAGTATTTGCCTCTTAAGTAATGCCATAATGACATAAGAGCCAATAATTCGAAAACTCTTTTTTTACAATATTTTAAAACTAATTCTAAGCAATTAATGTTAAAGGATAATCAATTGTTAATAGGTTCAGCCAGAAAATTATCCAAGTGTATTCAGCCCTCAAATATCATAAATAATATAACTGATAGCTTCAATAAAATAGGGGGTGTATGTGCAGTATCTAATTGATGCGAGTGTTTATGTATTTAGAGCTTATTATTCTATGCCAGATGATATTGTCGATAATGATGGTAATCCAATAAATGCATTTTATGGGTTCTGTCGATTTATTGGTGATTTTATGGAACAAACTAAACCGGAACACATTGCTATTCTCTTCGATGATAGTTCGGGTTATTCTTTTAGATCAGAAATATATCCTCCTTATAAAGCAAATCGTGACCCTGCACCTCCTGAACTAAAAAAACAGTTTAGACAGTGTGAGGAATATATTAATTTATTAGGATTAATGAATTGGAGCCATCCTAATTATGAAGCTGATGACCTAATTGGTACGCTGGCTCGATTAGGCAAACAGGAGGGCAGAGCATCAACTATTGTTTCTAGAGATAAAGATCTAGCACAATTAGTTGGTCAAGATGATATTTTTTGGGACTACTCCGGCAAGGGAAAGATTACCTATCAACAAATACCCGATGTGTTTGGAGTTTGGCCTGAACAAATAGCTGACTTCTTAGCCTTAGCTGGAGATAGTGTTGATAACATTCCTGGAGTCCCCGGTGTAGGGAAAAAGACAGCTATAGCTCTGCTCAAGAATTTTCAGGACTTAAAGAGTATTTATGGGAATTTATCCTTGATTAATAATGTTGATATAAGAGGTGCTAAGACATTAGGGAATAAGCTCGAGAAACATGAAGATGATGCTTTTTTAGCGAGAAAGTTAACAGGTATTGATTGTTATGCACCATTAGAGAGCACCATGAACCTCAAACCATCTAGGCCTGATTTAGATGGTATTAATCAGTTGTTTGATCAACTCGGAGTGGGAACTGCGTTGAGGCGGCAAGCAGATAGAATTAATCAATTAATTAATTGAGGTTATTTTCTCTCTCTATAGTTACTTTCGAATACTCATGTGCCGTTTTTTCAGCTTCTAAAGAATTTTGCTGTGATGGCTCAATAAGCCAGTCTGAGATATTTTTAGTAACTAAGGTATTTAACAAAGATATATGGCTGTCATCAGAATTTAATGCTGGGATATACCGTAGTTCTTTGCCCCCGGCTTCTGTATAAAATTCATTATTTTGCATTGCAATTTCTTCTAGTGTTTCTAGACAATCAGCTGCAAAACCTGGGCATATAACATCTACCATGCCGCCTTGATTTTCTCCCCAATTAATTAAAGTTTGTTCGGTGTATGGTTCAAGCCATTTTGCACGTCCTAAGCGCGATTGAAAACTTACAAACCATTCATCATCTTTAAGTGATAATTTCTCGGTGATTAATCTAGCTGTCTTTAGGCACTGACAATGATAAGGATCGCCATCGATAAGCATTTTGTGAGGTAGGCCATGGAAAGAAAATAGAAGTTTTTCACCTTTCCCATTTATTTCCCAAAATGACTTTATACTGTCTGCAAGGATATCTGTATATAAGGGCTCATCATGATAATGATTAATGAAGCGAAATTCAGGTATCCAGCGTCGCTTTGCCAGTGTTTTCGTGACATTCTCAAATACAGATCCTGTGGTTGTATTTGAATATTGAGGATACAAGGGAAGTAGGAAGATCCTTCTGACTGAGTTGTCATAAAATTTTTCTAAGGCATAATCAATTGAGGGCTCACCATAGGACATTGCAAGCTCTACCTGAACGTCTTTTTTTCTTTTTTTATTAATTTTTAATTTTAACTTTTCAGAAATTTTTTGCGAGTGAAGAAGAAGAGGCGAACCATTTTCCGTCCATATCTTTCGATAAGCTTCAGCTGATTTAAATGGTCTGAAAGGTAATATGAATAAATATAAAATAAGGAACCAAAGAAATTTTGGGATTTCTATTACTCGATAATCTGACAAGAATTCTCTTAGATAGTTTCGAACTGAATTTGCAGTTGGTTTTTCAGGAGTACCCAGATTAACTAAAAGAATACCAACTGAGTCGGTTTCTCCATGCGTATATTCAGGTTTTGAGTTGAAACGTGCCATATTAATTATCGGATTTTTAAAATTTGCTAATTTACCATAATTGGAATCATGAGAGCTTTATCATACTTCATTTTTTGTAACATATTGTTTATAAGCTTGGATGGCTTTGTGACCAAATATCCAGCATATAGGTAAATTTGCGTAAATAATGATCCCCAACCCTATACCACTGAGATTATCTAAATCAACACTAGTTTCTATGAAACCCAATGAGGCTATGAAGATTAAAAGACAATAAATGATACGAAAAGGGTTGATGCCATTCTCTCCGAGCATATATATTATTCCTTGTTCCCCGTAATAACCCCATGCCATTATTGTGGAAATGGCGAAAAACCAAGAAGCAATTGTTATTAACCATTTACCTAGACCGATACTCATGCTGTCAAATGCCTTAGCGGTGAGCGTTGCTCCAACATAATCAAAAAAATACCCATGTAAATAAATTGTGGGTTTTGTATTTGATTCGAAGTTACTCCAAGTTATCTCTCGATGATCACCAATTTTCTTGATGATGCCAGATACTTTATGAATATTTTGATTTGATTCAAAATTCTTGGAAGCTTTGACTAGCATGATAACAGGATCACCAGGTTTCCCATTCGCATTTGAATGTCTTGTATTTGAAAAAGTCCATATTTTAGAATCATTTCCAATGGTTGGTGTTTTATCGAAACTTACATCAGGAGCTCTATTCCATATTCCAGTTGATAAAATAATTAAAGCAGTAAACGTACACACAACTAAGGTATCTATTAATGGCTCGATTCCAGCAACTAATCCCTCACGAACTGGTTCATTTGTTTTCACCGCAGAATGAGCGATAGCTGATGATCCTTGACCTGCTTCATTTGAAAAGATAGCGCGTTTCATGCCAAACATAAATGCTGAACCAGCAGTTCCACCTATAAAAGCTCCAGTTGCCTGTGTTTCTGTAAATGCAGAAACAACTATCAGTTTTAATAAATCAGGAATATCACTTATATTGGTAATAAGAATGTAAGATCCAGCAAGTAAATAAAGAAAGACCATGAGCGGAACTATCGTAGCTGTAACAACACCTATTCTCTTTATCCCGCCAATGATAACTGATCCAACAATAAGCGATAGAATTAATCCACTTTTCCATCCTTCAATACCGAAATATTCATAAGTAATATCTGCCACGCTCCATGCTTGGAACATGTTTCCTCCAGTAATCGCAGAAGTTATTACACTGATAGAAAAAATAATAGCTAGTATTTTTCCAGTCCGGGCATAGCTTGGGTAAAATTCTTTAAATGCTCTTTCTGCTACCCACATCGGACCACCATATGGTTTTTCTGGATCGTCAACGTTTCGATATATCATAGCTAGGGTAACTTCAATCAATTTTATTGACATACCCAATATTGCAACTACCCACATCCAAAATATGGCACCAGGCCCACCCAGTGTAATTGCCAAAGCGACGCCACTAATATTTCCTAATCCAAGAGTTCCAGATAATGCAGCAGAAAGTGCTTGAAAGTGACTAATTACTCCACTATCACTAGGATTATTGAAGTCCCCACGAATTATTTTTGGACTATCCATGATAATTCTATATTGAGCAAAACCGGACCAAATGGTAAAAATCACCCCTGTACCGGCGATGATAAATATCCACGTCTCATTCCATAGAATGCTATTGATGATTGCCAGTATGTCTCTGAAATATTCGATAATAAAACCTAATATAATCTATTTTTCCATTATGGCTGTTATACCCATTCCACCGGCTGTACAGATTGATATAAGACCTCTTCCAGAGCCCCTTTTATTGAGGAGTTTTGCCATGGTTGCTACTATTCTGGCACCAGTGGCAGCGAATGGGTGACCGATAGCAAGACTTCCACCTTTTATATTCATTTTGTTTGAATCAATCGCTCCCATAGCTGACTGTCTATTTAGTTTTGTTCGGCAAAATTCCTCTGATTCCCATACTTTGAGAGTTGCAAGAGTTTGAGCAGCGAATGCTTCATGTATCTCGTAGAAATCAAAATCTTGTAGATTGAGATCAGCTTTTTTTAGCATATTTGATACTGCATATGCAGGCGCCATGAGTAAGCCTTCATCATCAATATAATCTATTGCTGCAATTTCAATATGCGAAAGATACGCTTCAATATCAAGATTATTGTCTTGAGCCCATTCTTCGGAACTAAGTAATACAGCAGCGGCACCATCGGTAAGAGCGGTACTATTTCCTGGCGTCATTGTCCCTCCATTACTTCTATCAAAGACTGGCTTTAGGGATCCAAGCTTATCAAGTGAGGGATTCTTTCTAATTAAATTATCTTGATGGATGCCATTATATGATGCAATTAGATCATCATAGAAACCCTCTTCATGTGCACTGGCAGCTTTTGAATGGCTTTCAAAAGCTAATTGGTCTTGTGATGCACGAGATATAGCATACTTCTTTGCAATAATTTCCGTACTTTCTCCCATTGATAATCCTGTTCGAGGTTCTTTTACTCCAGGAAGTTTTGGCTTTAAGTACTTTAATTTCATTCGCAACCAAGGCTTTATTTTATTTGTAAGTGATTTACCACTGGCGCTTGATAGTAGAATTTTTCTTAATTCATCACTAAAAACAATGGGCGCATCACTAATAGAATCAACACCACCCGCAATACCCGATTCAATCTGCCCTAGTGCTATTTTATTTGCAATATTCATTGTGGTTTCTAAACTCGTCCCACAAGCTCTTTGCATATCTACACCTGGTGTTTCTATGGATAATCCTGAATCAATAATGCATTCTCTTGATAAATTCCAATCACTGGAGTGCTTAATAACCGCACCTAGCGCAACATCACCTAATCTTTTATTTTGGAGGTTAAATTTTTTGACCGTTGCTTGTAACACAGCAGTCATCATTTCTTGATTTGAGGAATCTTTGTATCCAGTATTAGCTCTACAAAATGGAATTCTTGAACCGCCAATCACAGCAACTCTTTTGGATTTTCCATCATAAGACATGAGATGTTCTCCTTAAAAATATGTTCAATTTAAAGTATCAACAGTTAACATTACACGAATCCTAACTAATCTTTGGGTATTGATAAATAAAAGCAATCAAATATATTTGGATTTAAGAATTTTGTGATAAAAATAAGATATAAAAATGCTAGCTCTCTTTTAAGATTGGCTGCTCCTCTAATAGTTAATAATCTAGCAATTGCTGGTATTCAGTTTAGTGATGCCGTTATGTCTGGACGCTTGGGCTCAAGAGAATTAGCAGCCGTAGCTGTTGGTGGCAGTATTTGGTTTCTTATATTTCAAATATACAATGGCTTGATGATGGCCATTTCACCTATTGCTGCTAGATTGTATGGTGCTAAACAGGCTGCGCTAATTGGCCGTTATACAAGACAGGCAATTTGTTTGAGCTTAATTGTTGGAATTCTTGTAATTTTTCTAGCACAAACTTATGTTTTTAAAATAATGGATGTCATCGGTATAGATATTGAATTTCGGCATTTAGTCACAGACTATTTAAAGGCTATTATCTTTGGCGCTCCTGGAATATTTTCATTCCTTGTTTTACGTTATACCACAGAGGGCATTGGCTTTACTCGACCAGTTATGTATTCGTCATTAATAGCATTGGTATCAAATGTATTTTTTAATTATATGTTTATGTTTGGTAACTTTGGCGCGCCGGCCCTTGGTGTTTTTGGTTGTGGTGTTGCAAGTGCTTTATCAATGTGGATAGTTTTTTGTTATTTGTCATTTTATATATTTTCAAATGATCGTTATAAAGAATTAGATATATTCACTCGAATGACCGCTTTTCGCCTTTCTGTCATGCGGGAAATTTTGAAACTAGGCATTCCTATATCAATTACTATAACGGCTGAGGCAGGTTTATTTTCTGCTGTCTCCATTATGATTGGTACATTAGGTACTCAAATAACTGGCGCACATCAGATTGCACTAAATGTTGTAACTACGATGTTTATGGTCCCCTTGGGAATTAGTGCTGCAATAACTGTTAAGGTTGGTCAAGCACTGGGTTCCAATGACCCTAAATTAGCTCGCTTATCAGGTTCTACTGGAATAATAGTTTGTGGTTTTTTTATGCTACTTTCTGCTTGTTCCCTGCTTCTTTTTAGACAGTACATTGTCAACATATATACCACTGATGCACAGATCATGGAGATGGCTATGAGTCTACTATTGGTAGCTGCAATATTTCAAATTGTTGATGGCATCCAAATAGCTGCAGCTGGAGCATTAAGAGGTTATAAAGATACGAAGATACCGATGATAATTAATTTAATCGCATATTGGATGCTGGCATTTCCGCTGTCGTATATGGTTGGCATAGTTTATGAGCTACCTCCAACTTTTATATGGGGCGGTTTTGTATTGGGTTTATCCGTGGCGGCAATCCTTTTAACTTGGCGCTTTAGTCTTGTTTCTAAGAAATATTTGGGGCAGCATAATATGCAACCTCGGTGGAATTAAACTGTCAAATATCATATTGTTAGAACAGAAATAATTAATGTTGCATTAATTATTGCACGCAATCTAAAAATTCATTTCAGTTGCTCAACTGAGAAAAATTGCTTGCATGGTAATTAATTACCTTAACTTTTTAATTGAAACGTTTTGCAAATAGCGTTTCGGAGCTTTTATGACTCAGGAAACCAAATTAGGCTTATATGATTCATCATTTGATCGTGATAGCTGTGGATTTGGCTTAATTGCAAATATTGATGATCAGCCAAGTCATTGGGTAGTAAAAACCGCCATTGATTCACTAAAAAGATTGACTCATCGTGGTGCTGTCTCAGCAGATGGAAAGACTGGTGATGGTTGTGGTTTGTTATTAAAGTTTCCCAAAAAATTCTTTTTAGCAAAAGCTCGAGAACTAAATATCGATGTTTGTGAAGAATTTGCAGTTGGCACAATCTTTCTTGACCCAAGAGAGGCTATTACCAAAAAGGTAAAAAAGAAAATTGAATCTGCCATAATAAAGGAAGGATTAGAGTGTGCTGGGTGGAGAAAAGTACCAATAAATAGTGAAGTCTGTGGTGAGATGGCATTAAATACACTGCCAAATATTGAACAAATTTTTGTTAATTGCCCACAGAACATATCCTCAGAGAACTTTAATCGAAGATTGTTTTTGGCCCGAAGAAGAGCTGAGCAAGACATCAAAGAATTTGATTCCTCAGCCTATATAAATAGCTTATCCTCAGAAACTATAAGCTATAAGGGCATGGTCATGCCAAATGTTTTAGCAACCTTCTATCCAGATCTAACAGATGCATTAATTGAAACATCGGCTTGTTTGTTTCACCAGCGTTTCTCAACGAACACTCTACCAGAGTGGCGACTTGCACAGCCATTCCGTTTTCTTGCTCATAATGGAGAAATCAATACAATTCAAGGTAATCGTAATTGGGCAATAGCACGAAGAAAATATTTTCAATCAGATATCCTTTCAGATATTGAAGATTTAGATCCAATTATTTCAATGACTGGCTCTGATTCTTCATCACTGGATAATATGCTTGAAGTCTTGCAAGCAGCTGGTATGAGTATTATTCAAGCAATGCGGATATTGATACCGCCAGCTTGGCAAGCCAATGAAATGATGGATTCAGATATAAAAGCTTTTTATGAATTTTATTCATGTCAAATGGAACCTTGGGATGGTCCCGCTGGCATTGTGATGTTGAATAATCGTTATGCTGTTTGTAGTTTAGATCGAAATGGTTTGCGGCCAGCACGTTATGTGGTCACAAAAGATAGGCATATAACAATAGCATCAGAAATAGGCGTTTATGACTACTCACCCGAAAACGTAATTAAAAAAGGCAGATTAGGCCCTGGAGAAATGTTAGCAGTTGACTTATTTAAAGGTGAATTGCTTAGTGATAAAAAAATCCATGAACAAATTAAAGAGGGTGCGCCATATAAAAAATGGTTAAAAGAAGGACTTAGATATTTAGATTCTGAACTTGTGGATAGAAAGACAGCGGCAGAGCCAATGGACAAAGAAACCCTATTATCTTATCAAAAGATGTTCAATATAAGCCGCGAGGAAATAAAAGAAATAATTAGTGTACTCGCAACAACAGAATTAGAGGCTGTAGGTTCGATGGGTGATGATACTCCAATGCCGGTGCTCTCTAGAAAAATTAGATCACCATTTGATTATTTAAGACAGCAATTCGCTCAGGTAACTAATCCGCCTATTGATTCTTTGAGAGAACGAATAGTAATGTCATTACAGACTAATATTGGAGTAAATGCTGGTTTATTCGATGTTACTGCGAAACATGCCGAACAAGTTATAATCAATTCACCAATTCTCTCGCAACAGAAACTTAGACAGTTACTGAGTTCGAATATGTTTGGTGAAGTGCATGCATTTATCGATTTGAATTTTCCTGAAAAAAGTGACTATCTATCCGCTTTAAAAAGAATTTGTGATGAAGCTGAGATTGCTGTGAAAAATGGCAGTCAACTACTATTATTAAGTGATCGTTACCTTAAACCTGACATGTTGCCTGCTCATGCATTACTTGCTACTGGTGCAGTACACCATCATTTGGTCAAACTTGGATTAAGATGCAATACGAATATTATTGTTGAGACCGGAGTAGCGCGTGATCCTCATCATTTCGCATGTTTGATTGGTTATGGCGCGACAGCTGTATATCCTTATTTGGTTTATCAGAGTCTGCATGATCTTGCCAGAAAAGGAAATGTTGATAGAACTCAACAATTAGGTAGGAGTTACAGGAGGGGAGTGCGAAAAGGTTTATTTAAGATAATGTCTAAAATGGGTATTTCATCACTGGCTAGTTATAGAGGTGCTCAACTATTTGAGATTATAGGATTACATAAGGAAATTGTTGATGTTTGTTTTTTTGGTTCAGTCAGTCGAATCCAAGGAGCAAAATTTGATGACTTACTTGATGATCTGAAAGAACTATCAAAATCATCCAAAATAATTCAAGAACCCTTACCTCAAGGTGGCTTACTTAAATATGTACATGATGGAGAGTATCATTGCTATAACCCAGATGTGATATCAACACTGCAAGCGGCCGTCAAGACTGGAAAGTATGAGACATATCTTCAATATGCAGAATTGGTAAATTCTCGGCCAACCTCAACACTCAGAGATCTTATGAAGCCTTTGCCAATTGGTGAGCCTATAGCTTTGGATAAAGTTGAATCAGCTGAACTTATAGTCAAGCGTTTTGATAGTGCAGGTATGTCATTGGGAGCGTTGTCTCCTGAGGCACATGAGTCTTTGGCTATTGCGATGAATAGAATAGGTGCGCGTTCAAATTCTGGTGAAGGTGGTGAGGATCCCTCACGTTATAATAGTGAGCGTCGATCTAAAATTAAACAGATAGCATCTGGGAGATTTGGTGTTACAGCAGAATATCTTATTAATGCTGAGGTGATTCAAATAAAAATAGCTCAAGGAGCTAAACCTGGAGAAGGAGGTCAACTACCCGGGCATAAAGTTAATGACATGATTGCTAAATTACGATATGCGAAACCAGGAGTTGGGTTAATTTCACCACCACCGCATCATGATATATATTCGATTGAAGATTTAGCGCAATTAATTTTTGATTTAAAGCAGGTTAATCCTGAGGCTTTGATTTCAGTAAAATTAGTAGCTGAACCTGGTGTTGGGACTATTGCTGCTGGAGTAGTGAAGGCTTATGCAGATCTAATTACCATTTCTGGCTATGATGGCGGTACCGGAGCGAGTCCATTGAGCTCAGTTAAGTATGCTGGTAGTCCCTGGGAATTAGGCTTAGCTGAGGCCCAACAAGTACTGAGCGCTAATGGTTTGAGGCATAAAATACGACTTCAAACCGATGGAGGGCTTAAGACAGGCTTAGATGTCATAAAAGCGGCAATGCTTGGTGCTGAGAGCTTTGGTTTTGGTACTGGACCAATGGTGGCACTGGGCTGTAAATATTTACGAATTTGCCATCTGAATAATTGTGCTACAGGAGTGGCTACTCAGAACAATTTATTGAGAAGCGAATATTTCATTGGGTTACCAGAAATGGTGATTAACTTTTTTATCTTTATCGCTAAAGATGTCAGGCATTGGTTAGCCCAGTTAGGTGCGAACAGCTTAGATGAAATTATAGGTCGTACTGATTTAATTGAACTATTACCCGGTGAAACAAAACGACAAGAACAACTTGATCTTTCTCCTATTATTTCAAAAGACGCTTTAATTGAAGATGAACCAAGATTTTGTACTGATTTAAGAAATGAGCCATTCGATAAGGGCGAGATGGCAGAACTCATGATCAAAGAAATTTTACCAGTTATTCAGGATAAAAGTGGGGGCACTTTCTCTTATAAAATATCAAATTATAATCGATCTATAGGTGCAAGGCTTGCAGGAGAAGTTGCACGATATCATAGCTCTGAAGGAATGATTGAGACTCCCATTAATATTAATCTAGAAGGTACAGCTGGACAAAGTTTGGGTGTATTTAATGTGGCTGGTATGAACATAGTATTAACTGGCGATGCTAATGATTATGTCGGAAAAAGTATGGGTGGAGGGCAAATTATAGTTAAACCACCACCGAATAGTAACTTTATTGCCAAAGATACAGTGATTATTGGTAATACGTGTTTATATGGCGCTACTGGCGGCAAATTATTTGCTGCAGGCCATGCTGGTGAACGGTTTGCTGTCAGAAATTCAGGAGCGGTGGCTGTTATCGAAGGTGCCGGTGATCATTGTTGTGAATATATGACAGATGGCGTGGTGGTTGTTCTGGGTCCGACCGGGATGAATTTTGGTGCTGGTATGACAGGTGGTTTTGCTTATGTACTGGATATGGATAGAAATTTTGTCGATTTGTATAACCATGAATTGATCGATATTCATCGCATTACACCTGAGAGTATGGAAGCTCATTTACATCATCTTCGTGATCTAATAATAAATCATAATCAAGTTACAGGAAGCATATGGGCAGAAGAGCTATTGCAGGATTACCGTTCTTATTTATCAAAATTCTGGGTAGTTAAACCTAAAGCAGCAGAACTGGGTTCATTGATTACTTCTTTGAGACAGGCTGCATAATAATTATGTCAAAACACCCATTACAGTTTATTGAATTACCTAGACGCGATCCAGAAAAACAAGTTGCTGAGGTACGTATCAAACATTTCGATGAAATATATGAATCTTATGATGGAGCTGAAGCTGCCTCTCAAGCAGGAAGATGTATTTCTTGTGGAGTTCCCTATTGTGAGTGGAAGTGCCCAGTACATAATTATATACCTAACTGGCTAGAGTTGATTGAAGAAGGGCGTTTATTCGAAGCAGCAGAACTATCTCATCAAACCAATTCACTTCCTGAGATTTGCGGTCGTGTTTGTCCACAAGATAGGTTATGTGAAGGAGCATGTACTCTTAATAATGGAGTTGGTGCAATAAGCATCGGTAATATTGAACGTTATATTAGTGATGAGGCTTTTAAACAAGGCTGGCGTCCTGATATGACAAATATCTCAGATTCTGGAAAACAAGTAGCAATAATTGGTGCTGGACCTGCTGGTTTAGCCGCAGCAGATGTGCTGGCTCGGAATGGTATTCGTTCAATAGTATTTGATGCTTATCCTGAGATTGGAGGCTTATTAACTTTTGGTATCCCACCGTTTAAATTAGAGAAAAATGTAGTTAAAACACGCCGTCAAATATTGGAAGGTATGGGAGTACAGTTTGTTTTAAATACATATGTAGGGCGAGATAGAAGTTTTGCCTCAATTTATGAAGAGTTTGATGCAGTATTTGTGGCTGTAGGAACTTATAAACCTGTTAAAGGTGATTTTAGTGGACAGAATTTAGCTGGGGTTCATCAAGCTTTGCCTTATTTAATCGGCAACGTAAATAGACAATTAGGTATTAGTGACAATAAGCATCCATACATAGATCTCACGGATAAAAATGTGGTCGTCCTCGGTGGTGGAGATACAGGCATGGATTGCAATAGAACAGCGATTAGACAAGGTGCTCAAAATGTAAGTTGCTTATATAGAAGAGATGAAGCGAATATGCCAGGCTCGAGAAGAGAAGTGAGCAATAGCCGAGAGGAAGGGGTCGACTTTTTATTTAATAAACAGCCTATAGAAATTATAGGAACAGATAAAGTTATGGGTGTTAAAGTTGCAAACACCAGACTTGGGGAACCGGACTCCAATGGGAGGCGATATCCAGAAATTATTGATGGTACCGAAGAGATTATTTCAGCAGATGCAGTTATTATCGCTTTTGGTTACCTACCTGAGTTACCTGGTTGGCTTCAGGAGTATAAGGTGAATCTAAAACCTAATGGTTGCATTGAAGTAGCAGTAAAAAACACCCTACCTTTTCAAACAAGTAATGAGAAAGTTTTCGCAGGGGGTGATGCAGTTCGTGGTTCAGATTTAGTTGTCACAGCAGTATTTGAGGGAAGAGAAGCAGCAAAAAGTATCGCCTCTTATTTAAGCTTATAATTTCTGTATTGATTTCTTTTTATTAGATATTAAAACTGTCTAAAAAAATTAGTCTCGTTATAATGATTTATAAAATACTCTAACTAATTTACATATTTCGCGGTAGAAATCTATGACATCAACTCAAGCTCGTCTTACCACGGGTCCTGTTGGCACGCATTTAGTTAAGATGACAGTGCCAGTATTTTTTGGTGTTTTTGCCATGATGTTACAGGGATTTGTTGATGCATTTTTTATTGGCATGGTCGGTGATCGTGAATTAGCTGCCCTAAGTTTTGCTTTTCCTATACTTATGATAGTGACTAGTGTCGCCATTGGATTGGGTGCAGGCACCTCATCTGTTGTGGCGAGAGCGATAGGTGCTAATAATCCTGAGCGCGCTGCTCGATTAGCTACAGACAGTCTTTTACTCTCATTTATTATTACTGGTGCATTCTGTCTTATTGGAATATTAACAATAGAGGTTTTATTTACTGCATTAGGTGCCCCAGGCGACATGATTCCATTGATTAGAGAATATATGGAAGTTTTATATGTCGGTGTTCCTTTTGTTGTGGTTGGGATGGTAGGAATGAGTAGCATGAGAGCGACTGGTGACACCCGACTACCTAGTTTATTAATGATTATGGCTTCAATAACAAACATATTGCTTGATCCATTGATGATTTTTGGTTTTGGTCCAATACCTGCAATGGGCTTAAAGGGTGCAGCAATGGCTGCATTAATAGCTCGTGGAGCTATATTTTTGGGCACAATTTATTTAATGCATGAACGCATTCATATGTTGACCTTCAGGATGCCCAAATTGAGAGAATTACAAGCATCCTGGAAAGATATACTACACGTTGGGATTCCTGCAGCAGGAACCAATGCAATTATTCCTATTGCAATGGCATTAATAACTGCAATGTTAGCTCAATATGGGACTGAAGCGGTGGCAGGTTTTGGAGTGGCCAGTAGAATTGAGTCATTAGTATTAGTTATGTTCTATGCGCTATCCGCAATAATTGGCCCATTTATTGGGCAAAATTTATCAGCAGGAAAAGCTGATCGAATACACAAAGCTTTATATTTGTGCCTGAAATTTTGCATGTCGTCTGGTTTGATTATTGCGCTCTTTTTATTATTCATGAGCGATCTATTACCGAGCTTATTCAGTGACAATATAATGATAACTGAAACTGCAGCATTATTTTTACTCATAGCACCTATTAGCTATGGTGCTTATGGTGTAGTAATGGCAATGAACGCTGCTTTTAATGGAATGGGAAAACCAGGGCCAGCTGTTATTATAAGTATGGCAAGAATGATTGTTATCTATGTGCCATTAGCTTACATACTTCAATATTTCTTCGCTATTAGTGGTATTTTTATAGCTTATGCCTTGGCTAATATATTGTCAGCCTTTTTAGCATATCGATGGGCAGTAGACTCAGTTTCAGGTCAGATCGACAAGATGAGTTGATTGTAACCTTAAATAAACTGAACAGTATTTAAAGTCTATTATGACATCATCTTAATAGCCATTTTGATCAATTTCCTAACCTTTGGCGTGTAAGGCGGATACAGCATTGATGCAGAGCTAAATTTATCAGTTAATACACTTCTTTCATGACTGAAGGCGTCAAAGCCCCATAAACCACCCGACTTACCAATGCCACTATTGTTAACCCCGCCGAACGGCAGGTTCTGGTGCGCATTATGCATCATCGTTTGGTTGACACAAGAATCACCCGCGCTGGTTTCAGTCAGTATTTTTTCAATATTGCGACTATTTTTGCTAAAAATATATAGGGCCAAGGGTTTAGGTTTACTATTGATATATGAGATCACTTCATCAAGATCAGTAAAGGTAATTATCGGTAATAAAGGGCCAAATATCTCCTCACACATGATAGCCGCATTCCTCGCCATCCCTTCAATCAATGTTGGTGCTATAAATCGTTCCACATCATCAGTTTGACCTCCCGTAATCAGCTTGCCACCTTTTGCCTGCGCATCGGTCAGCAGCCTTCTAATACGTTGGTAGTGACTATCATTGACGATCTGACAATAATCAGCATTATCCTTGGCAACATTACCTAAGCCATAGTGCTTTTCAACACAGGCCACCATTTCTGTAACAAATTCATCTTTAATTGACTCATGAACATAGAGATAATCTGGCGCGATACAAGTTTGTCCATTATTGATAAATTTACCCCAGGCAATGGATTTCACGGCTTTTTTTATTTCTACCGACTGGTCGATGATTACCGGACTTTTACCACCCAACTCTAATGTTACCGACGTTAGGTTTCTCGCCGCGGCCGCCATCACGTGTTTCCCAACCGCTGGACTACCCGTGAAGAAGATATGATCAAAGGGTAAGCTAGTTAAATAACTGGCTACGTCAGCTTCTCCTTGAAATAGACAAACTTCCTCTGGATTAAATGCTTTTTCGACAATCTCACTGATAATAGCAGACATGTTAGGCGTCATCTCCGAAGGCTTAATGATGACTGTATTACCTGCCGCAATAGAAGAGATCATAGGGCCAAAAGTCAGGTAAAAGGGATAATTCCAAGGTGATACTACCAAGGTTACGCCCTTTGGCTCTTTGACAATTTTCGATGAAGTGCCAAATAGCATCATGGTCGCCCTAACTGGAACCGGCTTCATCCATTTTTTCAGGTTTTTACGTACATGCTTAAGCTCCATCAGAACTGGCATTATCTCTGCCATATCCGTTTCAGCTTGCGGCTTGCCAAAATCGCCGGCGGCAGACTTGTATATTTTTTCTTCTGAGGCTCGAAATACCTGTTCAAATCGATCAAGCACCGCAATTCTTCTTTTATAATCTGACTTTCGCAGCTCTAAGGCATAGCTCTGTTGACATGCAAAAGCATTATCAATTTCTAACTTAACTTGTTCATTTAATCCTGACATTTTAAACCTTTATTTTTTAATTAAATCGAGTAGCTGCAGACATCTATCGAGCAGCAGCCAGCGCTGCTTTGAATTGAAAGCCCATTGCGATTATTACGATTACTGTGATATTAAACGAGAATTCGAGGTAGCCGTAAATCGTGGACAGATCCACAATACCGACCAGCAACGCAGCCACCAGAAAGTGATAGGAGATACCAATATATCCCAGAGTAACTGCCGCAATTTTTGAAGCCACTGAATCGCCATACAGTGGGACCGCCACTAGCAGACCAAAAACCGCCCACATCCAGAAACCAAGTTCCTCGAGAGCCGCATATAGCGAAAAGTGTGCGCTCACATTCAATATGCGAAGTAGAGGATCAGCCAACTCAGCACCAACACCTATCACACCGCTTGAAAGGACCTCTGCTAACTGAGGTATGGTCCACACCGCCATAAACTTCGGGATAATATAGGCAACAACGGACACCAGAACCACCATCGCCGCGAGTATCGCGCACAGCGGATTTTTCCCGCTAATCTGCCAGGTAATCCCAAATAAAACGCCAGATGCACAGAACATAGCGACAATCTGAGTTGCCCAACCGGCGATAAAAGCACCTCGGTTATTACTCAGCCAAGCCACACGATCTGCATGTTCTGCAGCAGCACCTGC
>CABXCS010000009.1 GCA_902510755.1 uncultured Woeseiaceae bacterium | reverse complement strand
TTTACCTCAGCAGCGTCAGCTCTTTCAACCACTAGTGGAGGAGCCACATTAGATTTTGGTTATCCTTTAGGAGAATATCAAACAGTTAGTATGGGCTTGAATCTTCAGCAGGTAGAAATGCTATCTTCGAGATATAGTACGCAACAAGCGATTGATTGGGTAGGTAATAATGGTAAATCATATGATGCTGGTAATGGTTTTACTGGGACTAAATTTGGTAACATAGAATTACTAGCTGGCTGGATTTATGATAGTAGAAATAGAACAATATTTCCTGATAGAGGAACAAAACACCAATTCTTCGCGACATTCACGCTGCCAGGAAGTGAGGTGGAATATTGGACAACAAGGTATAACTTTACGAGATATCAACCAATTTATGGACGATGGACAGGTTTGTGGAATGCGCAACTCGGTTACGGTCAAGCGCTTGGTGATACTACTGCATTACCTCCATTCAAACAATTTCATAGTGGTGGTCCAAAATCTACCAGAGGATTTAAAGAGTCGTGGCTCGGTCCAAGGGATACAAATGGAAGACCCTATGGAGGAAATGTATTGGTTGCTAGTCAATTTGAGCTTATAATCCCCATGCCTGATAAATTTTCTAAACAAGCTAGGGCAAGTTTGTTCTATGATATTGGTAATGTTTTTAATACTGGTGAAATAGTTTTTTTTGACAAAGAAGGTGAACCGGTTGAATATACAACATCATTTGGAGATTTAAAGAAATCTGTAGGGATAGCTGTTCAATGGCTAGCCCCAATGGGCTTGTTTAGATTTAGTTATGCTTATCCTCTAAATCGTTATGAGGGCACGGAAAAGTTTTACAAAGATGAGATTGAAAGATTTCAATTCTCAATTGGTCAATCATTTTAATAGCTAGGTATGGATATGGATTTATTGAAAAAATTAACTAAGCACTTTTTTACATCAATCATTGTTAGTTCAATCTTTATGCTCTCTGTTGGTGCTCAAGAACAAAAGATTGGTGTAATTAATTTTCAGGCTTTAATGGAGGGCTCGCCTCAGTTTAGAGAGGTTATGGAGTCATTGGCTGGTGAATTTCAACCTAGGCAAAGAGAAGCTGTGGCTAAATCAAAAGAATTGGAAGAATTAACAGCAAAAATTCAGAAAGATGCAGCTGTAATGGGCGCTTCAGAGAGAGCGAGCGCTGAAAAGGATTTTAGAGAGCTGCAACGCGAAGTAAATCGCCTAGCGACTGAGCTTGAAGAAGATGTTAATTTGAGAAGAAATGAGGAGCTTGGTAAATTACAAAGATTGATATTGGATGCGGTTAATGTATTTGCGCAATCAAATGAATATGACATGATTTTTGCTGACGGAGTTATTTATGCTAGCCAAAGTGTTAATATTACAGGTTTAGTCTTAGAGTCCTTAAACAGTAATACTCAAGATGAAACTAACTAAGATTAACTAATTCTATAAATTACTTTGTATGTGTCAATTCTGAGGAGAATTTATTGGGTTTAAGTTTATCCAAGTTAGCAGTAAAGTTTGGATGTGATCTTTTAGGTAATCCTGAGACTCAAGTAACACATGCTGCAACACTATTATCGGCACAAAAGGGCGCCATTTCTTTTTTTTCGAACCCAAGTTACAAAGAACAATTAATCTCATCAAAAGCTTCAGCAGTTGTGATTGCGAATGCTCATGTTGATATATGTAAAACTAATGCGTTGATATCTGATGACCCGTATTTAACTTTCTCAAAAATTGTAGCTTTACTGAATCCACCAGCAAGCATGAGTGCTGGAATCGATAAAAATGTATCAATATCAGGAGATATTGATATCTCAAAATCAGCTTATATTGGACCATTTTGTCGGATTTCGGGTAATGTTAAGATAGGAAGAAATACCTACATAGGACCTGGATGTATTATTGAGGGTGATGTTGAGATCGGAGATAATTCAAAATTAATTGCAAATGTCACATTAGTGAACAAAATTTCATTAGGAAAGAGAGCTATTATACATCCTGGAGCAGTTATTGGTTCGGATGGATTTGGTAATGTCAAGACTGAGAAAGGATGGTTTAAGATACCTCAAATTGGGGGAGTTACCATTGGAGATGATGTAGAAATAGGTGCTAATACTACTGTGGATCGGGGCTCATTGGATAATACGGAATTAGAAAATGGTGTTCGCCTAGATAACCTTATTCAAATTGGTCATAATGTTTCAATAGGTGAGCATACCGCAGTTGCAGCTTCTGCTGCTATAGCTGGAAGTGCGATTATTGGTAAGCGATGTTTAATAGCGGGCCAAGTTGGAATAGTTGGGCATATTGAAATCTGCGATGATGTGAGGGTTAATGGCGGTTCTGTGGTTACCAAAAACATATTGGAACCAGGAATTTACTCAGGTTCTTTTGCAGCTGATAAAGATAAAGTTTGGAAGAAGCTAGTTGGTAAGTTTCGAAGGTTATAAGAATATCATCCTACAATGATAAATATAGGAAGTTTAATGAGCACAGAAAATAAAGAATTAAACACTATTCAAATAATGGAGCTTTTACCTCACCGATATCCATTTCTATATATTGATAAAATTTTAGATTATGAGCTTGAACGATCGATTACAGCAATGAAGAATGTGACGATAAATGAGCCATTTTTTCAGGGTCATTTTCCGAATAAACCAATTATGCCTGGTGTGCTAATTATTGAAGCAATGGCTCAGGCTGGAGGAGTTTTGGGACATCTTACTGTTGGTGATATTGAGCCAAAGCCAATTTATTATTTAGTTGCAGTTGAAGATGCACGCTTTAAATTTCCAGTAACCGCGGGTGATCAGTTAATCATCGAAGTTAATGTGGATCGAATAATACGTGGTATGTGGCGATATACATGTGTTGCCAAAGTTAATAATAATATCTCAGTAAGCGCTAAAATTATGTGCGCTCCAAATATATCAAAATAATGATCCACAAAACTGCAATTATTTCCGCGTCGGCAAAAATAGGCAAACATGTAACCATTGGTCCATATTGTGAGATCGGTGATGAAGTTACCGTTGGTGATGGATCTGTAATTGACAGTCATGTGGTAATAAAAGGACCGACCATCATTGGAAAGGATAATCATATTTACTCATTTTCATCAATTGGCGGTGATCCGCAAGATAAGAAATATAATAATGAAAAAACATCCTTAGTTATTGGTGATGGTAATACAATTAGAGAGTATTGCACTATTAGTAGAGGCACATTACAGGATGCAGGAAAAACTATAATTGGTGATGATAATTGGATTATGGCATACGTACATATTGCTCATGACTGTGTTGTTGGAAATAACGTGGTTTTTGCTAATAATGCGACATTAGCTGGTCATGTCACAGTTGGAAATTGGGCCATTTTCGGAGGTTTTACTGGTGCGCACCAATTTACAAAGATAGGTGCTCATAGCTTTATTGGTATGAACACATTAACCACGAAAGATATTCCTGCATATGTGATGGCTGAAGGGCAACCTATAAAACCAAGAGGGGTTAACGTGGAAGGGTTGAAAAGAAGAGGTTTCAGTCCCGAGCAAATTTTAAATATCAAAAATGCATATCGTATTCTTTATCGTAAGGAGTTTAAATTGCAAGAGGCAATCCAAGAGATTGCAGCTTTATCTTCTCATCAGGAGGAGTTAAAGTTATTTATAGAGTCCCTTAGGTCAACTTCAGATCGCGGAATTATAAGATAGTCAATGCGTATAGGTATAGTTGCTGGCGAAGCTTCAGGTGATTCCCTCGGTGCTGGTCTAATGAATGAGATGATAAACCTATATCCGGATATTAGGTTTGAGGGTATCTTCGGCCCAAAAATGGAAAAAATAACTGGCAATACTGGTTGGGCATCATCGGAAGAGCTATCTGTGATGGGGGTTTTGGAGCCTCTTAAAATACTACCAAAATTATTGCGTTTAAGAGGCACCCTAGTCAAAAGGTGGTCGGAAAATCCACCAGACATATTTATAGGAATAGACGCGCCAGAATTCAACCTATCATTAGAAAAAAAATTACATAAGAGGGGTATAAAAACGGTTCACTACGTTAGCCCTTCAATTTGGGCATGGCGAAAAAATAGGATAAAGACAATACGTAAATCTGTTGATAAGGTATTATGTTTATTGCCTTTTGAGCCTGATCTCTACCATGCTTATGGTGTACCTGCGGTCTTTGTAGGTCATCCTTTAGTCAAAAAACTGCCGTATGAAATGAAAAAGTATACAGCTAGGAAGAAATTACAAATATCCTCCGAAACTGTTATTGCAGTATTACCAGGAAGTCGATTGAGCGAAATTAAAAAGCTCGGGCCAATATTCGCAAGAGTAGCCAAATTAATTGTTTCTCAGAATAAAAAAATCTCATTTGTCTCCCCTATGGCTTCTCAATCAACATATGATCAATTTGAAAATATTCTCTTATCAAATAACATCAGAAGTGCATTTAATGTTATAAAAGGATACTCACATGAGGCCATGATAGCAGCTGATATAGTTTTGTTAGCCTCTGGTACTGCTGCTCTCGAGTCGGCATTACTATCTAAGCCTACTGTAGCGGCATATAAGGTTTCTGCCCCTAGTTATTTTATATTAAATAAACTGGTTAAAACCTCATATTTCACCTTACCAAATATTCTGCTAAACAAGGAGATCATTCCTGAGTTCATTCAAAATAAAGCGTCAGACATAAACTTATTCGATAGTATAAGCGAGTGTTTATACAATAAAAATTATCAGCAAAATATGATTAATAACTTTACACAATTAAAGTCACAGTTAGATGCTGATACTGATAAATTAGCAGCGTCAGAGGTGCTAAAACTACTTTAATGAAGGATAGCTATAAATACATTGCTGGCATTGACGAGGTTGGAAGAGGCACCATCGCAGGTCCTGTAGTGGCGGCCGCAGTTATTCTCCGGAGAGATCATTCCTATGATGAATTAGATGATTCAAAGAGACTCACTGAAAAGAATAGAAAGCTACTATCAAAAAAAATAATTTCACAATCAATTGCATGGTCCATTTCTTTATCTGATGTGAATGAGATAGATAATTTAAATATACTTTGGGCGACAATGCTAGCTATGCGTCGCTCTATATTAGGCTTACCTTGCAAGCCAGATTTTATTCAGATTGATGGTAATACCTTACCAAATTTAGAATTTTATAATGAGGTATTGTCTGCTGAGGCTATTATTGGTGGCGATGCTAAAATTCCTGCAATTAGTGCAGCTTCTATAATCGCAAAAGTATACAGAGATAATTTAATGAGAAGTTTGGGTAAAATATATCCTAACTTTAATTTTTCTAAGCACAAAGGTTATGGAACAAAAGATCATATTGAGCGTCTAAAGGAATTCGGACCTTGTCCGCAGCATCGGTTAACTTTCAAGCCCTTATCTGGCTTATTTGTAAAATAACCAACAAATAAAGCTAGTTAAGTTAAGGGAAAATAATTAAGATTAAATTAAATTATAACCATCATTTTAATTATCAATGTCAAATAAATTTATTCATCTAAATCTTCATAGTCAGTATTCAATCGTTGATAGTACGATCCGGATCCCTCAATTAATGGAGCGGTGCGTAGAAAATAAGATGCCAGCAATAACTTTAACTGATCAAAATAATGTTTTTGGTATGGTTAAATTTTATCGCAAGGCCCTAGAGTATGGCATTAAACCAATTATTGGCTCTGATATATTTATTGCTGATGAGGATGATATTAGTAGGAATGACCATTTAATAATACTCTGCGCTAATAATATCGGTTATAAAAATTTAACTAAGCTAATTACACGTGCATGGCTTGATGGTCAGACACGCTATGGACCCAGATTCCACAAACATTGGTTTACAAAAAAAAGTTGTGAGGGATTGATTGCTCTCTCCGCTGGTTTAAAAGGTGATATTGGGAGAAGCTTGATTAATGATCATCATGATCTTGCTGCTAGGCAATTGGATTTTTGGCTGGAATTGTTTGATGATCGTTTTTATATTGAGCTCAATCGAACTAATCGTCCATCAGAAGAGAGCTATATTCAGATGGCACTATTATTGGCTCATGATTATAAAGTTCCTGTAGTGGCTTCAAATGATGTTAGATTTCTAAATTCTAGTGATTATGAATCTCATGAGGCTAGAGTATGTATTAATGAAGGTTTAATTCTGTCGGATCCAAGTAGGCCAAAAATATATAGTAATCAGCAGTATTTGAAAAATTCATTAGATATGCATAACTTATTTGAAGATATCCCAGAATCACTATCAAATACAGTAGAAATTGCAAAACGTTGTAATCTTGACCTTAAATTAGGAGAGTCATTTTTACCTATTTTTTCTGTTCCAGGTAATCAAACAACAGATTCATATTTACTTGAGGAGTCTGAAAGAAGTTTAAACATAAAATTACAAAAATTACCTAAAGAAACTCTAATAAAGCCTGAAAAATATAAGGCTCGTCTTAAGGAGGAATTAGGCGTAATAAATAATATGGGTTTTTCAAGTTATTTTCTTATTGTTTCTGATTTCATTGATTGGGCAAAAAATAATAATATTCCAGTAGGACCAGGAAGAGGTTCTGGAGCTGGTTCTCTAGTAGCTTATGTACTTGGAATAACTAACCTTGATCCATTGCAACATGATCTTCTTTTTGAGAGATTTCTGAATCCTGAGCGGGTTTCAATGCCTGATTTTGATATTGATTTTTGTATGGATGGAAGAGACCGAGTTATTGAATACGTGTCTGAGAAATATGGAAGAGAGCGTGTTTCACAAATTATTACATATGGGACGATGGCTGCTAAGGCTGTTATAAGAGATGCAGGTAGAGTATTAGATCAGCCTTATGGATTCGTTGATCGAATTGCTAAACAAATTCCATTCGAAGTTGGTATGACTCTTGATAAGGCGTTAGAGCAGGATGCTGAATTACGTCGAATGTACAGTGAAGATGAGGAAGTAGAAGCAATTATCAATCTTGCTAAATCATTGGAAGGGTTGGTAAGAAATGCCGGGAAGCATGCTGGTGGTGTTGTTATAGCTCCAGAAAAGTTAACAGATTTCACGCCATTATACTGTGAAGAGGGTCAGGTAAATGTAGTTACACAGTTTGATAAAGACGATGTTGAGGCTGCAGGATTAGTTAAATTCGATTTCTTGGGATTGAGAACTCTCACCATAATTGATCTAACGATTAAGATAGTTAATAAAATAGAAAATAAAAAATTAATAGATATTGATAATATTCCCATGTCAGATTCTAAAACTTTTGAATTGCTTAGAAGTTGTAATACAACAGCCGTATTTCAGCTTGAGTCAACCGGGATGAGAGATTTGATAAAAAGAATGCGCCCAGATCAGTTTGATGATCTGGTTGCATTGGTCGCTCTTTTTAGGCCAGGTCCACTCCAATCAGGAATGGTGGATGATTTTATTAATCGTAAGCATGATCCTAATAAAATGAATATTGATTACTTGCATCCTGATATAGAAAGTGTGCTTAAACCCACTTATGGTGTTATTTTGTATCAAGAGCAAGTCATGCAGATTGCTCAAACTTTAGCAGGATATTCTCTTGGAAGTGCTGACTTGTTGCGACGTGCAATGGGTAAAAAGAAGTTAGATGAAATGGCTTATCAAAGAGAAAGTTTTGTAAAGGGCTCACTTGAAAGGGGCGTTAATCAACCAACGGCTGAACGTATTTTTGGTTTAATGGAGAAATTCGCAGGTTATGGTTTTAATAAGTCTCATTCTGCTGCATATGCTCTGATTTCATATCAAACTGCTTACCTTAAAGCGCATTTTACAGCATCATTCTTAGCCGCTGTTATGACTTCAGAAATAGATAATACTGATCGCCTGATAATGATAAAAGACGATTGCTTGAACTATAAAATAGAGCTCTTGCCTCCTTCTATTAATAGCTCAATGTATGAATTTACAGTTTTAAGTAAAGAGCAAATACTCTATGGGCTCGGAGCAATCAAAGGAGTAGGTAAACCAACTGTGGAAACAATTATTGCAGAAAGAGTTAATAATGGGAAATATAGTAGTATGCATGAATTCTGCAAAAGGTTAGGTTCAGAAAAAATTAGTCGTCGGGTAATTGAGGCATTAATAAAAAGTGGATCATTAGATGAGTTCTCAATTTCTCGTAATGCTCTTATTGATCATTTACCTGATGCCATTAAAAGCGCTGAACAAGAAGCACGAAATTTCGCAGCTGGGCAAAATGATATGTTTGGTTCTATATCAGATAATCAAGAAAAAACCATAATAACTAATAGTGCTGAGTGGAAAGAGGAGATATTACTAAAGAATGAAAAAGAAGCATTAGGTTTATATTTGTCTGGACATCCATTTCACGCAATAAAAAATGATGCGTTAAGTTTTACGAATGGTACATTAAAAAGTATTCAGTCATTAGAGCGACCTAAGTCCGAAACTGGAGATAAGAAATATAGACAACCTAAGCGACATACTAGAATTGCCGGGTTGATAGCGGATATAAAAAAGAGAGGCAATCGGATTTCTATCATTCTGGATGATGATACTAGTAGAATCGAAGCCACCCTCTTTAATGATAAGTTTCAAGAATTTAAAGAGCAGCTTAAGAAAGATACTATAGTCGTTATTGAGGGTAATTTAAGATTTGATGAATTTTCCTCAGCTTGGCAAGTTAATGTAGATAGTATTAAAGATATTCATCAAATGATTGAGCTTAATGCAAAGAATTTAATTATAGAATTATCGGAAGATCAGAAGAATAGTCATATTTTTAATAATTTAAAGTTATGTCTTGATTCCTCAGAGGCTGGTTTTTGTGAAATATCAATTAATTTCAATAAAAGCAAAGCTATTGCTCGTCTTGATCTTGGAGAAAAGTGGTCTATTTTACCAACTAAGAAACTTAGGGATGATTTGAATCACTTACTAGGCAGAGATAGTGTAAAATTGAGTTATTAGATAAAGGTTAGATACGATGGATTCAAAATTTTTGGAATTTGAGAAACCAATTGCTGAGATTGAAGCGAGACGAGAGGAGCTCCAATATATCGCTGATGATTCAGAGGGGGGTCTCTCATCCGAGGCTTTGAAATTAGATTTACAAAACAAAACGCTTACAAAAAAAATATATAGCAATCTCTCGGACTGGCAGATAGCACAGGTTGCTCGTCATCCCATGCGACCTTACACTCTCGATTATATTGATCTCTTATTTACTGAATTTCATGAACTGCATGGAGACCGTATGTATGCTGATGATTTTGCAATAATAGGAGGTATTGCAAGGTTCGAAGGTAAATCGGTGATGATTATTGGTCATCAAAAAGGGCGTGATACGAAAGAGAGAGTTAGAAGGAATTATGGAATGCCAAAACCAGAAGGTTATAGAAAAGCACAACGGTTAATGACATTGGCTGAAAAATTCCAACTTCCAGTAATTACATTTATTGATACACCAGGTGCTTATCCTGGATTGGGAGCTGAAGAGAGAGGGCAGAGTGAAGCTATAGCAAAAAGTTTATTTCATATGTCTAAACTATCTACTCCAATTATATCTATAGTTATTGGTGAAGGTGGTTCCGGTGGTGCTTTAGCCATTGGGGTAGCAGATACTCTTTTAATGTTAAAATATAGTGTGTATTCAGTAATATCGCCTGAAGGATGTGCTTCTATTTTGTGGAAAAAAGCAGAAAAAGCAAAAGATGCCGCAGAAGCAATGCAAATAACAGCTAAAAGTTTAAGAAAATTCGGTTTAATCGATGAAGTAATAGAAGAGCCACTAGGGGGTGCTCATCGATCGCCTGATGAAATGAGTGATATTCTTAGAATCGCTATAAGCCAATCACTCGAAAAATTACTAGCTATGGATTTAAAAGAGTTACTCAATAATAGGCAAGCACGCATAGCAAATTATGGTGAATTTGAACAAAACTAAGATAATAGATTACTTTATCTATTATTGAACATTATCTTGAATAGAATGCCTCATTTATGTTTAATCAGTTAACGTTAAAAAAAATTTTGACAAGTATTTCTTTAGGTAATTCTCAGGCAACACGATATGTCGTTGCATATAGTGGTGGTATGGATTCAACTGCACTTCTTTATGCGCTTAGTAGGATTGAGAGTAATATACCGATTATCGCAATCCATATTAATCATGGAATAAACAAAGACTCTGATATTTGGGAAAATCATTGTAGAGAGAATGCGTTATCTTATGGTGTCAAATTCAAATCATTCAAAATTGATCTAAATTACAAATCTAATAAAGAGTCAGAAGCAGTATTGAGAGAATTAAGATATAAGATTTTTCAGAATTTTGTAATAAAAGGCGATTGGCTATTAACGGCACATCATCAAAGCGATCAAACAGAAACCTTGATGCTTAATTTATTTCGAGGATCAGGTATAAGTGGCCTGGCAGCAATTAATACTTCTAGAAAGTTTTTTTTGGGTACTTTAGTTCGACCATTACTTGAAATTAGTCGTACATATATAAAAGAATATGCTGTAGAGAATGATTTATCTTGGTTAGATGATCCATCAAATAATAATAATAATTTTGATAGAAATTATTTAAGAAATGAGATTATTCCTCAATTGGAAGATAGATGGCCATCACTAGATAAGAGATTCACAAAAGTTACTAAGTTTGCTTATGAAGCAAAATTAAGTTTAAAGGGGCTTGCTGAGATTGATCTTGAAAATGTTGGTACTGTTGATTGTTTTAATATAGAGCTCTTTAGGTGTTTATCAGAAACACGTCAACGAAACTTAATAAGATATTCGTTAAACGAAATGAATTTACCCTCACCACCTTTCAATCAATTAATGGAGGCGACCAAAATTATTGCTAATTATAATATTGATTCACATCCCTTGATCTCTTGGAGGGGCGCTAGAATAAGGTGTTACCGAAATTTTTTATATCTATTACCAGAATTATCACTAAATAGTGATCTAAAGGGAAAAAAATATTTCCCTCATAATGATTCATTACCTCTCGGAGAAAATATGGGTCAAATATCATTACTACCATCAAAAAAAATTGGAATTGATCCTGATATCGCAGAGCTAGGTTTGGAAATTAATTTTAGAAATGGGGGTGAGAAAATTTGCCCAATTGATAGTAATTATGATCGAAAACTAAAAAGGTTATTTCAAGAGAAAAAAATCTTTCCTTGGTTGAGGGATAAAATACCACTCTTACTTTATGACGGAGAAGTTGTGTGTGTAGGGGACTTATGGACTGCGGAAAAATTCTCAAAAGAAAATGGATATATTTTTGAATGGGATCAGAGACCTAGGTTAATCCAGCCTTGAATTATTTTTTATACAATTTAATTGTGTTGGCATTGTCTATCTGTTAAATTTTTAAGCCGTCTTTACTCAAATGGCGGGTCCATAAAATTGCCTATATGCCGAAAAACAAATTTTGATTATTCATTGCATTTAATTGCTCACACTAGGGGCTTCCTCGTATGTTAAAGTCCAATGTTTACCCTAGCATTATGAATTTATTGGAATATTTATGACTGCGTATGTATTTATTACTGGTGGAGTTGTTTCCTCGTTAGGTAAGGGTATTACTTCAGCGTGCCTTGGTGCAATTTTGGAATCTCGAGGATTAACAATTAGCATGATTAAGCTGGATCCATATATTAATGTTGATCCTGGAACGATGAGTCCTTTTCAGCATGGTGAAGTATTTGTTACCACCGATGGAACTGAAACAGACCTAGATCTTGGCCACTATGAACGTTTTGTAAGAACTGAGACTGGGCGCAATAGTAACTTTACAACAGGCAGGATATATGAGTCGGTAATTGCCAAAGAACGACGTGGTGAATATCTTGGTGCCACAGTTCAGGTTATTCCTCATATTACTGATGAAATTAAAGAAGGCGTTAAGAGTGGTTCAGGTGATGCAGATGTATGTTTAGTTGAAATCGGTGGAACAGTTGGTGATATTGAATCTCTACCATTTATGGAAGCTATTAGGCAAATGGGGGTAGAACTGGGCTCAGACAAAGTTGTTTACGTTCATTTAACGTTAGTTCCCTATATCGCAACATCTTCAGAGATTAAAACTAAACCCACTCAACATTCAGTTAAAGAATTGCGATCCATAGGTATACAGCCAGATATATTAGTTTGTCGTTCAGAGCAAATGTTACCAGATGAGCAAAGAAGAAAAATCGCTTTATTTACAAATGTTCAAGAGAGTGCAGTCATCTCTGCAATTGATGTCGATGATCTCTATAAATTACCAGAAATGATGCATCTACAAGGCCTAGATAATATTGTGGTCAATAAATTGAAGCTTGATGTACCTAAAGCTAACTTAATCGAGTGGAATAAAATTGTAGAGACGAAATTACATCCAAAAAATGAAATTAATATTGCGATGGTAGGAAAATATATAGATTTACGTGATGCATATATTTCACTTACAGAGGCATTACTTCATGGCGGAATAAAAACATCAACAAAAGTAAACATTCATTATATAGAGTCGCAAGATATTGAAAAAGAGGGTGTTGGATCGCTAAAAAGTATGGATGGAATTGTTGTACCGGGCGGGTTTGGTGATAGAGGGATAGAAGGTAAGATTTCGACAGTTAAATATGCGAGGGAGAACGATATTCCTTATTTAGGAATTTGCCTTGGTATGCAGGTAGCAATAATTGAGATGGCTAGGCATCTTGCTAATCTTGAAAGTGCTCAGAGCACAGAATTTGATAAAACAACTCCACATCCTGTCATTGCCTTGATTACTGAATGGCAGGAAGGTACAGGTGTAATTGAAGAGCGAAATGAGCAATCTGAATTAGGAGGGTCCATGAGATTGGGGGCACAAAAGATTAACTTGGCCAAAAATTCACTCATAAGAACAATCTACCAGAATGACTCAATTCAGGAACGTCATCGACATCGTTATGAATTCAATAATAATTATCGTGATGTCATGACAGAGGCAGGCATTTTATTTTCAGGTACATCTGTTGATGACTTAGTTGAGGTGATAGAACTTTCATCTAAATCTTGGTTCGTGGCAACTCAATTTCATCCAGAATTTACTTCGAATCCTAGAGATGGCCATCCTTTGTTTAAAAGTTTCGTCGAAGCCTGTGTAACAAAAAAAGAGGGAGTTTGAGAATTAGTGGAATTTAAATACTCCAATATTGGTAATCGTAAACCCTTTTTCTTAATCGCAGGAAATTGTGTGGTTGAAAGTCGAGAATCAGCGATTGAGACTGCCGGAAGACTGAGAGAAATTACAGATACTCTGAGTATTCCTTTTATTTATAAATCATCATTTGATAAGGCTAATAGAAGTTCGAAAGATGGTTTTCGCGGCCTTGGGATTGATGAAGGCCTAAGGATTTTATCTGAGGTTAAGTCTCAAATTAATATACCTATTTTGACTGATGTCCATGAAGATACTCCTTTAAATGAGGTCTCTAGTGTAGTTGATATTCTTCAAACTCCATCATTTTTGTGTAGGCAAACGAATTTTATTCTAAATGTTGCAAAGCAAGGAAAGCCAGTTAATATAAAAAAAGGTCAATTTTTGTCACCAGCTGAAATGCAAAATGTTGTAAATAAAGCTAAATCTACAGGAAATAAAGAGATTTTAGTTTGTGAGAGAGGCTTTACATTTGGTTATAATAATTTAATTTCTGATATGAGATCTTTAGCAATATTAAGAAAAACAAAATGTCCGGTTGTATTCGATGCTACTCATTCAGTTCAATTACCAGGCGGTAAAGGAAATAAGTCGGATGGCTGTCGTGAATTTGTTCCTGTTTTAGCTCGTGCTGCTATAGCGGTAGGCGTCGCAGGATTGTTTATTGAGACACATATTGACCCGGATAAAGCACTCAGTGATGGGCCAAATTCGTGGCCTCTAAAGAGAATTCCTGAATTGCTAGAAATGTTAACCTCAATAGATCAATCTGTTAAAAAAGCGGATTATATTGAAAATCAAATAGAATGGTCTAGTTGAAAAAAATAAAAATAATCAGTAATTAGGAGTTATATTGTGACCACGATATCCAGTATTACTGGAAGAGAAATTATCGATTCTAGAGGTAACCCAACTGTCGAGGCTGAAGTAAGGCTAAGTGATAATTCTCTGGGTCGTGCATCTTCACCTTCAGGTGCCTCAACAGGAAGTAGAGAAGCGATTGAGCTCAGAGATAATGATCGCTCTAGATATTTAGGTCGAGGTGTGGAAACAGCCGTAGATCATATAAACCAGCTCATATGTAAACAATTTATTAATAAAGATGTAATTAGTCAGATAGATTTCGATAATATTATGTTAGATCTCGACGGCACTGAGAATAAGAATAACCTGGGTGCAAATGCGATTTTAGCTGTATCAATGGCCTATGCAAAAGCAGTGGCAAGTTCGAAAAATATTCCATTATTCAGTCATTTTGGTGATCAAAAAACTATGCCAGTACCAATGATGAATATTATTAATGGTGGTGCACATGCTGATAATAATATTGATATTCAAGAATTTATGATCCTTCCTGTTGGAGCAAACTCTTTTAAAGAGGCTTTAAGGCACGGCGTTGAAGTATTTCATTCATTGAAATCTGTCCTGCAAAAAAAAGGATTAAATACAGCTGTAGGAGACGAAGGTGGCTTTGCTCCTAATTTAAAATCTAACCGAGCTGCTCTCGATATCATTGTTGAAGCAGTTAATTTATCAGGCCTCAACATTGGTAGAGATATTTTATTAGGGCTGGATGTTGCAAGTAGTGAATTTTATTCCAATAAATGTTACCACTTAAAATCAGAAGGAGTGAGTTACGATGCAGTTGGCTTTTCTGACTTTTTGGGAGAATTAGTTGACAGTTATCCTATAATCACTATAGAGGACGGGATGGATGAATCTGATTGGGAAGGGTGGTCAATATTAAGTAAAAAACTTGGTGAACGTGTGCAACTTGTTGGTGATGACCTCTTTGTAACAAATACTAAAATTCTGCAATCTGGTATTGATAAAAATATAGCAAATTCAATTCTTATTAAACCAAATCAAATTGGAACCTTATCAGAAACATTTCAGGCTATAGATATGGCCATTTCAGCTAATTACTCAGCTATTATATCTCATCGTTCCGGTGAAACATCTGATTATACAATTGCAGATATAGCAGTTGGAACTAAAGCTACCCAAATTAAAACTGGGTCGTTATCAAGGTCTGATCGTATTGCTAAATACAATCAATTATTGAGAATAGAAGAGATGATAGGGGGTGAAGCAACATTTGATCCAAAAAATGCATTTTCAGTACCTTTTCTTGGTGATTGATAGAG
The DNA here is from genome assembly GCA_902510755.1 of uncultured Woeseiaceae bacterium. Taxonomy (GTDB): domain Bacteria; phylum Pseudomonadota; class Gammaproteobacteria; order Steroidobacterales; family Woeseiaceae; genus SP4260. The sequence goes on along the minus strand of CABXCS010000009.1, from coordinate 17,021 downwards.
TGATATAGAGATGGAAAATTTTCGTTGGATTCTATTAATTCTCGTTATGATGATTTTGATCATGCAAACTAAAATATGGATTTCAGAGGATGGTTATTTTCAATTAAAAGCCTTACAGAATGATGTGGAGATACAGAAAAAAGAAAATATATTTTTAGAAAAAAGAAATAGTGAGTTAGAAGCTGAAATAAATAATCTAAAATCAGGTAATGATGCGATAGAAGAGCGAGCTAGAAATGATTTAGGCTTAATTGGTGAAAATGAGACTCTATATCTTATTGTTGATCCCAATTAAATTAACAATTACTTGGTTTAATTTTTTGATAGTAGTACATAAATAGCACCAGTACCTCCATCAACTTGGCGTGCAGTAGTAAAAGCAAGAACCTGGTCCCACTTTCTCAATAAATGATTAACATGCTTTTTAAGAACTGGACCGCCAGGCCCAGAACCAAGCCCTTTTCCATGAATTACTCTAACACATGTTAAATTGTCTTTAACGCTATCTGCTATAAAAGATTTTAAATACTCGCTTGTTTCATTTACTGTCATTCCATGAAGATCTATTTCGGCTTGTATACTAAATGTACCACGAGATAATTTTTTCATTAATTTTGTTGTTATATTTGATCTGTGGAATTTTAGGTTATTTATATCGTTTTCTTCTTGGAGATCAATATTTGCAGTCATACTTTCAGTTAGGACGTTTTGATTGTCCTTTCTTGTGAAATTTGCTTTTGCAGATATCTTTTTTCGAAATGGAGTGTTTTTTACTTTTGGTATTGGTTTAGCATCCCCGATAGCATCTCTAAATAATTTACTCTCTTCGTCACTAATTGAATAAGATTCTGAATTATGTACTTTTTTATCAGTCATTTAAATTTAATAATACAGTTAAAGAGAAGAGATAATTTCTATTATCAGTATACAATAGTTAATAAATATATAGCTGTTTATTATTAAAAATGTAAAATTCAACAATGATTATCTTATTGAGTAATGATGATGGCTACTTAGCGGATGGTATTAATATACTTGCAGCGCATTTAAAAAAAATTGCTGAAATTATTATCTTTGCACCAAAAGAAAATCATTCAGGCTCTAGCAGTGCATTAACACTCCGATCTGAGCTTCAAATTAAAAAAATTGATGATAATATTTTTTGTGTTAATGGGACACCAGCAGATACAGTTTATTTAGGGTTATCTGGATTTTTGGATATCGAGCCTGATATGGTGATCTCTGGAGTTAATCATGGCGCGAACCTTGGGGAGGATGTTCTCTATTCGGGTACGGTTGCGGCAGCAATTGAAGGAAGATCACTTGGAATTCCATCAATTGCAATATCATCGATCAATAAGAATAATAATAATTATAAGGTGGCTGCTCAGGTTGCAGTTGAATTAGTTGAAAAGCTTAAGAGTCATCCTTTTCCGTCCGATACAATCTTAAATGTGAACGTACCTGATAGAAGCATGGGTGATCTAAATGGTGTTGTAGCTACTAGATTAGGAACTCGAAAAAAATCATATCCAATACCTGTCTCAAATAATGAGAGTCATACCTATAATTATTTAATCGGAGCGCCTGGTGAAGGTTATGATGCTGGCCCAGGTACTGATTTTCATGCTATAAACAATGATTCCGTATCAGTTAGTCCTATTCAGATTGATATGACAAATCACACTATTATTGAAGATTTGAGAGATTGGTTAATTTAATGATCAAGAGTTCCATAAATAATCAGGGTATAGGCATGACATCTGATCGTACACGTGATCGTTTAATTATGAGGTTGAAAGAGCAGGGAATTAAATCCAACGCTGTGCTTGATCGTATTCGTGATGTTCCGCGACATTTGTTTGTAGATGAGGCATTAGCTACAAGATCTTATGAAGACACCGCGCTTCCAATAGGACTTGGCCAAACAATTAGTCAGCCTTATATTGTAGCAAAAATGACAGAATCTTTACTAAATTCTGTTATCGGTGATCGTATTCTTGAGATTGGAACCGGTTGTGGTTATCAGACTGCAGTACTTTCACCTTTTTTTAAAGAAATTTATTCTATTGAGAGAATTCGTAGTTTATTGCAAAAAACTAAACAGCGGTTACGCGCAATAGATATCTATAATGTTAATTTTCGCCATGGTGATGGCTGGCAAGGTTGGTCAAAATATGGACCGTATGACGGAATAATTGTTGCTGCTGCAGCTCCTAAACTACCGATAAAACTTCTTGAGCAATTAGCCTTAAATGGCTCAATGATTATACCGATTGGTGGTTCTAATGAGCAAAAATTAATGATAGTTACTAGAAATCAGGATCATTATGAAAGTAAAGATCTTGGTTCGGTGAGCTTTGTACCACTTATAAAAGAGGATTAATATTGACTGATGATAATACTATCTCGTAAGAAAAATCTAAAATAATGCGAATTTTTGGTAATTTATATAAAAAAGTAATTTCGTGGGCTGGTAATAAAAATGCTCATAAATACCTATTTTATCTAAGTTTTTCAGAATCATCTTTCTTCCCGATTCCACCTGATGTTATGCTGATCCCAATGTGCTTAGCTGATAGAAATAAAGCTTGGTACTTCGCATTTATAACAACAATAGCCTCATTGCTTGGCGGGATATTTGGTTATATTTTAGGGTTTTTTATTTTTGATATTATTGAGTCTTGGCTCATGAGCTCTAGTTACTGGGAGTCATTTCAATTATCAAAAGTATGGTTCACAAAATGGGGATTATGGGCAGTATTATTAGCTGGATTTTCCCCAATCCCATATAAAATATTTACTATTTCAGCAGGTATGACTGGAGTTAATTTCTTAGGATTTATTCTTTTTTCAATTATTGGCAGAGGCGCTCGTTTCTTCTTAGTCTCAGCAGTTGTTTATTTCAGTGGAGAGCAGGTCTCTTCAGTATTGGAGAAGTATATTGAAAGAATTGGTTGGTTAGTTAGTGTGATTCTTTTATTATTTATAGTGTATTTACAATAAAAGATTTAATCCTATAATTAAGGCAACAAGGTATTCTCATTTGAGCAAATTTATATTACTTGGAAAGTCAAAATTGCTTCATAGCTTAATAAGTATGTTTTTCCTTGTGTCTGCTTGCAGTTCAATTCAGCTCAATGATATTAATGAGAAGCAGCATTTTGTGAGATCAGGCGAGACCCTTATGGTAATAGCATGGCGCTATGGATTGAATTATCAAGATCTAATTTCATGGAATAAAATTACTAATACCGATCTTATTATACCTGGGCAGATTATCAAATTAACACCTCCACCTAACTATCTGCAAAAAAAACCTCTAAGATCAAAGAGTGTAAACAAGGCCAATAAAACAATACGTATAGATAGTAAAAAAATAAACTGGGTTCTTCCAACTGATGGAGAGATTTTAAGTAAATTCTCTAAGAATTCTAATTTCTCTGGTGGTATCTTAATGGGGGGGAGTTTAGGTCAGTCAATAGTAGCTGCATCAGATGGAAGAGTAGTTTATGCTGGAAATGGCTTAATAGGTTATGGTCAATTAATTATAATAGAACACAGTAAAGTATATCTTAGCGCCTACGGATATAATCAGAGAATAATAGTAAGTGAAGGTGATCTTATAAAAAAAGGTCAGGAGATTGCTACAATGGGTTTGGGTCCAGAGCAGACACCAAGATTATATTTCGAGGTACGACGAAACACTAAACCGATAGATCCCGTCCAGTTTTTGAGTAAATCATAAAAACTAATCTAGAGTTAAGATCGCTATCGGGCTTCGACCCTCTGAAATTAAAATATTAAATGTTCTGCAAGCCGCAGCTGTGGTCATTACCTCGATACCTAAATTAATTTTTGCTAGTTCGAATATTAAATTACGATTAGGTATGACTGCATTTTGACCTGTACCAAATATCAATATATCTGGATTTCTTTTTGCTAAGAAATCGAGATCTTTAATACTAGTATTATCTGCATTCTTGTTATTCCACTTCCCAATGATTTCATTCATACCTACGATGCAAGAATAATCAATAGATTGATTTCCAATTTTAAGCCGGTTGTTTTCATAACGCTTTATCGTGACTTCAGAGCTAGCATCTTTGGTAAAATTCACTTGGTAAGATCTTCCTATTTGACTGGTAAATAATTAAAATTTTATGTGATAATGACTAATAATAATAGGTTTAATAAACTGATGCTATCATCAAAAAAAACAGCCCGTGTAATAATTTTACCCGCCCTAGGTAAATTATCAGATCTTGATTTGAACTTAAGAAATTGGCTTAGTAGATCAAATGCTTCATACACTAGCACACACAAACATATACTTAATCACCTACTGTCTTTCTTTGGTGAGCAAGAAAAGGTAACTAATTTTGGCGCATTAAGATATTTTGGTGAAACTAGCAAGAAACCTAAACAATATATTGCAGCAGCTGATCCCGTTATAATTCAGACACATGGTAATCAATTGAGTATTAAAACTGTTAGGCACTCAGTTGAGATAGTAAAAGAAATTTCAAAAGATTTTATCGAGATACAGAATCAAATTTCGAATAATATTGCAGTAAAGCTCTCACACAATGGATTGAATGGTTACTTATTATTTGAAAAATTATTTCCAACAAGCATATATTCCCCATCAGAGTTATCTGATCAAGCAATTAATAGTGTAGCGCCAAATGATGACCTATCGGGAGAATATGGGAACTTGATAAATGAGATTCAAATGATAATTCACAACTCACATAACATTAAGCATGGCTTATTTAATTCATTATGGGTATGGGGTGGAGGAAAATTGGTGCCTCGCAGTAATATAAATTTGCCAAAATTACTCTCGGATGATCCTATTATCAGAGGTTTTTGGGCTATAACAAAAAACGAGGCCGATGATTTTAAAAGTGAGTTTGATAACTTTTTGAAACACGAGGATGGAGCATTCGTCGCTGTAACCCCAGAAGATACTGGTATTGAATCTAGTTCAAAAAATGAATTAGAGTCTTTTTTACTAACTATTTATAGATATCATAAAGAAGTTAATCCAGAACAACTAGTTTTGATATTTAGAGATGGCTGGCAGATCGAAATAAAGTCTCCGCAAAAATATTTTTTTTGGCGAAAAGCCAAATCTCTTCAATTAATTAAGTCATCTGATCATGCAAATTAAACCACCAATATATAATAAGAAATTTAATAATATCGATAACTTAGATCATCTCGATCCGCTTATTGCTAGAATTTTGTCGGCCAGAGGTATAAAGAAGAAAGAAGATTATACATATGCGTTGAGTAATCTTGCTCCTATCAGTTCATTAGAATTTATACCTGAGGCGGTCCAGCTCATATTGGATAATAAGGAGAAGGAAATTTTAATTGTGGGTGATTATGATGTAGATGGCGCTACTAGCACTGCACTTTTAATACGCTGTTTAAAGGATTTTGGATTTAATAAAATAAATTATATCGTACCAAATAGATTTGATTATGGTTATGGATTAACTCCTAAAATTGTTGATGAGGCAAAAAAGTTAAATCCAGATCTGATCATCACAGTAGATAATGGTATCTCTAGTTTTGACGGTGTGAAAGAAGCTCGAAATAGTAAAATAGATGTTTTAGTGACTGATCACCATTTGCCCGGCAATGAGCTGCCTGATGCTAATGTCATAGTCAATCCAAATCTAGAAAGTAGTAGTTTTGTCAGCAAGAATTTGGCTGGAGTGGGAGTGGCATTTTATGTGATGGCCGGACTTGGGAAAGAGCTTGAACTTCAGGGAAATATTGGTTTTGCCTCTATTCCTTCTCGTTATTTAGATTTAGTTGCACTCGGAACAATAGCTGATGTAGTGAAACTAGATCTTAATAATCGCATTTTAGTTGATCAAGGTATCAAAAGAATACGTAAACAACGTTGTATTTCTGGGATCAATGCATTAATTCTTCAGTCTGGAAGAAATCCAAAAAAGGTGTCCAGTACCGACTTAGGGTTCTCATTAGGTCCAAAAATTAATGCTGCAGGAAGATTGGAGGATATGTCAGTTGGAATAAAGTGCCTATTAACAGACGATGACAAATTTGCATTAGAGTGTGCTGAAATTTTAGATAAAAAAAATAAAAAACGTCAAGGTATCGAACAGAAAATGCAAGGTGAAGCCTTCACTTTTATTGAAAAGTTTAATAAAACTAATTTACCATTATGTGTTTGCGTAAAAAATAAAGATTGGCATCAAGGCCTCGTAGGTCTTGTTGCTTCTAGATTGAAAGATCATTGTAACCGCCCAGTGATAGCTTTTGCCCATGAAGAGGATGGCTTAATTAAGGGTTCCGCAAGGTCCATTCGGGGTATCCATATTAAAGATTTGCTTGAATCAATAGCAACAGAAAAGCCTCATCTGATTCAGAAATTTGGGGGTCATTCTATGGCAGCAGGATTAACAATAAAAGATGAACATTTTGATGAATTCAAAGTCACTGCCTCTGTTCATATAAAAAACTTATATCCATTTGTTGATTTAACTGGGGCGATATATGTTGATGGTGAAATACCATCTAAAAAGTTATCGATTGATTTTGCAAGAATGATTGATCAATTCGGCCCATGGGGCTCAGGATTCGATGAACCCATTTTCTTTGGAAAATTTTACTTACTGGATCAAAGAGTAGTGGGAGATAAGCATTTAAAGATAAAAGTAAAATCTTTTGATGGAAAGGTTATTATTGATGGTATTGCCTTCAACCAAGGAAGTATTATTTCAAGAGATGCGGTAGAATTAATATATAAACTACAGGTCAATGAATTTCGTGGAAATGTAACGGCTCAGTTGTTGGTAGAGAATATTTATTCATAGATATATATGTTAGAAATCAATCACTTAAATAGTTTAATTAATAATATACTTTCGCGTATAGATTCGCTTAGGGGGTATCTTTGACTATGAAGCTAAATCCGAAAGACTTGCAGAAGTCAAAAGAGAACTCGAAAATCCTGATGTATGGAACGAACCAGAGAAAGCTCAGTCTCTTGGTAAAGAACGATCTAAATTGGAATCTATTGTAGATGGATTGGATTCGATGCAGATATCTTGCATTGACTCACAAGAATTATTAACTCTAGCCTTTGAAGAGCATGATGTTGAGACAATAAAGGATATTGAGCTGGAAGTTGATTCTTTAGATAAAAAGATAGCAAAACTTGAATTTCATAGAATGTTTAATGGAGAGATGGATTATTCTAATGCTTATATTGATATTCAATCAGGTGCCGGTGGAACAGAGGCTCAAGATTGGGCGGAAATGTTATTTAGAATGTATCTAAGATGGGCTGAAGCTCACAATTATAAGATTGATATAATTGAAGTTTCGGCGGGAGACGTCGCAGGCATCAAGAGCGCAACTATTCATGTGTCTGGTGATTATGCTTATGGTTGGTTAAGAACTGAAACAGGAGTACATCGCTTGGTTAGAAAATCACCTTTTGACTCCAGCAATAAAAGACATACATCCTTTGCTTCAGTATTTGTGATGCCTGAAATCGATGATAATATTGATATTGATGTTGATCCATCTGATCTTAGAATTGACGTTTATCGAGCTAGTGGAGCGGGCGGCCAGCATGTCAACAGAACTGAATCTGCTGTGCGAATTACTCACTTACCCTCGAATGTCGTAGTACAATGTCAGAATGATAGGTCTCAACATAAAAACAAAGCAACAGCAATGAAACAGCTTAAAGCAAAATTATATGAATTAGAGTTGCAAAAGAAAAACACAGAAGCATCTTTATTAGAAGATTCAAAAGCAGATGTAGGTTGGGGTAGTCAAATTCGGTCATATGTTTTAGATCAAAGTCGTATTAAAGATTTGAGAACAGGGGTTGAGACCGGCAATACTCAAGCAGTTCTAGATGGTGATTTAGATAAATTTATTGAAGCAAGCTTAAAGCAGGGACTATAAGTGAATATAAATAATAAAATTAGTGATGAGAACGATTTAATTAAGGAAAGACGGAAAAAATTGGACTCATTGAGAGAGCATGGAAATGCTTACCCAAATCATTTTAGGCGTAATAATTACGCATACGATCTCCATGATAGCCATGATGATGATGATAAAGAATTGTTAGAGAGTAAAAATATAGAAGTTACCGTATCTGGTCGCATGATGATAAAGCGTGTGATGGGAAAGGCCAGTTTCATCAAAATACAAGATGTTTCAGGGCAAATACAAGTCAGAATGGAGCGTGATCGTCTGCCTGAGAATGTCTATCAAGATTTTAAAAAATGGGATGTAGGTGATATTTTGCATATCTCAGGAATATTATTCAAAACAAATACTGGCGAATTAACTGTGTTAGCTGATCAAGCTAATTTATTGACTAAATCACTCCGACCTTTACCAGAAAAGTTTCATGGTTTAGCAGATCAGGAAACACGTTATCGTCAACGTTATGTAGATCTGATAATGAGTGAAGAGAGTCGAAATGTATTTCTATCTCGAACAAAAATAGTTTCATTCATGAGATCATTTTTGGATTCTAGAGATTTTATGGAAGTTGAAACACCAATGATGCATAGCGTCCCAGGTGGCGCGGTAGCAAGGCCATTCGAGACTCACCATAATGCACTAGATATGGATCTTTTTTTACGGATCGCGCCAGAGTTATTCTTAAAAAGACTTGTAGTGGGAGGTTTTGAACGAGTTTATGAAATTAACCGAAATTTCAGAAATGAAGGTGTATCTACGCAGCATAATCCTGAATTTACCATGCTCGAGCTATACCAAGCATATGCTGATTACGAAGATTTTATGAAGTTGATTGAGGATCTATTTCGAGGTCTTTGCCAAGAAATAACTGGCACACTGAAATTAAATTACCAAGGAAATTCTATTGATTTTTCAAAATCCTTTGATCGATTTACAATGGAAGAAGTTATTTGTAAATATAACCCTGAGATTGATAGTAAAAATATCCGTAATTATCAGTATTTAAAAGATTATGCTACGAATATGAATATCAAAATTGAGTCAAATTTTGGTCCAGGTAAAATTCAAGCAGAAATTTTTGACAAGACTTGTGAGTCACAATTGCTATCACCAACTTTTATCTGTGCTTATCCTACTGAAATATCTCCCTTATCAAGGAGAAATAATGAAGATGAATTTGTAACTGATCGATTTGAATTTTTTATTTCTGGACGTGAATTAGCAAATGGATTTTCAGAGTTAAATGATCCCGAAGATCAAGCACAACGTTTTCAAGATCAGGTATCAAAAGCAAAAGCTGGTGACGACGAGGCGATGTCTTATGATCATGATTACATAAGAGCGCTTGAGTATGGGCTCCCACCAACAGCAGGTTTAGGTATTGGAGTTGATCGAATGGTCATGCTATTTACAGATGCCGCCTCAATAAGAGATGTTTTACTTTTTCCTTATATGCGTAATGAGAAATTTGAATAATTAATATTTTAGATATCTAAATTTATTGGGACAGCATGCCCACCCTCAAATTTAAGTATCTCTTTCGATATTGACGTATTTACAACAGCAACCATAGTGTTATTTACAATAGTGATAATGCTTATGGTTACCGGATTTCCATTTAAAGAAAATTCACTGTTATCAGGAGGAGATGAGTTAGTTAAGTTATAATATACGGCACGCCTTTTTACTTTTCCTATATGCTGAGTTCTCGCGATAATCTCTTGCCCAACATAGCAACCTTTCCTGAAGCTTATGGCATTCGTTAAGTCTAGATTTAACATATGCGGTGTAAACTTTTCAGAATTTTTAATATCAATATCAATTATTCCATTTTTAACTCTCACTTCCCGCCATTCCAACGCTGTCAAAAAGAAATTATCTGACTTAAAATCACCAATAACTTCTGAATGATCAGTTCTTGGTAATTTATGAGAGATGGTTGTTACTTCATTAAATAACTCATTATTTTTTATACAATATGATGAAATTTGACTAGATTTTTCAATGGATACTTTTGATCTTAACTTATAGAGATTAAGTCTTTTTATTAAGGGTTCTGCCATCGATTGAGGGATAATAATTGCAATAGCAGATTGCATCTTAAATAATTGACAAGTTGAGATTACCCTTCCTTTTGGATTGCAAAAAGCGCCATTCAAGATACTCGAGGTATTAATTTTCTCTATATCCTGAGTTATTTGACCTTGAAGAAAATCGATCTGATCTTCGCCACTAACGAGTATTATTTCAAATAATTTGTCATTCATTTCTTGTATGCATTTGTAACATTAAGAGTATTAATAGTCTACATCACAAAGCTAAATCTGGCATAATTATGTTATGAAAAATTCACAAATTAAAGTTAAGAAATCAAGTCATAAAAAGAGCGTAAAAAATAAGAATAATACACATAATTTAGAAAAAGAAATTAATGGTAGGGGTGGTCTTGATCCCACGAGATATGGTGATTGGGAAAAAAATGGCCGATGTATAGATTTCTAAATAAATTGACACAATAGAAAAAAATAAATCATGAATAGAAACTTACGTCCACTATCACCGCATCTTACAATCTATAGATGGCCTATTACTATGATTTTATCAATCATGCATCGCGCTACGGGTGTGGCTTTATCGATTGGTTTAATACTTCTTTCATCTTGGCTAGTTACCCTTTATTTAGGGGAGCAAGCATATGCGTTATTTATTTTATTGATGACATCACCTTTAGGATCGTTAGCTCTCTATTCATGGAGCTTTTCATTTTTCTTTCATTTTTGTAATGGGGTTAGGCATTTATACTGGGATACTGGCAGAGGGTTTAGTAAAAGAAAAGTCGAGTTATCTGCTCATTTGGTCATTATTACTAGTATTCTACTTACAGTGATTTTTTGGTGGCTTATATGAAATTAGCATCCTTTTTGAAGTTACTTTTTTCTAAGAATCTACAGAAGGGTCCATCTGGTCATTGGTGGTCTCAAAGAATGTCCGCGATTTTATTAATTGTTTTTGGTGGTTGGTTTCTCATCTCTATGACATTAATTGATAGTTATCACTTTGAATCCATATATAATTGGGTAAGTGTACCTTTTAACATATTAATGTTATCACTACTGGTGACGTTGCTCACATATCACTCCTATCTTGGATTAGAAGTGATAATTGAAGATTATGTACATGATAATTTACAACAACTGTCTTCATTACGTCTGAGTAAAATTATTCATTTCGTAGTCTTCTTGCTTAGTGTAAGTTCTTTAGGGTTAATATTTTTAGGGTTATTCAATGGCTGATTATGAATTTATTGATCATGATTATGATGTAGTCGTGGTAGGGGCCGGAGGAGCAGGTTTGAGAGCTACGTTTGGTCTTGCTGAGGTAGGATTGAAAACTGCGTGTATCACAAAAGTTTTTCCGACCAGAAGTCATACTGTTGCAGCACAAGGTGGTATTAGTGCAGCACTTGGTAACATGGGTGAAGATGATTGGCGCTGGCATATGTATGACACAGTAAAAGGTGGAGATTGGTTAGGTGATCAGGATGCCATAGAATATATGTGCAAAGAAGCGCCGGATGCAGTTATAGAGTTAGAGCATTATGGAGTGCCATTCTCAAGAACAGAGGAGGGTTTAATCTATCAAAGGCCTTTTGGTGGCATGACTACTCATTATGGCGAAGGGATTGCACAAAGAACATGCGCTGCTGCTGATCGAACTGGCCATGCAATGTTGCATACCCTATATCAACAATCTTTAAAGAATTCGGCTGAATTTTATATCGAATTTTTCGCTATTGATCTAATCATGGAAGATCAACAATGTCACGGAATAGTGGCACTTGAAATGGCGACTGGCAGATTACATAGATTCAGGGCGCATCAGGTCATTTTAGCAACAGGTGGATACGGAAGGTCATATTTCTCATGTACTTCAGCGCATACTTGTACAGGTGATGGTAATGCGATGGTTTTGAGAGCAGGTTTACCACTTCAGGATATGGAATTCGTTCAATTTCATCCGACAGGTATATATGGCGCGGGAATGCTAATTACTGAGGGTGCCAGAGGAGAAGGTGGTTATTTAACTAACTCTGAAGGAGAGCGATTCATGGAGCGTTACGCACCTAATGCTAAGGATTTAGCATCTCGAGATGTGGTTAGTCGCTCGATGACAATTGAAATTCAAGAGGGCAGAGGTGTTGGCCTAGAAAAAGATCATATTCACTTGCATCTTGAGCACCTTGGGCCGGATGTAATTGATGAAAGGTTACCAGGTATCGCTGAATCTGCGAGAGTTTTTGCTGCTGTGGATGTCACAAAAGAGCCTATCCCAGTCCTTCCAACAGTGCATTATAATATGGGAGGTATACCTACTAACTATAAAGGAGAGGTTGTCACAAAAAGGAATGATGACTCTGAGTTTGTTGTTGATGGTTTGATGGCGGTTGGAGAGGCTGGATGTGTATCTGTTCATGGTGCAAATCGTCTTGGTTCAAATTCCCTACTAGATTTGGTGGTATTTGGCCGTGCAGCAGCCAAATATTGTGCAAAGAAACTCGAGAAAAAATCAAGTTTAAAAGCACTTCCTAAAGATGCCGGTATGAATAGTGTTACAAGAATAGACAAACTTCGAAATGCAAATGGCTCAAGATTAACTTCTGAAGTCCGTCTTGAAATGCAAAAAAATAATGCAAAATCATGCAGCTGTTTTCCGAACAGGAGAAACTTTGACTAAGGGTGCTAGCCTGCTTAAAGATTCTTATGAGTCTTTTCGGGATATCTCTGTATCTGATCGATCATTAGTGTGGAATACAGATTTAATTGAAACTATGGAGCTTGAGAATCTTTTACTGAATGCCACAGCAACAATTGAGTCAGCGTCTAATCGAAAAGAGAGTCGAGGTGCCCATGCTAGAGAAGATTTTCCTGAACGAGATGATGGTTCATGGATGACGCATACATTATGTTGGGTTGAGGGCCCCGGTCAAATTAATTTTGAATACAGACCAGTGCATCAAGAAACTTTGACCGACGAGGTTGATGCAATACCACCAAAAGCGAGAGTTTACTAGATGAATTCAATTATAGGGGTAGATTGTGGCTGAGTTTAAATTGCCATCAAATTCGAGAATAAAAAAAGGAAAGCATTTTCCGGTCAATAATAATGCGGAAAATGTTAAACGATTTGTAGTCTATCGTTATGATCCAGATCTACCTGATAATCCTAGAATGGACACATTTGATATTGATATGGATGATTGTGGGCCGATGATTCTAGATGTGTTAATTAAAATAAAAAATGAAATAGATCCGACTCTAACATTTCGTCGCTCATGTCGTGAAGGAATTTGTGGATCATGCGCAATGAATATCAATGGAGGTAATACATTAGCATGTACTATCACTGCTTCCAGTATCAATGGAGATGCAAAGATCTATCCACTGCCTCATATGCCAGTTGTGAAAGATTTGGTTCCAGATTTAACAAATTTTTATGCTCAATATGCTTCAATAAAGCCGTGGCTCCAAAATAAAACAGAACCCCCTCAAAATAGTGAGCGAATTCAATCAAAGGCTGAGCAAGAAAAAATAGACGAACCAGCCGCTTGTATATTATGCGCATGTTGTTCTACGAGCTGTCCTAGTTATTGGTGGAATAGTGATCGCTATTTGGGACCAGCAGCTTTATTGGCCTCATATAGATGGCTGGTGGATAGTCGTGATGATGCCCAAGATGAACGATTAGATGAATTAGAAGATTCGTTTCGCTTGTATCGTTGCCATACAATTATGAATTGTACAAACACATGCCCAAAAGGACTCAATCCTGCTGAAGCTATTGCAAATACTAAGAAAATGTTAATTGAGAGACGTACTTAGAGGCTATTAAGAGATATCATGGTAGATGCAAAACTTCGATGGCAATGTCGTCGTGGGATGAGGGAGTTAGATGAGTTGTTAGTAAGTTACCTTGATAACTCCTTTAAAAAATCGACAAATAAAGAAAAGCAAGCATTTAGAGATCTTCTAGAATTAAGTGACCCTGAATTGGTCCAGCTCTTGCTTACATCATATAAATCTCATTGCGACTCAATAAATTTAATTATAAGAAAAATTTTAACCTCTCGTGAGAATACATAGTGAATAAAATATGAAACCGGTTTTTTATGTATACAGTAAGAAAGGTTGTCATTTATGTGAAATTCTTATTGAGCAATTACTTGAATTGACGAAAAATCAGGCGAAGATTCATGTTGAGGATATTGAAAGTTCAGAAGCTCTAATGAAGAAATATCAGACAAGGATACCAGTCGTAAAATACAAAAACCAAACATTATTTCAATACCATATGAATAGCGCTGTAATTAAAAAGATACTGAAGTTATCTGACAGCGAATAAAGCACAAAGTGAACGTAAAGTGTATATAATTCATAATATTTTATTGAAATAATAGCTGTATGAAAAACATAAGAAATTTCTCAATCATTGCTCATATTGATCATGGTAAATCTACGCTTGCGGATAGATTTATTCAGTTATGTGGTGGTCTTCAAGATCGTGAGATGTCTGATCAAGTTCTAGACTCAATGGATATTGAAAGAGAGCGTGGCATTACTATTAAAGCACAAAGTGTATCATTAAATTATAAGGCCAAAGATGGTGAAACATACCAGCTCAATATCATTGATACACCCGGACATGTAGATTTCTCCTATGAAGTTTCCAGATCTCTGGCGGCTTGTGAAGGTGCGTTATTGGTAGTTGATGCTGCTCAGGGAGTTGAGGCACAGAGTGTGGCTAATTGTATTACTGCAATTGATCAAAACTTAGAGGTACTGCCAGTTTTAAATAAAATTGATTTATCAGCAGCAGAGCCTGAACTAGTGAAAAATGAAATTGAGGATGTTATTGGAATTGATGCCCAACATTCTGTATTAGTTAGCGCTAAAACAGGAACAGGAGTAAATCAATTATTAGAGCAATTAATAGATGTTATACCACCACCAGAAGGAAAACCTGAGGGTCCCTTACAAGCATTAATAATTGATTCTTGGTTTGATAATTATGTCGGTGTTGTTTCACTTGTTAGAATTGTTAATGGTGAATTAAGAAAAGGCAGTAAAATTCAGATTATGTCCTCAAACCGTTCTTATGTAGCAGATCGAGTTGGTAATTTTACCCCCAAAATGAATGACCTAAATATACTTAAAACTGGTGAGGTTGGTTTTGTCATAGCAGGAATAAAGGATATAGAAGGAGCACCCGTTGGTGATACTTTAACTTTAGTCAAAGGTGCATCCGAAACCCCTTTACCAGATTTTAAAAAAATTCAACCAAGAGTTTTTGCAGGTTTATTTCCAATAAGTGCAGATGATTATGAGAATTTTCGAGAAGCACTTCAAAAGCTACGACTTAATGATGCAGCGTTACATTTTGAACCTGAGACATCTGCTGCACTTGGATTTGGTTTTCGCTGTGGTTTTCTTGGTATGTTACATTTGGAGATAGTTCAAGAGCGACTTGAAAGAGAATATAATCTGGACCTTATCACAACAGCACCAACGGTTATTTTTGAAATTCTTAATAATAAAGATGAGCTCTTATTTGTTGATAATCCAGCAAAATTACCCTCGCAAAATGAAATTATGGAGCTACGAGAACCAATAATTTTAGCAAATATTTTAGTGCCTCAAGAACATGTCGGTTCAGTTATAAAATTATGTATAGAAAAAAGAGGGCAGCAAAAACAAATTAGATACCTAGGTAAGCAGGTTTCACTAGAATATGAAATGCCTTTGGCGGAAGTCGTGTTAGATTTTTTTGATCGTTTGAAATCTGTAAGCCGAGGATTTGCCTCTTATGATTATCAATTTTTGAGGTTTCAGTCAGCTCCACTCGTTCGTCTTGATATTCTCATTAATGGTGAAAAAGTAGACGCTTTGGCAGTAATAGTCCATCGTGATAATTCTATTTTTCGTGGTAGAGAGATTGCTGAAAAGATGAGAAAGCTTATTCCAAGGCAGATGTTTGATGTCGCCATTCAGGCTGCGGTAGGCAATAAAATAATATCACGAACAACGGTGAAAGCATTGCGTAAAAATGTCACTGCAAAATGTTATGGTGGTGATGTAAGCAGAAAAAGGAAACTTCTGGAGAAACAAAAAAGCAGGTAAAAAAAGAATGAAGCAAATAGGCTCAGTTGAGATTCCTCAGGAAGCATTTTTAACAATTTTGAGCGTTGATGGAAAGAAAGGAAATAAATAATGAATTTGGCTCTTATATTAACTACTTTAACATTGCTCGGTGGACTGATTATACTCGCTGATATTCTATTTTGGAGGAAAAAAGCTACTGCAGTAAATTCAAAAAAAAACAATCAAAGGCACCATCCTGGAATATTCTTACGCTTTTTTCCCGGTATTATTTTTCGTTCTTATAATACGTTCATTTATTTTTGAGCCATTTAGAATACCTTCTGGATCAATGAAACCAACATTGTTAATCGGTGATTTTATCTTTGTAAAAAAATATTCTTATGGTTTAAGACTGCCTGTAATTGAAACAAAAATATGGACAATAGATGAGCCTGAACGTGGAGATGTTGCGGTATTTCGGCTCCCATCAGATCCTAGTATAAATTATATAAAACGAGTTATCGGTTTACCTGGAGATAAAATTATTTACCAAGATCACAGGCTAACTATAAATGGTACTTTGGTTAATTTGGAAAGAGATCCAATTAATCCATTACACGAAATGAAAGCACAATTTATTGAATCTATCGATGACAGTGAGCACACAATACTCATTGCTAACCAGATGAATACGATTGGTGAGGGCTATTATGTGGTGCCTGAAGATAGTTATTTTATGATGGGAGATAATAGAGATAATAGTCGAGATAGCCGATTTATAGAGGCAATACCTGAATCATTCTTGGTCGGAAAAGCAGCTAGAATTTGGATGCATATGGATGGTATTGAATGGCCTGATTGGTCTCGTATAGGGCAAAAAATTGAATAATAATA
>CABXCS010000008.1 GCA_902510755.1 uncultured Woeseiaceae bacterium | reverse complement strand
CGTTAATTTTAACTTGAGAAGAGCAGCCATTTAAAATGGTCAAAATTATTATTAAGTTGCGAATCTTTAACTTCATATGATGACTTTAGACTGCGCTATCGCCAAGCGCAAGAAGCAGATGCAACAAACTTACGATTGGTTACAATAATATATTTAAAGGCGGCTCTTGTGTTAGCGATAGCTGCTCTCTCAGAGATAAGATATGATCATCCCAAAATCGAGGAGTGCCAAACCAAGGAAATGCAATTTTAAATGCAGGGTCATCCCATCGCTTAGCGATCCAAGCGGTATAATGAAGCATTCTAAGAGATCTTAGTGCCTCAATAAGATGTAACTCCCTGTAATCAAAAGTTCGAAATTCTTCGTAACCTTCAAGTAACAGGGTCATTTGTTTTTCTTGATCCTCTCTGCTGCCGGATAAAAACATCCATAGATCTTGTATAGAAGGTCCATTTCGGGCGTCATCAAGATCAACTATTTTAATCATTTCATTTTGCGTTAGTATATTACTGGGATGTAGATCCCCGTGAATTTTGAATACCTTGTAACCCCCACATGTCTTAAAGCATTTTTTAATATTTTCAAATAGGTCACTAATGATGCTTGTATATGCCCTATCTATGTCTGGCGGTATAAAAGAGTTATCAAGTAAAAACTTTGTTGATTGGTATCCATAGCTTTGAATATCGAGGTTTGGCCTATATTCAAATTTACTAAACTCACTATGTGAGTGAATTCGAGCAACTAGCCTTCCAAGTTGTTTAAGTGTTTCATCATTATCTAGATCAGGCGCTCTTCCTCCAAAACATTCCCACAGAGAAAATCTAAAAGATTTATAATGATGTAATGTTTTATTATTAATCTTCACCGGTTCAATTATGGGTATATCTAGTTTTACCAATTCTTGAGCGAATTGATGTTCTTCCATGATTGCAAGATCACACCATCTTTCAGGTCGATAGAATTTTATTACTATATTAGAATCATCTTCTAAACCCAGCCTATAGACGCGATTTTCATAACTATTCAGCGCTAATATCTCTCCATTATCTCGATAGTTTAGTGAATTGAGTGCATTTAATATCTCATCTGGCCCAAGATTGGCATATGCAGGATCTAATTTATTTTTAAGTCTCACTATTAGAGGGTAGCACTTTTATTTAGTTGATCGGGCTATCTTGACGCTCTTTTACGCTCCACTTCTGTGAGTAATTTCTTCCTTATCCTAATATTACTCGGTGTTACTTCAACCAATTCATCATCATTTATAAATTCCAAGGCTTGTTCCAGTGAGAAATTTATGGGTGGAGTAAGAACTATATTCTCATCATTGCCTGACGCTCTCATATTATTCAACTGTTTTGCTTTTGTGGGATTTACATTTAGATCATCATTACGACTATTAATTCCGATAATCATACCTTCGTATATCTCATCTGCATGTCTGGCCATTAATTTTCCACGTTCTTGAAGGTTGTAAAGAGCATATGCAAGAGCTTTCCCAGTAACCATAGAAATTAAGACACCATTATTACGTTGACCCAAAGTGGACTCTATCCTTAAGTCATACTTGTCAAAGATATGATAAATCAAACCAGTACCAGATGTGGCAGATAAATATTCTGTTCTAAATCCAATCAAACCTCGTGTTGGGATGTTGTAATCTAGTCTGACCCTGCCTTTGCCATCAGGTATCATTTCAAGTAATTTACCTTTTCGATCAGCTAATTTCGTCATGATAGTACCTTGATGATCCTCTTCAAAGTCAACCGTCAGTTGTTCCCATGGTTCATATATTTGGTTATCAACCTCTCGATAGATTACTTCAGGTCTAGAGACGGCAAGTTCAAAACCCTCTCTACGCATATTTTCAATTAATATTGAAAGGTGAAGCTCACCTCTACCTGAAACGCGGAATTTGTCAGGATCATCTGTATTCTCGACTCTTAAGGCAACATTATGAGTCAGCTCTCTTGTTAAGCGTTCGTGAATTTGTCTACTTGTTAAGAATTTGCCATCCTTCCCTGAAAATGGGGATTTGTTTACCTGAAAAGTCATGCTTATTGTAGGTTCGTCAACTTTAAGTGGGGGTAGTGATTCTATATGCTCTCTACTACATAGAGTATCTGATATAGATAGATCCTCTATACCAGATACGGTAATTATATCTCCAGCATGAGCAGAATTAATTTTTACTCTTTTTAGTCCATCAAAACCAAATAAATCCAATATTCTGGCATTTCTTGTGGCGTCATTTTTTGAAGCAATAGTGATGGGTGAATTTGTATTTATTTCACCACGCTGAATTCTTCCTGTACCTAATAAACCAATATACGGATCATAGCCCAAACTCGAGATTTGCATCTGAAATGGACCTTCAAGATCGACTAGTGGTGGAGGAACATCTGATATAATGGTGTTGAGTAAAGGAGTCATATCACTATCTTTGTCCTCTGGGTTGAGGCTTGAATAACCTGACAAAGCTGAAGCGTAAACGACAGCAAAATCAAGTTGATCATCAGTTGCCCCAAGTCTATCAAATAGATCAAAAGTTTGATCAAGCACCCAATTAGGTCGCGCACCATTTCGATCAATTTTATTAATAACCACTATTGGTTTTAGACCTCTTGCAAAAGCTTTTTGAGTGACAAATCTGGTTTGCGGCATCGGGCCATCAACAGCATCAACTAAAAGAAGTACACTATCTACCATAGAGAGTATTCTTTCCACTTCGCCACCAAAATCTGCGTGACCAGGTGTATCAACTATATTAATCTGGTGATCATTCCAGGTAATCGCAGTATTTTTTGATAATATAGTGATACCGCGCTCTCTTTCAAGATCATTTGAATCCATAGCTCTTTCTTGAGATTTAGCACGAGGATCAAGAGTGCCTGAATATTTTAGTAGTTGATCAACAAGTGTAGTTTTACCATGATCAACATGAGCTATAATTGCAATATTTCGAATATTGTTAATTTTTGGCATAATTTATTATCACTATAAATGATTAGTGCTGGATTCGAGTCAGTAGGGAAGTATCGCTATTCTATAATATTTTGAATGTCACGCCAGCTTTTGTTTGAAGTCTAGAGATTAATTTTTCTGATAGTGCTGATGCTGGTGTCCAAACTCCACCTTTGGTTTCAACTTCATCACAAGCCAGACAAATGGCAGTTTCACTTAGCATTTTACTCGTTGAACCATAACCAGGATCGCGATCACCGCATACTTCAATAGTTAATTGTTGATTATCTTTTGTTTTACCTATGAGCAGTAATTTGAAAAACCCAGTTTTACGTTGATGTGCATTAGGGCCTTGCCCTGGTTTTGGTAGTAGTTTTTCTATAAAACATTTTCTTGTGAAGCTTATCGAGCTCAAAATATAAAACAAACCAATAGTAAGTGTTAAGAACTTTGCTTTTAGAGAGCCACTAATTTTTTTCCCACTTATAACACTCTCAGAATATGAAAAATCTTTACCATATCGATAATTCAGTAGGGCATTAGTCCTTCTAACAATCCTGGTATTGATCGCGGCCATGATGAAAGGCGCGGTCCACGCGTTAATTGTTTCATTGTATTTAGATGATCTTTGATCGTATTTATCCGGCCCTGTCATCTCGTCACGTGGATTTAAACTATAGGGATGGGCGACAATCTTTGCGGTGTCGCGATTTTTTCCACCTTCGATAATAACATTCAAAATACTAGCTACTGTCCCACCACTTGCGCCTCCTTTCATAGCTTTAACAAATAATGAAATTTTTTTGAGTGGTTGTTGAAATCTTTTTAATGCTTCTCGTTGCATAAAAAAGACGCCTAGATCAGATGGGATAGAGTCAAACCCACAAGAATGAACAATGCGTGAGCCATTTTTTTCCGCTTCTTCCTGATGCATGTCTATCATTTTTCTTATCCATTGTGTTTCACCCGCTAGATCACAGTAATCCGTACCATTTGAAACACATGACTGTACTAACTTGGATCCATATTTTGCATAAGGGCCTACTGTCGTCAATATAACTTTAGTCTGGCAGGTTAACTTATTTAATGCAGATATATCATTACTATCGGCGGTAATGAGGTTAATTTTGCGGCTAATGACGTGAGAATTCTTTTCTATTATCTCGTTGAGTGTAGCTTTTAACTTTTCTGGGTTTCTACCTGCAATAGCCCAAGAAAAGTTTTCGCTGTTGGGATAATTAATATAGAAATATTCAGTGATTAATTTGCCAGTAAAGCTGGAGGCGCCATAGATTATGACATCATATATCATATTATCATTTGATTTACCTGTCTTCATAAATGCAAGAGTATGTGAACATGACTTAGCTATCAACAAATAACTAAGGTATCTTTAGTATCTGATGAGAATATTTTAAGAATATATATTAACTTTTATGAAAAAATCAGAACATGGTGAAACTTTAGAAACATATAAGCGACTCTGGCGTTATGTTATTCCTTACAAAGTTATAGGTGGTGTAGCTGTTATTGCGATGGCATCAACTGCTTTTGTAGAGACAGCAATGGTTGCATTAATTGAACCTTTATTGGATGAGGCGCTGGTTGCAAAAAATCTGGAAGCTTCAAAATGGCTTCCATTCGCATTTGTACTTATCTTTATTGCGCGAGGTATATCTGGTTTTGCCTCAGAGGCATCGCTTGGCTGGATAGGAAGAGGGGTGATTAGTTCGTTGAGAAGAGAGGTATTTGAAAAATTTCTTTATTTGCCAACGAAATATTTTGAGAACAATACCACAGGCAGGCTCCTTTCCAGAATGACATATAATGTTGAGATGGTTGCAGAGTCTGTAACCAATGTGGTAACTATACTTGTAAGAGATGTACTAACAGTAATTGCTGCGATCGCTCTTATGATTTATCAAAGCCCTAAATTATTCTTCACCGTTGCACTTGTTCTTCCTTTAATCACGATGCTAGTGAAATTCCTTGGGTCTGTTTTTCGCCGATACAGTCAAAGGATACAGGATTCAATTGGTGAAGTAACTCAAGTTACAGAAGAAGCTCTTACAAGCCATAAAATCATTAAGATATTTGGTGGGCAGGAATACGAATTGGAGCGTCTGATTGGAATTGATGAAGATAATCGTAAGCAAAACTTAAAATTAATTCGTTCCCGATCGATGGGTGTAGCTGTTACTCAAGTATTATTTGGGTTCGGGTTGGCAGGAGTAATCTATTTTGCTGGCGTGGAATCAGTTAATGGAGATTTAAGCCCGGGTAGCTTTATGTCCTTCTTTGGTGCAATGATGTTGATGCTACAACCGATCAGAAGAATTACTAATGTTAATGCTATTTTACAACGTGGAATGGCAGCAAGCTCAAGTTTATTTGAAATAATTGATGAGCCCAGTGAGAGTGAGAGGGGACTAGAATCACCTGAGATATGCTCCGGTAAGATTGAGTTTAAAGATGTTAATTTTTCTTATGATGGTAAATTAAAGATTATTGATGACGTTTCATTTACTGTTACGAGCGGTCAATCTCTTGCTATAGTGGGTCATTCTGGTAGCGGTAAATCCACGCTAATAAATTTATTACCCAGGTTCTATGACTATGAAAGTGGAGAAATTTTACTTGATGATATTGCTCTTCAAGACTATGAGACAAGAAATCTAAGACAAAAAATAAGTTTAGTAAGTCAGGATGTGGTTTTATTTAATGATTCAATCTTAAATAATCTCGCTTATGGAGAACTAAGAGGCCGATCAAAAGATGATCTATTAAATGCTGCTAAATTAGCACGCATATTAGAGTTTTCTGACAATTTCCCAAATGGGTTAGATACTATTATTGGTGATAAGGGAGTTTTATTATCGGGTGGTCAGCGACAACGAATTGCAATAGGTCGGGCTATTTTAAAAGATGCCCCGATTTTGATACTTGATGAGGCAACTTCATCTCTGGATACGAAGTCAGAGTATGATATTCAGGCAGCTTTAAAGGATCTAATGAAAGATCGAACAACATTGGTAGTTGCCCACCGACTATCAACTATTGAGAGTGCCGATCAAATAATTGTCCTTGAAAAAGGACGAATAGTAGAGAAAGGTGATCACAAGACTTTACTTTCAAATAATAGTTTCTATTCAGACCTTCATCGTCTCCAATTTAAAGAAAAATAAGTTATTCTAGATTATGTATAGATATATACAAAAGTGGTTTTTGAAAGTTTGGTATTCGCAAAATCGATGGTATTTATTCTTCACACCCTTAAGTTGCTTGTTTTATCTGCTGAGTACTTCTAGAAGATGGTTTTATAAGAATGGCTTCTTAAGACGTTATAAGGCTAAATATCCTGTCATTGTAATTGGAAACATTACAGTGGGGGGGACAGGTAAGACCCCAATAGTTATATGGATAGCTAATTATTTTATATCAATCGGCTATAAACCAGCAATCATTAGTCGAGGCTATAGCGGTAAGGTTGGTAGTAACCCAATAGAGGTGTCAGACTGCTCAGATGTGAGATTGGTAGGTGATGAAGCGTTGATGATTGCGATAAAATCTGACTGCCCTGTAATCATTCATCCTGATAGAGTATTAGCTTTAAAATACTTAGCTGGAAGAGATATTGATCTTGTAATATCAGATGACGGTCTTCAACATTACAAGCTACATCGAGATTATGAGATTGTTACAGTGGATGGGCAACGTATGTTTGGTAATAATCGATTATTACCTGCAGGTCCCCTGAGGGAATCTATTTCAAGGCTAGATAGCGTGGACACTGTGTTAATACAAAAAGAAACTACAGGGCATAATCAAGTAGGTGATTTTTATCTTGATGGTGAATATGCTACTAATTTGATTTCAGGGGAAGTGAGAGCTTTTGAAAAGTTTTTAGATAAAAATGTCCATGCCATAGCAGGAATTGGGAATCCTGAACGATTCTTTAGATTTATGACAAATAAAGGATTTAATATTACACAGCATCATTTTGAAGATCATAAGCAATACTCATTAAAAGATATAACTTTTAATGATGAGCTTAATGTTTTTATGACCGAGAAGGATATGACTAAATGCCAAGATTTTAATAATGAAAAATTATGGTATGTACCAGTTGATGTTGTTATTAATGATTCAAATATAAAATGGTTGAATGATATAAAATATATTTTAGATAAAGGCTATAAATGATTGATTACAATATAGTTATACCTGCTAGGTATTATTCAAATCGTCTCCCCGGAAAACCTTTAATTGATATTCTAGGTAAGACGATGATTGAGAGAGTTTGGTTAAATGCCAATATGAGTTTAGCTCAAGAAATAGTAATTGCTACGGATGATGAGCGAATTGCTGATAAGGCGAATGATTTTGGTGCTAATGTTTGCTTAACTTCCGATAAACATGAATCTGGTACTGATCGGATAACCGAAGTTATTGAGCGCTTAGAGTGGCCTAATGATAAAATTGTTTTAAATCTTCAGGGTGATGAGCCACTACTTCCTGCTACCCTCATGAATGAATGCGCCGCATTATTAGCTGACAAGAATATTGATATTGGAACATTAGCATCTCCATTTCTAAGTAAAGAAGATTGGTTGAGCCCGAATATGGTAAAGGTAGTGACAGATTGCGATGGATGTGCAATGTTTTTTAGTCGATCACCAATTCCTCATTCTACTAATTTTGAAATTAATTTAATGAATAGGAATGTAGTTCATCATCATCATGGTATTTATGCTTACTCATGTAAATCATTGAGAAAGCTTCAAGGCTTTGCTGCCCCTCAAATTCAGGCGAATGAAAATTTAGAGCAGTTAAAGGCGTTATTTCATGGAATGCGGATCAAAGTAGGGATAGCTAGCATCCCACCTGGAATGAGCATCGATGTTGCTGAAGATATTGAGCTCGTGATCAGAGCCTTGAGCTAAATATTTTAAATACTACCTTTTATCATTTTTTTCATCTACTGGCCAAGGCATTAAACTTTCTTTTGATTCAGTTGTCTCTTTTTTTGTAGTACTTTTCTGTTTGACAGTTTTCGTTTTAGATTTTGGCCTGTCCTTTTTTGTGCTTGCTTTAGGCGCTTCATCATTGGACGCGGCAGTCACTTTCTTTTTTTGTGGACTTTTCTTTTTGGTAACCTTCTTTTTGGTTGGTTTTTTTACTTCAGTTTTATCATCTTTTTTGATGTCCACTGCCTTTGGAGAGTTTACTGATGATTTTTCTACTACTTTATTAGATTTATTATCCTTGCTGTCACTTTGAAAATTATTATCAGTTGACTTAGTTATATCTAACTTAGTTTGGGAACTTGAGTTTTTTGTTTCTTTGATTGAGTTATTTTTAGTCGAAGTCAATTTATTATCCTGAGAATGCTGACTTGACTTTACATCTTTCGCATGTGATTTCTTATATTTATCATTCTTATTTTTTTGTTTATTAGAATTTTGGTAACGGTTGTTTTTGTTACGATTATTATTTTTTGATTGACCCTTATATCGTGATCTTTTTTTATAGGGTTTTTTGTGGTGTTCTTGTTTTTTTTCAGGCTGTATTTTACTTGCAGGTTCAAATAAGTTTTTTAACATACTCCAGAGGTTTTGAGTAGGTTCATTTTTGTTTATGCCTGGTGGTTTTGGTGTTGGTATTGCTGTACCTACTGCAGCAATTTCTGTGGCTTTTTTACTTTGTATGGCTTGCGGGATTAATTGCTCTTCTGATGAAGTAATCATAGAAAAACTATTGCCAGAATTTTCAGGAAGTTCTATTTGATCGGTTCTAACTCTTTTGATATCGAAATGAGGTGTCTCAAGAAGTGGATTGGCTACCAAGATAACACTCGTATCATGACTAGCTTCTATGTTTTGTACCCAATCACGTTTCTCGTTTAATAAATAGGTTGCAACTTCTATTGGGAGTTGAGCAATGATCTTTGCTGTCATATCTTTTCTAGCTTCTTCCCCAATAATTCTTAAAATGGCTAGAGCCAGAGATTCAACACTTCGTATACTTCCTATTCCAGTACAACGAGGACATATTAGTTGATTCGACTCTCCTAAAGCTGGACGAAGTCTTTGCCTGGACATTTCTAGTAACCCAAACCGACTAATTTTACCAATTTGAATACGAGCTCTATCTTCACTAGCAGCTTTTTTCATCCGCTCTTCAACTTCTCGTTGATTTTTGTTGGCATGCATATCAATAAAATCTATTACTATAAGACCAGCTAAATCACGCAATTTTAGTTGTCTTCCTATTTCATCTGCGGCTTCTAAATTCGTGGCTAATGCGGTTGCTTCAATATCACTTCCTTTAGTAGCTCTCGCAGAATTTATATCGATAGAAACCAATGCTTCAGTATGATCAATTACTACACTTCCCCCTGATGGCAGATTTACAGAATGGGTGTACGCAGATTCTATTTGACTTTCAATCTGGTACCTAGTGAATAAAGGAACATCTTCATTATAGTATTTTAATTTTTTTAGATTGTGTGGCATTACTTGCTCCACAAATTCCTTAGCATCTTCATAGGCCAATTTATCGTCGATTAGTATCTCTCCAACATCATTAGTTAAATAATCTCTAAGGGCTCTTAAAACAGCATTACTTTCTTTATATACAAGAAAGGGAGAGGGCCTTTTTACGATAACTGTCTTAATTGCTTCCCAGATAGATAGTAAATTGTTTAAATCCCATTCAAGCTCATCTGAGGTTCTCTCTATACCAGCAGTGCGAACAATGACACTCATATTTTTTGGAATGTCAATCTCTCTTAAAGAAGCTCTTGCTATATCCCTATCTTCACCAACAATTCTTCTAGAGATTCCACCGGATCTTTCTTTATTTGGTTTTAAAACAATAAAACGTCCCGCTAAACTGACATAAGTTGTCAGCGCTGCTCCTTTTTTACCGCGTTCTTCTTTATCAATTTGGATGACAATTTCTTGTCCTTCTTTGAGTACTTCTTTGATATTAGGTCGATTGCCAGATTCAACTTCTTTTATAAAATATTCATTTGAAATTTCTTTAAGAGGCAGGAAGCCATGTCGTTCAGCACCATAATTTACAAAAGCGGCTTCCAAACTCGGTTCTATTCGAGTTATTTTTCCTTTGTATATATTGGCTTTTTTTCTTTCATTGGATGAAAGCTCTATATTCAGATCATAAAGATTTTGACCATCAACCATGGCCATGCGCAACTCTTCTTCCTGAGTTGCATTAATTAGCATTCTTTTCATATCGCCCTACTTAAAATTGTTTGGGCAACAAAATTGAATTGTCTTGCTCGACGTAAGCTTTCAGTAACGCTCTTTCTATAGCATATGAGTATCAGTGCTATGTCATTACTGCTCTTAAATTAAATTGTTATTTTTGTGACTTACTTTTCTAACTACAAATTTTTAACTTACTAAAACTTAGTTCGGCGCCAGTCAATCAACTTGCTGCCATTAATCTGCCCTCAAGATTATGTATTTTTTATATCTGAGTACAGAATGAATTATTTATGTTTGCTCACTATAAACTATAATTAATAGTGGCTTTCCCTGTATTTTGTTACGCTTAATTAAGCAAGTAACTTTCAATACAATTTAATACTACCATATTTATAATTAATTTACCTTTTATATATAGATAGATGAAAACTGCTCGGGACAGTTAAGAATGAATGAGAAATTAAATAGAAATAGAACTTCTGTCCAGAAGATTATTATTACATCAGACATGGCTGGTCAACGTATAGATAACTTTCTCTTAAAAATGTTTAAAGATATTCCAAAATCGAAGATATACAGAATAATAAGGAAGGGGGAAGTTCGCATTAACGGCGGACGAATAAAAGTCCAATATAAGCTCAGATGCAAGGATGAGTTGAGAGTTCCCCCATTAAACATAGAGCCTGATCAGAAAAAGATAAAAATAAAGAATTCACAGAACTTTGAAAAAACAATTCTTTTTGAAGATAGTGAATTGATTGTTGTTAATAAGCCAAGTGGAATAGCGGTTCATGGTGGAAGTGGGATTAATTATGGGCTTATAGAGATAATACGTGCGATAAGACCTGATTTTGATGATTTATCATTAGCGCATCGAATTGATCGTGAGACATCTGGTTGTCTTCTAGTAACAAAAAAAAGAGGGTTATTAAGAATACTGCACGAAAAATTTCGAACGGGAAAGGTGGTTAAAAATTATCTAGCAATTGTTCATGGTAATTGGCAGTTTGATAAAAAAATTATTAATGCTGCATTAATGGTCAATCATCGAGAAAATGGTGAGCGTCATGTTAGAATTGATGAATTTGGTAAAGAGTCACTAACAAGGGTTAGACTAGTTTCACAATATCGAAATGCAGCATTAATTCAGTGTCAGCCCTTAACAGGAAGAACGCATCAAATTAGAGTTCACTTAAGTCATATAGGTTATCCAATAATTGGAGATAATCGATACGGGGTGAGAGGAGATAATAGTGATTCTCAAGGTAAAGGTGCTAATAGACTGTTACTCCATGCTCAATCAATATCCTTCAATGATGCAAGTAATAATGAGCGTTTGTTCATAGCTCCTACCCCTAGCGAATTCGATGCATTTGCCATAAGTTAAAATCAGTTTTAATCAATTTGTTATAACGTTAAGTTTTTTTAAAATAGTGCTCACCCAAATCAGAGGTAACCCTATGAGAGCTGTTGGATCTCTTGTTTCGATGGCTTTGAAGAGTAATATTCCTGCACATTCAGCTTTAAAGCTTCCTGCACAATCGAGCGGATTATCATGCTTTATATATGCTTGCGCCATCACAGTTGATATTTTTCCAAAATGAATAATGGTTTTATCTGTATGCTCGTAATATCGACAATTTCTATTATCAAGAATTACCGAGGATGTATAAAAATGGGCTGTTTTATTCGAGTAACTTCTCAACTGGTCAATTGCATGTTGCTTACTCAAAGGTTTTGTTAATAAATTATTATTGATTACACCTATTTGATCAGCACTAATTATTAGTGCTTTTTTTTGGCATTTAGCTATATGATTTACCTTCAGTAATGCAAGGTCTTTGGAGTGTTCTCGCGCATTTTTATTATTTATATTTTTTTCATCAACATTTGGATGCACAATTGAGAATTTATCAAGAATTCGATCTAAAAGATTTTTACGATATATAGACGAAGATCCTAGTATGATTTTAAAAGATTGAGATATTTGCAAAAGGTTTCCTTAATGAATCATATGATCATGCGTGCTTTATCAATTTATCAAGGATCGATAATATCATGTAAAATTGATATGTAGTTATAGCAAATACTTTAAAAGTATCGGTGTATAAAAATATGAATAATTCTTTATTATCAAATATCTCATTAAAGAAACCAATTAATGGATTTTATAATATTAACTTGATTTGTAAAATTCAGTGTTTTAGAAAATTATCTAAAATTTTAGAGAAAGACTTAAATGATCTCGAGGAACCAATGAATTACAGAGATTGGTCTTCTGAGGATGTTGAAATTGATATCGAAATTACATCCAAGAATTTTGGTCAATTTTTGCCAGTAGTCAGTGGCGAGTTGAGAACACAGTATCACCTCGCTTGTAAAAACTGTTTAAGGCCATTAAAGAAGGTCATAAGACTACCTTTAACTTTGATACTTTGCAGGAATAGTGATACTGAGAACGAAATAAATGGATATGATCTCTGGGAATTAAGTAGTGATGAAATCAAAGTTCACGATCTAATTGAGGAGATATTAATTTTGGACGTTCCTTTATACGCAAAACATGATGAAGAAAAAAATTGTATTACTTATAATAAACCCCAAGTTTCAAAACAGAGATCAATTGTTACACCTTTTGCTGATTTGAGAAATCAATTAAATAAAAAGAAATAAATTAGGTATAATGCAAAATTAGACTTAAATAGTATAAAATATAGGTCTAGTGGCAAAATATTCTAATGGAGATTAAGGTAAATGGCCGTTCAAAAAAACAGGAAAACTCCCTCGCGTAGAAATATGCGTCGATCACATGACAGTTTAACAGCACCTTCTTTATCTGTAGATCCAACTTCAGGTGAAACCCATCTCAGGCACAGAGTCACATCGGATGGATTTTATAAGGGAAAGCAGGTTATTGAGCCAAAAGAAATTGAGATTGAAGAATAGTTAAAATATCGCCTAAGTAAGACGAAGTTCAAAAATCAACTATGAACTCATCCAAACAGCATAAGTACACAATTTCATTAGACGCAATGAGTGGAGATCTTGGCCCAGATATCGTGGTTAGAGCTGCCAAGTCAAGTCTAGATATCCACCCTAATTTACATATCATCTTTGTCGGCAAAGAAAGCTTATTAATTGACTTAACCAGAGATATAATAGGTGTTCACAGCAGATATGCCATTCAAAATGCAACTGAAGTTGTAAGTATGTCAGAGTCACCATCTGATGCCGTCAGAAAAAAGAAAGACTCATCAATGCGAATTGCTATAAATAAAGTGCAAGATGGTGAGGCGCATGCATGTGTGAGTGCTGGAAACACAGGTGCCTTGATGGCTACTGCAAAATTTGTATTAAAAATGCTCCCTGGTATATATCGTCCAGCAATTATGGCTGAGCTACCGGCTGAAGGTGGTGCTGTTCATATGCTGGATTTAGGTGCAAACACATCGAGTGACCCAGAACAGTTATTCCAATTTGCTTTAATGGGCTCCATTGTTGCTGGTGATATCTGTGATATTGAGAGTCCCAGGATTTCATTATTAAATATAGGTGCCGAGGATTCAAAAGGTAATGATAATGTTAGAAATGCAGCCAATCTATTAATGCAGAGTAGCTTAAATTACATTGGTTTTATTGAAGGAAATGAAATCTTTTCTGGTAAAACAGATGTAGTTGTAACTGATGGGTTCACAGGTAATGTGGCATTAAAAACTATTGAAGGTACTGTTGGTTTTGTCATTAATTCATTAAAAAATGAATTCTCAAAAAATATACTAACCAAGCTTCAAGCATTTCTATCTGGTTCTGTTTTAGCTTCACTGGGGAAGACGATGGATTCTAGAAAATATAATGGTGCTTCATTGGTAGGCTTGAATGGTATTGTAATAAAAAGCCATGGAAGTGCAGATGCTTATTCTTTTCATTGCGCTATTGAGACGGCAGTTATTGAAGTAAAAAACCAACTTCCAAATCAGATAAGAAGTTTGCTTGAAAAGGAATCAGGATGATCTACTCAAGGATAGAGGGAACGGGACGACACTTACCATCGAAAATACTCACTAATTTTGATTTAGAGAAGATGGTTGATACCAGCGATGAGTGGATTAAAACTAGAACTGGTGTCGAAAGAAGACATATTGCTGGTGACGATCAGTCTACATCAGATATAGGGTTTGAAGCAGCCAGAAAGGCAATTGAGAATTCTGGAATCAACAAAGAAGATATCGACCTAATTGTGGTTGGAACTACTACTCCTGATTTTATTTTTCCTAATGTAGCTACACTCATACAAGATAAACTTGGAATACATGGTTGCCCAGCATTTAGTGTGGAAGCGGCTTGTTCTGGATTCATTTATGCAATGTCAGTGGCGGATAAATTCGTTAAAACAGGAAGCTCAAAGTGCGCACTTGTTATTGGTGCCGAAGTAATGACTAAATTGATTGATTGGACAGATAGGAGTACTTGTGTTCTTTTTGGTGATGGGGCGGGGGCAGTTATTTTAAAACCTTCGACAGATGCTGGAATAATTGACTGTACGATTGGTGCTGATGGCCAGTATAAGGATTTATTATTATATCCAGCGGGACCATCCAGAGATTTCAAGAAAGTAGGTACCAGTGATGTTAATTTAATAATGAATGGTAATGACGTTTTCAAGGTAGCGGTTAGGACTCTCGGGAGAGTTGCTGAAGATTCTCTTAGGAATAATGGTATTGATAAAAAGGAGCTGGACTGGTTGGTACCTCATCAAGCGAATCTCAGGATAATTCAAGCTACTGCCAAGAGGTTAGAATTACCTTTAGATAAAGTTATACTTACTGTCCAGGATCATGGTAATACTTCCTCAGCATCAATACCCATGGCGCTTGATGTTGGAATTGAAGATGGACGTATCCAAAGAGGCCAACTAATACTAATGGAGGGCTTCGGAGGAGGTTTTACTTGGGGTACAGTATTAATGAGATATTAATCTTAAGCCTGCAATTTAAATATCTTTTCTTGAAAGAGCTATTTACAATTAATATTAACTGTATATAATTACATTACTGTTAATTTAACCAGTAAAATTATATGAAGCAAATAACACCAAAACAGTACCAGGTTCTTGAGATGGTAAGGGATTTCATAACTGAATATGGTATCCCACCGACTCGTATGGAAATTGCCAATGATTTAGGTTTCAAGTCACCAAATGCTGCTGAAGAGCACCTACGCGCACTTCAAAGAAAAGGGGTTATTGAGTTACTAGCAGGTTCTTCAAGAGGAATAAGATTAAAAGATTCTTTACGAGAGCAGATTGGCTTACCTTTGGTTGGTCGGGTGGCCGCTGGAAATCCAATATTAGCTGAAGAAAATATAGAAGCTCATTATAAAATTGATCCTAGTATGTTTAATCCTAAACCTCATTATTTACTGAGAGTGCAGGGGATGAGCATGAAAGACATTGGAATTTATGATAATGATTTAGTTGCCGTGCATAGAACATCTGAGATTAGAAGCAGGCAAGTGGTAGTCGCTAGAGTCGACAATGAAGTTACAGTAAAGCGCTACAGCCAAACTGGCTCTACGGTCTGGCTGCACCCAGAAAATGATGATTTTTCACCGATTGAAATAGATCTAGCAACCCAAGAAATGGTGATTGAAGGGATTGTAGTTGGTGTTATAAGGCCTGATATTTCATACCACTAGGCTATTAAGTTATTAATTTCAAATATGGGCAATAATATTGCCAAGACTATCAAAAGAACAATCATTGCCATTATAATTACGGTTAGTGGTTGCATTATACCAAGAAGAATATTGATCGTATTTTCAACTTCCTGCTCTTGATTTGAAGTAGCACGATCTAGCATTTCATCCAGCCGCCCACTGTTTTCTCCGCTTCCAATCATATGAATCATTAATGAAGGAAAAAGTCCTGCTTGAGACAGTGACATACTTATAGATTCTCCTTCACTCACGCGAATGGTGGTTTCTTCTATAGCTCTTTTCATAGGTAAATTCGTTATTACATTTGATGCTATTTTTAATGCATCTAGAATTGGAACACCGCTACTAGTCAAAATTGATAGAGTTTGCATAAATCTTGCGCTATTCATATTTCTTACCAATCTGCCAAATATAGGTAATTTGAGGATTGAGTTATGAGCTACGATTTTATTCTTTTCATTCTTCAGGCCTTGACGAACAATTAAAAATAGAGATAAAGATGTGGCTATAATCAATAGCCAGTTATTTATCAAAAAATCACTGGTTGCTATCATTATTCTAGTTAGTAATGGTAATTGTTGGTCAAAGTTTTCAAATATATAGACAACTTTTGGTACTACATATGCAAGCATAAATGCAATAACCATAAGTGCTGTTACTATTAGAGCACTAGGGTAAATAAGAGCATTTTTAATTTGTTGATTCAATTTTTGCTTTGATTCAATGAAATCGGCAAGTTTCTCCAGAATTAAACTTAAATGCCCAGATTGCTCTCCTGCTGACACTGTTGTGCTATATATTAACGGGAAGGACTGTGGAAAATCAGCAAGACTGCTGGATAGAGTAAATCCTTCTAGTATTTTAGATCTGATTGTAAGAATTATGTCACTTATATGCTGTTTCTTGTTTTGTTCATTGATAGCAAATAATGCTTCATCAATTGGTATCCCTGATTTGATGAGTGTGGCTAATTGTCTTGTGAAATACGCTAACTCAACTCCAGATAGGGTGTTTCTTGAGACACTAAATCTTAATTTACCTGATTTCTCTTTATTGATTATTTTTATTAATAGCGGTATGAGTTTTTTCTCTCTTAAGATAGACCGCACATGCCGCTCTGTGTCTCCCTCGATTGAGCCACTAATCTCAATTCCATTTTGATCTATTGCTTTGTATTTAAATGCTGGCATTATATTGAAGTAATCTAACCTTCTTGAGTTACTCGAAGCACTTCCTCAAGTGATGTTATTCCTGCGAGAACTTGTCTTCTTCCATCAGCTCTAATACTTTTACTACTTGTTCTGGCTTCAAGCTCCAATTCACGCTCACTGGCACCGTCGTGTATTAATGTTTTCATATTATCATCAACATTTATAAGCTCATAGATGCCAGTTCTTCCATCATACCCCGTATCTTTCTGGGTATTATTCTTATAAATACTTGGAGGTGTATCATAGTCCACCTTAAGCGCTTCACACTCATAAGCGCTCGCCAAATAAGCTTCCTTGGTCTCATCGTTTAAGACCCTAACAAGTCTTTGAGCAATAACACCAATAAGGCTGGAAGATAGCAAGAATGGTTCAACACCCATATCCCTTAGTCTTGTTACTGCGCCAATTGCCGTATTTGTATGTAATGTTGCAAGCACTAAGTGACCTGTCAAACTAGCTTGTATAGCAATTTCTGCTGTTTCTAAATCTCGGATTTCACCTATCATTACGA
Source organism: uncultured Woeseiaceae bacterium (assembly GCA_902510755.1). Classification (GTDB taxonomy): domain Bacteria; phylum Pseudomonadota; class Gammaproteobacteria; order Steroidobacterales; family Woeseiaceae; genus SP4260. The sequence goes on along the minus strand of CABXCS010000008.1, from coordinate 16,867 downwards.
CATCAGGGTCTTGTCGAAGTATTGCTCTTAAGCCTTTTGCGAAAGTCATTGATATTTTTTTATTCACTTGGGTTTGTCCAATACCATCAATCAAATACTCTATTGGATCTTCAACTGTCATAATATTCCGAGTGTTATTGTTTATTCTCTCAAGCGCAGCATAGAGTGTAGTTGTTTTTCCTGAGCCAGTCGGTCCTGTTACAAGTATTATCCCATGTGGCCGGTGAATTAATTTGTCGATTTTATTCATTAATTCCAATTCCATACCCAGTGAAGATAAATCCAATCTTCCCGCTTGTTTATCAAGAAGCCGCATTACTATCCTCTCACCAAAACCTGAAGGTATTGTCGAGACTCTCACATCGACTGATCGGCCGGCAATTTTTAATGTTATTCGACCATCCTGAGGTAATCGTTTCTCCGCGATATCTAGCTTTGCCATAACTTTAATACGTGAAATGATAAGAGGGGTTATCGCTCTTCTTGTTTCAAGTATCTCGTTTAACATCCCATCTATTCTGAATCTTACAACGAGCCGACTTTCAAAAGGTTCGATATGGATATCTGAAGCTTTATTTTTAAGCGCCTCAGTTAGTATTGCATTGATAAAACGTATTATTGGCGCATCATTATTACTATCGAGAAGATCGGCCTGTTCTGGAAGTTCTTTTGCAACAGTTAATAAGTCATCATTGTCCTTAATATTTTCAGCAATTTGCATATTTGTCTGACTATTTTCTTCATAACTCTTACGTAATAACTCATCGAATTCCAGACTTGATACTTTTTTTAGAGACAATGGGCGTTCTGCGAATCTTCTTGTTTCGGAGATTATTTCAAGAGGTACGTCCTCAAAATAAACAACTTCCACAGAGTTCGTGGTGACTGAATTAATGAGAATTTTATGCTTCTTTACAAAAGAAAAAGGTAGTTTTTTTGTCAATTTTGGAGATTGTATATTATTTTTTGGATTTTCAGTTATTGCCTCTGATGAGTTAGATATTTTCATAATAAATTATCATTTTAGAGATATTTAATTAATTCTCAATCTCAGGTAGCACTGGGATCTCAGTATTGCCAATTATATCTTGACCGCGTAACTTTCTTAATTGCTTATTCTTATTTTCTTCTATTTGCAGGTCTCTAATGTAATTATATTTTTTATTAGTCTCGTATGTTGCTTGTTCTGGACTCTCTAGAATTTTTGGCCGTATAAATACCATTAGATTCGTTTTCACTTTCGCGGTTTTCTTGCTTTTAAATAGTGTTCCAATAATTGGAATACTCCCTAAAATAGGAACTCGTTGGTTACTTTCTCGAAGTTGATCTTCTAGCAATCCTCCAAGTACCAATATGTCACCATCATCTACTATGACTGTCGTATCAATAGTGCGTTCATTGGTAATTAGATCAACGGCACCTGTGGCTGATTGAGATATATTAGAAATTTCTTGAGAAATCTTTAGTAATATTGAGTCACCTTCATTTATTTGAGGCGTGATGGTTAGATTAACTCCAACTTGCTCTCTTTGTATAGTTTGAAATGGGTTTATAGCGCCACCAGTACTTCCTGTATTTGAAAAAGACCCCGTTACAAATGGTACTTCTTGACCAACATTTAGACTAGCCTCTTCATTGTCAGTGGTAACAATGGAAGGGGTAGAAATAATATTCGTATCCGCAATACCTTCAAGTGCATTCAAGATTGCTGCGAAACTAGTACCTTCTTTAGTAATTTTTCCGACTCCAATTGACATACCTTCATTAATTAGCGCTGTTGGGTTTACATTAATATTGTTATTGTTATTAATTGCGGCTAATTGCACAACGCCTGAACCCATGCTTGGGAAATTTGTCACTCCAACAACATTATCACTATTACTGCCATCTGTTGCCCATGTGACACCTAATTCTGATGTACGATCAGCCACTATCTCAACTATAATTGCTTCAACAAGGACCTGCAGGCGGCGAATATCAAGCTGATCAACTATACCCATTAATGAGCGCATCATTTTCGGTGGGGCATTTACGATAATGGCATTTGTTTGTTTATCAGCCCACACATTAATATTTTCATTACTTCCACTTAGACTATTATTGGTTGAACCTCTATTCTGTTGAGAGAAGTGTTGAAGTAGTTTACCAGCTAATTCTTCAGCATCTGCGTATCTGAGGTAACGAACTCTTGTACTATCACCATCTTCTAGGGATGTATCGAGATGAGCAATGAGCGCACGTATTTTTAAGCGACCATTTTGTTCACCGCCAATCAAAACACTATTTGTCCGAGTATCTGCTACGAGAGATATTTGAGAGGCTGAGCCATCAGGTCTTGGCGCTTTAGCTAAAACTGTTAATACACGAACAATTTCTGCAGCAGATGCGTAATTTAAATTTACTATTTCGATATCACTATCATCTGACTGATCAATTCTTTGAATAATATTTAGGATACGATCCACATTATTTGCTCTATCAGAAATGATAAGCATATTGGAGCCACTGTGTGCAGCCAGATGACCATATTGAGGAATTAATGGTCTGAGAATAGGAACAAGTTGAGCAGCGCTAATATTTTGAATTTTTATAACTTGAGTAACGATATCATCATTAGCGGCCCCTTCTAGATTCGGGTAACCAGGATACTGTCTAGAGCTTGAGTCAGGAACAATTTTTATGATTTCTCCAGCTTGAACAGCCACAAAACCATGTACTTGCAAGAGTGATAAAAAAGCCTCATAAAATGCATCAGTCGACATTGGTGTCGATGAGAGAAGGGTGACTTCAGCTCTCACGCGAGGATCTATAATGAAGTTCTTCCCAGTTATTGAGCTTACTGCTTCAATGACAGATCGTAATTCTACACCCAGGTAATTTGGTGTAATTAATTGCTCTTGAGAAAATGAATTATTGGTTATTGTTAAAACCATTATTAGGAGGAATGTAATTTTTTTAGGTAACATAGTCTGATTTTATATTAATTATTTGATATGAACTGATTGCTCTTTATAACAATCTCTTGTGGTGAGTTATTCCTTATTATAGTTAGTGCGACCTGAGTATCTTTTTCTAAATTTTGGAATATTGCAATCGCCTTTTGAGTGTCTTGTAATGATTCTCCATTTATATTCGTTATTAGATCACCTGGGATTAAGCCAAGAGACATGAATTGCTTTCTATTATTACCAGGATAGACTCGAAATCCTAGTTGTCGACCATCAGAGAGATATGGTGTTGGTCTAATGGTGTCAGCAAGTTTTGGCCCAAATTCACTGAAATCTAGATCACTAGTATCATTCTGAGGAGAATTTTTAGATCTCGTAATTCTGTTATTGCTTCTACTATCTCGAATTATCAGAGGCATGCTTTCTACCAATTCTTTTGGTAATTTCAATGCTTCCAAATTATTGTTATTATTGATAATGATTCGATCTTCGTGCACTGAACTAACAGTAACCCCTGGTGTTAGTGAATCATTAATGGCATAAACTTTTTCTTCATTAGAGTTATCAGCGATAATTGCATACGAGTTTAGGTCGTAGTTACCTGCTACTGTTCCTTTTAACGAAAAAGACAGTTGAGTTTCATTTATATTTTCGATATCGTTTTTTGTACGTTGGTTGAAGGTTTGATCCATATTTTCAACGCTATCAGGACTGCCAAATAAATTTTGCTTTAATATGCCTTTCACAGAGTGCGGTGAGAAATTAGCATCTGATTTTAGTGATATGCTTGATGTCAGCATTGATGATGGAAGGTCGATTTTCTCTGATGTGCTATTAATTGGAAATATCAACCAAAATAGTTTTGATAACTGCCAAGAAATTAGTATTAAGATAAAAATTGATACAAAATAAGGGCCTTTGTTTTGGATATTTTGTATTAATATAGTTTTATTTTGATTTGTGTAATTAAATTTATTTAACTTCATAATAAATTTTACTATAACCTAAAATTGTAAATTATTTACTAATTATGAGATCAAATGATATTTAATACAAAGAATTATATTATTGAGTGAGAAAATATTAAAAAGTATGGATTTTCTAGAATATTTTAAGACATCCTTTTCGAATCAAAAGGATTGAAATGTATTACTTCTCACTTTAGGCTATTGTTATCAAAGATAAAGACTCATGACTGAAAATAATAACAACGAATTAGAAACCAGTGAAGTGGTTTTAGAGAAATCATCTGAGGAACTCAAGCAGCCTTCACTCTACAGGGTGCTACTTATTAATGATGACTATACGCCAATGGAATTTGTAGTGGAAGTGCTTACACATGTCTTTTATATGGACAATAATACTGCTACAAGAGTGATGCTGGATGTACATACCAAAGGTAAGGGTGTCTGTGGTGTTTATTCTTTCGAGATAGCAGAAACTCGTGTGGCGCAGGTAACGAAATTAGCACAAGAGAATCAACATCCACTTTTGTGCGTGATGGAAGAAGATTAATTAAATTATAAGGTTGAATAAATTGCTGAACAATGAATTGGAGTTATGTTTGAATGAAGCTTTTCAAACAGCAAAAGAGAATCGTCATGAATTTATTACGGTAGAGCATTTGTTGCTCTCAATCCTTGATATACCTGATGTGACTGATATATTGAGTTCTTGTGATGGCGATATAGAATTATTAAAAGATGACTTAGAAGAATATATAAATACCTCTACACCAATAGTTGATCAAAATAGAAATCATGAGGTTCAACCAACTCTTGGCTTTCAGAGAGTCCTTCAGAGGGCAGTCTTTCATGTGCAATCAGCCGGCAAAAGTGAGGTTGCAGGAAACAATGTATTAGTTGCAATTTTTGGTGAAAAGAAATCTCAGGCTATATTCTTATTGGCTAAACAGAATATATCAAGATTAGACATTGTTAATTATATATCTCATGGCGTGGACCGAGACACCATAGATCAAGGATCAGAAATGAGTCTTGAGGAGAGAAAAGATAACACCGATACAAGCGCACTATCTAAATATGCTAACAATCTAAACTTATTAGCCAAAGAGGGGAAGATTGACCCATTGGTTGGGCGTAAAAAAGAAATAGAGAGAACTATTCAAATATTGTGTAGGCGTAGGAAAAATAATCCTCTTCTTGTTGGTGAAGCCGGAGTTGGTAAGACGGCTATTGCATATGGGCTGGCCAATCTGATAGTGTGTAATAATGTCCCTGAGGTTATGAGTGATGCCGTAATTTATTCATTAGACATGGGCTTATTAATAGCAGGCTCAAAATATAGAGGTGATTTTGAAAAACGCCTTAAGTCGGTTGTGAATGAAGTTGAAGAAAGGCCAGATGCTATTCTTTTTATAGATGAGATTCATACTATTATCGGTGCAGGTGCTGTATCAGGAAGCGTTATGGATGCATCGAACATACTTAAGCCAGCTCTAGCTAATGGTGATATTTGCTGTATAGGATCAACAACTTATTCAGAATACAGAGGTATTTTTGAAAAAGATCGAGCACTTTCTAGACGATTTCAGAAAATTGATATTAAAGAGCCAACTAATGAAGAAGCTATTGAAATATTGAATGGTTTATTACCTCGATTTGAGGATTATCATAATGTTAAATATGAGCCAGAATCCATAGATGCTGCGGTCACATTGTCCAGTAAATACATTAATGAAAGAAATTTGCCTGATAAAGCTATTGATGTGATTGATGAGGCTGGGGCTAATATGAAATTAAGTGCAAATTGCGATAAACATCAACGAATTCGTGCGATTGATATTGAAAATATCGTAGCAAAAATGGCCCAAATACCTCCAAAAAATGTTTCTGTATCTGATAAAGATGTTATGAAAACTCTTGAACGTAATCTCAAGCTTGTAATATTTGGTCAAGATCCAGCAATTCATATGCTAAGTTCGGCTATCAAATTGTCAAGATCAGGACTATCAGATGATACAAAACCCATAGGTTCATTTCTTTTTTCTGGGCCAACAGGGGTAGGAAAAACTGAAATTACACGCCAGCTTGCTGATATTATGGGTTTAGAATTAATCCGCTTTGATATGTCTGAATATATGGAGAGACATACAGTTTCTCGTTTGTTGGGTGCTCCACCCGGATACGTGGGTTATGATCAAGGTGGATTATTGACTGATGCTATTTCAAAGAACCCATATTCCATTCTTTTATTGGATGAGATCGAAAAAGCACATCCAGATGTATATAATTTGTTGCTTCAGATAATGGATCATGGGGTGTTGACAGATAGTAATGGTCGTAAAACTGATTTCAGAAATATTCTTATTGTAATGACAACTAATGCAGGTGCACAAGAAATGAGCCGCGCCTCAATCGGATTCACTAGACAGGATCATACCTCGGATAGCTCAACAGCTATTAATAAACTTTTTACCCCTGAGTTTAGAAATCGATTAGATTCAATAATACAATTCTCAGCTCTAGATCAGTATGCTATAAGCCGGGTAGTTGATAAGCTTATTGTTGAGCTTGAATTAAAATTAGAGCGTAAAAATGTCACTCTAGAGGTTACATCTGAGGCTAGAACTTGGATAGCGGAAAATGGTTATGATGCCAAGATGGGTGCAAGACCATTAGCTAGAGTTATTCAAAAGTTTATTCATAAGCCGCTCGCCGATGAATTGCTGTTTGGTAAATTGATGACTGGCGGATCGATCTTCATTGATACAAATGCTTCTGGTTTGAAACTGACAACAAAATCAAGAGCGAAGAGAAAGCCTAGCAAGAAAAAAATTATACAAAAAAAAGCTAAGATAAATAATTAGCTAAATTCTATTTTCCTCTATAGGTGATTCTTCCTTTACTAAGATCATAAGGTGTGAGCTCTACTGTCACATTATCACCTGTGAGAATGCGAATATAATGTTTACGCATTTTTCCAGATATATGAGCTGTAACTGTATGTCCGTTTTCAAGTTCAACTCTAAATGTAGTGTTTGGAAGAGTTTCTGTAACTACTCCTTCCATCTCAATCGCTTCTTCTTTAGCCAATGTTATCTCACGTTTTGTTTAAGAAGAGTGAATTGTGCAGAATTAGTGGTGTTATTGCAATCATGTTCTATAAGTGTTTACTTTGAATAAATTCACATAATTTTATTTTATTTGACGGAAATATTTTAAATTTATTATTTTTAATGCATGAGTTACCCAATATTTTTATAAAATTTTCACGAGAAATATTGATAGCTCCATGATCAATAAGATGTTTTGAGGGTACTTGGCAGTCTATTAGCGGAAAATTATTTAGTTTAAGAATTTGACATAGTGAGAAGAGTGCAAATTTTGAACCATTACTAATTGTACTAAACATTGATTCAGCAAAGAAAACTTCATCAATTCCAACACCATACAAGCCACCAATTAAATCATTGTTTAACCAAACTTCTACAGAGTGGCACCAGTCAGATTTGTGAAGTTCGATATAAGCTAGGTACATTTCATTATGAATCCAGGAGCCTTCTTGATTCTTTCTTGGTTTAGCACAATTCTTTATGACATCATCAAAAGCTCTATTAAATGAAATATAGATATCAGAATTTTTTATAACTCGATATGCTCTTCTTGAAATATATATATCTTTTGGATGTAGAACACAACGAGGATTAGGAGACCACCAAATAATATCTTCATCATGATTATACCAAGGAAAAATCCCATCTTTATAGGCGGTTATTAAATTTTTTTCTTCTAGATTGCCTCCTAGCCCAACAATACCATGCTCATTGTCAGGAATTGCTAAATCAAAATAGGATTTCTCAGAACCCATTATTTAAACCAATCTATTTATGCGGTTATTATTCGTCTTATAAGGACTGTGTTTTTGGACATCTTGAATATATCGCTCTATATTTTGACTCTCTATATGAAGGTGACGTTTAACTGCCGTCGAGAAATCCGGATGTTTTAAATAATGTGCTGATCTTGTTTTGGATGCAGTAAAACCCCTACTGATCTTATGCTCACCTCCTGTGCCAGGCTCGAAATGCTTGATTTTATTTTTTATACAAAATTCAATTCCTTGGTAATAACAAGTTTCAAAATGTAATGAATCGTAATTATTATCAGTGCCCCAGTACCTGCCATATAGACTCTCATTACCCACAAAAAAGAGTGAAGCGCCTATTAATTTAGCATTATGTTCCGCAGTTATGATTAAAAGTTTGTCGGGGATACTGAGGCTTAATTCTACGAAAAATTCATAATTAAAGTAAGGAGATGATCCTTTTTTATAGAATGTCATAGAGATGAGATCATATATTTCGTTCCATTGACTTTTGTTAACATCTGACCCTTTTAGCCATTTGAAAGTTATATTGTTCTCACATAATTTTTTTCGTTCTCGTTTTATCTTTTTTCTTTTTTTGGATTTAAGCGTGCTCAAAAAATCCTCAAAAGTTAAATAATTATTATTTTGCCAATGGAATTGACAGTCCATTTTAGTCATGAGGCCTTGAGACTCTAATAACAATGATTCTTTTAATCCAATAAAGTGAATATGAAGTGAAGAATAAGCAGTATTTGTTAACTTCACAGCATATTGGATTAGTTCTATAGAGGCAGTTAAGTCATTTGGGCATGCTGTAAAGATTTTATTGCTAGAGATTGGTGTAAATGGAATGCATGAAATTAATTTTGGATAATAAGGTAAATTATGATTTTGATATGCTTGTGCCCAAGCAAAATCAAATATGTATTCTCCCCATGAGTGGTACTTTTCATATAGCAGCATGCCAGCTCTGAGATTCCCTTTATAGTCGAATAATGCTAGATGCCGTGGTTTCCAGCCAGTTTGTTCTGAAGCGCAACCAGTTAATTCAGCTAAATTTATAAAATCATATGACAGGCAGGGATTATGATTCTTTGAAATTTTATTCCAGTCAGAATTTTTAAAATTAGAAAATTTGTCGAATACTTCGATAGTCACTAAATTATATTTCAACCATGAAGTGCATCGAGATATTTTTCAGCATCTAAAGCACCCATACAACCAGCTCCAGCAGAAGTGATTGCTTGTCGATATATCTGATCAGATACATCTCCAACCGCAAAAACTCCTGGAATATTTGTTGCTGTAGCATCACCAGAGAGGCCAGATTTGATCGTTATATAGCTGTTTTTCATAGCAAGTTGGTCGGTAAACAGGTCGGTATTAGGTTTGTGCCCGATTGCTATAAATATTCCAGACAATGCAATTATATTACTTTCTTTTTCATGTGTTGAGATAATTTTTAGCCCATTAACTCCTTGGTCATCGCCAATAACTTCTTCTACGATATGATCCCAATGAATTTTTATTTTTCCTTCTGATTGTTTTTTAAATATCTGATCTTGTAATATCTTTTCTGCTCTTAGCGTATCTCTTCGATGGACCAGATGAACTTCACTAGCAATATTACTCAGATATAAGGCTTCTTCTGCAGCTGTATTCCCTCCACCAATTACTGCAACAATTTTATCTCTATAGAAGAAACCATCACAAGTAGCGCATGCAGAAACACCTTTTCCTTTAAAGTTATCTTCAGAAGGGAGGCCAAGATACATTGCTGTTGCTCCTGTAGCGATGATTAATGCGTCACATGTATACGTCATTCTATCGCCTTCTAAAATAAAAGGGCGTGATGACAGTTCTGCTTTATTTATATGATCGTTAATGACTTTAGTATTAAACCTCTCAGCATGTTTAAGCATTCTGCCCATCAATTCTGGACCTTGAAGTCCTTCGACATCTCCAGGCCAGTTATCAACATCAGTTGTGGTCATTAGCTGGCCACCTTGCTCAATACCTGTAATTATTGCTGGCTCAAGATTAGCGCGAGCTGCATAAACCGCAGCAGAATATCCTGCTGGACCAGAGCCCAATATTAGAAGTCGAAAATGCTGATGCTCTTTCATGATTTTACCTTCTGAGTGACATTTGATAAGACTGGTAAATAATTAGTAAATTATAAACATAGTTTACAAATTTTACCTATGTTTAAATATGAATTTTAAGGGTTATAAATTATAGTTATAAATTACTTAAAAATGATAAGCTATTTACTAGATCAAACCTTTTATTTCCAAATTAAATATACGGAAAGATGTCAAAATCGAAAAATATAGATTTCTCAGAGAAGGTTAAGCGCAGCATACGAGAGTCTGCTCTATGGGTGCTAGGTGCACTCGCATTTATTCTATGCCTGGCCTTGATTACTTACCATGTTGATGATCCAGGTATAGTGCAAATAAACAATAATCAAGAAATTCATAATGCTATTGGCCGAGTTGGCGCTTTTGTAGCGGACCTATTATTTAACTTATTCGGTGTTTCAGCTTATTTGTTTGTGGCTATGATTTTTTACTATGGATGGCTGTTATATTTGAATACTCGTAACACCGAGCAAACTGCAAATGCAGATTTATTTTTAAAGATTTGTGGGTTCATTTTATTACTTATTTCAAGTTCAGCATTGGCAACCTTGCATTTTTCTCCAGAGGGTTTTAATGAGACTGCAGGTGGAATAATAGGACAATTGGTTGGTAATAGCTTGGCCTCTGTAATGAAATTATTGGGAGCCAGTACTTTATTATTTTTTGTATGGTTAGCTTCCATCTCCTTATTTATGAGTATTTCATGGTTTAAAGTAATGGATGAGGTGGGCAAATTCACACTTATGATTTGGCATCAACTTTTACTCAAATGTATTGAGCTTAGAGACCATTATGTGGATAAGCGTGTTCAAGCAGAGCGCCAGACTGTTATTAAGGCTGAAAAAAGACGCATTGCAAAAAAAGCACCACCAAAAATAGAGCCAGTCATTCCTCAACTTGAAACAAGTGGAAGGGCGGAGAAAGAACGCCAAACAACATTATTCGAGCCTGCAACTGAAGGTGAACTGCCATCATTATCATTACTTGATGATCCACCACCACAAAAGAAAGGATTTTCGGAAGAATCGCTAGAGGCTATGTCAAGGCTGGTAGAGCTAAAATTAAAAGATTTTGGAATTGAAGTAGAGGTTGTTTCAGTCTCACCTGGACCAATCATTACCCGATTTGAATTAGATCCAGCGCCTGGGGTCAAAGTTAATAAAATATCCATTCTTTCGAAAGATTTAGCTAGGTCTCTTTCGGTGGTGAGTGTCAGGATAGTTGAAGTGATTCCAGGAAAGTCATTTATAGGTCTTGAGATACCTAATGAAAATAGAGAACTAGTAACGTTAGGGGAGATCCTAAAATCAAAAGTATATGATGATATGTCTTCGCCTTTGACTCTCGCATTAGGTAAGGATATCGGAGGTAATTCAGTAGTTGCCGATTTAGCTAAAATGCCACATTTACTGATTGCAGGAACTACTGGATCAGGAAAATCTGTAGCTATTAATGCCATGATTCTCAGTCTTCTCTATAAAGCAACTGCTGAGCACGTTAGACTAATCATGGTGGACCCGAAAATGTTAGAATTATCTGTTTATGAGGGTATACCGCATTTATTGACACCAGTAGTTACAGATATGAAAGAAGCTGCAAATGCTCTTCGATGGTGTGTAGCTGAAATGGATCGAAGATATCGATTGATGGCGGCCTTAGGCGTTAGAAATATTGGTGGTTATAACCGAAAAGTCAAGGATGCTATTGATGCAGGTAACCCTATTCCTGATCCGTTATATAAACCACCAGAATTTGAGGATGAAGATAAGGCCCCAAATCATCCAACATTATTAACATTACCTTTTATAGTCATAATTATCGACGAGCTCGCCGATATGATGATGATTGTAGGTAAGAAAACAGAAGAACTTATAGCTCGCTTAGCACAAAAAGCGCGTGCCTCAGGTATTCATATGCTCTTAGCTACGCAAAGACCTTCTGTGGATGTAATTACTGGTTTAATAAAAGCGAATGTTCCAAGTCGGATTGCATTTCAAGTGTCTGCAAAAGTTGATTCAAGAACGATTTTGGATCAAATGGGTGCTGAAACGTTACTTGGTCACGGTGATATGCTTTATTTGCCACCTGGAACTTCATTACCTACGAGAGTGCACGGAGCCTTTGTTGCAGATAATGAAGTGCATGCCGTAGTTGACAAATTAAAAAATGCAGGAAAACCACAGTATGTTGACGAGATATTGGAAACTAATGAATCATCAATTAGTGTTTCGACTGACGATTCTGATGCAGAAAAAGATGTCCTTTATGATCAGGCTGTTCAAGTGGTTATTGAAACAAAAAAAGCATCTATATCCGGTGTGCAGAGAAGACTTAAAATAGGCTACAACAGAGCTGCTAGGATGGTTGAAGCAATGGAAGCTGCAGGATTAGTAGGACCATTAGAGTCAAACGGAACTCGCGAGATTCTAATCAACACATCAACCGAAGAATAAAATAAGAACTTAAATTAAAAAGTAAAAGCTCATCATATGTTTAAAAAATTAATTTTATTTTTATTTGCGGTTATGAGCTTCTCATATGTTGATGCTAATGAAGCTAATTTGCATAAAGCTAAGTTGTTATTTACTTCTTATTTTGAGGAATTTAAAACATTAGAAGCTAAATTTGTTCAGCATATTTTTGATGAAAATAATATTTTTTCTGAATCAATGGAAGGAAGCTTTTATGTAGAGAAGCCGAATAAATTTCGATGGCATTATATGAAACCATACGAACAAATTTTTGTAGCAGATGGATTAAATTTCTATTCTTATGATGTTGATTTAGAGCAAATTATTATAAAACCTCAAGAACAGATATATGATCAATCGCAGGTAATTCTGTTTCTAAATGATAATAGATTATTGGAGTATTATAAAATCGAAAAGGCATCTTTAGAGCAAGATATTTTTTGGGTAACACTCAGATCTATAAACAGTAATCAAATGAATAATGAGTTTAAAATTGGTTTCAATGATGGTCTTCTATCTCAGATGTCATTAATTGATACTATTGGCCAAACTATAAGTATTATTTTCGATGAACTTAAGACGGATGAGACAATTTCATCAACTTTATTCACAATTGATATACCTGTGGATGTTGATGTCATAGGTCAGCCTTTGATTATTGATTGAGGTCATGTATCAATTAGAATACAAAATATTATGGAATATATTAAATCTTTTTATTTTTATAACCTTAACATCATTATTAGTTTTTCCACCAGAATGGTTTTTTGGTTCTGATATTCGATTACCAGAGCGTCTCACTGATAAAGGTATTCATATTTTTGTTTTTACATTACTGACAATCTGGGTATGTGGTCAGCTTCCATCTTTTATAAAGGTACTGATGTATATTTCTCTTTACGGCATCATTATTGAATGTATACAATATTTTTCACCTTACCGTACTTATGAATTATTTGATATCCTAGCTAATGAATTAGGTGTTATTTTGGGAATTTTAATTTCATTTAAACTTACTAATAATTGGGTAATCAAAATTGAAGATTTAATTACAAATTTAAGTAGTAAATATTGAATATGGACGATATGTTCACTGACGAGTGTAATCATAACACTTGCGATACAAGTGAAACCCCCTTAGCCGAGAGACTCCGCCCAACCACTATAGAAGAATTCTATGGTCAGGATCATTTGACTAATATTGGTATGCCAATTCGAACTGCTATTGATGAAAATAAAATACATTCAATGGTTTTATGGGGCCCGCCAGGAACTGGCAAAACAACTTTGGCTAAATTAATCTCATCTTCGCTAAAAATTCATCTTATTTCATTATCTGCAGTTATGGCAGGAGTAGGTGATATACGCAATGCAGTAAAAAAAGCACAAGAGATAAGAGCTACATCTGGAATGCCAACACTTATTTTTTTAGATGAGATACATAGATTCAATAAATCTCAACAAGATGCTTTTTTACCTTATCTTGAAGATGGAACAATAGCATTAATTGGTGCCACAACTGAAAACCCCTCTTTTCAATTAAATAATGCTCTACTATCCAGGCTTCGTGTATATGTATTAAATTCATTGGATGATTGCACTATAAAGAAAATAATTAATAATGCATTAAAAAATCAATTTTCAGAAAATAAAAATAAATTTACAATTGACGATAAATCCCTTAATGCAATTACTATAATGTCCGGTGGAGATGCGCGCCATGCCTTAAATATAATTGAGCTTGTTTTCGCATATTTAATGTCATTAAAAAAAATACCAAAAGAGATTAGATTTGAGCATTTAAAGAAAATTATAGGAACGAATGTTAGGCGCTTTGATAATAAAGGAGAGTATTTTTATGACCAAATCTCTGCTTTACATAAATCCATCCGTGGCTCAGATCCGGATGCGGCACTGTACTGGTTAATAAGAATGATTGATGGTGGATGTGATGTATTATATCTGGCCAGAAGATTGATTAGAGTGGCTTCAGAGGATATTGGGAATGCGGACCCAAGAGCATTACGAATTTCACTAGATGCCTGGGAATGTATGGAAAAATTGGGTAGTCCTGAAGGTGAACTTGCAGTTGCTCAAGCCACAATTTATTTAGCATGTGCACCAAAAAGTAATGCAGTGTATAAAGCAGCGAAGTCAGCAATGAGTGATGTTCAATCGTTAGGTTCTTTATCTGTACCTAACAAATTAAAGAATGCACCCACAAAATTAATGAAAGAAATAGGGTATGGGGATAATTATCGTTATGCTCATGATGAAAAAGATGGTATTGCCTATGGGGAAAAATATTTTCCTGACGACATGGAGCCAAGGAAGTATTATTATCCTGTAGACCGAGGTCTGGAAATTAAAATAAAAGACAAACTAACAAGAATTAAGGAGATCGCTCTGGGGAATTAGTAATATTTCACTGAGAAATAGCAATATGATAGATCCAAAAATATTAAGACAATCAGCTAGTGAAGTTGCAAGAATGCTTGAGAGGCGCGGCTTTGAATTTGATGCAGATGGTTACAATAAACTAGAAAGTAAAAGAAAATCTCTTCAAATAAAAAATGAAGAACTTAAGAACCAAAGAAATATAAGCTCTAAAAATATTGGTATCGCAAAATCAAAAAATGAAGATATTTTGTCACTTATGCAAATTGTTGAAGAAGTTAATAAAGATATCAAAGTAAACGAAAAACAGTTAAATGAAACTTTAGCAAAAATTAATTCTATTGAGCTAGACCTCCCTAATCTATTATCTGAAGAGGTGCCTGACGGTGTCGATGAGCAGGATAATCTGATAGTTAGTACTTATGGCACCCCTAAAAAATTTGATTTTAAACCACTTGACCATATTGAGATAGGAAATCGATTAGATTCGCTTGATTTCGAAAGTGCTGGAAGAATCTCAGGATCACGTTTTGCTGTAATGAAGGGGTCTCTTGCATCATTGCAACGAGCCTTAATTCAATTTATGTTAAATACACACATTCAGGAACATGAATATGAGGAAGTCTATGCTCCTCTGTTGGTTCAAGCAAATGCACTTATTGGCACCTCGCAATTACCTAAATTTGAAAGTGATCTTTTTAAAATTGAGGGTGATAAGCCGCTGTATTTAATTCCTACTGCAGAGGTCCCATTAACTAATCTTGTTGCCGGAAAAGTCATTGATGAACGAGCTTTGCCCTTAAAATATGTAGCGCATACTCCTTGTTTTAGATCAGAGGCTGGCAGTTATGGAAAAGATACAAAGGGTCTAATTCGTCAGCATCAATTTGAAAAAGTTGAATTAGTACAGATTGTTAAACCAGAAGAATCTAAAGATGCACTAATGTCTTTAACCTCTCACGCTGAAAAGATATTAAGAGAATTGAAATTACCTTATCAAGTCGTTTCACTCTGTGCAGGTGACATTGGTTTTGGAGCAAAGATTACTTATGATCTTGAGGTATGGCTTCCAGGACAGGATGCTTATCGAGAGATATCATCTTGTAGTTTATTTGGTGATTTCCAGGCAAGAAGAATGCAGGCTAAATGGAAAAATAGTAAGACCGGAAAGAATGAATTTCTTCATACTATTAATGGTTCTGGATTAGCGGCTGGCAGAGCATTAGTTGCAATAATAGAGAATTATCAGGATGAAAGTGGAAATGTTATCGTGCCTGATGTACTTATTCCTTATATGAATGGCCTGAAAATAATCAAAAGTAGTTAATTATTAGTATATAAAACGCTTAACTCTCTCAGGGCAAGCTGCCAGTTACTTTGAGACCGGTTGAAATCTTCTTCCCATTCTTCGATTGCTGGGATACCAAGAACAGTGATGGTTAGTTTTGTGGTATCTTTGGTTTGACTAATAACAAATTCTGTAGTTATAGGGCCTGATGAAAGTGGTTCCTCATCAATTCTTGGCGACTCAACGAAACGCATTTTTCTTTTAGTGATTAAAACATCTATCCGGCCATTAATATTGTCACCATTTTTTAGAGCTAAATTATAATTCCCACCAATTCTAGGCGTGATTTCACCATCCTCTATAAGCCAATTTTTAAGTTTTTCAATATCCACGAGTGCTTGCCATAATTCATCACTAGGAATATTTAGTTCAATTTCCTCTTGGTGGCTTCTGGTGATATTGTCAGAAGGTAAATTGAGATTCTTTTGCTTAACAGATGCTTTTTTCACTGTCTGTTTTTCTGACGTAGCCTCTTTATTATGTGAAATAATATGTAAATCACGCTGAGGGAAAGGGATACTGATATTTGCTTCTCTAAACGCCGCATCCAAGGCAAAATTTATGTCACTTTGAACGGTAAAACGCCGATCGATCCTATTTATTCTGCATCGTAACTCAAAGTCTAATGATGAATCACCAAATCCCATAAATAGTGCCCTAGGAGCTGGCGCTCGCCCATCAGTAATGACCTCAGAATGTTCATTTGCAATCTTTTCAAGTATCTCTTGG